>JACAEQ010000052.1 GCA_013388755.1 Chloroflexota bacterium
ACGTGTATCCGTCATGCATCGCGATCACCGGTGCCGCGCCGTGTATCCGTCATGCATCGCGATCACCGGTGCCGCGCCGTGTATCCGTCATGCATCGCGATCACCGGTGCCGCGCGGTATCTCCAAATCATGCGCCGTGCTGTAAGCAAGATGATGCCACCGCACATACGCCGGTAACGATGCAATCGTCTCGATCATCGCCGCCTCCGGCACACGGTCGAGAGGAACGCCGGCCTGGCGCATCGCCCGCTGCAACGGCGCGATGTCCTGCCCCTGCCAGGCCGCGGCGCGCAGAATCGCCGGCCCCACCAGGTCTCCGTGGGCGTGGTCGGCGCCGATCGCCGGGTTCGCCTCCAGCGCATAGGCCAGGTAATGCTCGGAGCCTTCTTCCGGCCGGCTATGGCCAATCAGGTTGCAGAGTTGCACTTCCAGCGCCAGCAACTGCATCAATTCACGGAGTCCTGCCGGATCGCCGCGACCGGCCGCTTCGGCGACGACGATTGCACCATCAAGGATCGCCTGCGCGGCAGCCGCGACCCACGGCAGGTAACGCTGCGCCGGTGGGTTCATGCCACGTTCTTCGGCATAGCGCCAGTCGTGCAGGCCGGTAGCGATCGATAGCAGGTCGCAGATGCCGGCGGCGCGAATATGAATCGGAGCGGCGGCAAGGAATGCCAGGTCGGCAAAGACGGTTGCGGCCGGACCGGTTTCAAGATAGATGACGCACCCCTGACGCCGCACACCGCTGGCCCAGGTGAAATGGGCATCCACCGAAAGTGCGGTCGGGACCAGCGCCAGTGGCAGGCCACGCCGCCAGGCGACATACTTCGCCGCGTCGGCAGCCAGCCCGCCGCCAACACCGTAGACAACCTCGCACGCCGCAGGAACGGTGCGGGCCAGGTATTCAAATCCCTCTTCGGTCGCCTCGCCCGGTTCGGCGCTCCAGGTTGCCGGTAGCTGGAGGCCGGCGCGTCTGGCGGCCTCCAGCGCAGGGCCGCTTGCGATCAGTGCCACACACCGGCGATCGGTAAGCTCGCTGAGCGGCGCTTCAATGATTGCGGGAACAGGGTGAAGCAATGTCGTCAATCCTGATCGGGGCGCAGACTGGCGCGCGCCGCCGCCTCCAGTGTTGCATAGAGCCGTGCCTCGATCGCCGCATAGCGTGCCTCATCGAGCATACCTGCCAGGCGTTCGCCGCGTGCACGGGCCAGTTCGCGAACCAGCGCGCTGATGACCGGCGCGCACACAATTGAGGCATGCCGCCAGGCGATGGCATATTCATCGAGGGTGAAGGCGCGATCGGCAAGCACCGTGAGCATCCCGGACGTATCAGCAAACGCCTGGAAAGCAATGGCCTGCGTGGGTGCCGTTCCATTGTGATCAGGCGGCGGCATGGCGGCAATGTCGCCAAGCATATGCGCGCGCGCCAGAAGCAATGTGCGCAGTTCCTCGTGAAGCGGCGCCGGAGCCGGCCCTGCAGGCAGGAGCAGGTAACTATCGGTCACGCCATGCTCATCCTCAGCCACGTAGGGTAAGGCCAGGTTGGCGCCTTCAATCTGAGAGGCGGCGGGCAGTATCTCACCACTCACCATCAAGCGATACGGCACGAGGCCGTCCCAGCCCTGTGGCCGCCGGACCTGGAACCGCCCGCTATGTGGCGCTGAGAAACGCAGGCCGTGACCACAGGGCGCGATGACACCGGCGCCGCCATTGAACACCATGCTCGAGCGCATCCCTCGGATGAGCCATGCGCCCTCAGATGCATCGCCGCCCACTGCGCAGCCGGCAACATCATCGCCGTCGAGGATTGCAATGCCAATGCGCGGCCCACCGATACCGACGTGCAGATGCTGCAACGAGCCATCGGCGACACGATACGTCAGTGTGCCGCTGTAGGCTTCCGCCCGTCGGTTCGCGATGAAGATGTAGGTATACCGTGAGCCATGGCGCACCGTGACGTCAACATCCGATCCATCGGCCCAGCCATAATGCGCACTGCCACCGTGCTGTTCGATGAGCGCGGCGATACGCTCGGCACTGATGCCATCCGGCAGGCGTGCAATCGATGCCCGTGTGACGGAGGATCCTTCCGGATGCTGGTCGCCGTGTGCAAGCGCGAAATGCGGCACGAGGAGATTGCATGCATCCAGATATTCATCAAAAGCCGGGCGCACCTCGCCAACCAGCGCCAGGTTGGCGCAAGCGGAGAGTTTCAGTTGTGTGGCACGGGCAATCACGGCTGATGAGGGCACGAGCAGTAACGGGTAGAGCGCCAGTTCATCAGGTGTTGCCGTGTCCAGGTCGAGAACGTCGAAGGCGATACCGGCGCGCACGAGGCGCTGAGCAAGTTCCTGGGCGCGCCGGCCAGTGTCGCACCCGGCAACGGCATCGTGCCGGGCCGGCCCTGGATACAGCGCAACTCGCTCGGGCACATGGGAGTAACCAATGGCGACGCTGGCCGGCGCGCGCGCCGCGACGAAATCCGCACCGGCTGCGCCGAGGAGCGTAAAGATCGTTTTTGCATTCCAGAACCGCGGGCGCAGACTGCCATCGGGCCGCAGTGGTGCTTCCATCGCCCAGCGCGGTAAAGCGCCGATCGCCGGATGTTCGGGCAGCGCCTGTTGTGCTGCATAAACATTGAGCGCCTGTGCGCCTCCCATCAGCGGGGTGGCGAAGTAGAAATCCTGCGCCGCACTGATCTCCGGAACAAAGACCGGGTATGTCCGGCTCAGATCGGCGGCCAGGCGCGGGAGCCAGAACCCGTAATGCACATACTCCTCGAACGACAGGGCATACCCGGCGCCGCCGACAAACGGTTCCACGACATCTTCGGCGTAGACGTTGAAGCCTAGCCAGCCAGCGGCACGCGCCAGCCCGAGGGTGTCGATGATCGTGCCGCAATGTTGCCAGGGCGCTGCCAGGCGATCATGGAACACCGGCACATGCCAGCCATCATCGCGTAGCCAGGCGACAATCGTCGCAACGCTCTCGGTATAAAACCAGTCGGTGAACACTTCGAGCGCCAGGCATTGCCGAAGCTCATCAATGCTTCGGGGTGAACCAGGGGCGCGTGGTGGTTGAGGGGAGATCAGTGAACGTTGAGCGGCAACCGTTGAGCGTTCCCACCTGCCTGCATGCTCTTCCCCGTCCCCCGTGTCCAGTCCCCAGAACCATGGCCAGAGGCGTTCAACCACATACTGGTTGTAATCGAGGCGCAGGCGCAGATCAAGACCGATGTCGGCGGGCAACAATCCATCTCCCGGCGTCTCATTATCGGCCTGGACCGCGACCACCGGGCCGGCGGGATGCTGGAACGGGATCATGGCCGTCGAGAATGCCGCAATCCAGCGGCGCGCGGCGTCGAGATACGCAGGATGCAGGTAGCAGGCGCGCGGCGCGCCGCTGTCGGAGTGACACCAGACATCATCATCGGCGCGCCGCGCGTGGATCTCGGGGTGTTGCTGCAGCAACCAGGGTGGAATGCCCCCGCCGAGCAATTCGGCGTCCACGAACGGGCCAGGTTTCAAGATCAGTCTCAGTCCAAGGAGAAGGCACAGGTGGGCAAACTGTACCAGATTCCGGCGCGGATCCGTGGTGCCGTTGAAGTCCACAAGGCCGGGTTGCGGTTCATGCCAGCACCAGGGAACGTAGGTGGAGACAGTGTTGGCGCCCATCTGGCGCAGACGCACAAGCAGGAATGCCCACTGTTCAGGCGGGATGCGGAAATAATGGAGTTCGGCAGCCAGGATCGGTGCATCGGCGAGCGCTGGCGGTTCATCCATAGGGCAACGCTCCACTGGTCATGAGCGCTGCCAGCTATGTCTCGGGGTCGTTCTGGCGCGCACCTGACACATCACGCGCCAGATAATACGTCATACTGTGGAGTACCGCAACCGGATCAATGTAGCGAACCCAGACGCCATCAGGAACCTGGAGCACGGTGGGGGCATAGCTCAAGATCGCGCGCACACCGGCCATGACCAGGCGATCTGCCACTTCCTGCGCGCGCTGGGCCGGCACAGCGATGATCGCCAGCCGGATACCCTGCTCCTTGATGACGGTGTCAGCATCATCAAAGCTGAGTATCGGCATATCGTCAATCATCGTGCCGATCTTCTCCGGGTTGCTGTCGAACAGGCCGGCAATACGAATACCTTGCTGGCGAAACCCTTCGTAGCGCGCGATCGCCGCGCCCAGGTGCCCGATACCGACCAGCGCCACCGGCCATTCGTGCGACAAACCGAGGATGTCTTCGATTTGCTGCAGCAGTTTTCTGACGTCGTAGCCGATGCCTTGCTTGCCAAACTCGCCAAAATAGGAAAGGTCCTTGCGGATCTGCGCGGCAGTGACATTGATACGATCGCCAAGCTCCTGCGAAGAGACGGACTCGATCCCTTCCTGAAGCAGGTACCGTAGACTGCGCGCGTACAATGGCAAGCGGCGGATGACGACATCAGGGGGTGCTTCCATCCGATCCACGTCTACCTCCACGCCGATTGCCATACATTGGCAGGGATAGTTCCAGAAAGTATGTGAAGTGTAGCACTAACTTTACCGGATTGTCAAGACGATATCAGATCCCACAGGGTCGGAGGTAGCGACTCGCGCTTTGAGGCACGCAGCAGAGCGATCTGCGTGGCGAGGCGCGCGGCGTCGCATGTGTACGCCTTTGCGGTGACACGCAGCCCGGGCGCGACAATATGTGTGACGTCACGTGCCGGTTGCGCCCTGTGCCGGGATAGCCACGGCGCTCCTCCTTGCCCGCCCGGGGTGACAATCGCCGGCAGGATCGCGTGACCCTGCCGGTTGCTCTCGGTCGGGCGCGATTGCACCAGCAACAGGTGCAGTGGTATATCGGGCTGGCGCCTGAGTCTGGCGAGAAGCTCGGTGCATGCTGCAAGCGTGTCGGCATCGGGCTCGACCAGGACGATCAACGCCGGACGCACCTCTGCGCTCCGGGCACGCGCTCGCCGCATCATGCGACCCATTGCGGCAAGGGCGTCGGGAGCGGTGCAGGGGGTGCGAACAAGATGGGGCACGCCATCGTAAAGCGGGCTGATCTGTCCCTGGTCAACGATGGTCAGCGCCAGCGTTTCGGGCGCTTCTGCATAGAGCAGGCCGCTCAGCGCAGCGTGCAGTGTGTCCACGGCCAGGTCGCCGTACAGTCCGACATGGCGCCACGTGCGCAGTGGCACGTAGTAGATCGCTGTGTCGCCATGACCCATGACTGGCATACGTCTGGCCGGAGCGCGTTGCGCCACCGGCAGGAGAAATGCGGCGTAATCAGGCATCGGAACATGGTGGCGCATTGCGATCGTCAGTTCGGGCGGGGCATGCGTGTTGCCTCGCCAGGCGATGTGTGATTCTGGCCAGGTCTCCAGCAGGCGCTCCGGCAGTGTTGTGAGCGCAGTTGTTTCTTCAGGATGCGGATCGATCGTCAGGCGCGCCCATGCGTTCCGAGGGCCGGCGCATGCTTCCACCAGCAACACGGCGCTGCGCAGCCTGCCATAGTGCTCATATGCATACATCGCCAGGGTTGCACTGGTTGCAACGGAATTGCCGGGTTTAGCGATCGGTGGAATGTCCGCCGCGATGCGCGGCGCAGCGGTGTCAGGATATGCGCTGTATTCCCCGCTTACATTGTCGCTGGACGTCTGCCGTTGTATGTCGCGGCGAGGTGCATCGCGCGCAGATTGCATCAGCGAACTCCACACGCTGCGCGCCTTCGCTTTTGCGTGCTGTGCCTGGAGAACGTCGCGCGTCTTTATTGGGAAACCGGCGACGAGAAGGCTTGCGCGCTGATAACCTGCCCGTATGCGTGTCATCGTCGAGCTCGGCACATTCATGAGTGAGTACGTGAACATCGCTCGCGCGCGAGAAGGTAGATCGAGGTGGCGGCCAGCGCGGAACATCAGGAGAATCGCCGCGACGCTCCAGAGCGTGATGATCCATCCAGGAGCAGACTCGCCGATATCCATCCATGCTGTGGCGGATAGTTGTTGCCCGGTCTGCTTCGCTTTCAGCGGCAGCGGTTGATGGTTGGACTCCTGGACGATTGCCGGACCTTGAGGCGGCATGGCTGAAGGAACGTATACTGCCGCCAGCGCCACACCGGAAGCGGCGAGCAGTATCAGGCTCACAAGCAGTGCCTCAATACGCGGTGCACCGAAACGCATATCCATCCTCCACGCCGTTCATGGCATTCACCGATCGTCGTCTGCCATCGTGATCAGCCAGGCACGTTCTCCGCTCCGCAACAGCAGTTCGGCACCGTGCCATTCACCGACCAGGTCGCCGGTTGCCGGTACGCTCTGCAGCACCACTTCACCGATCAGCAGTTCTCCCTGCATGCGGCCAATCACCACCTGACCCGCGTGTTCCACCACGACCCGCATCGTTCCATCGGCCAGCATCGTGAGCGCTCGCGCCTCAAGCGTTCCCTGCCGTTCCGGTAAGAGTGTGCCGGTATCGGCGCGCCAGAGCCACGGTGTGCCGTCATCGTCCGGGGCGATCCAGAGGAAATCATGACCTGCCCAGGTGTGCGGCGGCAGGCCGTCCGCGGGTGGCTCGGCAATCACTGCCGCAACCGGCGCGGGGCGAAGTCGGGCCAGCGTTAATGTACGTTCGTTCCCCATGCGACTTGCAATCACGACGGCATCACCACCTGGCTGCCACACAAGGCCAGTAATGCTGCCTGGCACGGCCACGACCGGCGCTGGCGGCCCGCTCCGCGTCACATAGCTAATCTGTTCACCCGCGGCGGCGCGTTCGGCCAGTAGTAGTCCTGCGCCATCCGGCGCGAATCGCACCAGTGAAACGTCGCCTTCCGTTACGACTGGTGCGCGATTCCAGCCATGCACGAGAACCTGGCCTCCTGATTGCATGCCGGGTCGGTGGGGCTCGTAGACGGCTTCGTAGCGTGTGCTACCGGCGTGGATCATATCGGCGAGGCCACGGTAGGCGTCGATTGTCGTCAGGCGCTCGATGCCGCGCGCGCTGATGGCAACGGTCTGAGTTGCCGCAACGATACCGGCTTCCTCACTACCGTCATCTTCCGGCAGCGGCATGGCAGCGCTCTGGAGCCGCCATGCGCCATCGGCCCGCCAGATCATGTCAATATGCATACCGGGCGCAGCGGCAGGCAACTGCTGCTCACGCGGCGCTGGCAGGCCGGGTGGCAACACGACCTCCCTCGTTTCGCTGGCCCCTAGCGTCAGATTGACCCAGGAGCGGCGACCGTCAGGGAGCGCGGCGACGATTGTGTGGTCACCGGCATACAGGTCGACGGGCCAGTGCCGTCCATCTACCGTGATAAGCGCTTCAGGCGGCGACTGGATGTGTAACGTGGCGCGACCGCGCCAGAAAGGTGGGATCGTTCCACTCGCGAGGCCGAACAGTGCCAGTAATGCGAGCATACAGGCAACGATTTTCCAATGCCAGCGAAACACAATCCGTGCCAGCAGCGCATCCATATTGATACGGTGGTCCGCAATGATCATGGCTCACTCCAGCGTGTCTTCCAGGAAGGTTTGACCTTCCCGAAAGATAGTCAGATGGCGCCTCCCGTGACGATACGGTGCAGCATCCCCGGCCACATCGGTATGAACAATGGGGTCCGTTCGCCGTCTGCCAGGAGTAATGCCGTTGCGCCGATGCCACGCTCGATCCGGCAGGTCGCCAGGTAGGCGGTTTCTTCATCATTCAAACGTAGAATGGCCGCCGCCCGGTTTACGGCGTCCGAGTCCTGATTCAGCCCCAGGATAAGTTTGGTGCGCGCGTTTTCGAGCAAGACGCGCGTCTGCTCGCTTTCGTCCAGGTCGTCAAGACTCTGGGTGATGACGGTTGCCTTGAACTGGAGGCTGCGCCCGATACGGAAGATCATCTGCAGTGTGCGCGCACCGGCTTCAGAATGCAACAATGCATGGGCCTCGTCGAGTACCAGGTGGCTGCGCCGACCGGTCGGGCGATTGATCGCCGTGGTGACGAAGAAATCCATCACGATGACCGGCAACAGCCGGGCGAGGGTCTCGTCGTTGCTCTGCAGCAGTGACCAGAGATCGATCGCCAGCAAGGGGTTGTCAGTGGGTACGTTCGACGGATGATTGAACAGGTCGCCAATCGTGCCACGCGTGAACAGGGCCAGGGCGCGCGCAAGGTCCGGCGCGGTCTCGGCGAGCTGAACCTGCACGTCGCTGAAGGTCGGCATGGGCCGCGTGAATGTATGCGGATCGCTACTGATCTCGCGTGCTGCATAGGCTGCGGCGATTGCGTCCTGGATCGCCGCAGCGCCGACGGCGTCGATATGGGTGCCCTGGGCCTTCAATTCACGCACGATCAGCGCCTTGATGACACTGATGCGCTGCCCGAGTAAGTCCTCTTCCAGCTCGGCGACGGCGCGGGCGCGTTCGGGCGCGAGCGCCGGTAGTTCGAGAGGATTGATATGGTAGCCGGCACGGCTGGAGAGCGAGATATATGCTCCGCCAAGCGCGGTCGCCAGCGCCCTGTACTCCTGGCGCTTGGGGTCGAGGATCAGCAGAGCGTCCTCGCCAAGTGCCAGTTCCTGCGCCAGTAACCCGCCCATGGTGTAGGTCTTTCCGCTACCCGACTCAGCAACAATGAGCATATGCGGGTTTGCTGCCTGCCAGCGATCGTAGATCAGGGGCGCGCCGCTGCGCGGGTGCTCGCCCCAGATGATCGGTAATCCGCCGTGCCGGGTCAGCCCCGGCGATGTTGTTGGCAGACCCATAGCGGCTACCCGCCCGCTGATATCGTGCACCAGACCGAGCGCCTCGCGCCCCAGCGGTAGCGCATTGATGTACCCTTCCCATTGCTGAAACTGCGCCACACCAAGCAAGATGCCTTGCTGTGCTGCTGCGAGCCGTACCCGGTCAACGCGCGCCGCCAGTTCCTCGGGGGTTGCGGCGGCAATGCTGATAGTCACCACCATCTGAAACAGACGATCAACGCCGGCCGCCAGGTCGCGCCGGAGCGTTGCTGCGGCCTCGGCCCCCTGCTGGGCGTCGGCGTCGAAATGTGTGCCGGCCTGGGCGTCACCGGCCAGCGTTCCGAGCGCCGCATCTTCGCTGCGGGCCAGCGCCCGGCGCGCAAGCGCATCGGGTAGCGGAACAATGCGTTGATGGATGGTAATTCCGGGCGCATCAAGGCCAAGAGCAGGATCACTAATCCATGCCAGCGACAACGTCGGCGGGAACGTGCGTACCTCGAGTGTGGTGAAGAATGAATCGCCCACCTGGATCATGTGGCTCCAGTGACGATCGATGCCGTCAGGGGCAAGCAGATCGGCGAGGGTCGTTGCGCCGGAAGGCAATGTTGCATTCCCGGCCCGGCGACGGCGCGCCGGTTCAATGATCGGTTTGTTCAATGCATCGCGGAGCGGCATGACACGATCTCCTCCTCGCCATCAGGCTTCAGCAATAATCATGTGTCGAATACGTTCGAGGAGGGTGCCCGCAAGCGGGTAACGCGCGGCGCGTAGCGGATCGGTGAGACGAAACAGTAGCCGGGCGATCTCTTCAGCTTCAAGCAGACGTGGCAATGGTACGCCGTCGAGCGATGCCAGTGCATCGGCCAGACGTCGGGCCCGCGCCACTGCCTCGGCGATCACGGCGGTCGCCTGCGCGACCCGAGGTCCCGCCGGCCTGGTCGCGGCGCGCTGAAAGAGTGCGCTGAGGTTGGCCGTCTTTGCGACAACCAGGCTGGCCGGCGAGGGGTCAACCGTCACCGCCCAGATCGTGAGCCGGCTGCGACTGATGGTTGCCGTCGCCCGGTCGTCCAGGTAGTCCGCAAGTTCGTCGAGGATCATGGACGCGGCCGGGTTCACGGCGCGTTTGCTTCGCTGGTAGAGATCGGTGATCTCGTTCGCCAGGTCGGGCGCTCCATCGAAACTGTAGATGTCAAGAGGTGCATCCTGTGCCAGCAGGAGACGGTGGTACGCTTCTGCAACATGCGCCCGGCTCGCGCTGGAACGTAGATCCCATGCCGGTGCTCCGCCACCGACCAGCCCGACAGCGCAACCATCCGGTCGCAACAGGGCGCCGCGCACAATGTGTTGCGGAAACAGGTCGCGTAGATCGTTGTCGTTCATCGCCCTTGCTCCTCTTGCTGCCAGCGCGGGCGTGGCATCACCGTGGCCGCAACCGGTGGCTCCGGTGGCAACGTCACCAGCGGTCGAGCAAGGCGGAGGCGCTGTCTCCTGCTCATATGACGCCACACAATCGTTATAACCTCACGTGACGACCGCCCCCACAGGCGGCCTTCGGTCACGAGCAGGCCACCCAGGATCAGGCCGCCCGTGCTCCAGATCGCGCGTTCAATATCTGCGCCGAGGGTGATGGCGATCCCGCCGGTTGCTATCAGTCCTGCGGTCATCAAGAATGCGCGGGCCGGCACGCGCATCCCGGCAAGCTGGACCGAAGCGCTTACCCGCAGCCGGCGTGGAACAACCGCGCCCAGGTAGTCATTCATGGTGGTCATCCTCCACGAACTAGCCGCTCAGCCCCATCGCCCAGGTGACGATGCTGGTTGATTGGTTGGCGACCACCAGCAGAATGACGAACACGGCCAGGTCGATCCCTGCGCTGCGCAGGTCGCGCGGCGAGGAGAAGATGTGTTTCGCCAGGTCAATCAGCAGGAAGAAACCGCCGGCCACGGTGATAATGTTCTTCAGCCAGTCGAACAATGCTTTGAAGAGGCCGTCGAACTTTGGCGGCTCGGCAAGGTTCTGCCAGACGTCTGCAGGCAGGTGTGATGTGAGTGTGACGATGATACAGGTGATCGTTGACATGATGCCAGTGCTCCTTTCAGATTGTGGTTGATGATGCTCAGTACCGGCATGTCGTGCCCTGTGGGGCGTTATTGTGGCTTTGCTTTGCCGCCATGCCGTCCGCCGCCGTAGCGACCACCATTCTGGTAGGGCGACCAGTACTGGCCGACCGGCGTGGCGCCGGGTGGTGGCCTGGTATACAGCGATCCCGGATGGTTGGGGGGCGGCAACTGGTACGGTGTGCCCTCAGATATCGCCGGCCCGCCACTGTCCGGCGGTGCCAGCGGTAGAAATGCGATTGGATCGGCCATCTCGGTCCAGCAAGAGGCGTCGGGCGGTGGGACCATCCCGTGAAGCCAGTCCTCGCTGCAAATGTTGATCTGCATGTACGCGCCGTTGTAGCCGCGCTGCCGGATGCCGAGGTGCAGATGCGCCCCGGTCGTCTGCCCGGTGGTTCCGACAAAGCCAACGATGCTGTCAAGTTGAAACACCTGATCACCGGCGCGTAGCGGTGGACCACACCCGGGCAACTCTTCGACGGTGGTGGTGAATGACGGGATGCCGGGGATGCATACAGCCGCCTCAACGGGCGCCGGAGACTCTGAGCCAGGTAGTTCCACGCCACAACCGGTACGCAACCAGCTGATCTGAGGGAAGGCGGCCTGCAGGCGTGTCCGTGGCCATACCTGGACCATGGCGCCTGCCCAGGATACGTGGTCCGGATGGTACTCGTAGTGCCACCATTCTGGAACGCCATTCTGCGCCGTGATCCGGTTCCAGCCATGTCGTTCAAAGATTGCGGTGACGTCCACTGTCCCGATCCAGACGCGGTACATGCGTCCCTCGGGCATGATGCGCCAGGATGTGCTGGTGTCCAGGTCAATGGCGCGTCCTGCCATGTGCCACGACATAAGCGCCACGCCTGGTTTGCTTGAGCGAAACTCTGGCGCGCGTAGCGCATCGGCCAGGCGCGCGAGTGGATCGGTCCCGGTTCGTAACAGTATTTCCGTACGGACGGCGGTGAAGCTTGCCGCTGCCGGCGCCGCCAGGCGCATCATGGCTGTGCCGCCGTGGGCATTGGTAACGCCATGGAGTGGCACGAGTTCCAGCGGGAGACATGGCGCCGGCATGGCGCCGGGGCCGCTGCCGGGTGGTGCTGCGGGAGGCGGAGCCGGCGATGGGAGCGGCGCCGCAGGTGCGGTTGGCGCGGGTACGGGCGTCGGCCAGGTAAGCGTCGCAGTCGGTAGCGCCGTTGGTGGCGGCCAGGGCTGCGGTGTCACCAGATACTGGTCCACCAGGATGACAACCGTATCCGAGCGATGTTCGTCGCCACGGATCGCATCCACGCGCGCGGTAAGGATGCTGCCCATTGGCGTTCCACTGCGCACATCGGCAATGATTGAGACTATTGAGTCGCCAGGCTGGCTGAAGTTACAGCTCGCGCCGCTGTCCGTCACGCGGCATGCGCCGGCGCCCGGCGATACGCTCCGTACCAGCAGGGCCGGGTCAAGCGTGACGACCATGTTGTGGTTACTGGAGCTGCTCACACTGGCGTAGAATGTCAGGCGGCTACCGACCGGCGCATGGGCGCGTGAGGCGGAAATGCTCGTCGTGAGCCATGCCGGCGTCGTGGTAGGGGTTGCCGTCATGGCAGCGCGGGAGTGCCACGGCGCCGATCCGCGTCCCGCAGTGCCGGGCGCGAACGCTGTGACGCCGGCGCTGATCGCGGGAATCGCCCCGAGCAACCAGGTGCATTGCACGCCGCCGGCGCTGCGTTCGCAGGCCGGGTTGCCAGCCGCTATCACTGGCCGGTTCACTTCCTGATCACCTGACAGTGGTACTGTCAGTGTGTCGCTTATCACCGGCGTGGCCGTTGGCGGCGGCGGTGGCGGTGTCAGGTGGGCGCGAAAGCGCAGCGCAGTGTCGCCGGCGCGACGTTGCGCCGCGCTGGCCGGATCTCCACCCGGTGGTAACGGCGTCTGCCACGCAAGTGTCGCGTTCCCGTCGGCACCGGCTGGAGGGTCGTCGGCAATCCAGCCTTCCCAGCCGTCGCCGCGTTGTGGCCAGAGAACACTGGCGCGGCAGGAAGCCGGGCGGTCATAGAGAAACGTCACAGTTGCACCATTACGCACCGGCTGGAAGGTGGGCGCATCACCTGCGCACCATAGCGCAATTGCGGCGGCATCGGCGGCGGGTGACAGTTCGCCGTGGCCGATCTCACGATACTTTGAATAGTCATCATAACGACCGTAGGGGTCGTCAATTCGCCCCTGGAGTTGCACGTGAAGCTGGTAGGGCGCCAGATGGGCATACAGTGTCTCGATCTCATCATCGCCGCTGCTCACAATCACGACCTGGCCACCTCCGGCGGCCGCCGGTTCCCTTGCGGTACCCTGATCCCAGCCGACATAACGGACGATGCCATCGAAGATGGATGCCACCGGGCAGTTCGGGCCAAGGGGACAGCGTCCATCGGGTGACGCAATATCGATCCCGTCGTGGAACTCGGGGTTGCCCGTCAGCGGGCTGGAACGCCAGCCAAAGGGACTGGTAACGATCCATCCGCTCGCGGTGTAGCCGTCGCCGGGGCGCGAGTCGAGAGGTACGGGCCAGGCGGCCGTGGTATGCTGAAATATCGCGCCAGGAGCGGCTATGACCGCCAGCAAGGCAACGCCGGCAAGTACCAGTGCCAGGAGTACCAGTGCTCCTGTGATGGCAGTTTTTCCGCCTGCAGCGGCGCCGGCGCGTAACAACGCCGACCCGGCGGCCGAGAGCATGCGCCGCGCCATGTGTTCCGTTGTCGCGCGGGCGGCAGTGGTTGCGAGGCGTTGCCCGGGCCGATCAGCCATATGCTCGCGATCGTCAGCGCTCATCGCGCGCGGCTCCCTTCCCACTGGTCCGTTGGTTCTGGCCGGGTGGTTGCTGTACCGGTCGCGGCGGTGACATCAGTCCTTCGGCTGCAAGTCGCTGGCGCGCCACCTGCGCCGCCTGCACACGTGTGGCCATTGCCAGCGTCTCACCCTTTGCGGGAGTCAGTTCGGCGGCCCGCGTCTGCCGCAGATGGATCTGGGCCATAATTGGCGCGCGCTCACCGGCGGGCACGGTATGCAGGTTGCGCTGGTCAACCTCGATGGCGGCCACGACACCGGCGCGTTCGACGTCGTGCGCGCCCTGCATTTCCAGCAGGGCAGCGCGCCAGATCGCGCGGCGGCGTTGTTTCTGTTCGTCGGTCCACGGCGATCGGCGCGGCAAGAGCTTGCCCTGCGCGAACCGTTGCTGGAGATCAGCGCGCCGGCGCAGTGCATGCGCCTGCTCGATCAAGGAGCGGCGCCCGTCACCGGGTGCGATGGAGTATGCACGGCCCTCGATTTCGTCGGCCTGAGCGCGCATATGACGTGCCCGGGCCGCGGCGCGCTCCTGGCGGTTTCGCAACGTAGCACCCTCCATCGGCTCAGACGGGCGCGCCGTCGTCGCCGGTCGGCCATCGTTACGGCGCGCCGGGTGTGTTGCGTCCGGCGCACGATCCTCGCGGGTCCGCGGCGCTGTAGCGGAACGACCATCGGTTGCAACAGTGTTCGCGGCGACCGTCTCAGGTGTGGAACGGCGCGAGGGGCGATTGGCGTGCCAGGCGGCGGCTATGGCGGCGGCTGTGGCGCCTGCACCATGCTTTACGCCCTTGCCTGCCCTGCTGCCAAGATGATTCATGGTGTGTTGTAGCCGCGCTCTCAGGTAGCCGCCCTGAACGGTGGTGCGCGCGACGCCGGTCAATTGCGGTGCGCCATACGCTGCCATTAACAATGTCGCCGATCCAAGCAGGAAGTTGACAAAAACATCCACCGAACCGTCACGGAATGGCTGCAACAGCGCGACAGCCACAACAATCGTAATGGTGAGTGCCACCTGTTCAAACAGTAGATCGATCAGGCGTTGCAACCAGCCGTGAAAGCGCGGTGCGGTGGCGCGATCCATCAGGAGCGCGCCAGCGACGGGCGCGACCCCGACCAGCACGATAATGTTGATCAGACGAAAGAAGCTCTTGAAAATCAAAAGGAGCATGATAGTCCAGAACACCGCGTACATGCAGTACGAGCCGAGGTTCAGATTGGCATCGAGCGGTGTCAGAAGGTCAAGATGCGCCCGCGCGAGCAGCGCCTCACTCATGGCGTTAAAAATGTCAATGACAAAGCCCAGTGTCTGTGCGGTGGTATTGACGAAGAGTGAGACTCCCATAAACGTTAAGAGCAGGCGTTTTCCTTCTTCCGCCAGACTGCGCGCGCCTTCTGCGAGCAGGCGGCTGATACGTACCAGGAAGAGTGTCGTTGCCAGCGCCTGAGCCGCAGCGCGCATGATGTTCCAGATCGGTGGCAGGTTGGGATGTGCGTAGGTCAGTTCTGGTGGCGTACAGAAAACAAAGTTTGTCGCCTGGTTATCATTGCAGGTGCGCGGTACGATGGACCATGAGTCGCCATCTCCAGCGCCGAGCAAGGTTCGCGCGGCGCGTTCCTCAGTGGCGCCGACCGTCGCGATTACGCCGGCAACGACGCCCATGCCCGCGTCGAGCACCCAGTTGCCGGGGTTCAGATTGCGCCCCAGCCAGGATTGCGTCTCACCCGTCCAGTCTCCCGGCGAGCCGAACCGGACCGGCGTTGCTGGAGTTGCTGCTCCAGGTGGCGTTAACGGCTGCACGCCCTGCCATACCTGCGGTCCGTCAGCCGGCGCTCCTGCCCGAGAGGCCGATCCTTGCGGCAGCGGCGGATCGCCGCGTGTTCCCGGCGCGTCGGCGGAGACGGTGGCCGGAAGAAACAACGCGAGCGCCAGCGCAACGGTAATGACGACCCGGCGCAGGATATGAGGGTGTACACAAATCGGCAGATGGTGGTACATCGTTATCATGGCGCGCTACTAATTCATCAGTACTGTTGTTGCCACATCAACGATCCGCCAGCCGCCGGCGTCGAGGCGGAGCATGTACGCATTGCGCAGCAACACGCCGCGCCGGCTGCTCACAATGTCCCCACCGGCGATGGTGACGACATCCCACTGTTCCTGGGTTTCAACAATAGCCGTATCGGTGTCAATGGCGGCCTTCAGCACTCCCCATCGCGCGAGGGTTGCCTCACGGCGCTCGCCTGATATGGCGCGCCGTGCGTATTCCTGCTGTACCGCCCGCCATGCCGGTCCATCCGGTGCAAGGTAGGGTGCGAGCAGGTCGGCCCGGCCCTGCGCCGCGGCTACGGCACTTGCCTGGTTGTAGGCGGCGATGAGTCGCAAGGCGTCGTCGCCGGAGGATGGGGCAGGGGTGATGGCTGCGCTATCCGCCGCAGGCACCGTTCCTGCATCGCCGCGCCAGAACGGCGCGATCGACCAGGCCGTGAGCGCCGTTCCTGCGATGGCAACCAGTGCCACCAGCAACCGCGGGTGGCGCAACGCGCTGGCGAGAATGCGGTCGAACGCGGGCTGCGCCAGCAGCCACTCCGTTGCGCGATCCAGCGCCAGTGTTCGATTACCTGCATCATCAGGCCGTTTACCGCTATGTCGCGAGCGATCGGAAAATGCAGGCGAGGATCGTTGCCGGCGCACATGTCGGGTGGAACGCATCAGACGAACCTCGCGTGATCACATGATCAGAAGTAACGCAACGCGCCGCTGCCCATCACAATGACATACATGATCTGAATCAGTACACTGATCACCGCGAGTGCCGCCAGTGCGAGCAAATAGAGCTTGCGTCGTTCGATCATCTGGCGGAACTCGTCGTGCAACACCTGGTTGAGTGTCGCTTCCTGGGCCTGCAGTACGAGTTGCGGATCGGAACCTTCGGCCTCAGCCTGCGCCAGCGCCTCTGTAACGTCAATCAACTCCTGGCAGCCGCGTTCTCGCGCCACTCGCCGAAGCGCCTCAAACGGCAGGACACCCCGATCACGCATCAGGTGCAGGGCATCGGCGACGACACCTTGCATCACTGCGCGGCGTGGGTTGGGCCTGACAAGGTAGCGTTCCAGCAAGACGGGGGGCGAGTCGTAGCCAGCGAGCGCGACACGCACATACGATACGAACGATGGTGTGAGTTGGCGCAGTCGTTTGCGCTCTTGCTGAGCCGCGGTGATCGGCTTGCGCGGAATGACGACACCGACGTAGAGATAGATCCCGAGTGCTGCCGTCGCCAGCAGCAGGCGCGGCATGCCGTCAATACCTGCCGAGATGATCAGCAGCGCCGGTACTGCTGCGAGCGGCAATGCTGCCAGGTGCCCCAGAATGAAGCGCCCGGTCATACCCCAGCGTGAGGGAAGAGTGCGCAACCCGATCGCCAGGATGCGCCCCCGTTCAAGTTGCAGCATACCCGTGATAGCGAGCAGCAAGCCGGCAACGCTCAGCGCAACGGTCCATGCCCCGGGTTGAATAAGAATATCGATCATCGTGCGTCTCGCTTTGGTAGTGTCGAACAGCTTCAGTATTCAATGTCGTCTACGCGGCCAAGCAGGTACCCGCCAAGCAGGGGGGCGCAGATCACGAGCGCCAGAACGGCGCCGACGATGACACCCAGGCCGTTGCTGTAGGCGATCAGAAAGCGCTCGTGCTGCACAACAAAGAGATAGAGCGTAATGCCGACGTTAATCAGGAAGAGCGCAATGCCGGTGTTGCGCATCTGCGCCAGTTCGGTCTTGAGTGTGCTCGCGCGGCGGTCAGCCGCCTGCATCGCTTCAAAAGCGGCGCGGACGCGCTGGACGAGCGTGGCGTGCGGTTGCTCAATCGCGATCTCCAGATGGCCGAGGAGCGTGGCATGGCGCGGTGCCGGCGTCTGCGCCAGGAGCGCTGCACACACGGTTGTTGCTGTTGCCAGCGACCCACCGTCGAGCGGCTGGCCGAGGCGACCAAGGAACCATGCCCATTCGGCGCGAAGCGGGCCATCAGGCGCATCGGCAATGACCTTCTCAATTGCAGGTTGTACGCCGCTTCCGGATCGTAATTGTGCCTCCAGTCGCCCTACGGCAGCCGGTAATGCTGCGTCGAGCCCGGCAACATAGCGCCGCTCTTCGATCCAGAGCAACAGCCATACGAGGAGTGCGGTCAGCGGGCCAGCGAGCACAATGGCCGCCAGGAGTGGTCCGATCAGGCTCAGGATGACGAGGATCGCCAGCATCGCGACCAGGCAGAGGGCCAGCATCCGCGGCGCGGTGACGATCGGCGGATGCCAGCGTAGCGCCGGATCGATCTGCTCGCTGCCGGCGTGAGAGAAACGCCGGGCCAGATATGCGTCGAGTGCCATACCCAGCCGGCTGCGAAAAATGAGGGTGAATGCGAGAATCGCTGCAATTGTTGCCGCCAGTGGTACCAGATCAGCCAGCCAGGCAGTCTCCGGGTGGGTCACAGGCGGCACGTATGATGTCGGATCCATCAGGTATGCCTTTCAACATGGAGAGTGAACCCTGAACGTTCAACGTTCGACGTCCGACTCCAGCGCCCGACGCTGCACCCGAACGGTTGCCAGCGCGGCTTCGGAACCCTGACCGGCGTCTACCAGGCGTTCCATCGCTTGCTCACGGATACGTACCAGCGGGAGTGCGACCGCGGCTGGCAGTTCAGCGACGACACATGGCGCAAGGATGTCGATGGCCAGCCGTGCGTGTCCTTGCGCCAGTGCGCGTTCCGCCTCGATCCGCGCTTCGTCGGCCGCAGACTCGCCCGCGATGCCCTGGCGAAGCATGGCTTCGATGGCTTCCCATCCACCAGGCGGGGCAGCCTGTGCTGCCAGTGCCAGGTCAGTCATCATGACATCGAGTGCCAGGCGCGCGTCGCGCCAGCGTCGCGCCACGAGGAGACGGCGCAGCGCCGCCTCCTCGGTCGCCGCCTGCCGGGCGATGGCGGCAAAGGTTCCCGGGGCCTGGTTGAGTGTCTCCTGGGCCGCGCCTATCAAGCGCGGGTCGCGCCGCTGCGTCCAGGCGCTCCGTAACGCGGCCATGGCTCGCTCCGGTTCTCCAGCCAGCAGGTGTTTGCGTGCCCGGGCAATCGCATCGGCAACTGCGTCAAGCGTGGTGGCCGTCTGACGAACCTGTGCCAGCGCGCGCGCGCGCACAAGCTTCTCGCGTAGTGATGCCGGCGTCCGGTCGTCGCCGGCCCATTCCAGCAACCCGCCACTCCCGACGGTGACGCGGCATTGCCAGGCAATCCGTCCATCGGGCCGGACATCAACGTTTGCCAGCGGGATGATGACCGGCCGCATCACGCCCTCATCAACTGTCACGCCGTCAAGGAGCGCGACTTCCGTAATCAGCCGAAGCCCCAGTTCTTCCCAGTTGTCTACCTTGATGATGACATCGAAGCCGCCGGAGGCATCGCGCAGCGCATCAGCACGGCGTCCTTCATACATGTAGGCGCCCGGCATAGCGGCGAAACTGGCGAAGCGCTCCACGGCTTCGGCGCACGAGCGTGCGTGCAGCGTGGTGATAACCGGGTGGTCGGAGAGTACGAGGGCGAGTACGGCGCCTGCCTCGTTACCGCGAATCTCGCCAGGGCAGAGAAGATCGGGTGTCTGGCGCAGCGCCTCCCTGGCCACGCGCCCGAATGCGCCCGGATCGCGTTGCGTGTTGACCTGCTCGCGCGTCCAGAGATCGGCTCGCCGGATGTGAATCTCAGCCATATGGTCTTCAATGGTTAATGTATGGGGGTCGCCAGGCCAGGAGTTGGCCAGTGACTCGAGCAGTGCCGTCTTGCCGCTGCCGGTGCGTCCGGCAATCAGGAAAGAACAGCGCGCCCGTGCCAGCAGCAGCAGAATCTCATGTACCTGCCGGTCGAGCGTGCCGCGTTGCAGCACATCATCGAGATCCCAGGCGACGCGGCGCCCGCGCCGGATGCAGATCAATGCGCCATCCTCCGGCGGAATGCGCGGCGGGATGGTCGCGTGGATGCGGGTGCCGTGGTCGGCAGGCAGTGTCTCCTGGGGGTTCTGGGCATCGAGGTGCACACCCATCAATGACGCCAGCAAGACGACGCGGTCGCGCACTTCGTCGGCTGCAGCGAATTGCTCGGCGACGGTGAGAAATGGCTTACCGCTCTCCTGGACGCGAATGCGCCGGCCAATAATCTTGATTTCATTGACCCGCGGATCGTCGAGGTACCGTTGCGCCGGCCCCCAGCCGAGTGTGGCGGCGAAGATTGCGAGCAGGGTTTCATCGTCGGTTGGAACACGGGCGAGCGGGCCGCCGCGCGCGCGATGTTGCCCGATCGCCTGGCGCAATACCGTAATAACCTCGGCATTGCGCTCAGTGGCAGGGGCGAATGGATTCAACAGGTGGCGCCGGCCGTCGGTGCTGAAGGCCTGTTGCAGTTCATCGCGCGCTGCCTGTAGAATCGCTGCCTCGCGCAGCGCAGCGTCACGTCCAAGGGCATCGGTCTGGCCGCCGAGGAGTGTCGCCAGGCCGCCGTCTTCTTCGATGGCAAGGGAGGGCGGCGATCCCTGACGGGCGAGACGCCCTGCCGGTGTGTCGGTGGTGAAACGGGTCACGGTTGATCCTTTCGGTGGTTGTGCCGTAGTTTCGGTCCCTTATCCGGTGCCTCGTATGCCGGTGCGATTCCTGATTCTGGAGACCGTCGGCGTTGCACTGATGGCAGAACAGGTCGCCCGCGAATGTATCAGCTGGCACCTGTCTGCGCCGCCGCCTGTAACGGCGTGATACCGGGCTTGCCAGGGAACAGCCGGCGAAACAGGCTGGCGGTCGGTCTCGGTTGGGGCGGGGTCAACCCGATCACGGTGCAGATGGTGTCAACCAGATCGTGGACCGCCAGCGAAAATGGGCGAAACCGGCCGACATCCAGCGGCGAGACATAGCGATCGGCCTCTTCATTCGCCAGGCTGACCAGGTGCGGGTCGCGGGGTAGGGTGCCGACAATGCGTGCCTTCGGCCAGTGCTGGCTGAACAACGGCGCGACATGCCGCAACCCGACGGTGACGCCGCGTTCGGGTTCCATCAGCACCAGCAGGCAGCGGTCGGTCAGGTCCGGCTGATGTGCTGCGAATTGCTGGAGAGCAATGCCGACGCCGGCACGCTCCTTGCGTCCTGGCGGAGACGGCAACACGACCCAGCCGCCGTTGCGCGCCGCTTCGAGAGCGTAGGGCCGCTTTTTCATATCGGGACCGGTATCGATCAGGACGACGTCGTAATCCTGTTCGAGCGTCTCGCCCAGACTGCCGATGGCCTGCATCAGCGCGCGCCAGTCAGGTAGTGTGAAGTCGGCGGCGAGCGCGGCTTCATCGGCGCCGAGGAGGAAGTCAATGCCACTCGGCGCGTGATGGTAGATCAGGCGGGCGATATTGGCCGGCGTGAATTGCGTATGGCCGCGCCCTTCCTGGCGCAGGGTCAGAAATGAGCCGAAGCCTGTGGGGATACGGAACTCAGGCACCAGGCCCGAGTTTGAGAGGTCGCCGTCAACCACCAGCACACGCAGCCCCCGGCGGTGCATTCCCTCGGCGAGTGCTGAGACGACCAGGCTCTTGCCGATACCACCCTTTGCGCCGCCTACAGCAATCGTCACCTGCCTGGCTGCAATGCGCCGGGCCGCCCCCAGTTGCTGCGCGATCCAGCCGGCGAGTGCCTCTGGTTCGCGTAGTGTGGTGACAGCCAGTCCGGCGTCGGCAAAATCACTGGCGTGGACAATCCCGATACTCTGCAGGCCTACCAGCACACGCACGCCATGCGCCTGCGCGGCGTGGATAATGTCCCAGAGCTCGGCGACGGTGCCGCGTGTATCTTCGAGGTACACGACCGGCGGTGGTTGTTCGCTGACCACCAGGCTGCGCACACGCGCCAGGCCAGGCGCCGGGAATGGCTGGATGCCATTGTAGCCGGCGAGGGCCTCAACCATGCCCGGAGTATTGGTAACGAGCAGGAGTTCGGTTGCCATGGTTTGCTCCTTTGCGCCGCGCTCACCAGGCGGCGTTGACGATAGCGAGACGATGCGTAACTGCTGCCGATTTAGAGACGCCCTTTCCCCCAGGCGCCCTGCACCGGATATTTCCGTTCGAGACGGCCAGTCTGGGCGCTGAATGCGTAGAGCGTATTGTGCGGAATCGTATCGCCGGCCTGGCCACCACTGGTGACGAGCACCTCCACGATCTGGCCGACGCACCGGCGCCCGCCATAGTTGCCGATGTGAACCACGATGAGTGGCACGGCGCCGCCGGTCATCATGCCGCGTACGATTCCGGCGTTGCCTTCGGCGCCACGGGCTGCAAAGCGCTCCAGGTTGCGCAATGCCGTGAGCGCATCCGGCCCGTGGATCGTGCAGATGCCGGGGTGGCCGGTGGCGGCGGCTTCGAGCATGGCGAGTGCCTCGGGGCCGCGCACCTCGCCGAGCACGATTACATCCGGGCGCTGGCGCAAGGTAAGTCTGACGCAATCGGTGAAACTGCTCTGGCTACGTAATACCTCGACTGCCATACCGTCGGGCGGCAGCGGCAACTCGCGCGCATCCTCGATGACGATCACGCGCTTCTCTTCGGCGATCGCCTGTAGCAGCGCGGCAGTCAGCGTGGTTTTGCCGCTGCCGGTGCCGCCGGCGATCAGAATCGTGACGCCGCGGCGGATTGCCTCGAGGAGCAACTCGGCGGCATCGCGCGGTAATATGCCGCTCTCGTGCTGCACCAGGTCGTGGATGGTGCGCCAGCGCGCAGGCAAGGCGCGTACCGCGACGGATGGGCCGTCAGGAGTATAGGGCGGCCGGGTGATGGCAAACCGTAACCGGCGATCGGCGGTGCCATAGAGCGCATGGACAGGATGCCCATCGGCGTTGCGCCAGTCGCCAGGCGCTTCGGGCGTGACGAAACCGGCACGCAACAGCAACTGGCGCTGGGTCCAGTGAATCCAGTCCTCGCACACGAGAACGCCCGTGTCGCTGCGGTTCCCCTGTTCCACAACAACCATTGCCCGGTCAGGACGATTGATCAGGATATCGGACGCCGCTGTACCCGGACAGAGCCAGGTGTCAAGCGGGCCATACCAGGGGATCTCGGCCCACTCGGCCGTGGTGTATCCTTCGCCAAGACCGGCACGCACCAGGGTTTCGGTAACCGGTCGCCTCCAATCGCCCAGGCGGCCGGTCTCCTGGCAGAACCGCAGTTCTGCCAGGCGATCACTTGCTCCCGACGCCGGATCAAGCGCGCGGCTCCTGTGATTACAGTGAATCGCGTCTGGATGCTCATCACCCTCAGTGGTCAGCGGGGATCTGGCCATGATGTGGCTCCTGTGCTACTGCTGTGGCCCATGGCTGCGGTTACGGCACATTGGCTGGCTGTATGCCTGGCACCGGGCTGCTGGTTCCGGGAACCGTCTGCAACGGCGCGACGCGTTGCGGCTCGATGCGCAGGGTTGTCGTGACGGGTTGTGTCAGGTCGGGCAGGATGACCTGCGAAGCGTCAAGGCGATCCATGTGCATCAGCGGTGTTGACCGGGCGCCATAACGCTCACCCCATAATGTGACGCCGGCCGCCTGCAAGGCGCGCAACGCATGCGCCTGGGCTGGCGTCATTTCGAGGTATGCGATTCCGTCGCCCTCGCCGCCTGCGATATAGAGGATTGGCACACCCGACATCCAGCGGCAGGCGTATGCCAGCGACTGTGCCGTATCGCCTGTGTGCGACAATGGCGCAACAGGTTCGAGGGCGGCGCCTGCCGGGACATCGGCATGTTCGCGATCACACAGCGCAGGATCAGCCGACAAAAAGCCAATGTTGAGCGTGTCACGATCGGTAATCGGTCCGACCGCATTCAGGGCGAATGGCACAGGGACCATGTTGTGCCCAAGTTCGCGCCCGTTCGGATAGACCGGATGATCTGGCGGGTTGTTTGCCAGCATTGCCGGCTGGACCAGGTCATTGGCTCCGATCTGGCGCGTAGCATAGGTTCCGATGACGGCGTTCGGGTCGCCGACGCCGGCAAGTTGCGCCGGCCGGTGCAGCGGCAACTCGATCGTCGCCAGGTCGTCGGCGCTAATCTGCTGCCCATAGGGAACGTCACGCGCGGCAATGACTACTCGCTCGGTGCGGCGGCTCTCGATGTATCCATAGGCCGCCGCGGCAATGGCAATCGCCATGCCGACGATCAGGAGCAACGCCGGCAACAGGCTCGACCGTTTCGGCGTCAGGGCGCTGCTCAACGGAGTAGATAGGCTTGAAGACATCAGAATCCTCCTCTAGGTTGCGCCGCAAGCCGACTGGACACGGCAAACAACACGAAGAAGCCAGGAATGAACACCACCGTAAACAAACCCGAATCGCACGACGCAGGTGGTCGGACGGATCAACCAGCCATCCTCGAACGACTCGCGTACGCGCCACCGCATCAGCAACGCCAGCAACATCGGCGAGGGGCTGCACCTGCGGCGGCATATCGGGGCAGAACGCGAGCAGGTCGCGCACTTCCGTCTCAATGGCGGTACGCAGGGTGACAATCGCGCTCTCCAGATGGTCACGGTCGCGGCTGGCTTTGCGAAGACGGCGAAGCCCATCGCGTCGCTGCCGCTGACTCATCGTCAGGGTTGTGGTTGCCATGGCGCTTCACTATCTCTCGACGCGATCCAGTGTTGATGCGGCGGTGATCTGCGGCTGGTAGGGCGCGTACCCCAGCAGCGCAAAGCCGGTCAGCACGGGCCGCACCTCGGCGCACACCACCGGCGTAACGAATGTCTGCGCCGGCAATCCGGCAAACCGGCAGGTTCCCCCTTGCGGAAGGATCGTCCACGTTACGCGGTTGACCAGCGTCTCCACCGGCTCGCTCAGGCCGTGTACCGTGCCAAGATTCTGCGCAAACGTCTGTGTCGCGACCTGTTGCACCCGCGCTTCGTCGATCCGTTCGCTGTTCTCGGCCAGCGCGGCATAGTCGAGCAACTGCACCGACGCCCGCGCCGCCTGTTGCAACGCATCCTGCATCTGCGCCACTTCCAGTTGCCGCTCGCTGAACTCGACAATGCCGAAGATGAACGGTACGGCACATGCCAGCACCAGGGCGAAAAACACCAGCGATTGCCCTTCGGAACGCTGAACGTTGAACGCTGAACGCTGGACGTTGAACGTTGAACGTTGAACAGGGAACGGGCAGCAGCGAACAATCTGTCGTTGTTGTAGTCGTACTTGATTCAACCAACCATGCAGTTTTGACGGTATATGGCGTAATCGGTTATGCATAATGCATTCCTCTGGCGATGAATCGTTTTACGTTCTACGTTCTACGGTCTCCGTTTTACTGCGCATCTTTCTCCGCCGTCCGCACCGCGCTGCGATCGACCGTCACCTCCGACAGGCCAGGAATCGGTGTCCAGAGCGCGCCGTGGTAGGTGATCCGTACCGTGATGGGGCTATAGCGGCGGCAGGGATTCGCGGCGCAGCGCGCGCTAATCGTGGCCGCGGCGGGATCCGCGAAGGCGCTACCGGCGAAGGCGTTGCGCGCCGCTTCGGCGACCGGCCCCGGCGCTTCCGCCAGGCCGTAGGCGCGGTCGCGTTCCAGCCCGCCGGTCGAGCCGAGGAGTGCCGCCTGGTGTGCCGCCACCCGCACCGCCTGGTTCACCGCATAGTGCGTCCCGATCGCCTGTAACGCCCCCAGGCCGCCGAAGATGATCGTCAGCACCAGCAGCAGGACGATCGCGGTTTCCACGATGGCCTGACCGTTGCAAGGATGCCGGATGCAGCATGAAGGTTGAGAACGCCGTTGTCCGTGCGGTATTCCTTGCGCTGTATCGTTATCGTAGAACGAACGTAGCATGTCTGACTCCTCAAGCGTATTCCGACGTGTGACGGAGACGCATCCGCGACCCTGTCACCGTGTCTCCGCTGCCTGCAGTGAGCCGAAGCATTCGCTCATGCATACTGGCGGTGACGAAGGCCCTGATGGGCGATTGCTTCGGCCTTACGGCGCTGTCTCCCCGTCTCCCCGTCTCCGCGTCTCCTCACCGTGCGTCGCGTGGTACCAGCAGCGTCGGCGTGAACCCGCCGGTGACGGTGTGCGTGCGGTAGAGCAACACACTGGTCGCGCTGCCGTCACCATTCAGGTCATAGCTGCCGTTCTCGCTGAGCGTGCTCAGCACCGCGATCTGGATCGCCAGGTCGGTGGGGCCGGCGGGCAGCGGCGTCAGCATATACACATCGGCGCGCATACGCTCGGGCGGCGTCGCAGCCCAGTAGAGATGCCCCATGCCCGCCATCTCTGCCGCGCTCGGGTTCGCCAGGTAGCGGTAGACACATCCCTGCAGCGCGCTCAGGTCGGCATTGGCGATCTCGCCCGCCGTCGGCGTGGTGCGCGCCTTGCAGCCTGCCCCGCCCGGCTGTAGCCCGCCCGAGCGCACAAAGCTCCATGCGACCACCTGTTGTGTCAGGCGGTAGAACCCTTCCGGTGGCTGCGCCGGTGGCTGGAGTTCGATGAATGGCGCGAAGTCGAGCACCTCGCCTGCCGGCCAGCGGAATGCGCTGCCGCTCGTCAGGTACACCCCGTCGTTCGGATCGAGCGACGAGTGGATGCGCAGGCGGAACGTCGCCTGCGGTGGCGGGGCGCGCAGCACGACCGTTGAGGTCTCGGCTTCGTTATCGAGCTGGTTCGCATCCTCCGGCGACTCGATCCACACCACGTTGCGCAACACGTTCGGCGCGGCATCCTCGACGCGAATCCGTAGCGTGATGGTCGCGCTTGCACCGGCAGGAACCGTGCCCAGATCCCAGGTCACGCGCTGCTGCCCGCCGGCATCTTCGTTCAAGGCCGGCGCGCGACTGCTGGAGAGCAGCGTGATGCCCGGCGGCAGCAGGTTCTTCAGTGTGGTGAAGCGCACCGGATAGCCGGTGGTATTGCGGTAGCCGATGGTCAGGTCGATGCTCTGCCCGGGTTCGACTGTACGCGGCGCGCTGGCAGTGACGGTGACGTTCCCCTGCGGCACGCTGGTGGTCGCTTCGGCGTGGTTATCGCGCGGGTCGCTGTCGTTCGTTGCCGTGATATCGGCGACGTTCACCAGCGACGCGGGCGCATTGCCGTTGACCGTCGCGCGCACCGTGATGGTTCCTGATGTCCCCGCCGGCACATCACCCAGATTCCAGCTCAATCGCCGGCCACTGATGCCCGCCGGCGCGGGGCTGGCGCTGACGTAGGTCACGCTTGCCGGCAGGTCGTCGGTGAGGGTCGCGCCAGTGACCGTGCCAGGCGAGGCGTTCTGGTAGAACAGGGTGTACTCGATCGTCTCGCCGCGCAGCGCGATGTCCGGCGCGCTCTTGGTGAGCCCCAGGTTCGGCTGCACCACCGGGAAGGTGCTGAAGAGCAACTGCGAGCTGTTGTAGTACCAGCGCCCGCACGCCTCGCGCCCGACGGTGCCGACCAGCCGGTAGACGCGGTTCGGCTGCGTGACGAAGCGCACGCTGTAGCTGTTCGCGCCGTCGCGCGAGTCGACGATCCACCAGCGCTCGCCTGGACCGAGGTCTGGCGTGCTGGCGCGCTGGCCGTAGGTGCTGCCGGTGCGCGACTCGAACATGACGCTGGCAGTGCTCCAGGCGCCGCCGCCGAGGCCGAAGCCACCGATGTTACCGGGGTAGTCCACCGGGCCATTGGCGGGGATGCCATCGCCGAAGTAGTCGGTCTTGATCCAGTCACGCGCGACGCGCATCACGCGCGGGTCACCCTCGGCGCTGCCGTTGAGCCAGGTGAGCAGCGTATCGGCATTCGCACCGCCACCGCCAGGCGCGCCGTCCGCGCCCAGGTCCTGCAGCGCCAGCATGAACTCGCGCCGGCTACTCTGCGGCCCGCCGACCAGGCCGTAATCCACCGGCTGGTTGTTGGTCATGCGGGTCAGGCCGACTTCGAACACGGCGCGCATCTCCACCCCTGCCGCAATCTGTGGGTAGGGCGCGGGCGGAACAGCCGGCGCTACCGCGCCACCCTGCATCTCGCTGGCGTGGCTGCCCGTGCGCAGGTAGGGCCAGCCTGGCACCTGCCACGCGCCACCCATGAATGCCTGCACCGTGAGCGGCATCGGCCCGAACGGGATGACATCGCTGTCGTAGCACGGCGGTGGAGTAGGGAGAACAAAAGATGTTGGTGGGATAAGAATTGGTGGCACCGTCGGTGGCGGGCCGCTGACCGGTGTTCCCGGTACGCCGCCGCCACCGCCAATCGTCGGCGTGACCGCATTGGGGCCTTCGGCGCGGCAGACATCGTTATGCTCAAAGGCCCAGTGCTCGCTGCTCGGGCCGATCCAGTGCTGCGCACCATTGCGGATTTCCAGCGTCCAGCGCCCGCCGTGGTGCCAGACGCCGGCCGGCCAGTACATGAAGCGGCCATTGACGATACAGGCGTCGCGCGGCTCATAGGTCGGGTAGCCGCCATGGCTGGCGAGGCTCGGCGACTGGCTGTAGTTCCGCCCGACACTCTGGCGGTCGGGCTTGTACTCATACAGCGTCGGGCTGCCGGGCGTCACCTCGCTGGAGCAGACCGTCACATTTCCCTGCTGGACACAACCGCCGCTGACCACATCAGCCTTGACCCAGCCAGAGCCCGGGCCGGCGAAGGCGGGTAGCGCGGGCAGGATGGCCAGCAGGAGCAGGGCAGGCAGCGACATCCAGTTCGCGGTGGGCAGGCGGCCGTGCTGACGAGCGGCGGCTGAGCTGGATAGGACGGTCATGACGTTCTCCCAGAGCTGCAATGTGATGATGTGATGCGGTAGAACGTGTCTCTAGAAATATGAGATTGCAGTGATTACAGGCCAGGAATCTCTGGATAGACGCCAAGCGTAATCACCCAGGCAGAGGTTCCAGCATAAGCGCCAGCAGCGATCGGGTATACTCCCATACCAATGTAATTAGAAGTCCGATCGAGTATGACGTACCGATGCCCCGCTGGACTATCCATCCACCCGCGCACAACGTGCTCAGGTGATGTATAGCCCCATCCAGCTGCTTCGGTCCATGGCGTTCCGGCGAATCCTTCCTCAAGCATGCGTTGAAAGTGGGTCGAACCGTCACTTCCTGTATGACCAATGGCATTATTCACCGCCATATCCATCGCGTGCCGCCGGGCTGCCTGTGTGAGCGCCGGGTCTTCGATGAGCGGCCAGAGGCCGGCGGCGGCGCGTTGTTCGTTGACCAGGCGCAATACTTCCAATTCGTAGGCGCGATTGGCGGGCGGGTACTTCTCGGCGCGCTGGATGACGGGCAGGTAGATGGTGTACTCCATAGCGGATAGCGGATAGCGGATAGCCGATAGGTTGTCGCTGGTCGGCTCGGCGTTGACCGGCTGCGCTGGTTCGGCGAGGGGGCTTTCGGCAACCGGCGTCGGGACGGGATCAACCAGCGTCGGCCGGGTCGGGTCGGCGGGTTGCGCTGTATCAGCTATCGCGTATCGGCTATCGGCTATGAACAGGGCGATGATCGCGGCGACCAGGGCGACGAGCAGAGAGCGAGTTGTGGCGCCAGCTTTCATAGGGCTATCTCCTGATACAACCTTCCTACGTTCCCACGTTCCACGTTCCACGTTCCCACGTTCCACGTTCCACGTTCACCGCCCGACGATCATCACGGTCGAGTCGTCCATCCCGTCGTTCAGATCGGCATCGGCGAAGACCGCGACGCCTACGGCGCTAAGGCCGCTCAGGTTAAGCTGGCTGAAATCCATGCCGGCGAACGGGCAGGTTGCGCCGGTTGCTGTGACTGATTCAAGGCCAGGGGCCAGAGTCACCGGAACGGCGGCGACATAGGCGTACTGATTACCGGCGACCGTACTCAGTTCCAGTTCAGGTTCCGCGACCGTCGCGCGCCACAGGCCGGCGGCGGCATCGTCGAGGGTCGTGTCGCGGGCGAGTTCCCCATTCCCCGCGGCGCACTGGATCGCGGCCAGCGCCGGCGCGGCATAGCCCTCATCGGGCAGACGGGTGGCGAGCAGGCCACGATCGGCGGCGGGGCGAGCAGGGCCGCTGGCGGGGCCGGTGCGGGCAGGCGCGGCGGGGCGAATCACGGGCGGATCGGCAATCAGCGGCGCAGGGGCGGCAGGTTCGGCGCGCGGCGCGGCGCTATCCCCGAGCAACACCGGTGCGACCGGTGCGGGCGGAAGCATACGCAGCACGCCAGCAAGTGCTCCGGCAACGAACAGCACCGCCCCGGCAACAACCAGACGGTGACGGTGGATGGACCAGGTAACACGCAACATACGGCCCTCGTCAGCTAAAAAAGCGCTCGTATCGGTGGAGTCGCAGCTCCACGTACAAACGCCGTCTGCAATGGCGCGGCTGTATTTCACGCCGCAGATATGCTGTTCAGGTCAGGCAGAGTATAGAATGTCACGGCTTTGCTGCGAAGACCAACGACGTCCAACCATCGGTTGATAACGGCGGCACAATGATCACTATCCGGTTGTGTGCCCACGGAGTACCAACTGATGCGATTTTGAACAGCTATCGATTGCCGCGCCGTGGTGGATGATCGCGGATCTGGCTGGAAACCAGCGGTAATTGCGTTGAGATTGTTGAACTCTACGGGGCGGACGTGGAGGGCCTGGCAGCCAGCCGGATCGTACTATGCTGCCACAGGCTATGGCACGGCCAGAAATGCGCCAGCGCATAAGTCCTATAACGTAACAGCCCTGACACGGTCACCCTATCGGGCGCATTGTGCAACGTTTGCACCTGTCCTTCGACGGTGAACCAGCTTCACGTCCCCACAGCTTCAGCAATACTTGACATGTCGGTTGGAGGAATATATACTCCTGATATATATCCTCATGTTTCTGGGAGGTCGTGATGGATACTGCAAAGTTGTTTCAAAATGGCAAGAGTCAGGCGGTTCGTTTACCAAAAGAATATCGGTTTGATGGGACCACTGTCTATATCAAGAAGATGGGAAACGCGGTCATTCTTATTCCAGAAAGAAACTCATGGCAATCTCTGTTTGATAGCTTAGATCTCTTTTCGGAGGATTTTCTTGCGGATCGTGCTCAACCTGTGCTTGAGACCCGTGAAGGATTCTTTGAATGAGATACATGCTTGACACGAATATCTGCATTTATATTATTCGCAGGAAACCAATCGACGTACGAGCGAAGTTCGAACAGTATTCGATCACTGATTTCGCACTGTCGACGATAACGCTTGCCGAACTCGAATACGGGGTTGAAAAAAGCAGTGCTAAAGCGACAAACCGGCACGCACTTGATCTGTTCCTGATCCCATTGACGATCCTCGACTTTGATGAGGCTGCAGGTAAGCAGTATGGGGGTATCCGTACAGCCCTCGAAATGACCGGCTTACCAATTGGAGCAATGGATTTATTAATCGCTGCGCATGCCCTGAGTCTTCAACTCACCCTGGTCACTAATAACGCGCGAGAGTTTCGCCGCGTTCCCGGTCTGATGGTAGAGGAGTGGTTCAGTCCTTAGGGATGGTTGGATATCATTGCGAGCGAAGCGAAGCAATCTACCGGCGTGGTAGGAGATTGCTTCAGCCACGCTGCGCTCGCTGCAGGCTGTCGCTCGCGCTCCGCGCAATGACCAGAGGCGTATCGTTTTTCGGATAGGCATTACGTTGCTGCTTATCCACGACCTGACAGGGAAAAACATTATGGAAGGGTTTGACCCGGCGTCAAGCTTTGGCCCGGAAGTGGCCACACACTATGATGATCACCCCCGTGGTGACGAGGAAGCCGCCGTGGCGTTTCTGCTGGAATATGCACGGGGGCGGCGTGCGCTCGAGTTCGCCATCGGCACTGGCCGCATTGCGCTCCCGCTGGCGGCAAAAGGCATCCAGGTCGATGGGATCGAACTATCTACCCATATGGTTGAGCGCCTCCGCACAAGGCCCGGTGGCGATCAGATCAACGTCACCATCGGCGACATGAGTGTCGCCACAACCGGCCATCGATATGGGCTTGTGTATCTGGTCTTCAACACGATCTTTAACCTCCTTACCGTGGATGACCAGATCCACTGTTTCGAGAACGCTGCACGCCATCTCGCCGCCGATGGGTACTTCGTTGTTGAGACAGCAGTGCCGCATGCCTGGATTACCCCTGGCAAAACAGACTACGTGCGTGCTGAACACGTGGGCATGAAAACTGTCGTACTCGACGTGGCTCGCTATGACCCGGTAACGCAGTTACTCGAGGAAAATCACCTCTGTCTCACGACAGGTGGCATCACGATGAACCCCATCGTGTGCCGCTTGATTACCCCGGGCGAGATGGACCTGATGGCGCGCATCGCTGGAATGCAACTCATCGAACGGTTCGCGAGCTGGCAACGCACCGCCTTTGATGCACACAGCAGCGCGCACATCTCGGTCTACGGTCGTGCTACGATGAGTTGAGTGCCTGAGTGCTGGCCAACTTGACGCCCACCATCCCGAGACATACAATTGTCCCGCCTGTCCACCTGAATGAACCTCTACCCTATGCGCTTGCTGCACCTTGCCGATCTGCACCTCGGCGTCGAAAACTATGGTCGTGTCGATCCGGCCAGTGGTCTGCACAGCCGGCTGCGCGATTATCTTGAACGTCTTGACGAGGCGATTGACATCGGCCTTGCCGAAGGTGTGGATGCGGTGCTGATCGCCGGCGATGTGTATAAGAACCGCACGCCGAACCCGACTCAGCAGCGAGAATTTGCCCGCCGCATCCACCGGTTGCGCGCCGCGGATCTGCCGGTGCTCATCCTCACCGGCAACCACGACGTCTCGCCGGCTGCCGGTCGCGCGCACTCGATCGAGATCTTCGATACTCTCGCCGTTGCCGGCGTCACGATCGCCGATCGGCCCCGTACCCATGTGCTGCAGACGCGTTCCGGACCGCTTCAGGTGATTGCGTTGCCCTGGGTGACGCGCCATAATCTGCTGACGAAAGAAGAATTGCGCCTGGCGTCGTACCTTGAGGTCGAAATCATGCTCATGGAACGCGTCGAACGCTTCCTGCGCCAGGCCGCCGAGGATCTTGACCCGGCGCTGCCGGCGGTATTGACGGTTCACGGCACGATTGACGGCGCGATGGTCGGTGCCGAACGCCAGATCCTGCTCGGGCGCGACCTGGTCTATCCGCGTGGTATGGTCACGCTGCCCAACGTTGATTATGTGGCGATGGGTCACATTCATCGCCACCAGTCACTCGGCGAACATCCGCCGATTGTGTATCCCGGCAGTATCGAGCGCATTGATTTCGGTGAGGAGGACGAGGACAAGGGATGCGTCATCGTTGATCTTGCCGCGCGGGGCGAAACCCGCTGGCGCTTCCATAAGCTCGCCGCGCGCCCCTTTGTCACGATCGCGGTGGATGTGCGTGCTGCCGGCGATCCATTGCAGCGTGTGTTGATGGCCATTGAACGCCGCGCGTTGCCGGGAGCCGTGGTGCGGTTGAAAATCGAGGCGCGCGCCGAGCAGGCCGATCTGCTGCCCACCGAAGACATCCGCCGCGCGCTCGACGCCGCCGGCGCGCACATGATCGCGGCGGTGGCCGTTGATGTCGAACGGAGCAATCGCGGCCGGCTGGCCGGCGCCGCTGCCGATGTGCTCGATGGCCTGACGCCGCGACGGGCGCTGGAGTTGTATCTGCGCCAGAAAACCCCTGCACCTTCTGAGGAACGCCTGGCGGCGCTCCTGGCCGCCGCCGACGAGTTGCTGGCCGAAGCCGGCGCCGATCCGTCTCCTGACGGATAATCAGTGCGCGGGCATGTGGTATGCTTCGTGTGGCGGAAGGGATCAGGAGAGCTCAACCCATGCGCTGGAGTCGCACATCGTCATCCTGGGAGTCGTCTCGCGGCGGAATGCTGCGCGCCGATCATAGGCGAAGTATGCCCTGCGACCGGTGCGAGATGTAAGATATTTTCTCGAACAGTGAAGCATAGCTGTGGGTCGTAGCGGCGGCCCACGGCTCTTTTGTTTTTACATGGTGCGTGCGGTTGCCCTGGGCCCGTAAGGAGCACGGGATGATTATCGCGGATCTCAACAACCTGACAAAGCTACATGGTGCCCGCCCCATCCTCTCGGGTGTCAGCTGGACGATTCAGGATGGAGAGAAAATCGGTATGGTCGGGCCGAACGGTACCGGCAAGTCGACGCTGCTTCGTGTGCTGGCCGGCCTCGATGCCGCCGACGAAGGCGCGGTCACGTTGCGGCGCGGCGCGCGTGTCGCGTACCTGCCGCAGGAATACGCTGGCGAACCGGAGCGCCCCGTCATCGATGAATTACTGGCCGCGCGCGCCGATATTGCCGCCGTTGAGGCGCGCCTGAGCGCAATTGAAGCTAGCCTGGGCAACCCGGATGTCGCCGGCGATTTCGATGCGCTGGAGCGCGCCCTTGCAGAACACGGCCGGCTGCTGGGCCAACTCGAGGCACTGGATGCCGCGCAGGTGCGCGGGCGGGCCGAGGAATTGCTCAATCGCCTTGGCCTCGCGGAAGAAGACTGGCGCAAGCCCATGAAGCTGCTGAGCGGCGGCCAGCGGAAAATGGTGGGGCTCGCACGCTGCCTGCTTGAGGCGCCGGATCTGCTGCTTCTTGACGAACCTGACAACCATCTTGACATGGCGCGCAAGACGCTGCTGGAGACGATTATTCGCGACTTCTCCGGCGCGGTCGTGATCGTGTCCCACGATCGATACTTGCTTGATGAAACCGTCAGCCTGATCGTCGAACTGGAACCACTGGGCGTCGGAGCCAATCTTAAGGGCGCGCGCCTGCGCCGCTGGGAAGGAAACTATTCCTCGTACGCGACGCAAAAAGAGCTGGCCCTGCTCAAACAGCAGGCAGACTACACCGCGCAGCAGAAGGAGATTGCACGGCTCGAAGCGGCCGTAGCGCGATTCAAGCTCTGGGCCAGCATTGTTATTAACGAACGCCATATCAAACAGGCGCGCAACAAACAACGCCAGATCGATCGCCTGGAGAAGGTCGAGCGCCCGGTGCTCGAACGGCGCAGTATCGCCATGGAGCTACGCCCACATGCGCGCGGCGGCGCAAAGGCAATCGAACTTCGCGACATTGACAGGGCGTTTGGCGACCAGATCGTGCTGCTTGGCGCGCGCGCCACCATCATGAATGGTGAACGCGTCGGCATCGTCGGGCCGAATGGCGCCGGGAAATCGGTGTTGCTGCGGCTCATGCTGGGTCTGTTGCAGCCCGACAGCGGCGAGGTCTGGGTTGGCCCCGGCATCCATACCGCCTACTTCGCCCAGCACCACGAGACGCTCGACCAGGCGCAGACGCCGATTGAGGCGTTGCGCGCCCTCCGACCAATGTACGAGGGCGAGGCGGTTGCGAGATTGAGTCGCTTTCTGATCCCGTACGCCGCGTGCCATCAGCCGATTGCACGGCTCAGCGGCGGCGAAAAGAGTCGCCTGCAGCTGGTGCGGCTCATGCTGGAAGGCGCGAACTGCCTGTTGCTCGACGAACCAACCAATCACCTCGATATTCCGTCGGCTGAAGTCCTGGAGGATGAGCTGGAACGCTTCCCCGGTACGGTCGTCGTTGTGTCGCACGATCGTTACCTGCTCGACCGGGTGGCCGACCGGATCTTCGAAGTGTGCGACGGCGAATTACGGGTGTATGAAGGCGGTTACAGCTATTACGCAGAACAACGTGCGCTGCGGATATGAGGCGCGACTTCCTCGGCGAACTGGTAGAGCGGCGTATGGTCGTAGGCGACTCGCGGGAAATAGGTGATGAAATAATCGACTCCCACGTCGGCCATGGCCTGTAGCCGCTCGACCACCTGCTCGCTGGTGCCGACAATCGCATTCTGCTGCATCTGCTCGACGGTCCAGCCGTAGGTGGCGCGCACTTTCTCCGTCGCTGCGGCAATGTCGTCACCCGGTTTCAACAGCACCAGGTTCACGCTGCTCGACTTGATGATTTCATCGTAGTTGCGCCCGAGATTCACGCAATGCTCGCGGAGGATGCCAAGTTTGTGGCGAATGGTATCGGGAGAACCGCCAATATTGCAGGCGTTGCCGTACCGGGCTACCAGTTTCAACGTCACCTGCTCGCCGCTTCCGCCAATCCAGAGCGAGGGATGCGGCTTCTGGACACCGCGCGGCTCGTTGATCGCACCACGAATATGGTAATACTCTCCTTCGAATGTCGGCGTCGTCTCGGTCCACATTTTTACAATGATTTTCGTCGCTTCACGGAAGGCGCGCATGCGGTCGCGCGTGTCGGGGAAGCCGTAGCCATACGCGCGCCACTCATGTTCATACCAACCCGCGCCGATGCCACAGTAGAGGCGACCGTGACTGAGCACGTCGATGGTCGAGGCCGTCTTTGCCAGCAGCGCCGGGTTTCGGTAGCCGATGCACGACACCATCTGGCCAACCTTCACGCGCTTTGTGTCGCGCGCCAGCGCCGCCGTGATCGTCCAGCATTCGAAGACTGCTTCCTGCTCGATACGCGGAACAGTATGGTAATGGTCGTAGACCCAGATCGAATCGTAAACAGGAAGACCATCGGCAGTCTTCGCTACCGCAGTCATCGCCTCGTACTTGGTGATCGGATCGTCGATCTCGATCAGGTCGAGACGCCAACCCTGTGGAACGAATACACCGAACCGGATCGCCATGTCACGCTCCTTCCAATCCACGGTTCCCACAAAGGATGGTAGGATGGTAGAAGAGTTATCAGAGGATGTCAAACGTAGGAGGTCCGACGCCACAGGTCAGACCTGATGCCGATAACCGCCGTACCGCGTATCCCTCCTTGCCTCTTCACACCAGTATGCTAGACTCACGCCAGGGGAACAGAAACGACGCCACGCGCGTCTTGTACTTGAGATTGGTCGCGCAAAACCAGCATAAGGAGGCCTTCTATGCCTCTTCCGCGTCGCCTGGTAACGCTGTTGCTCCTCGCCGTCACGTTTGTCGCCGCCTGCGGTGGCCCCTCGCCGCAGCCAGCCCCGACTGCTGTGACCTCACAGCCAACTCCGGTTCCACCGGCGAGCGAGATCCCGCCCCCGCCGCAACGGGCTGCGCCGGTCCTTGTCGCGCGCTCGCCGGAGCGCGGTGAGGCGCTCGATCCGTCAGCACCCATTGACCTGGTGTTCGACCGGCCCATGGATCAGGCGTCGGTCGTGGCGGCCCTCTCGGTCGCCGGTGTGGCTGGCACGGTCACGTGGCCCGATGCGCGTACCGCGCGCTTCGTCCCGGCTGCGACGTTGCAGCGCGCCGCTACCTACGACGTTACGCTGGCTGAGACGGCCAGGGCCGCTGATGGCATGCCGCTTGCTGCGCCGCTGCGTTTCCGTTTCGCCACCGCCGGTTTCCTTGAGGTTGGCCAGGTCATCCCCGCCAACGGCGCCACCGATGTGCAACCAGGCGCAACGATCACGGTCTTCTTCAATCGTCCGGTCGTGCCGCTGACAGCCGTCGAGTCGCAGGGCAACCTGCCGCAGCCGGTCACGTTCGACCCGCCGGTCGTGGGACGTGGTGCATGGCTCAGTACGGCAATCTACACCTTCACCCCTGCCGCGCCGCTCGCCGGTGGTACGACCTACACCGCGCGCATTGCCGCCGGGCTGGCCGATGTGACCGGCAACCCGTTGCAGGCCGAGTATACCTGGCGCTTTACCGTCGCCCGGCCGCAGCTGGTCGCGATCGATCCGCCCGACGGCGCGACCCTCGTATCGCTGCAACCGCCCATCACACTGACGTTCAATGTGCCGCTCGATCCTGCGTCGGCACGCGCTTCCTTCCATCTGCGTAGCAATGACGGCGTGGAGATCCCGGGGGATCTTCAGGTCTCCGGCGCGACCCTGGTCTTTACACCGGCGCAACGGCTGGCCTTCGATACCGGCTATACCGTTGATGTGGCAGCCGGTCTGACTGGCGCATCGGGCGGGCTCGGCATGGCCGCTGACGCTCGTTCAACGCTGCGTACCGTACCGCTACCGCGTATTCTCGGTACTGACCCGGCTGATGGCGCGACCGACGCGCCGCCGGGGGGCGGGATGCGTATCACGTTCAATGCTCCGATTGACCCGGCCACCGTGATGCCCAATGTTGCCATCACGCCGTCGCCAACCCGCGTCTATACCTATTTCAATCAGTATGACACGACGTTCTATATTGGCTTCGATGCGCAGCCCTCGCGTGATTACACGGTTGCTATCGGGCCAGATATTGCCGACCCGTATGGCAATCGCACCGGCCAGTCGTTGACGGTACGCTTCCGAACTGCGCCGCTCGCGCCATCCTTGAGCCTGGCCACATCTGGTTTTGTTTCGACCTACGACGCCAACCGCGCCCCGCGCGCCGCGCTGTTTGCAACGAATATCAGCCAGGCATCGCTGGCGCTCTATCGTCTGCCGCTGGATACGCTGCGGAGTGGCGAGTTTCTGGCGCGTGACGGCGCTGGCCCTCCCGGCGGCGCGACGGAACTGCGCCGCTGGCAGGTTCAGTTCAGCGTTCCACGCGACACGCCAACCATCGTGCCGGTCGCATTGACGGAAGGGAACGGACGACTGGACCCTGGTGTCTACCTGCTGCTGCTCGATCAAGCAGGTGGGTCGCCGCAGGGGCACGTGCTGATCGTTTCCGGTTTGCACCTGACGCTCAAAGCCGCCGAACGTGATGTGCTTGCCTGGGCCAGCGACCTGGCTACCGGTGCGCCGGTGGCCGGCCTGGCGCTCGAGTTCTTCGACGAGCAGGGAACAGCGCTTGGCCAGGCGACGACCGGCGCCGATGGCGTGGCGACGGCGCTTCTGAATCGAACCGACAATCGTGGCGTGCTGGCGCTGGCACGCCAGCCGTTAGCGGCATTTGCCGCCGGCTGGGGCAGCGGCACCACGCCATGGGACTTTGGCCTGCAGGCAGCCTATGATCTGCCGGAACTGGCAGCCTATGTCTATACCGACCGGCCGATCTATCGCCCTGGCCAGCAGGTCTGGTTCAAAGGCGCCATCCGCGCTGAGAATGACGTTCGCTTCAGCCTGATCCAGGGGTTGAACGCCGCACAGGTCACCGTGTTCGATGCTGCCGGAGAACAGGTCTTCCAGCAACCGGTCAACCTGAATCAGAATGGAACGTTTGACGGCGGCTTCGTGCTGGCAGCAGGCGCTTCCACAGGCCAGTACAGGATCAGCCTGGACGTCGGTGGTCGCGCGTTCACGTTTCCCTTCCAGGTCGCCGCCTACCGCCCACCGGAAATCGAGGTCACCGTGACGCCACGGGTTGCCGAAATCGTGCGCGGTACGCCGAATGAGGCGACAGTGCGCGCCGGCTATTTCTTCGGCGCGCCGGCAGCGAACCTGCCGGTGGAATGGCGCGTTCTCGCCGAACCATATATCCCGTCGCCCGACTGGGCCGGGCGCTATACCTTCGGTGAGAGCGATGGGCCGTGGGTCTGCCGCTTCTGCTGGTGGATTCCATCGCCGCCACCGCAAGCGATCCTTTCCGGTACTGCGACAACCGATGCGCAAGGGCTGGCGATCATCAGCCTGCCGGGCGATCTGCGCGACACGCAGGGCAACGTCATCACCCGCAGCGTGCGCCTGACCATCGAGGCGACCGTGACCGGGCGCGACAACCAGGCGATCAATGGTCGCTCCGGCGTCGTCGTACATGCCGGCGACCTGTACATCGGCCTGGCGCCACGCGCCTACGTCGGCAGGGCCGGCCTGGAGCAACAGGTCGATCTTGTGACGATTGATGCCGGCGGGAGGCGCCTCTCCAATCGCGCCGTTGATATCGAAGTGCTGCGCACGACCTGGGAGAACCGGTTCGTCGAGGATGCGGCGGGTGGGCGCTGGGAATCGCGCGAGGTGCGGGAACCGGCCAGAACGCAGACGGTCACAACCGATGCGAATGGCGAGGCGACGGTGCGCTTTACGCCGGACAACGGCGGCGCCTATCTGGTACTGGCGCGCACGCGCGATTCTGGCGGTCGTGAGGTGCGTTCTTCGCTCTATGTCTGGGTCTACGGTGGTGACGCAATCTGGCTGCGTGAGAACAATGACCGGATCAATCTTGTTGCTGACAAAGGTGAATATCGCTCTGGCGAAACCGCAACCATTCTGGTGCCGTCGCCGTTTACCGGGCCCCACTGGGCGCTGCTGACGGTCGAACGCGGCGGGTTGTTGAGCCATGAAGTGCGCCAGGTAAGCGGCGGCAGCCTGGTATATCAACTGCCGATCACAGCCGCTCATGCGCCGAATATCTACGTGTCGGCCGTGTTGTTTGCGCCGCCTGACGGTCCTGGCGCGCCGGCAGATTACAAGGTTGGCATTCTGCCGTTGAGTGTTGCGCCCACGGCCCAGACATTGCGCGTGGCTGTCACGCCTGCCGCAGCACAGGCCGCACCTGGCGAGACGGCTGCGTTCACCATTCAGGTGACCGACATGGCTGGCGCGGCCGTGGCGGCTGAACTGTCACTCGACCTGGTTGACAAAGCAATCCTGACCTTGCAGCCGCGCGAGACGGATGCAGTTGTGCAGGCATTCTACGCCCGCCGTCCACTCGGGGTTGTCACCGCCGCCGGCCTTTCGATTTCTGCCGAGCGCTTCGAGCGTTTGCTGGATGAGGAACTGGCGCGGCGCAATGCCGCGCCCGGCGCCGTGATGGCAACCGATGCGGAGGCTCTGCCGGCCGCTGCACCCATGGCCGCGCCCGTGGCGGATTCTGCTGCCGCACCGCCCGGCCTGACCGTACGCGAGCAGTTTGCCGATACCGCCTTCTGGCAGGCCGTCGTTGCAACCGATGCCACCGGTCGCGCGACCGTCCAGGTGAAGTTGCCCGACAACCTGACCACCTGGGTGATGCGTGGTGTAGCGCTCACGAGCGACACGCGCGTCGGTGAGGGAACCGGTGAACTGGTCAGCACGAAACCATTGCTGGTACGCCCGGTGACACCCCGCTTCTTCGTGGTTGGCGACACGGCGGAACTGGCGGTGAATGTCACGAATACGACAGGCGCGCCCCTGACCGCCGAGGTCGCGTTGAGTGCGGATGGCCTGGACGTCGGCACGCCACTGGCGCAGATGGTGCAGATCCCGGCGGGCGGTGAGGCCTCGGCGACCTGGCAGGTCACTGTGCTGGATGTCGAGTCGGTTGACCTGGTGTTCAGCGCGGTTGCCGGGCAGTATAGCGACGCGGCGCGGCCACGTCTGGCGGGCGCTCCTGGCGGGCGCATTCCGGTCTATCGCTACAGCGCGCCGGAAACCGTGGCGACCGGCGGCCAGATCGACACTGCCGGGGCGCGCGCCGAAGCGGTTGGTCTGCCACCGCAGAGTGATGCGCGCCTGGGAGAATTGCGCGTCCGCCTCGATCCATCCCTGGCAGCGGGAGTGCTCGATGGCCTGCAGGCGCTGGAGAACTATCCGTACGATTCGGTTGAGGCGACGGTCTCGCGCTTTTTGCCGAATGTGGTTACGGCGCGCGCGCTGCGGCAACTTGGCGTGCAAAACGCCGAGCTTGAGTCACGGTTGCCTGCGCTGGTTACTGAGGCGCTTGACCGGTTGTACCTGTGGCAGAAGGAGGATGGCGGCTGGAGCTGGTGGTCGGATGGCGAAACCAATCCGCATATCAGTGCATATGTTGTCTTCGGCATGCTCCGGGCGCGCGAAGCCGGCTTCACCGTGCGCGACGACGTTCTGGCGCGCGGGCTGGAATACCTCGCCGCGCAACTCCCCGCCGACGCCGCAGTGCGCACCGCGCCGCAGGCGAATCGCCAGGCATGGCTGCTGTACGTGCTGGCCGATGGCGGGCGCGCCGACAGCGGGCGCATGGATGCATTGTACAACAACCGCGAACGCCTGGGTGTCTACGGTAAAGCACTGCTGGCGCTGGCGCTGAATCGTGTCAATACCGGCGACCTGCGGCTGAAAACGCTCCTTTCCGATCTCAACAATGCCGCGATCGTGAGCGCAACCGGCATGCACTGGGAGGAGACCGAGCCTGACCACTGGGCGCCCGGTGGCGATACCCGCAGTAGCGCGATTGCGCTTGCCGCGCTGGTGCGTCTCGACCCGCAGAACCAGATCATTCCCGGTGCCGTGCGCTGGCTGATGATCGCCCGCCGTGGCGACGCCTGGCAGACGACGCAGGAATCAGCCTGGGCGTTGATTGCGCTGAGTGACTGGATGGTGACAACCGGCGAATTGAACGGCGCCTACGACTATGCCGTCTGGCTGAATGGCGCCGAGCGCGCCGCCGGCAGCGTCACCCCCGCCACCGTAACCTCGCCGGCGATTGTGCGTGTGCCGGTTGCCGAACTCCTGGCGCAGCAAGCTGCCGGCGGCGCGTCGCTGGTGGCTGTCGGGCGTGGCGACGGGCCAGGACGGCTGTACTACACCGCACATCTGAGCCTGGCCCTGCCCGCCGACCAGGTCAAAGCGCTTGATCGCGGCATCGCCGTCACGCGCCGTTACGTCGCCGCCGATTGTGCCGATGGGCCGCGTTGCCCTGAACTCAACCAGGTTGTGCTCGGCGACACCGTGCGCGTCGAACTGTCCGTCGTCGCCGCGCGCGATCTCTACTACCTGCAGATTGAGGATCCGCTGCCCGCCGGTGGCGAAGCCATAGACCCGAATCTGGCAACAACATCGGTCGCGGCGGGAGGCGAACCCTCCGTGGCATTGCAGGCCGGCGAACGCGGGCCATGGTGGTGGTGGTGGCGCTGGTACAGCCGGGCAGAAATACGTGATGAAAAGGTTGTCCTGTTCGCCGATTATCTGCCGCGCGGCGCCTATCTGTTCAGTTACACCTTCCGCGCCACGTTGCCCGGCGAGTATCGCGTCATCCCGACCATGGCACAGGAGAGTTTCTTCCCCGAAGTCTTCGGGCGCTCGGATGGGCGACTGTTCACTGTGACGCGGCAGAGCGCCCGATAGGGTGACCAGGGGTAACTATTTACAGTCGGAGGTTCGGGCGAGGCCCCCGGTAGGGATGTGCGCGGGCGGGATACCCGCGCATGCAGGTTCACCAGCAGTATCAGCTGCATATCTGCATGCAAGCGGGTCGTATAACTACGGAACTCCGGTATAATGGCGGCCCTGGATATCGCAAGCGGAGGTCATTGACCTCCGCATTGTTCCGCCCGGAGGACGCATGGCCACCCAACCTGTGCGCACGGTGATGGTCGGTTGCGGCGGCATGGCACGCCACCACATGCGTGCCATGTATGAGTTACGTGGTAGCACCGAAATCGTCGCCGTGTGCGAGCCGTCGCAGGCCGCCTATGATGCCACTGCCGCATTGTTTGAACAGGCCGGCATGACCCCGCCGCCCAATCAGCCGGATCTTGACCAGCTGCTCGCGGACCATCATGATGCGCTGGACGCAGCGTTCATCGTCACACCGCACGTCTACCACCATGACCAGGCGCAGGCCTGCCTGGAGGCCGGGCTTGATGTGCTGCTCGAAAAGCCCATGGTGATGACCGCCGACGAAGCGCGCAGCCTGATAGCAACGCGCGACCGGACCGGTAAGCTACTCGTTGTCGCCTTCCCCGGCAGCCTGTCACCCAATGTGCGCACCGCAACGGCGCTGCTGCGCTCCGGTGCGTTCGGCCGCATCCTCACTATCAGCGGCGTTGTCTGGCAGAATTGGGGACCCAATACAGCCGATACGTGGCGCCAGCAGCCGGACATCGCAGGTGGCGGATTTCTCTTCGATACCGGCGCGCATCTGCTCAATACGGTCGTTGACCTGGCGGGTGAGGAGGTCGCGGAAGTGGCGGCGTACCTCGACAACCAGGGCCGCCCGGTGGAAACACTGGGCGCCGTGATTGCGCGGCTGCGTTCCGGCGCCCTGGTCACGCTGCACGCATGTGGCGAGGCGATCCCCTCATGCGATTCTGATGTACGGGTCTTCTGTGAGCGTGCCATCCTGTACAGCGGCGTCTGGGGAGAACGACTCGAGGTGCAGTATACCAGCAAGAATCCGCCGGCAGCCATACCGGTTCCCCAGTCGCGTGGCGTCTGGGAGCAGTTCCTGGCAGTGCGCGCCGGAAAACAGGCCAACCCCTGCCCGCCGGAAGTCGGGCTGCGCATGGCGCAACTCTGGGATGCGATCAAGGCCTCGGCAGCACAGGGGGGCGTGCCGGTTCAAATCTCCTGATCGAGTGTGACGAATGCCGTGCAACCACGTGTCAGGCGCACGCTTCCAGGAAGCTCTCTTTGTTGCAGCACGTTTCGTCACGCCCCTCCTGACCCTGGTCTCCACCATGGCGCGTGGGAACACCACCACGCGCCATGACCATCAGCCCGAGCCACGCCGTGCATGTCGCCCGTCGTACCCCATCGCAGCGTGCCGCCTGCAGTGATACCAGCGGCATTGCCCGGTACGCATCACCCGTTGCAGGGGTGTCGTGCTGGCCAGGGTCATCCAGACACAGTATGGTACAATGATCAAACGTTGCATGGCCGGAATGGCTATGCCGGGTGCCTATCCGAATAACGCTACACCCTGTGTCATTGCATGGAAGGGTCTGGATTGCAGATCGGGCACGTCGCATTTTCGGATATCTACCAGTCGTATGCGCCATTTTACGACGGGAGCGGGCAGATCCGGTTTGCGGTTCTGATCGGGCAGTACATCCTTGGCGACATCCTCACGCGCCATCCGGTTGCGGGGAGGCGCGCGCTCGATCTGGCATGTGGTACCGGAACGCTGGCGACCGTGCTCGCCGATACTGGATGGGACGTTACGGGGGTTGACCGCTCGCCGGCAATGCTGGCGCATGCGCGCGCGCGCGCAGCGGCATCCGGTGCGGCTGCGCGTCTGCGGTTCATCGAGGCGGATATGCGCCATCTGTGGCGCGATGTCGCTCGCGCGCGATCGGAACCCGATGATCTCAGCGTGTTGCCGCGCGGCGCGTTCCACCTGGTAACGTGCACGTACGATAGCCTCAATTATATGCTGACCGAAGACGATCTGGCAGCCTGTTTCATCACGGCGGCAGAGGCGCTGCTCCCCGGTGGTCTGTTCGTATTCGACATGAACACGCGCCACTTCCTTGAACATGACTGGGGCGAGATTGAGATCATTGAACGCCGCGGCTTTATCCAGTTGAATCGCAGCCGATTCGATCCGGCAACTGCATGTTCCACCATGCAGTTGACTGGCTTTGTCGGTAGCGATGAGACTGGCTATCAGCGTTTTGATGAACTGCATATTGAACGCGCCTATCCACCTGACGTCGTCGTTGCGTTGCTTGCCGGCGCAGGGCTGGCCGTTGAAGCGGCGTACGACTGTTTCACCACCATGCCGGTTGGTGAACGGACACAACGCATTGCATGGGTGGCACGGAAGGGTGGTGGGCCTGGCAGTGATGGCATCGCAAGTTGATGTCGCGCTGCTACCGAACAGGTCGTCTGGAACTGCACGAGAGTGCCGGTAGAGTATTCCATGTTCAGGTGTTTCGGGCCGCCGGCCCATAGGGATTCTATACTCTACCGATGTTCTAGAGACAATACCTTGCAAATAAGGCGCGATACACCCCCAACTTCCCCCGCTGGGGGAGAAGCCGGTCTCCCGCCCTCGGCGGGGGCGGGCTAGAGTGGGGGCGAAGAGCGTATCTGAAAGGTATTGGTTCTAGAGATTGTCGCGCCGCACTGCAGGAGGGATGCCGGTGAAGAAGGTGGTAGTCATCACGGCCGGTGGTAGCATTGTGATCAAGCGCGGCCCGACGATCGGCGGTGGCGTGTTGCCGGTGAAAGGCGAGGACCTGATCGCTCAGTTGATGCATGGCGGCGTTGAACTTGAGTTCAGCGAGTTCAGCAACGTGCCTGGCAGTCACTTTATGCCTGCACAGGGGCTCCAACTGGCGCGACAGATCGAGATGATTCTGGCAGAGGACGCAATTGCCGGTGTGGTCGTCACCCACGGCTCCGACACCCTCGAAGAGACCGCCTACCTGCTCGACCTGACGATCACAGCCGAGAAGCCGGTCGTCGTGACCGGGGCAACACGCTCGCCAGCCTCGCCCGGGTACGATGGTCTCATCAACCTTGCCGGCGCGATCCGTGTCGCGGCATCGGTTGAAACGCGCGGCCTGGGAACGCTCGTCGTCTTTGGTGGACAGATCTTTGCCGCTGCCGAAGTGCAGAAAGTACACAGCCAGTCTGTCGAGGCCTTTGCCGCACCCTCGGCAGGCCCACTTGGCTGGATCGAGGCAGAGCGCGTCTGGCTGCGCCATCGGCCGGTGCAACGATTGTACATTGCATGCACGCATCTTGAAGAACGCGTGGACCTGATCGCGCTTGGCCAGGGCGGCGATGATCGCCTGCTACGCCACGCCATTGAGGATGGTGTGGCCGGTATCGTGATAGAAGCGTTCGGCGGGGGACGCGTGCCACCATGGTGGCTGCCGGCCATGCAAGAGGCGATTGCCCAGCGCACCGTCGTCGTGATTGCCTCGCGGACCGGTAGCGGCGCGCTGTACGACGATTATGGTTATGTGGGTGCCTATCACGACCTGGAACGCCTGGGTGCGCTGTTCGCCCATCATCTGAGCGGCCCGAAGGCGCGTATCAAACTGATGCTGGCGCTTGGCGCCGTGCGCCGGCCTGAAGATGTCCGGGTATGGTTCCAGTAGTGCCGGTATTCATACGAGTTATACCAGGTAGCGGTCGATCGCACCGGATGACAGCACCCTGAGGAGCCATGCAGTGGCGTAGCGAAGGGGGCATGCCGTCGCTCCTGAGAGGTGTATGTCTGAGTGCTTGGAGCCTATCCGAAAACCAGATGGTCACTGTCATGGCGAGCGCGAGCGAAGCAATCTCCTCTCGCGCCGGTCGATTGCGTCAGCCACGCTGCGCTCGCTGCAGGCTGTCGCTGGCGCTCCTCGCAATGACCGCATGCCCATGGGTTTTCGGATAGGTACTTATCCGCAAAGTGGTACGATACTGTTATGCTGCTCACGATTGACATCGGTAATACCAATATCAAAATCGGCGTCTACCAGGATGCGCGCCTGACGGCACACTGGCGGGTGACGACCGAACGCCACCGCCTGGCCGACGAGTACCTGGTGCTGTTGCATAATCTGTTTGATCTCAATGGCATCCATCCGCAGCGAATCAAGGGGTGCGCGGTTTCATGCGTGGTGCCGCCGCTGACCGGCGAATTTCGCACGCTGTGCCGCGAGTATTTTAAGGTCGAGCCGTTGATGGTGACCGCGGCAACACCGACCGGGTTACAGCTCAAGGTTGATACGCCTGCCGAACTGGGCGCCGATCGTATTGCCAATTCGCTGGCCGCCTTCCGCCTGTATGGCGGACCGGTCATTGTCCTGGCATTCGGTACCGCAACGACATTCGATGTCGTTACGGCCGATGGGTCGTATATCGGCGGCGCGATTGCTCCCGGGATCGGCATCTCAGCCGACGCACTGTTCCGTCTCGCGGCGAAGTTGTACCAGGTTGAACTGGTACGCCCGCCGCGGGTGATCGGAACCAATACGATCCACCATATGCAGGCCGGGGTCATTCTCGGGTACGCCGGGCTGGTCGAAGGGCTGGTACGCCGGATGCAGGCGGAACTCGGTACGTATTGCCCCGTCGTTGCCACCGGTGGCCAGGCGGAGCTGATTGCCGCAGAAACTGAAGCCATTACCGCCGTTGAACCGTATCTCACTCTTGAAGGGCTACGGCTGATCTATGAGTTGAATCGTCCATGAGTACCAACGTCCTGCCACAACCGGAACAGAAAGCTGTCTATGTCGAGCGCATGTTCAGCCGGATAGCACCTGGCTATGACCAGATGAACGGCATCATGACGCTGGGCCTTGATCGTGGCTGGCGCGCCGCGACGGTCGAACTGGCCGCGCCGCCTGGCAACGGGCGGGCACTCGATATTGGCACCGGTACCGGCGATTTCCTGGCCGAACTGGTGCCCTGGGTGCCCGATGGCCTGGCGGTCGGGGTTGATTTTACCGTGCCGATGATGCGCGCCGGCCAGGCGAAGATCGCCGGTTCGCGAGCGTCTTTCGTTGCGGGCGATGCCCTGGCGCTACCGTTTGCCGATGGGAGTTTCGATGCGATAACAACCGGGTTTACACTGCGGAACGTGACCGATATTGCGGCTGCCTTTCGTGAGATGTGGCGCGTTGCCTGCGTGGGCGCGACCCTGGCATGCCTCGAAGTTGCGCGCCCACGCCACCCTCTGCTGCGTGCCGGGCACTGGCTCTATTTTCAGCGCGTGGTGCCGTTGCTGGCGCGGCTCCTGGGCGCCGATACCGAAGCGTATGTCTACCTGCCGCAGTCGGCGCGGGTGTTTCCGCCGCCTGATGAACTGGCACAGATCATGCGTCGCGCGGGATGGAGCGACGTCAGTTACCGCCTGGTGGGCTTTGGTGCGGCGGCGATCCATACCGCCATCAAGCGCGAATGACGCCGGCACGATTCGGGTGCGGCATACGCATGCATCCCCGGAATGGCCACAAACGTCGTATCACGGCGGTGAATTCCGCTCCGCGCCGCGCGTGAGGTAGTACCATGTCTCGCTATGATGATGACACTGATGATTTCGCCCCTCCCTCCCGGCATCGCGCCGACGAGGGCCGTGAGGAGCTCATGCGCCTGCCGCGCCGTGAGTCACTGATGCAGCGGCGTTTGCGCCGGGCGCGTGGCGAAGAGGTGGACGACGCATTCGACGAGGACGACATTTCCTACTCGCCCCATGGCTATGCGCCCCGACGAGCGACCGGCTATACTGCGCCGGTCATCGGGGGGGGAGGATGCGCCACGACGGCACTCTATGTCGCAGTGGGCGCGCTCAGTATCGTGTTGCTGGCGCTGCTGTTCGGCCGGCAGATAATGGCGGCGCTTACGCCCGGCGTGCCGCAGCAGGTGCTCCAGGTTATTGCAACCCCAACGCCGACGGTGCGCGATCGGGGCGGGGCGATTCTGCAGATGAAAAGCCTCAACCGCCTCGAAACCCAGCGCTTCGCGATTGAGCGAGTGGTCGAAGCCTCGACTACCCGTGGTGACCCGCTCGATCTGTTGCTCGGCGAACGTTTGCTGCTGATCGCCAGTGGCGATGTGGTCGCCGGCGTTGACTTGAGCAAACTGCAGGCGAGTGATGTCACCATCTCGCCCGACGGCAACGGTGTGACGGTGACCTTGCCGGCATCAGAAATCTTCAGCGCGCGGCTGAACAATGACCGCACGAAAGTCTACGATCGTGACGTGCGCGTGGTGACGCAGTTGTTTGGCGGGCAGAATCCGGATCTGGAGACGGAAGCTCGCCGCGAAGCAGAACGCCAGATCCTCGTGGCTGCCTGCGAGAATGGCATCATGCAGCGTGCCGCCGATGATGCCCGGCGCTCCATGGAGCAGTTTCTCAGACTGCTGGAGTTCGACTCGATAACGGTTGTGGCGACGCCTGGCCCCTGCACGGCGCCGTAGGGATCAATCCGCGCAGGGCTTACCAGGCGACGACAGGAAGCATGATTTCACTTTCCTATGACCCGGATGCCGGTTCACTCTACTGGTACTTCACGGAGATCACCGAAGGCAGTACCGCGCTCGAAGGCGAGTGTGATGCGACCCTGCTGCTCGATGAGCACGGCCAGATCATTGGTGCTGAACTGACACTTGATGAAAGTGTTGCCGCCGATGACCTGGCACTGGCGCTGGCGCATCCACAGGTGACCTACGATGCTGCTGCATATACGCTTGCCGTCAGGCTGATTGCGGAAGAGCCCGCGATGGTGCAACCGCTCTCTGAGCCGGCCGTACTCGACTTCGACGGCGCTGAACGCCTGCAGGGGTTTGAACTCCAGCCGGCGGCGGCGTTTGATCTTGCTCATCGCCTTGACCATCTTGCCCCCTTTCTGATCGGCCTCGAAGACGAGACGGTTGTGGAGGAGACGAGCGGGACGGGTATGCCCGGCAGTGCGCCCGGCGCCGGCGTTCACGAGGCTTCCCCTGCCCCTCACGTTTCCGACCCGCACCGTGCCGGGTTCGTCGCACTGATCGGGCGGCCGAATGTCGGCAAGTCCACCCTTCTCAACGTCCTCCTCGGTCAGAAAGTGGCAATCGTCTCACCCAGGCCGCAGACGACGCGCACCGCCATCCGTGGCATTCTTCATCGCCCTGATGCCCAGGTAGTGTTTGTGGACACGCCCGGCATCCATGAACCGCGCACGCGCCTCGGCGCCTACATGGTCGAACAGGCGCGCCGGGCCATCCCTGATGCGGATGTCGTCTGTATGGTGGTGGACATTTCGGAAGCACCACGCCGGCTTGATGAGCGGATCGCGGCGCTGGTGCGTCGCGCACGCGCGCGGCGCATCCTTGTGCTCAACAAGATCGATCTACCGGTTGCGGCGGGAACTGATCATGTGCGCGCCTACCGTGCCCTCGCCCCATGGGACATGGAAGTGGCCGTCTCTGCCTTGCACCATCAGGGTATGGAAGCGTTGATCGACGAGATTGTTCGGCTTCTGCCCGCGGGGCCGCCACTCTACCCGGCAAATCAGGTCACCGACCAGAGCGAACGCGAACACGTCGCTGAACTGGTGCGCGAGCAGGTGTTGCGTTTCACGCAACAGGAAGTTCCACACGGTGTGGCTGTCGAAGTCGAGGAATGGGAAGAAAAAGAGAAAACCACCTATATCCGGCTGACGATTCTTGTAGAGCGCGAGTCGCAAAAAGCGATCTTGATTGGCGCGGGTGGCACCATGCTGAAGAAGATCGGCAGTGGCGCGCGCCGCAATATTGAGCGGGCGCTTGGCCGGCCGGTATACCTCGATCTCTGGATCAAAACGCGCGATCACTGGCGAGATGACCCGAACGCATTGCACTGGTTAGGGTATCGTGATTAGAAAGAATCAGGAATGGATCGTAAGTGGTGGGCGTTACTGGCCGTTTCGACCGGCGTGTTCATGAGCACCATTGATGGCTCGATCGTCAATATCGCGCTCAAAACATTGCAGGACTCATTCGGTGCCGGGTTGCACGAGGTTGAATGGGTCGTGCTCGCATACCTGCTGGGGATCACCTGCCTGTTGCCGAGCATGGGGCGCCTGGGCGACATGATCGGCAAGCGGAGCGTCTACCTGGCCGGGTTTGCCGTTTTCACCGTCAGTTCGGCGCTCTGCGGGCTGGCATGGAACATCAGCGCGCTGATTGCGTTTCGGGTGGTACAGGCGATCGGCGCGGCCATGATCCAGGGGGTCGGCGCGGCGCTGCTGGTGCAGTCCTTCCCGCCGACCGAACGCGGCCAGGCGCTGGGGTATATCGGCACGGCCGTCGCCGCCGGTATCCTCATCGGTCCGGTGCTTGGCGGTGCGCTGATCACCGCAGTTGGCTGGCAGTCCATTTTTTATGTCAACATTCCTATCGGCATCGCGGCGATCGCGCTTTCATTACGCGCGTTGCCGGCCGATCGCACCCGTACCACACAGCGGTTTGACCTGGTGGGCGCCGGGCTTCTGGCGCTCGGATTGTTCCTGGTGCTGCTGGCGCTGACCGAAGGGCAGATCTGGGGCTCTGGTGACTGGCGTACTCTGGGGGCGCTGGGGGGTGGCCTGGTGTTGCTGGTCGTCTTCGTCCTGTGGGAGCGCCGCGCCGCAGCGCCAATGATCGAACTCGCCCTGTTTCGCAACGCGCCGTTCAGTTTCAGTCTCGTTGCCGCGTTCCTGATCTTTCTCTCCGGCGCGTTCAACTTTCTGCTGCTGCCATATTATCTGCAGAAGGCACTGAACTACACACCGCAACTTACCGGCCTGACATTGATCGCATCACCGATCGTGCTGTCGCTGGTGTCGCCGATCAGCGGGCGGTTGTCGGATCGCTTCGGGGCGCGCGGGTTAGGGATTGCCGGGTTGGCGCTGACGGCCCTCGGCCTGTGGAGCATGGCAACGTTGACGACCACAAGCGCACAACTGGATGTCATACTGCGTCTGATACTGATTGGCGCTGGCTTTGGCCTCTTCCAGTCGCCCAACAACAGCCTCATCATGGGCAGCGTATCGCGCGCGTATCTGGGAATCGCCGGTAGCCTGCTGGCCGTGATGCGTACCCTCGGCCAGACGACCGGCGTCGCGATTGCTGGCGCTGTGTGGGCGGCGCGCGTGACGGCGGCAGCTGGCCAGAATTACGACCCGATCACCGCGGCGCCGCCAGATGCACTGGTCGCCGGGATGCATGATGCCATGCTGCTCGCGGCGCTTCTGGCGGCGCTGGCGATCATTCCGACACTGGTGCGAGGCCAGCCGTCGGGTGAACAGCAGGTTGAACCGGCGCCTGCTGCCCGGGCGCACTGATGTGAGGAAGTATCACAGCCGATCAGCGCAGCCGCAAAAGACATCCCGCGCCATCCGGGCAACGTAGAGATCAATACCATCCACCCACCTGCGGATGTACCGGCGAGTGGTAGGATGTTTCACCTATAGACCCTGCTGGTTTGCGCTGCTATACTGCCGGTAGTAGAAAGCGGCGCCGCACTGCCGGGCCGAAGCCACGACGAAGGAGAGGAACACGATGACGGCTTTGCTCATTGCTGCCGCAGTTGCACTAATTGCGCTGGCAGCGCGCCGCGCCGCCTTGCAGCCGCAGATGCGCACGGTTCCGGTGCGCGCGCGCCATCCGCGTCACCGGTAACGGGCCACGCTGAATCAGAAGGGCGATGATGCCGTTGCGCATCACCGCCCTTTCTTGTTTTTCGCCGCACCATTACCTGCTCGTCACTGTCTGTTCCAGTAACTTGACCGCGGCATAGATGGCGTCAATATGCGGCGTCGGTACATCTACCAGCCGGCCAAGCTCTGCAACCGCGCCAACCAGTGCATCCACCTCCGTCGCTCGCCCGGCCTCAATATCCTGCAACATTGATGTCTTGTGCGCGCCAACCTGTTCCGCGCCAGCAATCCGCTGGTCGATCGTGATGCCGAACGATATGCCCAGGCGCTCGGCCACGGCCTGCCCTTCAGCCATCATTGCGGCGATCAGCGCGCGCGCCTGTGGATGGCGGCATATGTCAATCAGCGTGGCGCGTGTGAGCGCGCTCACCGGGTTGAATGCCAGGTTTCCCCACAGTTTGATCCAGATGTCGCTGCGGATGCGGGGGCGCACCGGCGCTTTGAGGCCAGCGCGCGCCAGCACCTGCGACAGGCGGTGCACCCGTTCGCTCCTCGTGCCGTCGAGCTCGCCGAGGGTAAAGCGATCGCCCTCGATATGCCGCACGATCCCGGGCGCTTCCAGTTCGGTTGCCGGATAGACCACGCAGCCAATGATGCGTTCAGTTTCGATATGCGCTGCAATGACCCCATCCGGATCGACCGACTCGATGCGCCGGCCTTCGAATGGCCCGCCGTGGTGCTGAAAGTACCACCAGGGGATACCATTCTGCGCCGGCACAACCATGGTGGTTTCGTGATACAACGCGCGCAACGTGGGCGCCACCGCCGCCAGCTGGTGAGCCTTGACCGCGACAATCACGACATCGTGCGCTCCCGCTGCGACCATATCGTCAGTGGCGAGGGCCGGTACTGCCGTCACGGTGGAACCGTCGGACCCTATCAGGGTTACGCCGCGCTCGCGGATGGCCGCCAGGTTCGCGCCGCGCGCGATGAGTGTGACGTGCTCGCCGGCAAGCGCCAGTCGCGCGCCGAGGTACCCGCCGATCGAACCGGCTCCGACAATGCAGATGTTCATGCTCTGTTCTTTCTACAACCGGCGCAGGCGTATGCGTTCGAGCGTATGATCGGCCCCCTTTTCGAGGATTAGATGCGCGCGCTCGCGGGTCGGCAGAATATTGGCGCGCAGGTTCACACCGTTGATTTCGCGCCAGATGCGCCGCGCGGTTGCCATCGCCTCGTCACGTGTCAGGTCACCATAGCGCCGGAAGTATGAATCAGGGTTGCGGAACGCAGTCTCGCGCAGCCGCAGAAAGCGCTCGATGTACCATTGCTCCAGCAGTTCTTCGCCCGCATCAACATAAATCGTAAAGTCAAAGAAGTCGGAGACCACCAGGCGCGACACCTTCCCCGAACGATCACTGCCGCGCTGGAGGACGTTCAGCCCTTCGACGATCAGGATGTCGGGGCGTTCGACCAGTTGATATTCACCAGGAACGATATCATACACCAGATGTGAATAGTGCGGCACCCGCAGGAGTGGCGCACCCGACTTGACATCGGCCATGAACTTGAGCAGGTGGCGACGATTGTAACTCTCGGGAAAGCCCTTGCGGTGCATGATGCCGCGTTCCTGAAGGACCCGGTTCGGATAGAGAAAGCCGTCGGTCGTCACCAGCGCCACTGACGGCCTGCCCGGCAGGTACGCCAGCAAGGTCTGCAGAATACGCGCCGTGGTGCTCTTGCCGACGGCGACGCTCCCGGCGATCGCTATCACATACGGAATGTGATCCTCGTGACCGCCGCCGAGGAACTGCGCGCGGCGACGATCGAGCTCCTGTGCCGCAGCCGTGTAGATCTGCAACAGGCGCGTGAGCGGCAGATAGATATCCGCTACTTCATCGAGTGCAACCCGATCGCCGAGGCTGCGCAGCATTGCCAGCTCGTCTTCGGTGAGCGGCAGCGGCATGCCGTTGCGCAGCCCGGCCCACTCGGCTCGGTTGAAACTCACGTATGGCGTCGAAGGAAGATCGGCAGGCACAGGACGTGTGAGCACCGACATATCAGCGATCAGCCCCGGTTAATCCCAGCGTCTGCGCCATGGTGATTCGCTGCAACTTGCCGGTTGCACCCCGCGGGATCTCCGGCAGAATATGAATGACGCGCGGTACTTTGAAGTCGGCGAGCGCGGCGGCGCAATGATCGCGTAGCTCGCGCTCGGTCGCTTCGGCGCGTAACACCACCGCCGCGTGCACTTCTTCGCCGAGGGTGCGGTGGGGCACGGCGAACGCGATGGCCTCGGCGACCGCCGGGTGTCGCAGTAACACGTCATCTATCTCGAGCGGCGAGATCTTTTCACCGCCACGGTTGATCAATTCCTTCAGCCGGCCCGTGAGCCACAGGTAGCCATTTTCGTCAAGGTACCCCTGGTCACCGGTGCGGAACCACCCGCTGGCAAAGGCCGCCGCTGTTGCTGCCGGGTTATTCTCATAGCCGTCGAATACGCTCGGGCCGCGCACCGCGACTTCGCCACGCTCGCCGTGCGCCAGCATCGTGCCCAGTTCGTCGAGGATCGCAACATCAACGCCAACACCATAGCCGACCGACCCGGCATGGTGTGGCAACGGCGGCAGCGGATTCGTGGTCATCTGGTGGCTGGCCTCGGTCATCCCATACGACTCGAGTACCGGCGCGCCAAAGACCGCCTCAAGCCGTTCCAGCACAACCGGTGGCAGTGGCGCGCTACTTGAACGGATGAAGCGCAATGGTGTGGCGCGGATCACCTCGGCGTGGCGGTCGGCGCGCGCCAGCAGCATCTGGTGCATCGTCGGTACCGCCGAGAACCATGTCGGGCGGAAGGCGGTCAGCCAGCTCCAGAACCGCAACGCATCGAAACCGGGTGGGATGACCACTGTGCCGCCGGAGGCCAGCGGTGCCAGCAGGGTAGCGACGATTCCGTGAATATGGAACAGTGGCATTACACAGAGCGCCGTGTCGGCAGGTGTCAACTGGTAGGCGCCGGTGATGTTGCGCGCTGACGCGACAAGGTTGCGCTGGCGCAATGGCACGCGCTTGGGCCGGCTGGTCGTGCCGCTGGTGTGCAGGATCAGGGCCACGTCGTCAGGCTGCGGCATCGTGAGGGGCTGTGGCGCGCGGCCGCCGCGCTCGAGCGCCAGATGGAGTTCACCATCAGTGCCCACCGCTGCGACAATAATCGTCATGCCGGGCGGGGCGGCCGCGCGCGCCGCTTCCATGCCGTCCGGCGGCACGATCAATGTCGTTGCACGCGTATCTTCAAAATAGAAGGCGAATCCCTCGGCACGATACTTCGGGTTGAGCGGCGCAGCAGTGGCACACGTTGCCGCCGCCAGAAAGCTCAATGCCATCTCCGGGCCATTACTGAGCGCAATCGCCACACGCTCGCCACGACCGACACCGGATGCCGCAAGTTGTGCGGCCAGTTCGGTCACATGGGTGCGCAAGCGTCCGTGGGTGAGCGCCGGGCGATCCGGCGCGAGGAGTGCCGGCGCCGTGGCCTCCCCAACCGTCAGCAGATCAGATAGAGTATGCAACGACAAGGTGGCTCTGTCCTTCCCGGTGTGATTGTTTCAGCGCATGGGTCGCCGTGTGCATGTCAGGGCGCATCTGTTCACCGCCAGGATCGCCGGTGGAGCGCGATCGATCGCCACAACCGCCGGCGACAACATCCGCAGCGGCAAACGGAACTGCCGCCGGCAGGACCGCCGGACGTGTGAACGGGTACGCCGGGCCGCGCCATTATACCGCTTTCAGGAGACAGTATGCTACAATGTGCCACATTGTGCTGCACGATGATTGCACGGGGCAAAACGCTTGATCCGTCAGTGACACGACGCACGCGGCGGCGTACCAGCAGGGTGGCCTGGTGGGCGGCACGCTCTCCAGGGTCAATCATCCGCCAGTGGGACGGCCGTCGCAACGCGGAAAAGAACGCCGTCCCGCCGGCGGACGGGCCCTGGCATGCGCCCGGCTGGCCGATTGCGTGCATGACCGCGTAACTCCAGTCAGTGACACGACGTATGCGGTGGAGGGCGTGGAGCGCCGGGTACCGCGTGAGTCGTGCCGGCGATAGCTGTTGCGGCGTCATGAAGACGGAACAATCTCCAACCTGTCATCACGCAATCTGCAATCGGCCTGGAGTGTCGCCATGAGCCAGCGCCAGTCACATGCCTTGCGCGTCGCCATGCTCGCGCGCGTGGTGTTTCCGCTCCACGGATTTGGCGGCATCGAACGGCATGTGTTTCACCTGACAACGCACCTGGCGCGGCTCGGGGTGCGGGTGACACTGTATGTGCAGACACCGCGAACGCCAGCGGCACGTGAGCAGGCGCCGGTACCGGCGGCCACCGCCGCTGATGCATTGCCTGGCCTCGCGCGCGTAATCACGCTGCGGTATGATCATACTTCGCCCATCCTGCGGCCGGACTCGATTCTCGGTCGGCAGATCAACTATCCCTGGTATTCATGGCAACTGGGCCGGATGGTTGCCGGCGCGGCGCGGTGCGGCGCGTACGATATTGTTCACGCCCAGGGGTTGTGCGCGCTCGGCTATGGCTGGATCCGCAATCGCGACCCGTTGTTGCGCCAGGTGCCGTTCATCGCCAATCCGCACGGCCTGGAAGAATACCGCACGCCTGACCGGCGCAAATGGCTGGCCTATGCCCCGTTCCGCGCGCTCTACTCATATGGGACGCGTTGCGCGGACCGGGCCATTGCAACCGATGCCTGCACGCGCGATGACGTGCCGCGCTATCTCGGCGTCGATCCGGCGAAGGTTGTGGTGATCCCCAGCGCCATTGATGCCGATGAATGCCTCGCGCCGGTGCATGACGCCGTGCGCGCGGCATTGCGCCGGCGATTCCGCCTGGATGCGGCGAGCCCGGCGTTTCTCAGCGTCGGGCGGCTGGAGCGCAATAAAGGGTACCATGTGCTGATCGAGGCGCTCGCCCGGCTGCGCGACCGTCTGCCGCCGGGGTGGCGCTGGTACCTGGTGGGTGAGGGCAAGGAGCGCGCTGCACTTGAACAGCAGGCACGCCAGGCCGGTATGGCTGAACGGGTCGTGTTTGCGGGGCGGCTGAGCGATGCCGAATTGCACAACCTGTACGAAGAGGTTGATCTGGTCATTCATCCAACGCTCTATGAAGGATCGTCGCTGGTCACCCTGGAAGGGATGATTCACCGGCGCCCGATCGTCGCATCAGCAGCCGGCGGCATCCCCGACAAAGTGTTCAACGGGCGCAACGGCTACCTGGCGCGCCCTGGGGATGCTGCTGATCTGGCGGCGAAGATTGCGCTTGCGCTGGAGCAACGTGACCGCTGGCCGCTGTGGGGCGATGAGAGTGTGCGGATCGTGCGCGAAACCTTCGACTGGCCGGTTGTTGCACGCCGGACGAAGCAAGAGTATGAGCGGATGATTGACCAGCGCTCAGTGCTCGCGTCATCTACCCGACCGTCGTCAGATACCCGGCGCTGATGAACATTCCGTATGAAAACCAGCACCTTTCAACTGTTACGACGTCCGCGGTGGCGTACCAGCAGGGGGGCCTGGCGGGCGGCACGCCCTCTCGAGATAATCATCCGGTGGCGGGACGGCGGTCGCAACGCGGAACAGAACACCGTCCCGCCAGCGGACGGGCATCGGCATTCGCCCGGCTGGTCGATTGTGCGCGTGACCGCGTCACTCCAGTCACATAAGGCGTTATGCACCGCACAGCCCCCCGCCTGAGCTCCCCCGCCGGGGGGAGGAGTCGGACTCCCTCACCCGGCGGAGGAGGGCCGGGGTGGGGGTGGCGGGCGTATGTGAAACGTATCGGGTTTCATTGTTCATCTTCATAAGGCGAGCATCTATGACAATGTCGCTTGCCGCACGGATCGTTCCGTTCCATATCATCGTCGGGCCGGTTGACGACGAGGGACGTTGCCCGGTGCATGCCAGTGCCGGAAGCCGTGTAGCCGATGCTGACCTGGTTCTTCCTGAAGACCTGGTGACGCTTGGGGCGCAGTTGCTCCAGCCGGGCGCGCGCCGTGTCGAGGCGCCGGTCGAACTTGGGAAGGCGCTGGGTCGCGCGCTGTTTACGCCGCCGCTGCGGGCGCTGCTGCTTGACACGGCGCGTGCCGCCGCTGCTGATGACGCGCGGCTGCAATTGCGGCTCCAGATCAATGCGCCCGAGCTCGCAACCCTCCCCTGGGAATGGCTCTCGCTTGGCGGCGCGAATGGCTGGATGCCGGCGATTCGCGCTGACTATGCGCTGGTGCGCCTCGGGCGGCGTGTCTCGCCGCCATCGCCCCTGCCGCTCCACGGGCCGCTCCGGATACTGGCCGTTGCCTCGCCCGGCAACACACATCATCTTGATGCACTCGACCGCGCGCTGGCGTCACACGTAAGGGACGAACGGATTGACCTGCGCCTGCTGGCCGACGCGACGCCTGCCACGCTTCGTGGCGCCCTGGCGGACGAGCCGGCACATATCGTGCATATTGCGGCGCGCGCTGCCCTTACGCTGGAGCAAACCCTCGACCTCGACCTTGGCGCCGGTATTGATGCGCTCGACCTGGCGGATCTCCTGGCAGAATCAATGTATCTGCGCCTGGTGACCCTGACTGGCGGCGATGGCGATGGCCGGACGCTGAACGTGGGACCGGCGTTGCTGGGTGGGCTGCTACTCAGCGATCGCCTGCCTGCCGCAGTCGCTTTCAGCGCGCCGTTGCCGGCGAGCGCGGCGGCGCGTTTTGCTGCCGCGTGTTACAGCCGCCTGGCGGCAGGCGCACCTGTTGACCTGGCGGTCACAGCCGGGCGCGCGGCGCTGGCGCATCCGGGCAACTCGTCATGGGGTGCGCCACTGCTGCGGCTGGTACCGGGCGCCGAGTACCTGTTCGTACCCGGGCCGCGCCGCGCCGCGCGCCCACGCTCTTCTCACCGTGTCACACCGTTTCTTGCGGCAGCCGCGTTGTGCACCGCGCTGATTGCCGGCGGCTACCTGATCCGGCAGACACCAGCCGCCACGCCTGCGCCATCCACCACGCGGCCGACCGCCCGTATTCAGGCAGCGCCGACAGGTGTACGACCAGCCTTCGCGCCGCTCCAGTTGCCGATCGCTACGCCGTCGGTGACGCCGGCCCCGTCGGCGACGCCCGCCCCATCGTTGACGCCGGCCCCGTCCGGTTACACGGTTCATACGGTTGCCGCAGGCGAGACGCTAGAGGGTATTGCGGCGCGCCTGGGAAGTGACACCGGAGCGATCGCCGTGCTGAATGCGATCGATCCTGCTGCGCCGTTACGCCCGGAGCGTGTACTGGTCGCCCCGCTCTTCCGCGCTGGCGAGCCGGGATCTGGCCTGAGCGAGCCGGTACGCCACGGCAACCCGGCCTCCGGCAAGGTGGCGTTGACGTTTGATATTGAGATTGACGACGTCACCCTGTACGCTATTCTCGACGCGCTTCGCCAGCACGAAGCGAAGGGCACGTTCTTTGTCACCGGCAACTGGGTCAAACGCTACCCGGACGCGGCCCGCGCGATCGTTGCCGGTGGGCATGAGATTGCCAATCATTCGTTGACGCACCCGTATTTTTCGCGTATCGGCCTCGACGGCGCCGCCCATGAGGTACAGGAGACGGAACGGATCGTGTGGGAGACCACCGGCAAAAGCACCCGGCCCTATTTCCGCTTTCCCTACGGCGACTCGACACACGATACGATCGCCGTCGTGGCAACGGTAGGGTTCGTCCCGTACCACTGGAGCGCGGATGATCCGGCGATCGGATCGTGGCTCGACCGCGCCGCGGCCGACCCGGCCCGGGCTGCCGGGGGCATTCTGCTGATGCATGGCCGCCCGGCCACTGCCGGCATGCTGCCCGGCATCATTGACCGCCTGCGCGCGATGGGCCTGGAACCGGCAACCCTCGGTGAAACGTTGAGATAATGCCAGGAACAATCACATGCACGATCTACTTCCTGTGATCGAACAGTGGCGCGCGCGTGGTGAGCGCGTTGCGATTGCGACCGTTGTCAAAACGCTGGGATCGGCCCCACGCGGTGTCGGTGCGAAGATGGTCGTCTCGTCTGGCGGCGCAATGGCCGGCTCGGTAAGCGGCGGTTGCATCGAGGGCGCCGTCTTCGATGCCTGCCAGGAGGCACTCACCACTGGCCAGGCGAAGCTGCTGCACTTTGGCGTGGCTGACGATGATGCCTGGGATGTCGGGCTGGCGTGCGGCGGCATGATTGATGTGTTTGTCGAACCACTCGACTGGTAAAGGTGTGGAAACGCCGGCAGGTTGCCAATCGTCTTCCCGGGCACAAACGGTCGGTGCCATTCAGATGGGGAATGCCTTGACACTCTTCGAAACGCTTACGTCGTGTATCGCCGCTGAACAACCTGTGGCAATGGCGACGGTCATTCAGGGCGCGGGGCGGGTGGGCGCGAAGATGCTGCTCCGCCCCGACACTCCCCGCCTCGGCGACCTTGGCAACGCAACGCTTGATGAGGCGGTCGAGCGCGCCGCCCTTGCCATGCTGACGCGCGCCGAGAGCGGTGTTCGCGTCTATGCCGTGCCGGAGGGCGAGGTGCAGGTCTTCATTGAAACCTACCCGTCTCCACCAACGATGTTCATTGTCGGCGCGGTACATATCGCAATTGCGCTGGTTACCTTCGCCAGGACGCTCGGTTTCCGCACGGTGGTGATTGATGCGCGTGGCGCCTTTGCGACCGCCGAACGGTTCGCGCATGCCGACGAGTTGATCCATGCCTGGCCCGACGAGGTCTTGCCTGCGCGTTTAAATAGCAACAGCTATGTCGTGCTGCTGACGCACGACCCAAAACTTGACGATCCGGCGCTCAAGGTCGCACTCCCCTCGCCGGCGCGCTACATCGGCGCGCTTGGCAGCCCCAGAACCCACGCGAAGCGCCTGGAACGCCTACGCGCCGACGGCGTGCCCGAGGAGCAACTGGCGCGATTGCATGCCCCGATCGGGCTGAAGATCGGTGGAGCGACTCCGGAAGAAATCGCCGTCAGTATCATTGCCGAGGTGGTTGCCGCGCGCCACGGTTTGACAGGGAAGACGTAGCGCGCTGGTAGCGCCGGGGGTGCGTGTGTATCGTCGTCATAAGAGCCTATCCGAAAACCAGATGGTCAATGTCATTGCGAGCGCGAGCGAAGCAATCTCCTCTCGCGCCGGTAGATTGCTTCGTCGCTGGCGCTCCTCGCAATGACAGCGCGCCCATGGGTTTTCGGATAGGCTCTAAGGGCAATACCTTTCACATACGCCCGTCACCCCCCCACTCCGGCCCTCCCCCGGCGGCGGGGGAGGGAGTCCGACTACTCCCCCCGCCGGGGGGAGGTTCGGTGGGGGGCTGTGCGGTGCATAACGCCTTATTTGAAAGGTATTGGCTCTAAGGGAGAAGGAGGCAGCTTCGTGCGACCGGGTTATCCCCCGCCCTGGCGTTGCTTCTGCTCCTCGCTGCGCGCTTCGAGCCACAGATACCCGCCGCCTGCCGCTGCCGCCGCCGCCGCGAATGCCAGTGCCAGGCCAGCGCGGCGATGTCCCTCGGCAGACCGTTCAGCGCGCAACCGGGCAGCGCGCAGATCGGTTGCGGGTAACCCTTCGATGCCGCCACGCAGGGCTGCCGCTGCCGAGCGCACCAGTTCCTGTTGTTCAACGAACAGCAACGCTCCGGAGATCCCACGCGCCACGAGCAATGTCAGTGCGCCTGCAATGATCGCCAGCGCCAGGCTCAGCGCCACGCGCCGCAGCCATGCCTGGTCCAGCGTCTGCGCGTGTTGATTCTTGCCGATCATAGTTACACCCCCGCGCCTTACGGCGGGTTCTCCTCCGTCAGAATCTCGTGGACGACACGATGCACCACGGCGCGGAAACGTCCCCAGGCGCGCCAGTTCCCGCCGATGTCCACATCTTCGGCGTCTGGTGCGGCATCGAGTATCGCTGCGAGCGCCGGCAGATCGGCCACGGTGATCTCGCGGAATGAACCGATCCGTTCCTCCGGATCGCGTACTGCCAGCTCTCCACCGAGCTCATCGAGCAGAAACGCAAATGTGGCAAATGGCGCTGGCTGGTATTCGATCACCGCCAGGAATTGCCGTACCGCGACAAGCAGGCCGGTTTCTTCTTCCACCTCGCGCCACAACGCCGCTTCGATCGATTCGCCGTGCGCGACGCCGCCGGTCAGCAGGCGATAGCACCCGGCTGGATAGAATGTCTTGATTGCGGTCAGCAGGCATCCATTGCGCCGCTGCACGACCATGCAGACTTCGCCGTACCGATCCGGTTTCGTCAACGGATCGAACAGAGCGCCATCCAGGGTGACAGTCACGCGACGTGGCTGGCCGTAGGCTGCGGCAAGTGTTGCGATCTCGGTTTCGACCGAAGTAGAAAGCGGCATCGTTCTGAAACGCTGGTGTCGCGCCCCTCAGCATCACCGTGTCTTCACGGCCCATGCGTTCCTGATGGCACAACGTACAACTGTGGCACGCCTATCGGCTATTGGCTATCCTGGTGCGGCGCATGCACTGGCAGGCCGAGCTGGCGGCGGCGTTCATCGGCCAGGCGACGCTTTTCCGCCAGCGCTTCATCGGTAATATACTCATCGAACGAGCGTAGACCGGCAAGTTCAAGGCCATGTTTCTTCATGAGCCGGTACATTTCCTTGGCCTTTTCGATGTCAATGTTGCGGCCAAGCGTATAGTCGCCGTACATGTGCTCCATCGTGAGCAGGGCGGTTTCGGAGAGGCAGGCATACGCCGTGCCTGGCGGCAGGCCAATGTCGAAACCGAAATCCGGCTCACCGGGCAGCAAGATTTCGCCCGACTCAATCACGAGCACATCGGGGCGGCGCGCGGCATCTTCCTTCTTGACGTCCGGTGGGCGCGCGACGTCGCATACCACCGCGCCCGGCTTGAGCTTATCCACATTAATGACCTTGCCACTCAGCGCCGAGGTCGTCGTGACAATCAGGTCGCACTCTGCCAGGTAGGCATCGGCACTGGTTGTGGCCGTGATGCGCGCTCCCGGTGTTTCGTCCTCGATCTGCTTCTTGAGCGCCAGCAGGCGTTCAGCGCGCGGGGCGACCAGCACCACATCACCGATCGCCTGCGCCAGCAGACGCGCGCAGACCGAGCCGATCGAGCCGGTGGCGCCGACGACCATGGCCTTCCCTCTGGTCAGATCGGTGGCGCCCATTTTGATCACGGCCTGCTTGGCAGCTTCGAGCGTTGCAGCAACGGTCAGCGAGTTTCCGGATGTGATGCCGATATCGCTCTTCTGAGCTACAGTAATGCCAGCATCGCCCACCACCGATGTAAAGGCGCCGAGGCCCATCAATTTCGCACCCATACGCTCGGCCATGCGCGCGCACTTGATCAGGCGGCGATAGGTGAACGAGGTGTCGCGGCGCATCAACTCGCGTGGCGTGGCGCCAAGGGTGAACAACACGCCTTCGATCTCTTCGCCGGTTGCTTTCGATCGAATACCGCGTATTTTTGAAATGTACATCGGCGGAAATTCGGCTGCCACGCGCTCGACAAGCCGTTGCGGCAGATGGCGAGTAAACCGAAAACGCGGATGGTTGGCGATGAAGCGTGGCGAGAGCGGGTGGATAACAAAGGCAAACCGCGGCTTCTCGACCGTTTCGCTGAGCCGGATGACCTCCGGCCCCCATTCTGCGTCATCAATGAAGTTGATGATGTCACCCTCGGCCGGTGTCGGGCCGCACTCAAGCATGGCTACGACGATCGCCTCCAGGGTATCGGCAGTCACGAACGGGCTCGGACCGTGATCCGTACTCTGCAGTCGCGGCGAGAGCGTGATCAGCAGACTCGCGCCGCGCGCACGCAGATCGTCAATTTCAGCCGGCGACGGATCATCGGTCACAATCACCTTGTTCTTCAGGTCCTGCGGCGCGAAACGCCGAATGTACGCGAAGTCGCCGGCAATAATGTCGGCCCAGGCGAAGTGTCGTTCGGCGCGCGTATCGTGCCCTTCGCGCCCGAGCGCGACCGGGTGCAGCACGCGATATGGCAGCAGTGCGGTGATCGGCAGCGTCGTCGCGGCATACATGTCAAGTTGCACCATTGAACGTGGCATCGGCAGGAACGGCAGGCCGCTATGCACAATCGGATCGGCAAAGCGCAATTCTGCCTCGTACTGCGCCAGCGCCTGTGCCAGCGCATAGCGGTCGATGCCGCTGGTGACGAGGATGCGGCGGTAGTTGAACACGCCGCGTTGCGCAAGGTTCGCCTGCTGCACGCACCAGCGATCCAGCGTCTGCTTGATCAGGTTGCCGGAAACGACCGGGGTTCTCCGTGCCTGGCGCGCAATCGTCAGCGCCTCGTGGTGTGGGTAACGCGCAGCGCCGACGTGAAATACCGGCGTGAGGCCACCCAGACCGATTGCGTCAACCTTTCCATCAAAATCGCGCACAAGCGTTGCCGCAAGCGTGCTATCTCCATTCGTGCCGATACGGCGAACCTCGACCTGCTGGCCGAGAATGTTGGCAACAAACTGGTAGTCGCGCCGCGCCGAGCCCAGACTGATGCTGACGATACGTTTCATGTGGTTACCCCTTCGGCTGCAACCCTCGCTCTCCGGCAGGCTCAGGGGCCATCCAGAGGTCAGGGCGAAAACCATCCGGCAGGTTTCGACGGCGACGCCGCCATGCCGCGGTGATCCAGCGTTTCTTCGTGGCAGATCGGTCAGGGCAAGTATACCATGCCCGCGCCGCTGCCCGGGCTTCGCAGTTACGGGCGTATGAATTGGTCCCGCGCCGGTGATCCACGTTTTTCGGGTGTTCCGGGCCGCCGGCCCATTGGGATTCTGGTGTTCGATGCAGCACGGCGAAGCCGCGCCGCCTCGGAAATCAGAATCCCTACCGTTTGTTTTAGAATGGCTCGGGCGGGCGTACGCGCCAGAGGAGCGCCGAAAGCCACATGTTTGCCGTGAGCCACGCAATGTAGGCGCCGATGCCCAGGGCGGCCACCTTCCCGGCGCGCCCGGCACGCCAGAGCAACGCTACCCCCATAGCGGCGCAGACCGCCACAACCCAGGCTGCAAACATCAACCAGCGCGTCGAGAGCGTCGAACCGCTGAGGAACGGTAATACGGCAAATCCAAGCGCAATGATGATCGTGCCGGCCGTGAGCACCAGCAGTGGCGTCCGGTAGGAACCGACATGGTTCGTCGCGCCGGTTGCGAGCAGGGTAATGCCGGCCGGCGCCAGGAGCAGCGGAACGAAGCCGAAATGCTGTCGTAGACCGGCATCCCACAGTGTCCACCAGAGTATGTCAAACGATGCCCGTTCACGTCCGGCCAGGCCGGTCAGGCCACCCGCGCGTGTTGCCGCCAGTTGTTCGACAAACATGCCGGTGTAACCGCTGTAGAAGAGGAGGATGGCGATCGCCTGCGCGATGATGAATGCCAGGCTGTACGTTTCCAGTGCGTACCGGAGATCCCGGTTGCGTAACGTGGCCAGGGCCAGCGCCATGAGACCGGCGCCGCCCAGGATGGTCATGTTCATCCAGAAGCCGAAGTGCCCCAGGTAGACAGGCGCCTGCAGGGGCACCAGGATCGCCAGCACCAGCGACCGGCGTACCCTGGCGGCGGTACGTTCCAGGAGCAGTGGCCACGCCAGCACAATCGCTGCGATCAGGACCAGATGCGCGAACTGGGTGAACATATGGGTGCTGAAGTTCCACCAGGTCGTCAAAAAACCGGCCGGCGCCAGCCCATAGAAGGCGGCAGCAACCAGTGGCGGTGAGAACCAGAGCGCACTGGCATGCGTCTGGTTTCCGGCACGGATCACACCTCCTGGTGCGCTGTGTCGAGTAATGGCGGCAAAACCGTTCCGTCGTTGAACGGCTGCTGCCAGCGTATAGATCAACAGCGGGCTGAGCGCATCGAGCACCGCCGCGCCAAGTTGCAACGCCGCCTGCCGGTCGACGTCGAGCAGCGTGATCGGGGCGATCGCCAGATAGAATGCCGGCGGGTAGGGGAAATCAACACCACGGTTGCGTGAAACCAGCAGTACCCGGCCACGGACGACATCGCCGAACCGATTGGCGTGAAAGCCAATATCGCCATGCATCGCGTCGGGATAGATCTTGCCGCCGTAGCGTGTGGCGAACACCACCAGCGCGATCAGTGCCAGCCAGCGCCAGGCGCCGGGCGGGATCGCGATGCCCAGGCGCGCTGCCGCTGCCGCAAGTGCGGGGCGGATCGCACCGGCGAGCAGCCACGCCACCCCTGTGAGCGCCAGTGTCGCCCGCAGGTTCATGACAGCACGCCCCAGTTCGATCGCGGGACCCTTCTGGCCTGACAGCCAGAGTGCTGCTGCCGCGAGCACCAGCCATGCCCCTGCAAAGCGCAATGCATCCGGCGCGCCGCGCAAAAGTACTACCAGCAACCAGCCGGCGATCAACGCGGTCAGTGCCGGAACCGCACCAAGCGCAAAGCGCGGCGGATCGACTACCGCGCCGAGCAATGCCAGCAGCGCCAGCGGCGCGATCCACGCCTGCGCCACACCGGCGCCAAACCCGGCGCGACGCACCGCCACCCAGATAACGGCTACCACTGCGAGCCAGCCAGCTATTACTCGCCAGGACGGTATGGCCGGACCAGCCGGAGACGATGCCGTCACCAGCGTCAGTGGCGTACCGACGGCGCGTTCGTCGCCCGTGGGCACAACCGTTGCGCTGCGCAACTCGATCATGTGATCCCCGGAAGTGTCGGGCGGTGGAGGGGTCACAACGTGGTAGATCGCGCCGGAAGGCCGGACCGGCAACCGCGCTACAGGACGACCCGTGGCCCAGAGTTCCAGTTCGCGCGCGCCGCGTGTTGCCACCTCGTCATTGACTCCCAGTACGGTGAGGGTCAACAGCAGTGGGCGCTGGCCAATACCCGGGAGGCCAATCATGGCGCGTTCCGTCGTCCAGCGGAAGGCACCGCGCGGATCGTTCTCCGGCGGAAAGACGCCGCGCAGCAATGGCAGATCGCTCCCTGGACCTTCCTCACGGCCAGCGTCAATGGTGTAGTGCAGTGGCGCCTGGGCCGCCAGCACCAGCAAGACGGCAACGATCGCCAGCATGCGCCAAAGCGCGCGGTCGCGCAGTGATGCAAGCAGTAACGCGGCTTCCGCGCGGAACGTTGCAGCAGTGGTCAGGGTGTGCATCGGCGCCGATTATCCTGGTCACTGCGCTGCCTGTCAACTGGCGGGCGTTCCAGGTAGAACGAGGTGTGACCAGATGGCGTGTATGCACGTGCCGCGGTGTCAACGTCCCGCAAGTGCTGTTCCGCAGAACGTGCCGTCGTGCCCGCGAGCAGCGGACTCGTTGCGGCGCGCCAGCGCATCTGCTATACTTCCACGTCGTTGCACCGCACCATCGCCCGGGACGCGTGTGACCAGTAACGTTGACGAGTATGCCAGCATGTCCGATCAGCAGCACATCAGGAATTTCTCGATCATTGCACATATTGACCATGGGAAGACGACGCTATCGGACCGGTTGCTCGAAGTCACGGGCACGATCAGCGAGCGCGAGCGCCGCGAGCAGTTGCTCGACGCCATGGATCTCGAGCGCGAGCGCGGTATCACGATCAAGAGCAAGGCCGTGCGCATGCAGTACACCGCGCGCGATGGCCACGTCTACCAGTTCAACCTCATTGACACCCCCGGCCATGTTGATTTCGGTTTCGAAGTCGGGCGTGCCCTTGCCGCTGGTGAAGGCGCCATCCTGGTGGTTGACGCATCACAGGGTATTGAAGCCCAGACCCTTGCCAACGTCTACCTGGCGCTCGAACATGATCTGACGATCGTGCCGGTGCTGAATAAGATTGACCTTCCGGGCGCCGACCCGGACCATGTGGCCATGGAGATCGAGCATGTGCTTGGCCTTCCGGCCGAGGACGTGCTGCGCGTATCGGCCAAGCAGGGTATCGGCATCGTCGATCTGCTCGAAGCGATTGTGGAGCGGGTGCCACCGCCGCACGGCCAGCACGACCGCCCGCTGCGCGCGCTGATTTTCGATAGCCATTACGATCCCTACAAAGGTGTGATCGCATATGTGCGCGTGATCGATGGCAGGCTCCCCGCAGGTGCCCGCGTGCAGATGCTTGGTACCGGCGCCCAGGCCGACGCGCTCGAAGTCGGGGCCTTCCGCCCGCAGATGACACCGCTCGACACACTCGATACCGGCGAAGTCGGCTATGTCGCCACCGGTCTCAAGCAGATCGGCGAGTGCCAGGTGGGCGATACCATCACACTGGCTGCCGCGCCCGCCGAAACGGCGCTCCCCGGCTATCGCCCGGCCAAGCCGATGGTCTTCGCCGGCCTCTACCCGGTTGATACCAACGCCTATACCGACCTGCGCGAAGCGCTCGAAAAGCTGAAACTCAACGATGCCGCACTCTCCTTCGTTCCCGAGAAGTCGGCGGCGCTGGGCTTTGGCTTTCGTTGCGGCTTTCTTGGCCTGTTGCACATGGAGATCGTGCGTGAACGCCTTGAGCGTGAGTATGGCCTTGATTTGCTGATCACCGCGCCAAGCGTTGAGTATGAGGTGCTCGTCTCCAGCGGCGACATTGTGACGGTTGATAACCCTGCCGATATGCCCGACCCTGGCCGGATCGAGTCGATCGAGGAGCCGGTGATGCTGATTACGATCATCACACCAACACGCTATATCGGCACGATCATGGAACTTGTGACCGGCAAACGCGGCGTGTTCGAGGCAATGGAACACCTCGATTCGCAACGGGTCGCGCTGAAATATAAGATCCCACTCTCCGAGATCGTGATTGACTTTTACGACCAGCTCAAGTCGCGCACTCAGGGGTATGCCTCGCTCGACTATGCCCTTGCCGGCTATCAGACGTCGGACCTGGTGAAACTCGATATCCTGGTCAACGGTCAGCCGGTCGACGCGCTGTCGCTCATCGTCCATCGCGAATCGGCGTATGCGCAGGGGCGCGCCCTGGTGGAACGGCTGCGTAAACTCATTCCGCGCCAGATGTTCGAAGTGCCGATCCAGGCCGCCATCGGCAGCAAGATTATTGCCCGCGAGACCATCCGGGCGATGCGTAAAGATGTGCTTGCCAAGTGTTATGGCGGCGATGTGACCCGCAAACGCAAATTGCTCGAAAAGCAGAAAGAGGGCAAAAAACGCATGAAGATGGTCGGTAATGTGGAGATTCCACAAGAAGCGTTCATGGCGGTGCTCTCATTGAACGAAGAGTGATTGCTGCGTTTCTCGGAAGACTGGCATCAACCGTTGAAAGGATCGCGTGTGAACCTGAAACAGGCTATTGTGACACTGCTTGCGGCTCTGGCGCTCACTGCTTGTGGCGCCGGCTCCCAATCGGTCGCTCGCGTTGATAATGTCACGCTGACGCGCCAGGAACTTGATCAGCGCATCAGCCGTATCGAAAAAGGGCTCGAAGCTCAGGCGGCGCAGGGTGTTGCCTCACCGTCACGCCTTGATATTGAGCGCGAACTGGTGGCGCAGTTCATCGATCAGCAGTTGACGCTGGGGATCGCGCGCCAGCGCGGTATTACCGTTGCTGATGCTGAGGTGAATGATCAGATCGAGCGTTTCCGAACCCAGATTCAACAGGCGACAGGAACGTCGCTCGAACAGGCAGTACAGGAGCAACTTGGTCTCCCCAGCGTCGCTTCGCCTGAGTTCCGCCTGTTCGTCTCCTATTTTCTCGCGCGCCAGAAGTTGAGCGCAACGCTGGTTTCCGAAGCCGACTTCCGCCAGCGTATTGCCGATGAGGTGATGGCTGATACGAAACGGATGGTGGATGTCGCGACCGTCGCCCACATTCTCGTGCCGACTGAGGACGAGGCGAAGCAGGTGATTGAACGGCTCGATCAGGGCGAGGATTTTGCTGCCCTGGCGAAAGAGTTGTCGCAGGATCCTGGCTCGGCTGAGAATGGCGGCGTGTATGAGAATATTCAACGCGGCCAGTTCGTTCCTGAGTTTGAACAGGCGATGTTCGAGGATCTGAAACCAGGTGAGACAACGAAGGCACCGGTGCAGACCCAGTTTGGCTGGCACGTGATCCGGTTGATTTCGCGCGACCAGGCGCCGGCCCTCAACCCGGACCAGGCGCAACAGGCGATCGAGCAACGCGTCGCCCAGGAATTGCCATTCGAGCAGCAGCGCGCGCTCGATGCATTATTGAGCGACGAACGCGAAAAGGCTGTCCAGGAACAGCGCCTGGTCGAGCCGGTCTTCCCGACGCCCACGCCTGAGCCGCTGCCGACGATCGCGCCATTGCCCACACCGACGCCATGATAACGATTGTTGGCCTTGGACCGGGCGATCCAGGAATGGTGACCCGTGCGGCATGGGATGTGCTTGCCGCAACACCGCTCCTCTATCTTCGCACGGCGATCCATCCGACGGTTGCTGCCTTGCCGTCCGGCCCGGTCGTGCAGTCGTTTGATGCGTTGTATGAACGGGCCGACAGTTTCGATGCAATCTATGCCCACATTGCCGATGCACTGATCGCGCGCGCCGCTTCCGGCGCAGATGTCGTGTATGCCGTGCCGGGTGATCCGCTGGTGGCCGAGGCGACAACGCGCCGCATCCTGGCGCAGGCGCGCGCGCGAGGTATCGCCGTGCGGGTCATCTCCGGCGTCAGTTTCATTGAGCCGGTGTGCGCCATGCTCGGCATCGATCCGCTCGAACACGGCCTGCAATTACTCGACGCGCTGGACCTGGTGATTGATGACCGGGCGGGGCAGAATGCTGCACCAGACTCGTGGGCCACATTGCACGGTTTTGATTACACGCCGCCATTGTTGCCGTTCCCCCTTGTCGCCACGCGCCCGGCGCTGATCTGCCAGGTGTATAGCCGGCCAATAGCATCTCACGTCAAACTGTCGCTGCTGGAACGCTACCCCGCTGATCACGCCGTGACTCTGGTGCGCGCCGCAGGGGTGACCGGCGCGGCATGTGTTGCCGAATTGCCGCTACACGAACTTGACCATCGCGGCGATATCGATCATCTCACATGCGTGTATGTGCCGCCGTTGCCCCCGCTTGCCGATGTGCGTGGCCCGGAGGGATCGGCGTACATTGTCGGCAGGTTGCTTGGTCCAGGCGGATGCCCGTGGGATCGTGAGCAGACGCCGCAGTCGCTGCGCGCGGCATTACTCGAAGAGGTCCACGAGGTGCTCGAGGCGCTTGATGCTGGCGATGACGCGGCGCTGGCCGAAGAAATGGGTGATCTGCTGATCAGTGTGTTGATGCAGAGTGAGATGGCGCGCCAGGCCGGGCGTTTCGACCTGGGTGACGTGTTCGGCGCTGTGGCGAGCAAACTTGTGCGCCGGCACCCGCATGTCTTCGGGGCCGTTGGGGTTGGGGAAAGCAGTGAAGTGCTCCGCAACTGGGAGGCAATCAAGCACGCCGAACGTGAAGCAAAAGGCGCGCCGTCCCGTGGCACGCTCGATGGCATTCCGACCTCGCTGCCCGCGCTGGCAACGGCCCAGAAACTGGCCGACCGGGCTGCCAGGGCGGGCTTTGATGCACCGGATGTTGAACACGCCTGGGAGTTGCTCGATGAGGAATTGCACGAATTGCGTGCCGGTGCACATGACGCCGTCCAGGCCGATGCCGAGCTGGGCGACGCTTTGCTGGCGCTGGCCAGACTTGGCTGGAAATTAGGCATTGATGCTGAGAGTGCATTGCGCGCCGCCATCGCGCGTTTCCGGCGCCGTTTTACGCAGCTTGAGGTCTTGCTCGGCGGGCGTGATCTGCATACGTTGAGTATGGCCGAGAAGCTGGCACTGTGGGATCGAACGAAGCGGGAGCCGGGAAGTAAATCGTAATAAGAGGAGGCGCCAGCTATGCCCAGGCCTCCCATGGACATCCACGTGGGTGATATGGTCCAGATGCGTAAGCCGCACCCTTGCGGCGGCGATACATGGCGAGTCGTGCGTATCGGCGCCGAGATTGGCATTCGCTGCATGACGTGTGAGCGCAAGGTGATGCTGCAACGCTCCGATTTCGAACGCCAGGTAAAACGTTTCATTGAGCGTGCCTCGTGACGATCGCCCTGCTGGCATGCAGGTAAGTTGCCCGCACCCCCGGAAGACAGGTGACCGGTTCCCGCGTGACATCTGGTGGGCGACGGGTAGCACGGCTGTGGCCGGAACCACTCATGCCCCAGGGCTTGCGCAACGTCCAGCGCTCTGGCCCTCATTCCCCCGCTCCCGCGCGCGAGCCTGCGCGGTGAGCCTGTCGAAGCGGAGGGGGCCACGCATGGTGTCCTGATGCGTCCGCTCTCCTCTTTCCCACGCCGGGTGCGCAGGCTGGAGACCCATGGACCCGGGTTCGCCAGCAATAGCTTTGTACATGCCCTGGTTCATGCCTCTGTTCACTGGCGCGCGGCGGCAGATCACGGTATCATGTGCATGCCCTGACCTGTCGCTGGCGGAACATGAGGCGCAATGCCATGCCTGCATCCGGTTCCCTTCTTCAACGTGGCAACCTGCTGATCGTGGCGGTGGCAGTCGCGCTACTGCTCCTCCTGTGGCCCGCCGGGCGAACAATGGCGCAGCAAAGCGGTGGGCCCCTCTACCTGGTCGAAGTTCAGGGCATCGTCACTGCGCCGACGATTGACTACCTGCGGCGAGCGGTACAGGTCGCTGAAGCGTCCGGTGCCGACGCGCTCATTATTTCCTTGAGCAGCAACGGTGGCGTCCTTCGTGATGTGCGCGCGTTCGCAGCGGAAATCGCCCAGGCCCGCGTGCCGATCGTCGTCTATGTCGCACCGCGCGGGACGCAGGCTGGACCGGCGGGTGCGCTGTTTGTCACTGCTGCCCATGTCAGCGCGCTTGCGCCCGATACGAGTTTCGGCAGCCCTTACCCCCTGGCGATGGTGGATGAGGCGTTGAGCCAGCAAACACGCGATCTGTTGCTCGATAATGCCAGTACTCAGATGCGCGAGTGGAACGAGGCGCGCGGGCGGAACACCGACTGGATCGATCGTGCTGTTCGCGAAGGGGTCATTCTCAATAATCAACAGGCAATTAATCTGAACCCACCGGCGATTGATCTTGTTGCAGCTGATCAGACGGAGCTGCTGGCGCTGCTCGAAGGCCGCCTGATTACGCTCAGTGATGGCCGCACGGTTCGCATTGCGTCGCTCGGGCGAGCACCGGCCCCGATCGAGCCAACACTCTTCGAGAGCCTGCGCCTGGCGCTTACCGATCCAACCCTTGCATTTGCGCTGCTGGTGCTGGGCGCGCTGGCGATCTATCTGGAGCTCGCCTCTCCTGGCGTCGGGTTCTTCGCGGGCCTGGGCCTCGTGCTCCTCCTCGCCGCCGCTGCTGGCCTGCTGGCGTTGCCCGTCCAGGTATGGGCGCTGGCGCTCATGATCCTTGGCCTGCTGCTGATCGGCGCCGAATTTGTCGCGCCTACCCACGGTGGCCTGATGATTACGGGTCTGGCGTTTCTGGGAATTGGAGGAGGAAACTTGATCGACATGACCCAGGCGCCCGGCGCGAGTGTCGCCTGGTGGGCGCTGGTGATTGTTATCGGCGGGATCGCCGCAACTGCGGCCCTCGGCCTGATGCTGGCCTTACGCAGCCGTAACCGGCCGGCGACAACCGGGCGCGAAGGGCTGGTTGGCCAGCTGGCCGAAGTGCGGCAGCGACTGGACCCGCGTGGCATGGTGTTTGTCGAAGGTGCGCTGTGGCAGGCGATCAGCGAGGCCGGCACGGTCGAAGCAGGCGACTGGGTGCGGGTGGTTGCGGTCCACAACCTGCAGCTCATTGTGCGGCCGCTGGAGAGTGATGAAGCGATGGAACGCGGCCCGCGTTCGCCATCTGACGGGCACGTCACGTAGTCGAAGGAGTCAGCCATGGGATCCGGATTCGGAGCATTGTTTCTCTGCCTTGGTGTCATTCTGTTCGCCGTTGTGATGATTGGCCTCTCGGCGATCAAGATTGTGCCTGAATATGAACGCGGCGTGGTCTTCCGTCTGGGGCGCCTGGTCGGCGCGCGTGGGCCGGGGCTCTTCTTTCTCATTCCGATTATCGAGCGCATGGTGCGCGTCGATCAGCGTGTCATCACCATGGATGTGCCGCCGCAAGAGGTTATCACGCTTGACAACGTGACCATCAAGGTGAATGCCGTGCTCTATTTCATGGTGGTGAACCCTGAACTGGCGATTGTCAAGGTGATGGATTATATCCGCGCAACGATGCAGATCGCGCAAACCACGCTACGCAGCGTGGTCGGTCAGGTTGAACTTGATGAGTTGCTGGCCCGGCGCGAGGCGATCAATGAGCGGTTGCAGCGCATTATTGATGAGCAGACCGAACCGTGGGGCGTGAAGGTCACGATCGTTGAAGTGAAGGATGTAGAACTGCCACAGACGATGCAGCGCGCAATGGCCAAGCAAGCCGAGGCGGAACGCGAAAAGCGCGCCAAAATTATCCATGCCGACGGTGAACTGGCGGCGTCCCGCATGCTGGCGGATGCTGCGGGCGTGATTGCCAGCGAACCAGTGACCTTGCAGCTGCGCTACCTGCAAACACTCACCGAGATCGCCGTCGAGAAGAACAGTACCATCGTCTTCCCCTTGCCGGTTGATACGCTAAAAATCTTTATGGACGGCATGGAACGGCTACAGCGCAATGGTGCCACGCCGATCGTCCGGCTGGACGAAACGCCCGATCAGCCGCGTGAACGCGATGGCCATGCTGCGTGATAGTGGCCACCTGGGAATGTAAACGGCACTGGTTCAGCCCCGGAGTTTTGACAGCGGATGGCCGCCTGTGTCGTGGCTGGAGCGTATGGCCGGGTTGCCGGGAAGGGTCAATTCCGCCAGGCGCTGGTTCAATGATGCCTGTTGTACCGCGCTGCAACGTGGCAGATGTGCCCGCGCAGCGCTGAGGGCCAGTGCCGCTTCGGCCAGGCGGCCCTGGCCCGCCAGGTGGCGCGCAAGTGCGCAATGGAGCGCCACTTCAGCATCCGGTTCGGGCCGCCGCGCCAGCCCTGCGCGTAGCTGCTCTTCCACGATCTCAGGCGCGCATCCCATGGCAGCCTGCGCCTGCGCCAGGTGCAAACAGGCTGCGGCATTCGCTGCATCGAGTTCCAACGCCTGGCGCGCGATGACTTCCGCTTCGTCGGCATGCCCGAGTTCGAGCAGCGCACCGCTCAGCGCGGCGCCGATTGCCGGTCGCTGTGGGGCCAGGTGCGCGGCACGCCGTAACGCAGCCACACTCTCCGTGATGTTTCCCATCGCCAGCGCGATGGCGCCGCGTAGCGCGAGCGCGTCGGGCGACCAGGGATGCAGCGCGAGCGCAACGGTTGCCAGTGCTTCCGCTGCGCGCCAGCGCGCGTGATGCAGAGCAAGCTGCGCCAGGCGCAACGCGGCCATCCGGGTGATAAAGCTTATCGTCAACAGGCTGGTTGCCAGCACGCTTATGGGTGAATGCGCCACGCTGTCGAGTGCCAGGAGCATGGCGATAAACGGCGCCTCAGGTGCAAGGAGCAAGACATGCGCAACCCGGCGCATCCCGCCGGTGCGATGCTTGAATGTGAGGAGATCCGCCATCACGCGATGTCCTTTCTGCTCGATGGGACACTGGGTAGTGCAAGTATCTGTTCACAGTCGGTGGGGCAGGCCCCCAGGAAAATGCATCGGCGGCGGGTTGTCGTGGATGCACCTTGCTGCGTCCACGACGCAAGCGCCAGATCATGCCGCCCCACCGGCAGAAAACACCATTTCCAGGGAAGTGTGAACAGTTATCGGTGTCATCGTAGCAAAAAGGTGTGACACCTACGGTCACAGCAGCGAAGACAGCGTGGTGGGGGATGCCAGCGCAGCGGCATATGCGCGTTCCAGGCGTTCTACCGCCACTTCCCAGGCATGGTGTTGTTCGACGTATCGGCGCCCGGCAGCACCGAGCGCGGCAGCTCGCTGTGGATCATCCAGCAGGCTGAGGATGGCGGCGGCATACTCCTGTGGGTGTTCGGCCAGCAGCAGGTCGCAACCCTCTTCCACACGGAGCGCGCGCGCTGCCTGCCGTGCCGCGACCACCGGTGTTGCCAGTGCCATGGCTTCGAGGACCTTGTTCTGAATGCCCACGCCATACCGTAACGGCGCAACCGCCACCGTCGCGCCAGCGATCGCCGGGCGCAGGTCGTCCAGGTAACCGGTCACGGTCACGCGCCGGTTGGACGCCAGCGCCCTTACTGATGACGGTGGCGCGCTGCCGGCAATGATAACCTGAGTATCCGGGCGTACCGCCCAGACAAGCGGCATGATGTCACGAACCAGGAACAGCGCAGCGGCTTCGTTGGCGTGGTAGCTCATCTTCCCGCTGAAGACCAGGGTCGCCGGTGCGCGTTCGACCGGTTGTGGCGTGAAATAGTCAAGATCCACACCGTTCGGCACGATGGCGATAGGATCCTCATGCGCTTCATCCAATCCGGTGGAGGCTTCTGCACCTGATTGTGGGCGGGTCGCACGCAGCAACCGTAGTGCCCAGGCGTCTTCGGGAGACGTGACGATGACCCGTTCGAAATGATTGGTATAGTCGGCCTCGTACGCGCGCGTGCGCGCGAGGTCGAGCAGCACAAGTGAACGGCTCTTGAGCGACGGGCTACCGCGTAGTGCGCGTTCGAACAGCATGCTGATGCTGTCCACTGCGTCGAGAACGGCAGGAGTGCGTTGCAGCGCATAGCCCAGTGCAGCTGCGCGTAGATGCTCGATGTGCGCGATATCGTATCGGCCGGAATGGTCCTCTGTGCGTACGGCATCAAGCAACCGCGGCGCGAAACTCAGCGCCGCCTGCAACGGCATAGCTCCCGGCAACGCCCGCAACGCGTTCCAGGCCATCTCCGCCTTGCTGATATGGACGGTGACAATCTTTGCGCATACGTCTCGCAGGGTATCCAGTGCGGCGCGATCTCCGGCATCGGCAGCGCAGACAAGCGTGATCCGGTGCCCACGTCGCGCCAGCGTACGGATGAAACCGTATGAGCGGATCCGTATCGGGGAGGGAACATAGGCGGAGATGAAGAGGATGTTCATGCTTTGACCCTCGACTCGCGCGGCGCGGCGCCCTGGCTGGAGCCCGCACCTCGCGCACGCACCAGTTGTTCATACACCCGATCCATCGCCGGGCAGACGGCGCGCCAGTCGTAGCGCTCAAGCAGGCGCCGCCGGCCTGCGGCAGCAATACGCCCCCCGAGCTCCGGGTCGGTCAGCAGTTGAGTCACTGCCGCCGCGAATTCCTCCGGCGTGTCGCCCACCAGCAGGTGCTCTCCGGGAATGAGATCGATACCTTCGTAGCCGATCGTGGTCGAAACCACAGGAATGCCCCGCGCCAGCGCCTCGAGAATCTTCACCCGCATGCCGCCACCACTGCGTAATGGGACGATCAGGCAGGCCGAACCGGCGATGTAGGGTGCTGGATCAGGCACATAGCCGGTCACCTCGATTGTGGCGTCCTGCGCTGGTAACGCGCGTACTTCCGGTACCGGGCGCTGGCCGACGACGAAAAAATGGACCCCTTCGACCTGCCGTTTGATCAGAGGGTAGATACTGCTGGCGAACCAGAGCACACCGTCAACATTCGGCGGCCACATCATGGTCGCCAGGCTGAGAATGCCGCGTGCGCCCGGTTGCCTCGCGATCGGCGCCTCGCGTTCGGCGTCCACTGCTATCGGAATGACAGGAATGTCGCGGTGGCCGCCGATGGCGTCCAGCAGCGCCTGGCGATCCTCTTCACTTACTGCTGTGACCGCCTCGAATGTGCGACAGACCTGCCCTTCGTACCGGCGCAACTGCCGCCATTCACGTTCCCAGAGCAGGCGCCTGGGGCCGCGTTCCTGTGCGGCAAGCCGTCGGAACACCGTCCAGACCGCATTGTGCTGGTCGAGCAGGCGCGGCAATGGTAGTGGCGCGGCGAATTGCGCCATGTTGAGTTGATCGGCATGCACCAGATCGTATGGTCGCCCGGCGGCAGCGGCATCACGCACGAGCCGGCTGAGCAGGCGATGCATGGCGGCGCTGCCGTCACGTTCGATGATCCATGGTCGCCCGCTTGCCAGGCTGCCGGCAAGCGTCACGGCATTGCGCACCGCCGACCGCGCCAGCGGCACGGTATGAACCTCGGCGACCAGGTCGCGCAATGCGGCCGCATCGGCATCTTCCTGTTCGTTCCGCGTGAAACACACGAGCGTGACTCGGTGTCGCGACGCCAGGTGGCGCAGGAGATAGTAGGTTTTGACCTTGGGACCGCTGTCGGGAGGATAAGGGACGATCTGTGTCAGCAGTAGCACGTTCATTGCGTCACCTGTCGCGCATCTCTCCGCCAATCAGCGTACCCGCGCCGTATGAAAAGCTGCTAAACTCCCGAACGACATCTGCTAACAGTGCGTTCATTGTATGCCTGGCTGGATACCTGCCGCCGCGCGTTGTTGCGAGGAGTGCGGGTGCGATACCATGGACTCCACGTCTCTGCCATGATCGAGGTTCTGCGAAGCTTCGCTCGATGGGCCTGACCGGGCGCGCTGAGCGCCAGTAGCCGGGATGGTGCCATGTCACACGCTTCGCGGAACCTGTTCGTTCCCCGACACGGTTCGTAACACCCGAGAAGCGCCGGCAACAGGAAATCTCCTGCCCCTGTGCTATACTCAGGCCAGGTTTCCATGCTATCCCGAAGATGATGATGAACGCATTAGAGAATCTCGACCAGTTTGCAAATCTTGATCTAGGCCGCGCCACACGCAGTGGTGTGCCCGAAGTCATTCTTGCCGAACACAAGACGGCTGCACAGACAATTGCTATCACCCGGCACGTGCTTGATCGGCTGGGCCGGGTCATCATCAGCCGTGTGTCGCCGGAGACGCGCGCGGCATTGCAGGATGCGCTGGATGCAGATATTCAGTGGGCCCTGTATGGTGATGGCCGGACGCTGGTGTTGAGTTGCCCTGGCGCCGAACCGCCGCGGAATGGCGGATGTGTCGGTTTGCTGGCGGCGGGAACCAGCGATCTGCCGGTGGCCGAAGAGGCGGCAGCGCTGTGTTACGAGATGGGCTGCGACATCCACCGCGCCTATGATGTTGGTGTCGCCGGGTTGCATCGCCTGTTTGAACCACTACGTATGATGCTGGCGGCGCCGGTTGATGTCATCATTGTGGCTGCCGGGATGGATGGCGCGCTGCCGTCGGTTGTGGCCGGCCTGGTGGATGTGCCGGTGATCGGGCTGCCGACCTCAGTCGGCTACGGTTTCGGCGGCGGCGGGGTGGGCGCGCTCACCAGTATGCTGCAGACCTGTGCCCCCGGCCTGGCGGTGGTGAACATTGACAATGGCATCGGCGCCGGCGCGATGGCCGGGCGAATCGCGGCGCGCATGGGTGCCGCCCGACGCGCACGCGAGTAATACCAGGGTGCATTTGATCGTACCGGATGACGGCACCCTGCGGAGCGGTGTAGCGGCGAGGGTGCAAGCCGTCGCTCCTGATCGGTGTATGTCTGCACGCAACCGGGTATACCGCGCGAGATGCGGCGAGCTTTAGACGCCGCCCACACACCCGGGAGCTGGTTGATCAGGCGCCCTTTGTTCGTGTACAAGCAACGTCATCATACAAGGAACAGGATCACGACATGAACCCATCCGTCAGCGAAACACCAGCGCTTGATATGAAATACGCACGGCTGCAGGCTATCCTGCGCGATCTCGGGTCGGCGCTGGTCGCATTCTCAGGCGGTGTTGACAGCACGTTGCTGCTCAAGGTCGCCTACGATACGCTGGGCGATCGTGCGGTGGCGGCAACGGCTGACTCCGAGACCTATCCGCGGGAAGAACTTGAGCAGGCGCGCGAGCTTGCGGCGCTGATCGGCTGCCGCCATATCGTGGTGCGCACCGGCGAGCTGCATGATGAACGCTACGCGGCAAATCAGCCCGATCGTTGCTACCATTGCAAGCGCACGCTGTTCGCTGAATTGCAGCCCGTGGCCGCCGAGCTTGGCATCGGGGCAATTATCTACGGCGCCATGGCCGACGATATCGGGGCGCACCGGCCCGGCCACCGCGCCGCAGCCGAGTTTGCGGTGCGCAGCCCGCTGATTGAAGCTGGCCTGGGCAAACAGGAGATTCGCGTGCTGGCACGCCGCCTCGGCCTGCCAAACTGGAACAAGCCTTCGTACGCCTGTCTCTCCTCGCGGATAGCGTATGGCGAGCGGGTGACTGCGGCGAAATTGCGTGTGCTCGATGATGCCGAACGGTTCTTACGTGGCCTCGGCCTGACCCAGTTTCGTGTGCGCCACCACGAGACGATTGCACGGATCGAGGTGTTGCCGGAAGAGATCGATACCGTCATCGCGCACCGCGAGGCGATCGTGGCTCGCCTGAAGGAACTGGGCTATGTTTATGTCACGCTCGATCTGCAAGGATTCCGGAGTGGCAGTATGAATGAGGCGCGCCAGCCGCAGCGCGCTGAGATCATGCTTGTCGAATAACGGTACCTTTCCATGTGGGAGGTGGCTGTGCACTGCCTGCGCTGGCGCAAAACCACCGCCTCTCCGAATAACGCTCCGCCGCGTGTCATTGCGCGGAGCGCGAGCGACCGCCTGCAGCGAGCGCAGCGTGGCTGATGAAGGCTAACGCACTGCGTTATCACACCGTTTGGCATTCGTTATGGACTGTGCTATAATCGCGTCGTTTCAGGGGCAGGTATCAATACGCCAGTCGCCGCATATGGCAGCCGTCGTGTGATGACGATGCGGACCGTGCCGGCCGGCGTGTTGCGTGCCTGGCCGTAGATTCCTTGCTGGCGCCAGAAGTGGCATTGGCAGCATCCAGGAGGCAGTGTATGAAGAAACCGCTTTACGCGACGATCCTCCTGATCGTAGCGGCGTTGATCGCTGCTTGCGGTCAGGCAGGGCAGGGCGGCGGCGCTGCGGCGCCGACAACCGCGCCGGTCGCAGCACCGACAACCGCGCCACAGGCGACCGAGGCGGATTGCGCCAGACCGGAGGTTCTGTGCGTCGGATTGGTGACCGACGTCGGTGAGATCGATGACAAGAGCTTTAATCAGTCGGCATGGGAAGGGGTCAAACGCGCTGAGCGTGAACTGGGCGCAATCGTGAACTACGTCGAGACGAAAGACGCCAAGGATTACGCCGCGAACATCGGCCTGTTCACCGAGAAGGGGTACGATGTGATCGTGACCGTCGGCTTTGCGCTGACTGAAGCCACCACCGCGGCCGCCGGCGAGAACCCGAACGTGAAGTTCATCGGCGTCGATCAGTTCCAGGCGGAAGCGGTTCCGAACGTCGCGGGCCTGATTTTCGCCGAGGATAAGGCCGGCTTCCTGGCCGGTGTTCTCGCGGCGGAGATGTCGAAGAGCAACAAGATTGCCGCCGTACTGGGCACCAACCTGGTGCCGCCAGTGGTCGCCTTCAAAGAAGGGTATGAGAACGGCGCCAGGTATGCCAAGCCTGACATCCAGATTATCTCAACGTATCATCCGGGTGGCCTGGATACCGCCTTCACCGACCCGAAGTGGGGCGGTGACCAGGCGAAGCTGGCAATTGACCAGGGTGCCGACGTGATTTTCGGCGCGGGTGGAAAGACTGGTAATGGCGCGCTGATTGAGACAGCCGCCAATCAGGGCGTCTTCTGTATCGGTGTCGATACCGATCAGTGGGAGACGGTGCCGGAGGCGCATCCCTGCCTGATCTCCAGCGCGATGAAACTGATCACGCCGGGTGTGTTTGATCTCATCCAGAAGGCGAAAGACGGGGCGTTCCCATCAGGCAACTATGTCGGTGAGGTGGGCCTGGCGCCGTTCCATGACTTCGATAGTCAGGTGCCGCAGGAAGTCAAAGCCAGGCTGGCAGAGGTCGACAAGGGCCTGCGCGACGGTTCTATTCCAACCGGGTACAATCCCGGCGGGTAAGTGCCCATCCGAAAAACGCGACGCCTCCTGTCATTGCGCGGAGCGTCAGCGACGGCCTGTAGTGAGCGCAGCGTGGCTGAAGCAATCTCCGCTCGCACTGGTAGATTGCTTCGCTTTGCTCGCAATGACCCGGCAGATGGGCGCTTGTGTCGCTTTGCTCGCAATGACCCGGCAGATGGGCGCTTGCGTCGCTGCGCGCGCAATGACAGCCAGTCCGTTATTCGGATAGGCACTCCATCCCTGTCGAGGAGCGGGCATGCTGGCGGACCTCACATGTCTTCGAGACGTGTGAGGTTCGCCGGTATCAGGAACCTGCCCGCGTAGACGCCATACGACGTGGCTGTCCGGTCTTGACCGACCCCCGGCAATATTCGGGTGACAGGCGTGCCGGCCACAAGGCGCGCATTGGAGCACAATATTGTCAGTTACCGTTGCGTGAATGTGACCGCTTGCCCGCACAGACGCCGCTGTGCGTAGCGCCGGTCGTACGTCCGTGGTGACCGGTGGGTGCCCCACGGCTTGACTGAGCTCGCCGAAGTCTGCGCCGCAGCGATGAAGAGATGTTGCATGCAACGGCTGTACTGAGCAACAACAGGGCGGTGTACCGTGAGCCTTTTGAGGTAGGAAATAATGCGGAACAGGCTCATGAGGTGACGGTCCCCTGCGGAGGTTGTTATGGAACGTGCGGCGCCGCAACCGCCGTCAAGGGTCGATTTACTGGCCTACGGTCGTGCAGTATTACGCGCAGCGTTGATCCCTGCAGCGGCGATTGTGGTTGCGCTCAGCATCGGCGCGGTGATTATCGCGATTTCCGGCGCCAATCCACTGGTTGCGTACGGTGCGTTGTTTGAAGGTGGCCTTGGCAGCGGGCGCGCGCTTTCACGTACCCTGGAAAAGGCCACTCCCCTTATCTTTGGCGGGCTTGCCGTGGCGCTGGCATTCAAGTGCGGCCTGTTCAATATCGGCGCGCAGGGCCAGTTGCTCCTGGGCGCAATCTTCGCCGGGTATATCGGTTTCGCAATCCAGGGCCTGCCTGCCGTGGTGCATATCTCGCTGGCGCTGCTCATCGGTGCGCTTATGGGTGCGCTGTGGGCCGCAATTGCCGGGGCGCTCAAGGCGTTTACCGGGGCGCACGAAGTGATTACGACGATCATGCTGAACTTCGTCGCCTTTAACCTCACCGACTGGCTCGCTGACGGCCCCTGGAAGGATCGCTCGCCTGGCAATATTGTCGCGCGAACACCGACTATCGCTCCGGAAGCCAGGCTGCCGGATATCGCCGGTGTTCCGCTCGGCATCATCCTGGCCGTACTGGCGGCGCTGGCCGTCTGGTGGCTGATCTGGCGCACAACCATTGGCTTCGAGTTGCGCACGGTCGGGCAGAATGCCAGCGCGGCACGCTATGCCGGCATCTCGGTGCGCCGCATGACGCTGCTGGCCTTGATTCTGAGCGGGTTCCTCGCCGGGATCGGTGGCGCTGTCGAGACTCTGGGGGTCGTCGGGCGCTTCCAGCCAGGGTTTAACGCCGGCCTGGGTTTCAATGCCATTACGATTGCTCTGCTTGCGCGGACCAATCCGATTGCCGTGATACCGGCATCCCTGCTGATTGGCGTCATGCAGGCGGGCGCCAGCCGCATGCAGTTTAACTCCGGTGCCGCCTCTGAGATCATTGATGTGATCCAGGCACTGATCCTGTTCTTCGTCGCCGCCGACAGCATGATTCGCTGGGTGTTGCGCGTCCGCGCCGAAGAGGGCGAACGTGTGACCCTCAGCAGCGGCTGGGGTTCCTGACGGGAGATCGTAATGCAGATGACCAGCAGCGTGGCGCGTCCGTCGGCGGCGCGAATTCCCTGGTTGAGCCTGGGGGTGTGGGGCGCGCTTGCGATTCTCGTTCTGATTGCTTATGCACGTGCACCACAGGCAACAACGGCTGTCCTCACGTCGACAATTCGCCAGTCTACCCCGATCATCCTTGGCGCCATGGCGGGTATCATGTGCGAACGGTCGGGGGTGATCAATATCGGCATCGAGGGCATGATGCTGATCGCGGCGTTCCTTGGCTACCTGGCGAATGTGTGGACCGGGAACCTGTTGCTGGCAACCGCTGGCGCGTTGCTGGTGGGCGGCGCCGTGGGCGCGTTCCATGCGCTGATGTCGATCACGCTCAAGGTCGATCAGATTATTGCCGGGACGGTGATCAACATCCTGGCGGTGGGTTTTACCGGCTATTTCTACCAGCAAGGCCTGACGACGCGCGGTAAGCTCGCGCCGATTGATATTGCGCCGCTGTCCAGTATTCCAATTATCGGGCCGGTGTTCTTCAATAATCCACCGATCACCTATGCGTCGCTGGTGCTGATTGTCGTGATCCATGTGCTGCTCTTCCGTACGGCCTGGGGGTTGCGCACGCGCGCCGTCGGCGAGCATCCCGCAGCAGCCGATACGGTTGGTATCGCCGTCAACCGCGTGCGCTACATCAATGTCATCATCGGCGGGATGCTCGCGGGCCTGGCTGGCGGCTTCCTGACGCTTGAGGCGGTCGGTTCGTTCGAACGCAATATGACCAACGGGCGCGGCTTCGTGTCGCTGGCCGTGATGATCTTCGGCAAGTGGACGCCGTTCGGCGCGTGGGGCGGTTCATTGTTGTTTGGTTTCGCAAATGCGATGCAGTCGCAAATCCAGTTTCTGCAGAATCAGCTCCCCCCCTGGCTGGCATGGGTGAGCCAGACCCCGCCACAATTCATCGGCATGCTGCCGTATCTGCTGACGATCGCCGTGCTGGCCGGGTTCGTTGGCCGTGCCCGGCCGCCGGCAGCCATCGGCAAGGTGTACGAGAAGGAATGATCATGACCGCCGCTCCGGCGCCTGAGGTCGTGCTCGAAGCGCGTGGTATTACCAAGCGTTTCCCCGGCGTGATCGCGAACGAACATGTCAGCCTGAAACTGCAACGCGGTGAGGTGCTCGCGTTGCTTGGCGAAAACGGCGCCGGTAAAACCACGCTGATGAATATTCTCTACGGCATGTATCACCAGGATGCCGGCGAGGTGCTGGTGCGCGGCCAGGCGGTGCGAATCAGCGGGCCGAGTGATTCGATCAGTCGTGGCATCGGCATGGTGCACCAGCATTTTATGCTGGTGCCGGTGTTCACCGTGGCCGAAAATATCATTCTGGGTGCCGAAACCGGTAACGGGCCGTTTCTCGATCTGAGCGTCGCCAGGCGACAGATTCGGGAACTGTCGCAGCGCTACAATCTTGATGTCGATCCTGATGCATATGTGAAGGATCTCTCGGTCGGCCAGCAGCAGCGGGTTGAGATTATCAAGGCACTCTATCGGAAGGCCGATATCCTGATCCTCGATGAGCCGACGGCGGTACTGACGCCGCAGGAGACCCAGGAACTCTTCGCTATCATTCGCTCGCTGACCAGCCAGGGCGCGTCGGTCATCTTCATTACGCATAAACTGAAGGAAGTGCTGGCGATTGCCGACCGGATCATGGTATTGCGGCGCGGGCGGGTCGTTGGCGAAACCACGCCGCAGGCGGCCAGTGAGCGTAGCCTGGCCGAGATGATGGTGGGCCGTAGCGTGATGCTGGAAGTTGAGAAACAGGAAGCGAATCCCGGCGCCACGGTGCTGGCAATTGAGCGCCTGGTCGTGGACGATGATCGTGGGCAGCAGGTCGTGAACGGGTTATCGCTCGAGGTACGCGCCGGTGAAATACTGGGTGTCGCAGGGGTGCAGGGGAATGGGCAGACCGAACTGGTTGAGGCGATCACCGGCCTGCGTGCTGCACGTTCCGGCCGTGTGCTGATCAATGGCCACGATCTCACCAATGCGTCACCGCGTCGCGTGAGCGAAACGGGTAGCGCCCACGTGCCGGAAGATCGCCAGGAAGATGGCCTCGTGCTGACCTATAGCGTTGCCGATAACCTCGTGCTCAACAGGTATTATGTGGCGCCGTTCGCGCGCGGGGTCGTGCGTGACGAACATGCAATCATGCAGCATGCGGAAGAACTGATCGATCGCTACGATGTACGTACGCCGAGCGTCCTGACGCCGGTCTCCGCGCTATCGGGTGGGAACAAGCAAAAGGTGATCATCGCGCGCGAACTGTCGCGCGAGGTTCGCCTGCTGATTGCTGCCCAGCCGACACGCGGTATTGATGTCGGCTCGATCGAGTTTATCCATCAGCAGATCATAGCCGAACGCGACCGCGGAGCTGCTGTCCTGCTCGTATCGGCGGAACTGGATGAGATTATGGCGCTCTCTGACCGGATTGCTGTCATGTACCACGGCCAGATTGTGGCAACCATGCCGGCGGCCGGCGCAAGCCGCGAGGAACTTGGCCTGCTGATGGCAGGCGCCCGGCCGGCCGCGCCTGCTGTGAGTGAGGCTGTCTGACAGACGCCATCCAGTCAACTAACACGACGTCCGCGGTGGCGTACCAGCAGGGTGGCCTGGCGGGCGGCACGCCCTCCAGGGTCAAGCATCTGGCGGCGGGAAGGCGGTCGCACCGCGGAACGAACGCTGCCCCGCCGGCGGATGAGCATTGGCATGCGCCCGGCTGGCCGATTGCGCACGTGACCGGGTCACTCCAGTCAAATAAGGCTTGATGCATCGCACAGCCCCCCTCAAACCTCCCCCGGCTGGAGGGAGGAGGCGGACTCCTTCCCCCAGTGGGGGAGGGCCGGGGTGCTCTCAGGTGTAGGGTTTTTCGCCGGATGGCTTTGTGATGCGAAAAAACGAACTCGACATGGTGAGTGCCTTTTTTCGCATCCTGATGCCAAAAAAGCCACAAGCGTTGCAAAAACCCTACACTTGA
>JACAEQ010000039.1 GCA_013388755.1 Chloroflexota bacterium
CCCGCCCCGGGGGGGGGGGGGCCGGGGTGGGGGCGACGAGCTTCTTCGCTACCGAAGGCAAGATGATGCGGTTCTGCACGTCGTTGGCGAGACGACCGCGTTGCTCCTGGACATGATTTGACACTGAGATTATACCATGCTATACTCCAAATGCAACTGAAAACGCTTTCCCATATTCAGTGGAAGTACCGGTCTGCCACCTACCGAAATGCTTGATCTGCGAAGATCTCGTGTATTATAGGGGATCTGTGCGCCGGGTCCGCTCCTGAAAGCGCTATCCGTTGCAGGTAGTACCTGCGCTTGACAAGTGCTACCGGCGCGACTATCCTTACACTGTCTCATCACAGCCGAGCAATCACCACCTGCATGAAGCACGGTGAGGTCAACGATGACTGAGCGCCCAGGCGACGATCAGATCCTCCTCGATGTTCGTGGCCTCAAGAAGCACTTCCCCATCAAGCGCGGATGGTTCTCGCGCACGGTTGGTTATGTCAAAGCGGTTGACGGTGTCAGCTTTTTTGTACGCGAAGGCGAGACGCTCGGGCTCGTCGGCGAGAGTGGTTGCGGCAAGACGACGACCGGTCGCGTGGTGCTGCGCGCGATGGCACCCACCGAAGGCGAGATCTGGTTCAACGACCGTGACCAGGGGCGGGTAAACATCCCCGAAGTCGACGCCAGTTCGCTCAAGCGGCTCCGCCGCAATATGCAGATGATCTTTCAGGACCCGTACTCCTCGCTCAACCCGAGAATGACGTTGCTGGAGATCGTCGGTGAGCCGTTGCTGGTACACGGTGTGGCGAAGGGCAGCGAACTGAAGGACCGGGTTGCGGAGTTGCTGAAGGTTGTCGGTTTACGCACCGAGTATCTGAACCGTTACCCGCACGCCTTTTCCGGGGGTCAACGCCAGCGGATCGGCATTGCACGCGCGCTGGCGCTCAACCCGCAACTGATCGTTTGCGACGAGCCGGTCTCGGCGCTCGACGTATCGATTCAGGCTCAGATTCTGAATCTCCTCCAGGACCTTCAACAACAATTTCGCCTCACGTATCTCTTTGTCGCGCACGACCTGAGTGTGGTCGAGCACATTAGCGATCGTATCGCGGTCATGTATGTCGGCAAACTGGTGGAGAGTGCGCCGACGAAGCAACTCTACACGACGCCGCGCCACCCATACACCGAGGCATTGCTGTCGGCGGTGCCCAGGCCTGACCCGCGCCGGCGTACCGAGCCGATCGTATTGCAGGGCGAAGTGGCCGATCCGGCCAATCCGCCGTCAGGGTGCTATTTTCACCCGCGCTGCCGCTACGCGATTGACCGCTGCGCCAGCGAGTCGCCGGAGTTGCGCGAAATCGCGCCCGATCATTTCGTCAGTTGTCACCGGGCCGAAGAGTTAACGCTACAGGGTGTCGTTGCGCCCACGCAGGCAATGGCCGGTTGATGGTCATTGTTGCGCGAAGTTCTTCGGCTGCTTCTTCAGCAGGCACAGGGCGCGTTGTTGTATCGAAAGGAGGCGACCCGACCACTACATACGCACGGTTCTGGTCGAACAGACGGACTCTCCATCCTACCGGCCCATCTGATGTGCAGTGATGCACCCGCGAGTGAGGCAACCATGAGTCAAGACTCCAGGCGATTGATCAGCCGCCGTAGTTTCCTACGGCTCTCCGCGGCGATCGGTGCGGGCGCCGGCCTGGCAGCCTGTGGCGGAACTCCCGCTGCGCCGGCAGCACCAACCGCTGCGCCGGCAGCACCAACCACTGCGCCGGCGCCAACCACGGCCCCCGTCGCTACCGCCGCGCCTGCTCAGGCCGCAACCGCCGTCCCGGTGACGGTATCGAAATTCAACGAAGCGCCCATGCTGGCCGACCTGGTGAAAGCCGGTAGCCTGCCGCCGGTCGAAGAGCGCTTGCCGAAGAACCCGGTGGTGCTCGATAGTCTTGATGGCATCGGCAAGTATGGCGGCACCATCCGTCGCGGCCATCGTGGCTTCGCCGACCGCTGGGGCCCGACCAAGATCCAGAACGAAGGTCTGACCTGGTATAACCCCGATCTCAGTGTGCGCGCCAATATCATCGAGTCGTGGGAAGTGAACGACGATGCGACCCGGTGGACATTCAAACTGCGCGAAGGAATGAAGTGGTCGGACGGCTCGGATTTCACCACCGACGACTGGAAGTGGTGGTACGAGCATGTGCTGCTCAACAAGACGCTGAACCCGACACCGCCGGGAAACTGGTCAACCGGCACGCCACGCGTCCCGATGCAGGCCGAGTTCCCGGATCGCTACACCGCGGTCTTTACCTTTCAGGATCCAAAGCCGCTGTTTGCATACAACGTGACCCGCACCATGGGTGCCACGAACGATGGTCCGTTTACACCCGCCGAGTTTATGAAGCAGTTCCATGAGGACTTTGCGGATGCGGCTGAACTCGACACCAAAGTGAAGGCAGCCGGGTACGAAACGTGGAACCAGCTCTTTACCGAAAGCAACTACTGGTACACCCTCGGGCGACCCACACTCGGGCCGTGGCTGCCGACCAACGAACTTAAAGAAGAGCTGTTCGTCATGGAACGCAACCCCTACTTCTGGCAGGTCGACTCCGAGGGCAATCAATTGCCCTACATTGACAAAATTACCCACCGCCTGTTCGAGGCGCCCGATGCATTCAATACGCGTATCATTGCCGGCGAGGTTGATTTCCAGGCACGTCACGTCAACATCGGCGACTTTACGCTGTTCAAGGAGAATGAGAGCCGGGGCGATTACCAGGTGGTGCTCGGCGTGAGCGCGAACCATACTGCGTTTCAGCCGAACCAGACGACGAAAGAGCCGAAGCTGCGCGAATTCTTCCAGAACCGCGATGTGCGTATCGCGCTCTCACTGGCGATTAACCGCGCAGAAATCAACGACCTGGTGTACAACGGCACGGCGGTTCCGCGCCAGTACAGCCCGCTGCGCGCATCGCCGCAGTACTATGAGAAGCTGTCGAACGCCTATATCGAGTACGATCCGGCGCGCGCCAATGAACTGCTCGACGCCGCCGGCTACGACAAGAAGGGCGCGGACGGGTTCCGGCTCTGGAAGGACGGCAGCGGCCCGATCAGTTTCATCATCGTCGGCACCGCTGCGGCGGGATCGCCCGATGAAGACGCGGTTCAGACGATGATCAAGTACTTTGCCGATGTCGGTATCAAGGCAACGTACCAGGCGCTGGAGCGCGCGCTCTATACCGAACGCTTCAACGCCAATGAGATCGAAGGTGCCTTCTGGGGTGGCGACCGCACGGTGCTGCCAATTGTGGCGCCCTGGATCTTCCTCGGCAGTATGGTCGATCGGCCGTGGGCGGCCGCCTGGGGCCTGTATTACAACGATCCGACCAATCCAAACGCCGAAGAGCCGCCCGAAGGTCACTACATCCGCAAGATCTGGGACATTATGACCCAGGTGGATGCCGAGCCGGATGAAGCCAAACGAAACGCCCTGTTCCGCCAGATCCTTGATATCTGGGCCGAGGAACTGCCGATGATCGGTATCCTTGGCGAATTGCCGTCACCGACCATTGTCAAGAACGGCTTCAAGGGATTCCGCGGCGGCTTCCCGAACGATGACACCACTGAGGACGAGAACCTGCTCAATACGCAGACGTACTACTGGGACGATCCGGCGAAACACACGAGTTAGGGGGGTCAGGGGTTGAACGTTGCACGTCGAACGTTGAACGTTCAACCCCATACACTGAGAGAACCGCCATGATCCAGTATATTGCGCGTCGTATATTGCTCATGATCCCGACGCTGTTTGTTATTTCATTGATCTCATTTGCCATTATTCAGCTCCCGCCGGGTGACTTCCTTACCTCATATGTTGCACAACTGCGCACTCAGGGCGAGAGTATCGATGCCGCGCAGATTGAAGCACTTGAGGAGCAGTACGGCCTCAACCAGCCGATCTATGTCCAGTACTGGAAGTGGATCAGCGGCATTCTCTTGCGCGGTGACTGGGGACGATCATTTGAATGGGGCAGGCCAGTCGGCGAGTTGATCTGGGATCGGATCGGGCTCACCATGATGATCTCCTTACTGACGATCCTCTTGAGCTGGGCGATCGCCATCCCGGCTGGAGTCTATGCTGCGACGCATCAATATTCATTCGCAGACTACCTGATGAGTTTCATCAGTTTCTTTGGACTGGGTACGCCGAGTTTTCTGGTGGCCCTGATTGCGCTCTGGGTCGGACTGGCGGTGTTTGGCGTCAATATTAGCGGCCTCTATTCCGAGCGATTTATCAACGAACCGTGGAGCACAGCGAAAGTGCTGGATATGCTGTCGCGTATCTGGCTGCCGATCGTCGTGTTGGCGATTGATAATACCGCCAGCGTAATCCGTACCCTGCGGGCAAATTTGCTCGACGAATTGAGTAAGCCATATGTTGAAACCGCGCGTGCCAAGGGAGTACGCGAGACGGCGCTGATCTGGAAGTACCCGGTGCGTGTGGCGCTCAACCCGTTCTTCAGCACGGTCGGCTGGACACTTGCCGCGCTGGTCTCCGGTGAGACGCTGGTGTCGGTTGTATTAAGCTATCAGACCAGCGGGCCATTGTTGCTACGCGCATTGACCTCGCAGGATATGTACCTGGCCGGAAGTTTCATTCTGCTACTCAGCACACTGACCGTCATCGGCACCTTGCTTTCGGACATTCTGCTGGCGTGGGTCGACCCGCGCATCCGCCTGGAGGGGTAAGCCATGGCGACCGAAGGTGGCATCGAGCGCTCACGTGCCGCACAGGCCGAAGAGAACATCACCGACTCACGCGCGGAACAGATCTATGTCGCTCCGCAATGGCTGCTGATGTGGTGGAAGTTCCGCAAGCATCGCATGGCGATGGTCAGCGGGGTCGTGCTGATCGTCTTCTACTTTGCGGCAATCTTCTGCGAGTTCGTCGCACCCTACGACCCGGAGAGCTTCTCGACAAGCTACACGCTGGCGCCGCCGTCGCGGATACATTTCTTCGATACCGAGGGTAATCTGCGCGGGCCATTTGTGTATGGTATGAAGCGCGAACGCGACCCGGTGACGCTGCGCCCGATCTTTGTCGAAGATACCAGCGTCATGCATCCAATCCGGCTCTTCTCGCCGGGGCAGCCGTATCGCCTCTGGGGCGTGTTTGAGTCAAACATCCGGCTGTTCGGCATTGATGCGCCGATTACGGAGCACGCGTTCTTCCTGCTGGGCGCGGATCGCCTCGGGCGCGACCTGTTCTCGCGCATTGTCTACGGCGCGCGGCTCTCGCTCTCGATCGGGCTGGTGGGCGTCTTCTTGAGCCTGATCTTCGGCGTCGTTCTGGGCGGTATTTCCGGCTACTATGGCGGCGTCGCCGATAATATCATTCAGCGCGTGATCGAGTTCATCCGTTCAATCCCCGCCATTCCGCTCTGGATGGGGTTGAGCGCCGCGCTGCCGCCGAACTGGCCAGTGGTCTGGGTTTACTTTGGCATTACGGTCATTCTCTCGCTGATTGGCTGGACGGGCCTGGCGCGTGTGGTGCGCGGGCGCTTCCTGGCGCTGCGCGAGGAGGATTTCGTGCTGGCGGCGCGCCTTGTCGGTTCGAGCGAGATGCGTATCATCCTGCGCCACATGGTGCCGTCGTTCCTCAGTTACATCATCGCGACGCTGACCCTCGCGGTGCCGGGCATGATTCTCGCCGAAACCGGCTTGAGCTTCATCGGCCTGGGGTTGCGCGCGCCGGCGATCAGTTGGGGCGTGTTGCTCCAGGAAGCGCAAAACCTGCGCTCGGTGGCGCTGGCGCCCTGGGTGCTGATGCCTGGTCTGGCGGTGGTGCTCTCAATCCTGAGTTTTAACTTTCTCGGCGACGGCCTGCGCGATGCAGCGGATCCGTATTCGCGGTAAACGTGGAGACGTGGGGACGTGGAACGTGGAACGTGGAACGAGGTTAGCATGATCGACACGCGACCGCCGCTGATCGAGGTCGAAGATCTCAAAACATATTTCTATCTTGATGAGGGTGTGGTACGCGCGGTGGATGGCGTGAGCTTCACCATCCGGCGTGGCCAGACGGTTGGCGTCGTGGGTGAGAGCGGTTGCGGGAAGTCGATCACTGCGCGCTCGATTATGCAGATCGTGCGCCCACCCGGCCGGATCGTCAGCGGATCGATCCGGCTGCACCGCGAACCTACCGCCGCAGACCGGCCAGGCGATGTGGTTGAGATCACCCGTATGGACCCGATGAGCAAGGAGATGCGGCTCATTCGCGGCGGCGAGATCTCGATGGTCTTCCAGGAACCGATGACCTCGCTCAGCCCAGTACATACCGTCGGTAGCCAGATTATCGAGGCGATCACGCTGCATCAGCCGGTCAGCAGAGAAGATGCGCGCCGGTTGACCATCGAGATTTTTTCAAAAGTAGGTATGCAGCAGCCGGCGCGAACCATCGATCGCTATCCACATCAGCTCTCCGGCGGTATGCGCCAGCGTGCCATGATCGCAATGGCGCTGAGTTGCAACCCGAGCCTGTTGATCGCCGATGAACCTACCACCGCGCTCGATGTGACGACCGAAGCCCAGATTCTGCAGTTGATGCGCAATCTGCAGAAGGAACTGGGTATGGCCATTATGTTCATCACCCATAACCTGGGCGTTGTCGCCCAGATGACCGAAATCGTATTCGTGATGTACATGGGCCGCGTGGTGGAAACCGCGACCGTTGATGATCTCTTCTATGATCCAAAGCATCCCTATACGCGCCTGTTGCTGCGATCGATCCCGAAACTTGGCTCGAAAGCCGCCGGCACGGCGCCGCGACTCGAGTCGATCCGTGGAACGGTGCCGCACCCGTATGCCATCCCGAAGGGATGCCCGTTCCACCCACGCTGCGGCGATATGATCCCCGGCGTCTGCGATGTGGTCGATCCACCACTGGTGAAGATTGGCGACAGCCAGGAAGTGCGCTGCCATCTCTACACCCCAGCAAATGCTCCAGGGTCTGGCGAGGTGATTCCGCTGACGACAACGTAGAGCGTTCAACCCGGGATTCTAAATTTTCTTTGTATTGATCAAAAAGAGTAAGGAACGAAAGGTTCTGGTTATGAATGTCATGCTCCTGTTTCCCCCAAACTGGACCCCTTCGATGCCGCACCTTTCGTTACCCACACTTACTGCATTCTTGCGCGGGCATGGCGTTCAGGTGACGCAGCGTGATCTGAATATCGAGGTCTTCGACAGGGTATTGACCCGGCGCTACCTGGAAGGCGTGCTTGACCGCCTGCGGCGTGAGTACGGCTCGCGGGGCGATCGGCGGCCGGTGCGGCCGGTGACACCGCCACACGACAGCATCCTTCAGGCGTTGCGGGTCGGGCCGAAGGTTGCCGCGCGTGTCGAACGAGCCAAACAGACGATCAAGAGTGATGCATTCTTCGACGGGCCGATCGGCCTGGAGGCATTCGTCACGATCGTTGACGCGTTGCAGATCGCGTCGCTGCCCTTCTTTCCCGCGGCGCTCGAAATCGGTACCTATCGCCCCGCCAGGACCGCCGACAGTACCCAGAACATTTTGAGCGAAGTACGTGATCCGCAGTTCAATATGCTGATTGATATCTACCGGCGCACGGTGCTGGCCGACATCGAGCGCGAAAAGCCTGACGTGGTCGGGATTTCGATCCCGTCCATGGCGCAGATGGTGCCCGGGCTGACGCTGGCGGCGCTGATCAAGGACGCCGGGTTGCCCTGCCATGTGACGGTCGGCGGGCCGCATATCACCATGCTGCGCGAGCGGCTGGCACGATCCTCTGGCATATTCTCACTGATTGACAGCGCAGTGGTCTTCGATGGCGAGGTTCCGCTGTTGCAGTTGTGCCGGGCGCTCGAAGCTGGCGGTGACCTGTCGCAGGTACCGAACCTGATCTATCGCGATGGCGACGCGATCCGGGTCACGGCGCGGAAGGAGCCGGAAAAGATCGGCGCGTTACCGACACCCGATTTTGACGGGCTACCACTCGATCGCTACCTGGCGCCGCGCCTGACCCTGCCATTGATGACGGCGCGCGGTTGTTACTTTGGCAAATGCGCCTTCTGCAATGTCGGGTATGGCGAGGCGGAGAACTTCAGCCTGATGCGCAGCGAGATGCTGGCCGGGCAAATGATCGCGCTGAAGAAGCGGTATGGCGCACAGCATATCTTCTTTGCCGACGAAGCGCTGACACCGCGCACCCTGCGCGAACTTTCGGCGATCATGCAGCGCGACGGCACCCCGGTGATGTGGGGTGGTTGTGCGCGGTTCGAGAAACCAATCACCGGCGAACTGTTGCAACAGATGTACGATGGCGGTTGCCGCATGATCCTGTTCGGTCTCGAGAGCGCCTCCGAGGCAATTATGGATCGCATGGTCAAAGGGACGAAACTCGAGCACATGCACCGCATCCTGCGCGAAAGCAGCGATGCCGGTATCTGGAACCACACGTTTTTCTTCTTCGGCTTTCCCGGCGAAACCCTTGATGATGCCCAGCAGACGGTCAACTTCCTCTACGAACATAAGTATCATATCCATTCAGCCGCGCTCGGCACCTTCCTGCTCGAAATCGACGCGCCGGCTCACCGTTTCCCAGAGAGCTTTGGCATCACAAAAGTGATTGACCCGCCGGAAAAGGACCTGGCGATCTATTTCGACTATGAAGTTGCTGCCGGCATGGATGCCGCGATGGCGGAGCTGGTCGAATCGCGTTTCATGGATACGATGCCTGTCAAACCATATCCGCAGTTTTATGTCAATGACGTCTACCGCTTTCTCTATGCATGTCACCTGAGGGAGCAGGGAGTGCCGCCGCCGCCGCTCCTTGCTCTGCAGGAAACGAGTGTTCCCGGATGAAGGAGTGCTGAGGCGAATGTACTGGGAATTGAGAATTGAGCATTGAGAATCTGAAACCTGGAACGCAGCACCAGGCACGCAGCACTCAGCACTCGGTACTCAGCACTCAGCACTCAAGTCAAGGAGGCCTTCCCATGCCCACCGCGATCAAGCTCAGTGTCATCGGCGCCGGAAGTGCGCAGTTCTCGCTCGGCCTGGTGAAAGATATCTGCCTGACACCTGGACTCGCGGGGAGTCTGGTGAGTTTCATGGATATTGACCGCGACCGGCTGGAGATGATCGAGAAGCTGGCACGGCGCTATGCTGCCGAGTTGGGCACCGACCTGCGCTTTGAGCGCACCCTGGATCGCGCCGTTTCGCTCAGAGACGCCGATTTCGTGATCAATACCGGCTCGGTGACCAGCCACCACCATCAGCGCGCTATGCGTGATCTGACGGCAAAGCACGGGTACTACTACGGCGGCGTCAATCTTGGCAGCCATGCGCAACTCGCCTTCATGCTGAGTGTCGCGCACGACATGGCGCGGATCTGTCCCGACGCCTGGCTCATACAATCGGGCAACCCGGTGTTCGAAGGCTGCACCCTGATGACCCGCGAAACCGGGATCAAGGTCTGCGGCCTGTGTCACGGCCACTATGGTGTCTACGAGATCGCCCTGACGCTCGGCCTCAACCCGCAGAAGATCACCTGGCAGGCGCCCGGGCTGAACCATAACATCTGGCTGACGCACTTCCTGTACGAAGGTCGTGATGCATACCCGCTGATTGACCAGTGGATCGCGGAGAAGGGCGAAGCCTACTGGCAGACTCATGTTGCCGAGCGTACCCACGACATTCAGATGTCGCGCGGTACGATTCATCAGTATCGAATGTACGGCCTGATGCCGATTGGCGATACGCCACGCCAGCAGCGCAACTGGTGGTATCACACCGATATCACCACGAAGAAGCGCTGGTTCGGCGAGCCATGGGGCGGCCCCGATACCGAACTGGCGCGACCTTTTTTCGTCGAGAACCTGGAGAAGCGGATCGCCGAGATGACACGCCTGGCGAATGATCCCGGGGCCAGTATGGTCGAGGCGTTCGGCAGTGAGAAAACGCGCGAGCAGCAGGTGCCAATCATTGATGGTCTGGTCAATAACAATGAATACCAGGCGCAGGTGAACATCCCGAACAACGGCGCATTGCCCGGCGTCGCCGATGATGTGGTTGTCGAAGTACCGGCGATCGTCAATGTCAAAGGCATCCAGCCACTCCGCGTCCCGCCGTTGCCGAACAAGATCATGCTCGAAATGATCCTGCCCGAAGTGCTCGACATGGAACGCGAACTGCTGGCGTTCAAAAGTGGTGATCGCTCGATGCTGCTGTGGAACGTGCTGAACAGCCCACAGACTCGCTCATATGACCAGGCGGTCGCAGTGCTCGATGAGTTGCTGGCCATGCCGGGCAATGAGGAACTGGCAGCGCGGTTCCAGTGGCCGAAGAACTGGTGACACGTTGCACGTACAACGTTGAACGTTCCCACGTGCAACGTTCGACGTTTGACCCGTCACTGACAAAAAAGGAGTTCACTGTGATCGGCCAGACATGGCCTGCGGAAATAAGCGCGTTCACCGACGAGAAAACCGGACGGACAATCAAGAAGCTGACCGCAACCGGCAACAACGTCCATCTCTATTTTACTGAGAACTCGTTCGACTCGCGCGAGAACACGATTGTGTTCACATCGGATCGTGGCAGCGGCGAAGATCGCGCGCCACATGAAGATCCCTGCTATAACCTGTTCCGCATGGATCTCACCAGCGGAGAGATCACGCAACTGACCGACGAACCCGGCGGGATCGGCAGCGTTACCAAAACGCCTGATAGCCGGATTGTGGTCTATATCACGGGCCGGCAGGTGCGCGCGCTCGATACCGCCAGCGGCGTGATCACAACCATCTATGAGGAAACCGGAGCATTCACGCCTGGCGCACCGTCGATCGCCGCCAACCGGCGTTATGTCGCCTTCTGCCGTAACGAGAAGGTCGACGTGCCGCGCGGGCCGAACTATGCCGGCTTCAAAGAGAGTTTCTACCGTATCAAAGACGGCCGGGTAACGGTCGCCTACCTTGATGGTACCGGTGCATTCGACGCCTGGCGCGATACCCACTGGCTCGGTCACTTTCAGTTCTGCCCCGATGATCCAACGATCGGCAGCTTCTGCCACGAGGGGCCATGGCACCTGGTGACACAGCGCATCTGGTTGCTCGATTTTACGTCCCGCGCAGCGTTCCCCTGCTTCCGCCAGACGGAGCGCGACTCGGTCGGGCACGAGTTCTGGACGCAGAATGGGCTGATCTTCTTCGATAACCGCGGCCCCGGGCACGACGGGACGATCACCAGTAGTCGCACGCAGGCGGTGGCAACGGACGTTGCCGTGAAAGCGGCTCATGCTCCTGGCGACGAGGCGCCGTTCCGCCCGTACGTTGGCCTGGCCGACCGGCGTGGCTACGTCATCCGGCAGATTGATATGCCGTACTACACCAATCACTACCACGCGAATCCTGATAACACTGTGCTTGTCGGTGATGACGTGGACGACCTGGTGCTGATCGACATCTCCGGCGACGAGGCCAGGCTGGAGCTTCTGGTGAGCGACCATGGCACTTCCTGGCATACCCAGAGCAGCCATTGCCATCCGACGTGGAGCTGGGACGGCAAACATATTCTGTATGCTTCAGATCGCGGCGGAAAGGTGAATCTGTATCTGGTGGAGCCTTAGAGCCTACCCGAATAACGGACTGGATGTCATTGCGAGCGCGAGCGACGCAATCTCCTCTCGGGCCGGTCGATTGCGTCAGCCACGCTGCGCGCGCTGCAGGCGGTCGCCGGCGCTCCTCGCCATGACCGCATGCCCATGGGTTTTCGGATAGGCACTTAGTAGGGGTTAGGAGTTGGATCAGTGATCTTCATGCGTTCGATGGACTTAACCCTTAATCCTTGCCCCAATAGTCTCAAGGATTTTCCATGACGGACAACAACGCCATTCCCCCCTTCCCCGCCGCCATCGGCGTGACGCATCTGCGCGTGTATGACACGCTGGCGCCCGATGGCCTGGTTGGCGGCAGCCCGCATGTCCATTTTCTCTGCACCGAGTTGTATATCGTGATCGGCGGATATGGCGCGGTGCAGACACTCAGCGCCGCCGGCTTCCGCGAGATTGCACTCGAACCGGGCCGGCTGGTGTGGTTCACGCCAGGAACGATTCACCGCCTGATCAACCATGGCCAGCTTGAATTGCAGATTGTGATGCAGAATGCCGGCCTGCCCGAAGCGGGCGATTTCGTGCTGACGTTCCCTGAACCGTTGCTGGCCGACGGGTCCGCATACTTCGAGGCCGCATCGCTCTCACCGCGCGGCGAAGTCTATGCCAGCAGCGAACGTGCCGCGATGCGCCGGCGCGATCTGGCGGTTGAGGGGTTCAATGAATTGCGGCGGCGCTATGACGAGGAAGGTCAGGTCGCACTCGACCGGTTCTACGATCTTGCGGTACGGCTCATCCGGCCAAAACTCGATTCGTGGCGCAACGTCTGGGAACACGGCCCGCTGGCAGCGGCGCACGCGACGGGCACGCAACTGGCAGCGCTGGCGGCGGGTCATATCGGTCACCTGCAGCGCGGTGATGCCTATGTTCTGCCGGCGCCTGCCGCACCACGGCGTCTGGGCGTCTGCGGTACGCTGGGCGTCTATCTGCCGGAAGGGGCACTGCAACCGGCATAGCCGGGAACAGGTGGCGCATGTTCGTAGGTCACATCCCTCACCATCGCTGTGCAGGGATGATTGCTGAATGATGTGAGGAACCAGGTGCCTGTGCTGCAAACCACTGTCCATGCCGGCGACCCGCTCCGGCCCTGGCTGGCGCTGGGACCATTCTACGAGGACCTGTCGGCACAGGTCGAAGGGCTGACGCTCTTTGAGCACGCCGGTGCAACCACAGGTGCGGCACAGATGGGGGCGATCGCTGCCGAGGCGCGCGCGCTGCTCGCGGCGCCGATCCATGAGGGCGCTGAAGCCATGTTTCGCGAGCAGCGCGCGCGCTGGTGGCTGGTGCGCCTGCCGGAACCGTACCTCTCGTGGGGCAACTACTACATCAGCAATCATCTGGGTGCGATCCTGCTGACGACGCTGGTTCGCCCTCTGAGCGCCGGTGCGCGACGCTGGCGCCTGGCGCAGAACATCAATGCTCGCGCGATCATGACCCTCGATGGCGTGGTGGTCTTCGATACTGCCGATCAGGCGCCACACGTTGAGCACGGCATGCGCCTGTATGAGTTCGAAGCGCCACTCGCGCCGGGCGAACACGCGCTTGGCCTGGCGTTGTTACGTCTGGGGCGTATGGCGCAGGTCGGCGCGCGTCTGGAATTGCTCGATGGCGATCTTCAGGTACGCATGCCGTCTGGTTCGCAAGTGGATGAGGAGGAACGCGCGCGGATCGAGTCGCAGGTGGCGGCGCTGTCGCTGGGGCGCGATCTGTTCTATCCTGGCGATGATGTGGTCCTGCGTGTCGCTGCGCTGGCGGGCAACGCACCCACGACGCCTATGCGGGTAACACTGCTTGGCCCGGCGATACCGAAGGTGTATGGCGACAAGCCGTATGACGCGACCGGCGGGCGCAACTATGGCGCAACGCCACGGATCATCGAGCCAGGGTTCTCCGGTGAGGTGGTGCTGGCGCGTGGCGCTGATCTGCCGGATAGCAACTATCGCATCGTCTGTTCCTGGCACGATGTCGCCGGAAACACCGTCACCAGCGTCTCATTCGAAGTGCGCAAGGTTACGCCAGCGCCGCTCGTTCCCGGCTATGAGCGCATGGCAGAGCGCCGCACCCGCGCGCTGGAGTTCTTCGCCCATACCCGCGAGTGGCATCCGTCGCCACCGATCTGGAACCAGGTCGCGCGCTATGGGCTCCAACGCTACGCCGATGTCGAAGAGCATGTCATTGCCGCGACATGCGCATTTCTCGACGCCCGAAAAGATTGCTCCGACTTCGCCATCCAGGGCCTGTTGCGGCTGGCGGCATGGGAGTCGAAGGAGCAACACCTCAGTACGGCAATAAACGCGCTCATGAAGCAGACGATCCTTGGTTTCAAATACTGGGTGGATGAGCCGGGCGATACCGTCATGTACATGGGTTCGGAGAATCATCGCCTGCTGTTCCATGTTGCCGAGTGGATGGCCGGGCAACTCTACCCACTGGAGGAGTTCAGCAATAGCTTGCAGCGTGGCCTGTTCCATGCCCTGAAGGGCCGTACCTACATGACCGAGTGGATCAGGCAGCGCGGGCGGTATGGCTTCGACGAATGGCATTCCAATGCCTATTACCCGATCTGCATTGCACCATTGCTGAACATCTATGATTTTGCGATTGACGAAGAGTACAAACTGCGCCAGATGGCGGGCGCGCTCCTCGATGTCATGTTCTTCAACCTGGCAGCCGACGGGTTTCGCGGCGCCTTTGGCACGACCCACGGTCGCAGCTATGGCATTTACTGCAAATACGCCGATTTTGATGATACCGCCTCGACCTGCTGGCAACTCTTCGGCACAGGCGCCATGGTTGACGGGCCGTTCGGCATCGCAGCCGTCTCGCTGGCCACCAGTACCTATCGCCTCCCGAAGATTATCTATGATATCGCCACCGACACCCGTTCGGTCGTCGAGTCGCGCCAGCGTGCAGGCGTGCTTCCCAACAGCGCGCCACACGCCGATTTCGTCGTCTTTCGCACCCCCGATTACACGATGTCGGCAGTGCAGGACCATCGCAAAGGCGAGTATGAAAGCTCGACGCACGTTGCGCAGATTACGCTGCCGAACAAAGCGGCGATTTTCTGGAGTTGCCCGCAGACCAGTGGCGAGGGATCGGGCTTGCGACCCGACTACTGGTCGGGCAACACGACGCTGCCGCGCGCCATCCAGTATCGCAATGTGCTGGCGTTGTCGTATCGCCTGACGGATCTCGCGTGGATGACACACTGTTTCTTCGAGCAAGGCCGCTTCGACGAGGTGCGTTTTGCGGGCAACTGGGCCTTCGCGCGCGCCGAGCAGGCATACGTGGCAATCTTCTCGGAGCATGGCCTGCATGTGGGCGATGTCGGCCAGTATGCCGGGCGCGAACTCGTCTGCTCGGCGCGCGCAAATACCTGGCTGGCGGAGTGCGGCCGCAAGGCTGATTGGGGTTCGTTTGACGCGTTTGTGACCGCCATCCTGGCTGCGCCGCTCCATACCGACGACAACATGGTGATGTATCAGTCGCCGTCGATCAGGCGCTTCGTCGCCGGGTGGGACATCACGCCAACCGTGAATGATGAGCCGATCCCATTACGCGGCTATCCGCTGGTCGATAGCCCATGGGCGCAATCGCGCTTTGGGTCGGGTGAGTTTGTTATTCGCCATGGCGGCGAGGAGTATGGGATCTGGTTGAATCAGTAGGCGAGAGACCAGAGGTCTACAATTTTATCAATCGCGGCCCGCTCGTGATGGGATTGCTGACCGGCAAATGCAGCGCCGAAACGACCTTCGGCGCCGACGATGTGTGTCGTTCGTGGAACCTTCACGAAGGCGACCGCGCGGTGATGCTCAACGCCTGGAGGCGCCGCGGCGTGCTGACCACAGGTGGCCGTACCCTGGCGCAGGGGGCGCTCGGCTGGCTCTGGGCGCGAAGCGGGGCTCCAATCCCAATCACAGGTTTCAAAACTGTGGCGCAGGTCGAAGAGAATGCCGGCGCGCTGCAGTTCGGCCCATTGATGACAGAACAGATGCGGCAGATTGAAGCGATCACGCGCACCTGACGCCTATCGCCTGTCGCCTACTGAAATACGAAAAGGCCCATGAACTACTTCGATTACCAGACTACTGGCGGGTACGTCCACAACTGGCTCGTCGCCGGCCCGCGCGTGCTGGAAGTGCCCGACCTCGAGCGCTTCTATGGTTACGACTTTCGCCTGCGTATCGCGCGCCACTACGACACCCGCGATCTGCAGATTGGTGAGACTCCGGTCGAACGTGCCGGATTGACCATTGACGGCCAGGAGTTGTCGTGGCAGTACCACGCCTGCCGCGAGGACCATTTCGTGGACTTGAGCCACTTTTACCATGTGGTGAGCCATGTGCGCGCCTGGGCATATGCCGAGGTGGATGCGCCGGCCAGCGGTGCGCTCGCACTGACGCTGACCACCAACGGCCCGGCAGATGTCTGGGTTAATGGCCGTCACGTCCACCGCCACGAGCATTTCCATCATCAGGCGCCTGCCAGTGTGCCCTTTACCGCCGAGTTTCAGGAAGGGCCAAATGCCCTCCTGGTTCGTTTCGAACATGTGGCCGCGCGCGAGTGCCCACTGGTGATGGCACTGCGGATCGATGCTGCGGACACATGGCCGGTTCGCCTGCCAACCAACCAGGAACACCTGGAGTTGCGCGCGGCGTTGGAGCAACTGATCAATGCGGCGTTCCTGGAGCGGGATGTCTTCGATCGCCACGATGAGATCGTCGTCCGCTGGCCGGATGACCTGCTTACCGAGGCGCACACCATCTGCGTCCGGTTACAACGTGAGACGGGGCAGATCTCTGCTGAAGGCCTGCCGCTCATTCGAGCCGGAGCGTCACAATCGTTCGGGCGGGCGGCACAGTATGGCGATGGCAGTTACCATATTGTCCTGATGCCGCATCCCGAGACCTACTATCTGCACAATGTTCGTATTGTACGCAGCATTCCATTCACGATCCTGAAGAATCGTTATGCCACCGAACCATACGGCACCTACGAGTCGCGCCGCAGCGAGGCGCTGCTCGACGCAACGCAGCGGGGTGGTCTTTATGGTGAAATCGCCAGGATGGAGCTGGGATACTGGAACGATCTCAATCATGAGACGATCCTGCATGAAATCAATGGCATCAATCGTCGCCGCGACTGCAGCGACTTCTACCTCGTCGGCTTGCTTGGCGCGCTGATGCGTTATGGCGCTGATGAGCGCTTCCCGGCCGACCTGCGCGCACCACTTGAGGCATGCATTCTCGGTTTCCGCTACTGGAGCGATGATCCGGGTGCGGATGCCATGTGGTTCTGGTCGGAGAATCACCGTATCCTGTTTCACACCTGTGAGATTCTGGCGGGCCAGCTTTATCCGGATCGCGTCTTCAGTACAAGTTCCATGTCGGGCGCAGAGCACCGCGCCCGCGGCGAGCGACTCGCGCTCGACTGGTTGCACCAGCGCGCCGCAGGCGGCTTCCGTGAGTGGGACTCGAATACGTATTTCGAGCATGATGCACTGGCGCTGGCGCATCTGGCCGATCTCGCAGCCAGTGACCAGGTGCGTGAACTTGCGGCAGTCGTTCTCGATAAATTGCTCTTCACCATGGCGATCAATTCGTTCCGCGGCGTCTTCGGTTCCACCCACGGGCGCGCCTATACTGTCGGGATCAAGGGTGCGCGCCGCGAACTGACCAGCGGCATGGGGCGGCTCCTCTGGGGGATGGGTGTCTACAATGAGGCAACGCTGGGTACCGTGGCGCTGGCGTGCGCCCACGGCTACGAATTACCACCCGTCATTGCCGAGGTGGCGACGGCAACCGTCGAGGAACTGTGGAACCGCGAACGCCATGCCGGCACGAATGTGTGGGCGCTCGACATGGCCGAAGGGCCGTGGGAGGTCAACAAGGTCACCTATAAAACGCCCGATTATATGCTCTGCTCGGCGCAAGACCACCACCCCGGCACGCGCGGCGTCCAGCAGCATATCTGGCAGGCGACCCTCTCGCACGACGCGGTTGTGTTCGCAACCCACCCGCCGTGTGTGGCCGAAGATAGCTCGCATCGCCCGAATGCGTGGCATGGAAACGTGGTGCTGCCGCGGGTAGCACAGTGGCGCGAGGTGCTGGTGGCCGTTCACCATATCCCGCAACGCGACGACTGGTTCGATCGTGAACGACCCGACTTTCACCTCGATCCGAACCACCCGCAGACGTATGTCGATCCGTCATGGATGGGGTTCACCCATGCGTACTTCCCTACCTTCGCATTTGATGAGTACATCCTTCGTGACGGCCGGGCCTTTGCCCGCGTTGCCGAGGGGTACCTGGCATTGACGGCCGCCAATGGGCTCGAGCTTGTCACCTCGGGCACTAATGCATGGCGTGAACTGCGCTCGCCGGGCTGGCCGAATATCTGGCTGTGCATCATGGGGCGAACCGCGTGCGACGGTGACTTCGACACCTTCCAGGAACGGGTGCTGTCGCTCGAGGTGGTGTTCGACGGGCTGCATGCACGTTGCGAGACGCCGCGCGGTGAGCGACTGGCGTTTGGATGGGAAGGCCCGCTGACGATTGACGGCGAGGAGCAGCCGTTATCGCATTTCAAGCATTATGACAGCCCGATCTGTACCTGTGATCTGGGCGCGCCGACGATGGAAATCGCCGGCTGGGAGACGGTCCTGCGACTGGATTTTCACCGTGCGTGACCGGCCGGTGCGCGGTGCAGCGGTAGAGGATGGGATGCGACCCGGGACGCTTGCGCTTGTCGCGCTACTACTTATGACTTTCACAGGTTGTGGTGTTGTGTCACAAGAAGCCGCTGCGCCTTCCCCAGTCGCGCCGGTAACCACTGTGGACCCGGCGCCGTCGCTGGCTGCCACACCTGCGCCGCGTCCTGCCGGCTCACCCCAGGATGCTGCCGCGAGCGGCCCGGCCGACCTGTATGCCCAGACGGCGCCTGAGTTCCCCGCAGGCCTGGAGTGGCTGAATGTTGAACGGCCGCTTTCCATGGCGGCATTACGCGGCAAGATTGTGGTCATTGATTTCTGGACGTATGGTTGCATCAACTGCGTGCATAACTTCCCCGATCTGAAGCGTCTGCAGGTAGAACATGCCGCTGAAGTCGTGGTCATTGGCGTGCACTCGGCAAAATTCACCAGCGAGTCCGACACGGAAAATATCCGCCAGACGTTGCTGCGGTATCAGATTGACCACCCGGTGGTCAACGATAATCAACTGGCGGTCTGGAACACATGGAACGCACGTGCCTGGCCAACAACGGTGGTTGTTGATGCCAATGGTACGCTTGCGGGCATCCACGTTGGCGATGGGATGTATGCGGCGCTCAAGCCGCTGGTGGTGCAGTTGATCCGCGAGGCCGACGCGCGTGGACGCCTGGATCGCACGCCGCTGCCACGCGCGCTCGAACGCGAGGGCCGTCCTGCCACGGTGCTCTCGTTTCCGGCCGGCGTGCTGGCCGACCCGCGTGGCGACCGGCTGTTTATCGCCGACACCGGCCACCACCGGATCGTGATCGTTGACCCACGCGATGGCATGGTGCTCGATGTGGTAGGTAATGGCCGGCAGGCGTTTGCCGATGGTGAGTATACCATGGCATCATTTGCTTCACCACACGGCATGGCGCTCTCCGGCGACGGGGGCGCCCTGTATGTCGCCGATACCGGAAATCATGCCATTCGCCTGGTCGATCTTCGCTCGCGCCAGGTGACGACGCTGGTCGGAACGGGTGAACGTGCACGCGCGTACCCGTCACAGCCCGGCGTTGCGCCCGGCATACCACTCAGTTCACCCTGGGACCTGGCACTCGATACAACGCGGCTCTACATTGCCATGGCCGGGTTGCACCAGATCTGGACGTACCGTTTGAGCAACGGCATGGTCGAACCACTGGCGGGCAGCGGTATCGAGGGTGTTGCCGATGGACCCGCCGCCGAAGCTGAACTGGCGCAACCCGGTGGGGTAGCGCTCGGCGACGATGGCCGACTGTACGTTGCCGATACCGAGGCCAGTTCCATCAGGTCCGTAACGCTTGCCGGTCGCCCGTCGGTGGCGACCCTTGCAGGTGGAGGGCGCGATCTGTTCACCTTTGGCGACCGTGACGACATCGCCGGCGAGGCGCGCCTGCAACACCCGCAGGGGATCGTCTTCCTGAATGGCTCACTCTATATCGCCGATACCTACAATCACAAGATCAAGTCAATCAACCCGGCGACCGGTGAAGTGCGTACACTGGCCGGCACGCAACGCGGTTGGCAGGATGGGCCGGCGCCGCTGTTCTATGAGCCCGGTGGCATCACTGCCAGTCACGATTGGCTGTATGTGGCCGACACCAATAACCATGCCGTTCGCATCGTCAATCCAGCAACCGGTGCAACCGAGACGCTGGTTCTGCAAGGGATCGATCGTTTCAGCGCCGTTGCCGCAAACAGCGCACCGGTTGTGACCATGCCGCCGGCAACCGTGGCTCCCGGTACAGGTCGTGTGCGGCTCAACATCGTGCTGCCGCAGGGATATAAGGTGAATGATCTGGCGCCATCATCGGTGCGCTGGCAGAGTAGCGGCGCAGGAGCAACGCTTCCGCCGGATGCCGATCGTTCACTGGCCGGGTTCGCGTTCCCGCTCGATTTGCCGGCAACATTTGCGCGCGGGACGGGGACGCTCACCGCCGACCTGGCGGTCATCTACTGCGAGGCGGACACGCCAGAATTGTGTCTGATCGAAGAGGTGCGGATCATTGCGCCGTTCACTGTGGCCGACGGCGGCGCGCCCGCACTCGAATTGCGCCATACTGTGGGAGCCGGTAGGTAAACGTCGAGTGCCGGTTTCATCCGGCATATGATGGGAGTTGCTTCCGTGAACACGCATCTACCATCCGGCACATCCGGCGAGCGACTGTTTGCCGCCGGCATTGCGACCATGCGTGAGCGCTTCGATGAACGGGCCGGCCTGATCGAACAGCGGACCGATACAGGGGTCTACCACCCGATCCGCGAGTCGCTGGCCTTTGCGTATGCGCTGGTGCAGGCTGGCAGCACCGCGGCATTACCGCAGGCTGAACGGATCATGCGCCGCGCGCTACAGGCGCAGGAGCGTTCGCCCGGTCACATCCACCACGGCGGATTCAAGTGGATGGATGAAGACCAGGGTGTAACCGATCTGAATGCGGTCCAGTTTGCGCTGGAACAGATCGTGCCCTTCCTGCTCGATTATGGCGATCAAATCACGCCTGCGCTCCGCGCCGAACTTCTTGACGCCGTACGGATCGGCGCCGCTGAAATCGCTCGCCTTCATGTTGCAATCTGGTACACGAACATCGCGTTGCTGGATATCCTCAACACCGTCCTGGCCGGCCGGGTTCTGGAGGATACCCGACTGCTGGCGCGAGGACGCCAGCGCATGGACGAGTGGATCGCCTTCACCAATGCGTCGGGGACCGTTCCTGAGTACAACAGCCCGACGTATGCAGCCGTTGATCTGGCGGCGCTGGCGGAACTGGCCCACCGCACGGATGACCCGGTTATTCGTGTGAAGGCGCAGGTAATGGAGGAACGACTCTGGATTCACACCGCGCTCCATTACCACCATCCGACGGCGCAACTCGCCGGCCCGCACAGCCGCGCCTACCATAACGACGTCACCGGCGGGATCTGTGGTATCAAACATACCCTGTTCCGCCACCTTGGCGATGAGCGCCTGATGCGTCGTTCGGCATACGCAATCCAGCGCCAGAGCGAGGGAAGTGTGCGCGCCGGGCGTTGCCCGTACCATCTGCCACGCTATCTTGAGCGGTTGATGCGTGTGAAGCCGGATCGTTTCAGTATTGCCGAAACGGCCGTCGCCGCCATGGGAATGGACCTGATGACCTTCATGACGCCGGAATACGCGCTCGGCACGGCATCGGTCCATAACAATGCTCAAAACGATCGGCTGATCCTCTACTACCGTGCGCCTGAACCACGCCAGGTCGGGGTCCTCTTCTCACGTTACATCGTGAATGAGAAGTCGTTCGGCAGCCATTATCACGCCACCGATCGTTCGACGGCCAATAATCTGAACGAGGAAGGGATGTTCTGGGGCCTTCAGCACGAAAACAAAAGTATCGCGCTGTACGCTCTCGAACCGCAGCATGAACCGGTCCACAGTCTAAAAACCGAAGTCTACGTGCTGGATGCGCCGGCTCTTGGAGCGATATGGGTCAACGAGACGCGGGTCACGCTCAGCACCACGCCGCGCCGGCTGCGCCCACACGATGTGCTCCTGATCGCCGACGGCACCACCTATGTCGCACTCCGCCCGCTTGAACCGTCGAACCTGGGCAATGACGCGCCCATTCTGCTCTACGAGCGCGCCGGGGAGCTGGTGTTGTCAATCTACAACTACTATCAAGGCGAACCAAAACGGTTCTGGGAGTATGCAAGCCTGGATGGGCCATTCTATCATGGCAATATCCGCGCCGGCTTCATCATTGAAGTTGGCGACCAGGCAGAGTATGGCGATGTCGAAGCATTCCACGCCCATGTCATGCGCGGCGTGATCGCCGATCGGATCGAGGGGTCACGGCGCACGGTTCGCTATGCCAGCGGTGCCGATCTGCTGGAACTCACGGTTGACCTGCGGGCAAATCGCCTGGTGGAGCGACGTGTCAATGGCCTCACCTATCATCCGCCAATGCTCGCGTCACCGGTGGCGGTTCAGGCAATAACAGGAGCGCTGGCAGCCGGCGCGGCGCGCCTGTTGTGCGGAACCATTCCCGCATGGCTGGTGGCGGATGATGACGGCGGCGCCTGGGCGGCGGCCAATCCATCCGACGATGAAGTGACCTGGCGTTTCGAGACGCCCCTGACAACCCTGGAGTCACCGGCGTTCGGGTTCGGCAGGATGGCCGTGTACGCCGGTGATACGGTCGAGATTGATGTGCTGGCAGTTCACCGGCCTGCGCCGCTGCGGATCACCTGTGACGCCGCACCGCGTGTGATCTGGAACGGCGACGATGTCAGCGCGGCGTGCGTGTTCGACCTTCGTAGCGGGACATATATCCTGCCAGCGCAGCCATAACCGGGTGTCAATGATCGAAGCGCGTGCTGCATCACTGGCTATGCTTGCTGAGAAGAAACAACAACCCGGACCGTTGAGCTATGTCGCCTGCTATGCTCTCTGGATTGCGCTTGGCCTGGCGCTCGGCTGGGTATTGAGCGAGCTTCACTCGACGTGGCTGGAGATCAGCCTGGCGCTCAACTTCAATGCCTGGGTCGCGCGCGCCGTGCGCCAGTTGTCGATGCCGATTCTGGGCCTGATCTGGCTGGCGCTGATCTTCTGGCTCGAGTATCACCTGCGCACCGGTGTACGCATCGGACGCCTGATCATCCGTGCCGCGCGCTTCGGCAGCGTGGTGCTTGGACTCTATCTGCTCGTGATTGTGATCAGGCTGATCACATGACGTCCATTCCGTCGTAAGCTCAAGGAGTCAGCATGCCGCACACGATTCGCTTTGCAGCCATTGGCCTGAACCATGGCCATATTTATGGGCAGACACATCTATTGTTGCGCGCCGGAGCGGAACTTGTCTCGTTCTATGCCGCCGAACCGGAGCTTGCCGTACAGTATGCCCGCACCTTTCCGCAGGCGATCCAGGTTGCCGATCCGCGCATCATTCTGGAGGATCCAGCGATCCACCTGGTGATCAGTGCGGCCATCCCCGATGAACGCGCGCCGCTAGGGATTGCCGTGATGCGCCATGGCAAAGATTATATGGCCGATAAGCCCGGCTTCACCACGCTGGCGCAACTCGAAGAGGCGCGGCGCGTCCAGGCCGAAACCGGTCGCATCTATTCGATCTGTTTCAGCGAGCGTTTTGAGAATGCCGCAACGGTGCGCGCCGGTGAACTGGTGCAGGCCGGCGCCATTGGTACGGTTGTGCAGACGATCGGGCTTGGTCCGCACCGCACCAGTCTGATGTCACGTCCTGCCTGGTTCTTCCAGCGCAGCCGCTATGGCGGCATTCTGAACGATATCGCCTCGCACCAGGCCGACCAGTTTCTCTTTTTCACCGGCGCGACACGGGCCGAAGTCGTCACGGCGCAGACCGCGAACTACAAACATCCGCAGTACCCTGAATTCGAAGACTTCGGCGACTGCCTGTTGCGCGGCACAACACCGCAAGGGCTGCAAACCTCGGGGTATATTCGTGTTGACTGGTACACGCCGGATGGTCTCGGCTCCTGGGGTGACGGGCGCCTGACCATCCTGGGCACCGAGGGGTATATCGAGATTCGCAAGAATATTGACATTGCGGGCCGGCCAGGCGGTAACCATCTCTTCCTGGTCGATCACAAGGGAACACAGTATATCGATTGCAGTGACGTAGCGCTACCCTATGGGCCGACCCTGGTATACGACATTCTGAATCGCACCGAAACGGCGATGCCCCAGGCGCATTGCTTCCTGGCATCCGAACTGGTGCTGCGCGCTCAGGAAGTCGCCTGTCGGTTGACGTAGGCGGGGTGCTGGCGCTGGTCGCTTTACCGTTGCGATCAGCGCCAGACATGAGAAGGTGCGCCGGCTTGCTGCTCACACAACGAAGGAAAGGATCCAGCAGTGCCCAGACCCCTCAACGTCGCCATTGTTGGCTGCGGTATCGGCAATGCGCATGCGCAGGCATATCAAACGCTTCCCGATCACTTCAGGCTCATCGCGGTCTGCGATATCGACGTGCCGAAGGCACGCCAGTTCGCCACAGCCTATGCGATTCCACGTGTCGTCAGCGACCTGGCCGAACTCTGCGCTATGGACGATCTTGATGTTATTGATATCTGCACGCCGCCGAACCTGCATTTTGCGCAGGTGGAGCAGGTGCTTGCCGCCGGGAAACATGCCTTCTGCGAAAAACCCCTGGTAGCGTCGCTCCAGCATGCCGACACCTTGATCGCCGCTGAAACCGCGTCGGGCCGGCGGGTCATGCCGATCTTTCAGTATCGCTTCGGCCACGGGCTGCAAAAACTCAAACTGCTCGTGGAAAACGGCGCCGCCGGTCGCGCGTATCTCACGACCGTCGAAACCGCCTGGCGGCGGCGTGCCGCCTATTATGACGTGCCCTGGCGCGGAAAATGGGCCACGGAGCTTGGCGGCGCGCTGCTCGGCCACGCCATTCACGCCCATGATATGCTGACGTACGTGCTCGGCCCGATCCGTAGCGTCTTCTGCCGCGCCGCCACGCTGGTCAACCCGATCGAGGTCGAAGATACCGCCGCCGTGGCGCTGGAGATGGCCGACGGATCACTGGCGACCCTGGCGGTCACACTCGGTTCAGCGACCGAAATCACGCGCCACCGCTTCTGTTTCAGCAATATGGTCGCCGAAAGCAATACCCGACCCTACAGCAATTCCGGCGAGCCATGGATCTTCACCGGCGACACGCCTGAGGCTTCGGAACGGATTGCCGCACTTCTGGAAGGTTTTGTCCCATTGCCGGAAGGATATGCCGGGCAGTTCATCCGTTTCCACCAGGCCATCCATGGCGGCGGCGAATTGCCGGTGACTCTGGCCGACGCGCGCGCCTCGCTCGAGCTTGTCACCGCGCTGTATGCCTCGCAGCGCCGCGGCCAACCGGCAGCGCTGCCGATCACTGCGGATCATCCGATGTATGCCAGCTGGTTGCCTCAATAACCTTGGAGGAGTACCACCATGACCAGAGGCACAATCCATCCGGCCGAATGGAGCGTCTTCGAAGACCTACGCACCGGCGTCACGATCAAGCAACTCACCGCGCATAAAGCCCACAGCCATCATCTCTATTTCACCAATCCCGGTTGGTACGACGGCGGCAAAAAGCTCCTGTTCGGCTCCGAACGCGGCAATCGCGTCAATCTCTACAGCCTCGACCTTGAAAGCGGCGTAATCACCCAACTGACCGACCTCGATCAACCGCCGCCGCCGGCCGAAACCTCGTTCCTGTTCGCCAGCGTCAATCCCACCCGGCCCGAGGTCTACTTCTGGCACGGTCGCGACCTGGTCGCGCTGGATCTGCATTCGCTGGAAGAACGGCGCATCTACCGCGCGCCGGACGAGTTTCTTACCAATATGACCAATGTGACGGCTGACGGCAAATATCTCTGTACCGGGCTCTACGAAGACCTGTCACGGCGCTTCAAAATCGACCTGCTGCATGGGTATGTTGGCTTCCAGGAGTATTGGGAGGCCATGCCGCGCTCGCAGGTGCTAAAGATCGGCGTTGATACTGGCAAAGCCGATGTGGTGTTTGAAGAAAACTACTGGATCGGCCATGTCAACACCTCGCCCAGACTGCCGCATATTCTGACCTATTGCCATGAAGGACCGTGGCAGAAGGTTGACAATCGCATCTGGGGGCTGGATATCAATACCGGCAAGAACTGGATGATTCGCCCCGGCCCGGAAGGCGAACGTGTCGGCCACGAATACTGGTTCGCCGATGGCGAGCAGATCGGCTATCACGGCCGCAGTGTCGAGAATGTGCCGTTCTACGGCAGCATTCGCTACGACAATACGGGCAAAGTTGAGGCGCCGTTCCCAGCCGACTCGACCCACTTCCATAGCAATGACTTGAGCCTGATCGTTGGCGATGGTTCGCGCAATAACCCCTGGCTATTGCTCTGGCGCTTCCGCGACGGCGCATTCGAAGGGCCGCACGCGGTCGCCTACCACCGTGGTTCGTTCCAGGTACAGATCACCCACGTCCATCCGCGCTTCAGCCCGGATGGCAAGCAGATCCTGTATGTCAGCGATCATAGCGGGTATGGGAACCTGTATCTGGTGGACACGCCCGATTTCGATAGTTTGAACCCGATCGAGATTTAGTGCCTCTCCGAAAACCGCTCCGCCCCGTGTCAGTGCGCGCAGCACGAGCGGCCGCCTGCAGCGCGCGCAGCGCGGCTGACGCCAGCTCCGCTCGTGCCGATCGAGTACGTCGCATCGCGCGCATTGCCATCCAGCCATCCGTTATTCAGAGAGGCACTGAGCATCATAGGCGAATGCCAGGAGCAAAAATGAACCTTCATGCCTACCTTGATGACTGCGCCGCCCGCTACAATCCAACCATGCGCATGCTGGGCGTCACCTGGAATGGGCCAGGGTACCACACCCGTGTGCCAAACGGCACATGGGCGCATCCAACCCGCCAGTCGCTCGATTATGCGCTGGCACTGCTCCAATCCGGCGCGCCCGATCAAACCGCGCGCGCCGCCGATATCATTGACGCCGTGCTGGCGCTGCAAGATGTCGATCCAACCAATCGCACCTATGGCATCTGGCCCTGGCTTGGCGAAGAGCCACTCAGCGAAATGGCCCCGCCGGATTGGAACTGGGCCGATTTCTGCGGCGCGCGCCTGGCACAGATGCTTGCCGATCATAGCGCGCTGCTGCCCGTTGACCTGACGCACGCGATGCGTGTGGCGTTAGGTCATGCCGCCTGGTCGATCTTCCGCCGTAATGTCGGCCCCGGGTATACCAATATCGCGATCATGGGTGCGGGCGTCGCGCTGGCGGCGGGCGAGTTGCTCGACGAGCCGCGCCTGGTGGAGTACGGCCGCGCCCGCCTGCGCCGCTTCATTGAACATACCGCCTATCATGGCGGCCTGAATGAATACAACAGCCCGACCTATACCATCGTCGCGCTGCATGAATGTGAACGGATCCTGCACCTGGTGCGCGATCCGCAGGCCCGCGCCGATACCGAGGCCATCCGGCGCATCGCCTGGGAAACCATCGCCGAACATTTCCACCCGCCAACCCGGCAATGGGCCGGCCCACACAGCCGGGTCTATGGCGACCGCCTCGACGCCGGTACGGCGGCATACCTGGAAGTACAGACCGGCGTGGTGATTGTGCCCCACCCCAGCGCCGCGCCCGAGAGCCGCACCGGCCCGACCCATGTTCCAGCGCTGCCATGCCCGCCGGATCTGGTCGAACGATTCCGCCAGATGCCGGCATCGCCGCTTGAGATCCGGCAACGTTTCATCCGCCGCACCGAAGGCGAAGCCTCGCTCGAAGGCATCACCTGGATGGATGATCTTGCCTGCCTGGGCTCGGTCAACCAGGAAAGCCTGTGGACCCAGCGTCGCCCGCTGGTGGCCTACTGGCGCACCGCTGACGACCCGGCGGTGGTATTGCGGGCGCGTTTCTTACGTGATGGAAAGGACTTCGCGACGGCGGCGATTCAGAGCGTGCAGCAAGGAGCGCGTGTGCTGAGCGCGATCGGCCTCTATACCGATCGCGGCGACTACCATCTCCATCTCGACCGGCCAGCCAGTGGGCGATTTCCGCCTGCCGAACTGCGGCTACGCGTTGAACTGCGTGGCATCGGCGTTCAGGGGCGGCAACTCGCGCCGGATCGCTATGAACTCGCGGCTGGCGAACGGCGCGCAGCGTTGCACACGCCGCCAGGACAGTTCGGCGCCAACCCGGTGCACTGGGAACTGACCGAACTGCCGGATGGCATCGCCGTCGATGCCATCTGTGCCGAAGCCGATGATGGCGTCTTCGACCCGGCGACAACCAGCGTGCGCCTGGCATTTGGGCTGGAAATCCTGGCACCCGACGAGTCGCCGGCGCCAGCGCCGCGCCTGAATGATGGCGCGACAGCAGCCGAGATCGAGTGGGCTGGCCTGCGGCTCACGCTACCGGCGCAGGCCGTGCCATACCCCTGGTAATCATACCGTGCCACCGGGGCATGATACCCCGGGTGGATGCGCCGCTGGTTATTATTTCTTTACTTTGCCCCCCTTGTTCCACAACCGTGAACGCCGTATGCTTTGTCATGCCATAACATTTTGCCACAAAAGTCTATGGATGACCATAACACTTCCACAATGAGCGAGAGTGAGCAGATGTACCTGCTAACACTCGCAATGCTGGCCGAGGATGGCATGGTGCCCCCTATTCCACTTGCCGCGCTGGCGCATGCGCGCGCCATTCAACCGGTCTCGGTCAACCAGATGGTGCGCAAACTGGCCGATGCCGGCCTCGTCAGTTACCTTCCGTATAAAGGGGTTGAGCTGACCCGTGATGGCAAGATGATTGCGACACGCGTGCTGCGCTATCGTCGCCTGTGGGAGGTCTTCCTGGTCGAGAAGCTCGGCATGCTTCCCGCCGAAGCCGATACACTCGCCTGTCGCCTGGAGCACCTGACATCCGATGATGTTGCTGACCGGCTGGCGCAGTTCCTTGGCGATCCCCAGGTAAGCCCCCAGGGCAAGCCGATCCCGCGCCATGAAGACGCGCCAGACGCTGCCGCATGGATCACCTTGAGCGACGCGCCATTTGGCCGCGCGTTGCAGGTCATGCGGGTTGACACCGACCCGCCGGCACAGGCGTTTCTGGCGGCGGCAGGCATACGCCCTGGCGGTATGGCGCGCGTGCAGGCAACTGGCGTTGACGGCGAATTGCTTCTCGATGTCGCTGGCCGCAGGGTGCGCCTCGCACCGGAACTTGCCGTTCAGGTGCTGGTCCTGCCTGAAACGGTTCCTGATCATTCTGTCTCATCATGAAAAGGAGTACCATACCCATGCGCTGCACCCAGGTCCCACTCAGCGATATCGCCGTCGGGCAGTCGGCGGTCATTGTCACACTTGGAATCACCGGCCCGTTGCGGCGTCGCCTGTTTGCGCTCGGTATGTTGACCGGTGAGACCATCACGGTCAGGCGCGTGGCTCCGCTGGGCGATCCGCTCGAACTGGAAGTGAAGGGATATCGCCTGTCATTACGCAAGGCTGAAGCCGGCCGGATTCTGGTCGCGCCACGCGCCTGAAATGGAGCGATCGATGCCAACCCTGCGTGTCGCTCTGGCCGGCAACCCGAATGTCGGCAAGAGTACATTGTTCAACGCCCTGACCGGCGCACGGCAGCACGTCGGTAACTGGCCGGGCAAAACGGTGATGCAGGCCAGCGGGACGTTTCAGGTCGATGGCCTGACGGTCGAGGTGATTGACCTTCCCGGCGCTTATAGTCTCTCGTCGTTTTCACCAGAAGAGGCCGTTGCACGCGATTACATTGTCTGTGAGCAGCCGGACCTGGTGGTCGATGTCGTTGATGCAGCCAACCTGGAACGTAACCTGTACCTGACGACCCAGATTCGCGAAACCGGTGCGCCACTGTTGCTGGCACTGACGATGACCGACCTGGCGACTCAGCGCGGGTTGTGTGTTGATTGTCACGCACTGTCGGATGCGTTAGGCGGCGTGCCGGTGGTGCCGGCGACGGCACAGCAGAATGGTGGGCTCGCAGCTTTGCGTACCGCCTTTCAACGCTGGGCGACAGGTGAAACACGCGCAGAGGCGCCGCCACCTTTTGATCCGCCCATCGAAGATGCGATCACAACGCTGGCTGCCGCCATTGCGGCGCAGCCGGATCTTGCCCGGCGTTATCCACCACGCTGGCTGGCGATCCAGTTGCTGGAGGGCGACGAAGAACTCCTCGGTCTCCTGGCGGCTGCCGACCACGCGCCGATTGCGGCGGCCCTGGCCGCAAGTCGTGATCGCCTGCGCCAGACCTACGGTGACGATATTGACCTGGCAATCGCCGAGGCGCGCTATCGCCAGGCGCGCGCAGCCGTGGCGCGCGCCGTCCGGCAGCCGGCGACGCCGGTGGTCACCTTCTCCGAGCGAGTCGATCGCGTCGTGACACATCGCATCCTTGGCATTCCGATCTTCCTGGCGCTGATGTACCTGGTCTTCAACCTGGTGCAGAATGTGTCTGCACCATACCTCGACTGGATCGACGGTCTCTTCAGCGGGCCACTGACGCGCCGGGCAGTTGCACTGCTGGCGCTGCTTCATGCGCCCGCGTGGATCACGGCGCTGACGGTAGATGGTATCATCGCCGGCGTAGGCAGCGTGCTGGTGTTCGTGCCCGGTCTCCTGGTGCTCTATCTCGCCCTTGCACTCCTGGAGGACAGTGGCTACCTGGCGCGCGCTGCGTTCGTCATGGATCGCGCTCTGGGGGCGCTCGGTTTGCATGGCAAGTCGTTCATTCCACTCATTCTCGGCTTCGGCTGCAACGTCCCGGCAGTGTATGCCACACGCACCATCGAGAACCGGTCTGCACGGGTTCTGACCGGCATGCTGATCCCATTTATGTCATGTTCGGCGCGCCTGCCGGTCTATGTTGTCTTCGGTATGGCACTCTTCCCGCAAAACGCCGATCTGGTCATCTGGGCAATGTACCTGGTTGGTATCGTCGTAGCCGCGGCGGCCGGACTGGTTCTGTCGCGCACGGTGTTTGCCGGGGCGGGGCGCGGCGCGTTTGTGCTGGAACTACCGCCCTATCGCCTGCCGTCATTGCCGACGGTCTGGTGGCAAGCCTGGCAGCATACCGCCGGCTTCATCCGCAAGGCCGGTACGATCATCCTGGCGGTTTCTGTGGCACTCTGGCTCCTGCTGAACCTGCCGTGGGGCGTCAGCGATCCGCGCGACAGCGCCTTTGGCCAGGCCAGCAGTACATTGGCGCCGCTCTTTGCACCTGCCGGGTTCGGCACATGGCAGGCAGCCGGCGCACTGGTGACCGGAGTCATGGCCAAAGAAGTCGTGGTCTCCACCCTGGCGCAGATCTATGCCGGTCAGGCAGACGAGCCCGAATCGGCCGATACGACCACAGTTGGAGACGATCTGGCCGGTGTGGCCGGCGGATTTGGCCTGGCAACGGTCGAGGCCAGCAAACGCCTGCTCGACGCGCTCACGCCGGGGGTGACGCTGTTCCCCGAGGAGGGCGAGCCGGAGGAGACGGTGTTGAGCCAGGCATTGCGCACGGCATTCACACCGCTGGCAGGAATAGCGTTCTTGCTCTTTGTGTTGTTGTATGTTCCGTGTGTTGCCACCATCGGCGCCCAGGCGCAGGAGTTCGGCTGGCGCTGGGCATCGTTGTCGCTGGTGATGACACTGGTGCTACCATGGACGGTCGCCACACTGGTCTACCAGGCAGGTCGCCTGCTGGGGGCGGGATGATGTTACGCGCCATTTTGAACCTGTTTGCCGTCGCACCCGCGAAGACACTGTCAGCGGCAGCAATCGCGGCGGAGCTCGATATCTCGCCGGCGCTGCTTGACCATATGCTCCGGACGCTGGTCCGCAGCGGGAGGCTGGTCGAGGTCGAGCTGTGCAGTGATTGCTCGGCGTGCGCGTTACGGCGGATCTGCGTCGGTGGGCTGGATATCGCCCGGCGCGGCTATCGCCTGGCTGCGGAGCGCAGCGCCAGCGCCGCCGCTGCGTACACGCAATAACACGCGTGATGCGGTCGCTATCGTTCGCGGTGCCCGCCCGACCGGAGCGCAGGGTTATTGCATTGTGCCATAACAATCGCAGAATCCGCACCGCCACGTGCCTCCCGGCAGTGATGCGTGGCGTGGTATACTGCCGCACATGCCCGATCACACCGATTCCCTGCCGACACGCCATGGCGACCTGCCGCTGCCGACCTTTCTCCCTGATGCCACCTTCGGCACGGTGCGCGCCGCCGATACCGGTGATGTTCGCACCGCCGGCATACGCGCTCTGGTGATGAATACCTTCCACCTGATGCAGAAACCGGGGTCATCCACCGTGCAGGCGCTTGGTGGCCTGCATACCATGTCGGGGTGGGATGGGCCGATCGTGACCGACTCCGGCGGCTTTCAGGCATATTCGTTGATCCGGCAGAACGCCAGGCACGGGCGAATCAGTGACCAGGGGATTGTGTTTCAGCCGGAGGGAGCCGGGCGAAAATATCAACTGACGCCGGAGAAGTGCATTCAGCTACAGCTCGGCTATGGCGCCGACGTGGTCGTCTGCCTTGACGACTGCACCCATGTTGACGATGCGCTCGACGAACAACGCGCCTCGGTACGGCGCACGGTGCGCTGGGCGGTGCGCTGCAAACAAGCGTTCGAGCGCCAGCTTGACGAGCGCCGCTTGAGTGGTGCTCGCCCGCTCCTGTTTGCCGTGGTGCAGGGCGGCGGCAGTGCCGAGTTGCGCCGCGAATGCGCCGAGGCCTTACTGGAGATCGGCTTCGACGGGTATGGCTACGGCGGCTGGCCACTCGACGCTGCCGGCAACCTGCTGGCCGATTTGCTGGCGCTGACCCGCGAGCTGATCCCGCGCCGCTATCCGATACATGCCCTCGGCGTCGGGCACCCGGAGAGTATCGTGACCTGCACCCGCCTTGGCTATCAATTGTTCGACAGTGCCCTGCCGACACGCGACGCGCGCAATGGGCGGCTCTACGCCTTCACATCCGACCCGCGCGCTGCCGGGTTTTGCCTCACTGGTCGCTGGTTCCACTATGTGTACGTGGAGGATCGGAAACACATCAAGGCTGACCGGCCGGTATCGCCCGGATGCGACTGCTATACCTGCACACGTTACACCCTCGGCTACCTGCACCATCTGCAGGCGATCGGTGAAACGCTCTTCTACCGCCTCGCCACGATCCATAATCTGCGCTTCATGGCGACGCTGATGGCGAAACTCGCCGGCGACGACGCAACCTGATGTGGCTCGCGCCGGGCGGCCCTCAAGCAGACCGGTGCTGATGCTCCAACCCGAGATTGCGTGATCGTCGCGCGGTATAGCAACGCCCGATCACCGTGAGGCTCCACCTTGCAGATACTCGGCCAGCAACCCGTGGAAATGGTGAACACCGTTCTCACGCGCGACGGAGAAGCGCCCGACGTGGTACGAGCGTGATTTGAGACGCTTCTGCACCGATTCGCAGATCTCAATATCTTCTTTCTGTACCAGATCGCTGAACTTGAATGAACGGTGGAACTCTTCCGCGACTTCGGGGCGATCGACATCAAGGACGAACCACTCGAAGATCGTCAGCGTTCGCTCGTGACCGAGCGGCAGAATGATGTTGGTCTGCAGATTATCGGGGTAGATATTGAGCATCAGGTTGGGGAAGATCCAGTAGTAAAGCGCCTGTGCCGGCGCGCCTTCCTCAAGGTGCCGCCGGTAGAGCGAATCCGGGTTCTCGCGGATTGGCGCGTGCTGCTTGGAATAGTAGCGAAAGGTCTCAACACGGTACTGTTTATAATCAATTTCCTTGAACAGCCCCGGATGCGCCACTGGAATATGGTATCCCTCGAGATAGTTATCCACATACACTTTCCAGTTGCAGTTGATCTCATAATCCACACGCTTGTAGAACCCCATACGCTCAAGCGGCATGCTGGCCGTTTCCTGGGGAATTGCGCCCAGCACATCACCGAGCGGCGGCGCATGCATGTCGAGGTTGACGAACACAAACGGCCCCCAGGTATCAACCTGAACCGGGCGCAAGCCATAGTCTGCTCTGTCGAACTCCGCAACACCATCAAACTCCGGCGTGGTGCGCAGCGTTCCGTCGAGGTTGTACGTCCAGGCGTGATACTGGCACTGCAACGTCTTGCGATTGCCGCATCCTTCGGCGACCGAGCCGGCGCGATGGCGGCAGACATTGAAGAAGGCATGCAGTGTGCCTGCGGAGTCACGCGTGACGACGATCGGCTCATCACCCACCGAGCAGGTGAAAAAGTCACCCGGGTTGCGTGCCTGCTCCAGGCGCCCGACCAGTTGCCATGTGCGACCAAAGATGCGTTCCTCCTCCAGTGCGAGCATGGCCGGGTCGGTGTACCAGCGCGATGGGATCGTCGTCGCGCGCGCCAGGTCAGGCTGAAATGTGAAATCGTTCAGGTTCATACAAAGCTCCATTTGCTGCCTGGGGCAAGTGTAGAGGATGACGGCAATAATTGTCAATGGCCGGGGCGATATCCGCCTTCCGCGTCACTCGTAACCTTGACGCCTGCACAGCGCCCTGCTATACTCTGCCGCAGCAGCAACAAGCGTACCATGCGCAGGCAGGCCATGGCGGCGAGACCGCGGGTGTGGCAATCGCCCGGGCCGGGGACCGGGCGAGTCCGTTGCGCAGCTGGTTGACGGCGGCAGGCCCGCAGCGCCATGCGGTGGTGCGCGGGCCTTTTGGTTGGCTGCCAGCGTGGTAGCTACTCTGGTGAGGATGGAGCAGGGTCATGACTGAGTTCACGGGATCGGTGCGTGTACGGTTCGCACCCAGCCCGACCGGGTACCTGCATATCGGTGGTGTGCGCACCGCTCTCTTCAACTGGCTCTTCGCGCGCCACCACGGCGGCCAGTTCATTCTGCGCATCGAGGATACTGACGAGAAACGGTACGTTCCCGGCGCTGCCGATGATCTCATGGCATCGCTGCGCTGGGTCGGCATCGAGTGGGACGAAGGCCCCGACATCGGCGGCCCGCACGCCCCCTATGTCCAGTCATTGCGCCACGAAGCGGGTATCTATCGCCCCTTCGTTGAGCAACTGCTTGAGAATGGCCATGCGTACTTCTCCTTTACAACCGAGGAAGAGCTGGAACAACTCAAAGCTGACGCGCTCGCGCGTGGCGTGAAGGCGTTCCGCTTTCGCGGCCCTGAGCGCGAGTGGCCGCTGGAGCGACAGCGCGAACTGGCTGCGACTGGCCGGCCATACACGGTGCGACTCAAAACCCCCACGACCGGAGTGACCGCGTTTCGCGATCTTGTGCGTGGCGGCGATCGCATTGAGGTCAAGAATGAAGAGCTCTACGATATTGTGCTGCTAAAATCGACTGGTATGCCGTTGTACCACCTGGCACACCTCGTAGACGACCATTTGATGGAGATCACGCACGTGCTGCGGAGCGATGAATGGGTGGCGAGCACGCCCTATCATGTGCTTCTCTACCAGGCATTCGGCTGGGACCCGCCGCTCTTTGCCCACCTGCCGCCGATCCTGCGCCAGGATGGGCGTGGCAAGCTGTCGAAGCGCAAGGACGATGTCTCCGCCAATCGCTTCTGGGAGCGCGGCTATCTCCCCGATGCCATGTTCAACTATCTGGCGCTTCAGGGCTGGAGCTTTGATGGCTACACCGAGATCATGACACGCGCCGAGATCGTGGAGCGTTTTTCTCTTGAGCGGGTGCAACCGTCACCGGCACGCTGGAACCCGGAGAAATTGCTCGATATGAATGGCATCTACATCCGGCGTCTCAGCACAGAGGAGGTTGCGGATGCGATTGCGCCATATCTGGTGCGCGCTGGCTTCATATCGGACCCGCCCGGCGATGCCGAACGCGCCTACCTGCTGCAATTGACGCCGCTTATTCATGAGCGATTGAAGGAACTGGGCGAAGCGCCGGACCTGCTGGCGTTCTTTTTCCGTGATGTTACGTATGATGATCCGGCGCTCTTGATCCCGAAGAAACTGGATGCCGCCACAACGGCAGGCGCACTGAGGGCGGTACGGGAACGCCTGCTACTTCTGGAGCCGTGGGATCATGCGCGGCTGGAGGAGGAGCTGCGCGCGCTCGGCGAGGAACTGGCGCTCAAACCCGGCCAGTTGTTCGGCACGATTCGTGTGGCCATCACCGGGCGCACCGTTGCGCCACCACTGTTCGACACGCTGGTTGCGCTCGGCAAACAGCGCGTCCTGCACCGGCTGGCAGTGGCCGCGGCAACACTGGCGCCTGCAACGGGTGAACATCGTTAGTCGTGGAAGCGATCGTTGAAGTCGTTGCGCTGGTCGTTCAGCGCCCGTTCGAGCTGGGCGCGATTGACCAGGCCGAGTTCATAGGCGATCTGGCCGAACGGCAGCGTGACACCGCTATGCTGCATTTCGTTCTGCCGGCGTACCACGCGCGCGACCTGCTCCTGCGTCAGGATGCCGCGCCGCACGAAATATTCACCCAGCCGCGGCACACCCTGCGCTGCCGCCGGCGCAGCGCCCACTTCGCGTTCCTCCAGCGTCTCGTACGAGACCCGGTAGGTCGTCGCCCCGAGTGACAACTGGTCGCCAGGATTGAGCCGGCTCTGGCTGCGCACCGGCATGCCGTTCAACGAGACGCCGCCGGCGACAAGCGGAATGACGAACCAGCGGTCGAGTATCTGGCGTACCTCGATGTGCCGTGCAGCCAGCTGGCGATCATTGATGGTAACGTCGCACCCTGGCCCGCTGCCAAGCGTGCTCATGCGCTCGCTGACGATATGACGCCTGCCGATCTGGGACCCTGTAATGGCGGTCAGGACAAGCGTTCTGATCATCGTTCCTCCTCCTCTCCTCCACCCCTGACGCGAGAGAGGGAGCAGGGAGATTTCACGCTATAGCACTACCTGCTGGATGGCTTCTTGATATATCACGCCCTCTTAACACTGTCAAGCGTTGTGGGATAACGATCTTTTCATACGTTGCAGAACGGTGCTATACTCAATGAAATTGTGACGAGAGGACGGCGATGACTGCAGGCGAGCCAATCCAGCGGTTGCGGATCTACCTGAGTGAGCGCGATATGGCCGAAGGTCAGCCACTGTATCTGGTTGCGCTCGAACGGCTGCGCCGCGAAGGGGCGTCCGGCGCCACGGCATTGCGTGGAGTCGCAGGGTTCGGCGCCGGGCATCGCTTGCGCACGGCGGGGATGGCGGATCTGAACCAGACGGCGCCAATCATCATCGAATGGCTCGACCGGGCCGACCGCATTGCGCGGGTGCTTCCCACGCTCGACACCCTGCTCGGCGACGCGCTGATCACGATTGAAGAGATCCGCGCGTACCGTGCGACGTTGCGCTCAAGCGGCCCGTTTGGTGGTCGCGCGGTTGCCGATGTGGCGCGTGGCGAGGTGCTGACCATTACGCCCGGCGAATTGCTCGCCGACGCATTCGAACGACTGGCACGGTCACACCAGCCACTCCTGGCAATCATTGATGGTGACCGGCTGGTCGGTGTGGTCACACCGGACGATGCCGCCCGCTTTGGCGCGCCACCGCTTGATGTGCTGGCCGAACTCGATGGCGAAGAACGCGCTGCCGCACTTGCGCGTGTTCCTGCTCACCCGCTGGTGAACGTGTTCGGCGAACCACGAACGATCTATATTGAGTCCTCAGTGGCGCACACCGTGAGCATGATGGTCGAATGGGGGCTCGATGCGCTGCCGGTGATCGACCGCCAGGGGAAGGCGGCGGGTATCTTCGGCATTGAACAGGCACTACAGGCGGCGCTCACCGCCGATCGTTCCTCCGAGCGCGTGCGCCAGGCCGAACCACCGCCACCGGTGAGCCTGATCATGCAGATGCTGGTGCCGACCATTACATCCAGAACGGATGCAGCAACTGCGCTGGCGCAGCTACTGCGGACCCCATCCCGCCTGCTGGTGCTGGTTGACGGGCTTCGTCCTGCCGGCGTGCTATCGCCAGCAGGCGTCACGCGACAGTTGCGCGCGCCGCTACGTACCGCATGGCTGGCGGCGCTGGCAGGAGACGGCGCGCCACTGGCAACGCTCGCCGAAGCCGCGACGACCGGCCTGTCGGCGATGGAACTGGCAACGCCGGACATCCCCCTGATCGAGGCACGGGCCAGCGAATACGACGCCATTCGTACCTTGCTCGAAGGATCGCATCAGCACCTGGTCGTGGTGGATGATGAAGGGCGACTGGCCGGGCTGGTCACCCGGCGCGGGCTCCTGCGCGCCCTGGCACAGGAAAGCAGTGGATAGCGGGCAAGAGAGGTGTATGCGCTGACGCACAGTACGGTTCAGGTGCCTGGCTACACCCGCCGGTTCAGAACAAACTCGCCAATCTCGGCCAGGGCGCGGCGCGCAGGGAGCACAGGGAACGCGGCCAGTTGCAGATTTGCCCGCTCGATCAGCGCACGCGCCTCCTCCATGGCTCGCGCCGCGCCGCCACCCGCGATCACGGCAGCCACGATCTGCGCCACGCGCGCCGGCTCCGGGCGCTGGCCGCCAGCGATGGCCCGCAAAAGAGGATGGCGGCTCTGCGCCGCGGCATACATCAGCGGCAGGGTCAGCGTCCCCTCGCGCAGATCATTACCCGCCGGCTTGCCGAGCAACATCTCGTCGCCGGTATAATCGAGAACATCATCAACGACCTGGAACGCCAGCCCCAGATCATATCCAAAGCGGCCGAGCGCTTCAATCTGCGCCTGGTCGCCGCCGGCGACCGCAATACCCGCCTTGCAGGCCGCCTCGAACAGCACCGCCGTCTTACAGCCAATCTTCCTGTAGTATTGTGCCACGGCCGTCGCCAGCGGCTCAATGTGCGTGACCGGGTTGAGCTCGCCCTCGACCATGGTCTGCGCCGCATAGGTGTAGAATGAGATGATGCGAGGGTCAGGCTCGCCTGCCAGTTCACTGGCCGCAAGTGCGAAGAAATAGTCCCCCAGCAACAGGGCCACATCGGCATCCCAGCGGGCATGAACCGTGACATTGCCGCGGCGCTGCCCTGCATGGTCCACCAGGTCGTCGTGCACCAGCGAGGCGGCATGCAGCAACTCGATCGCCACAGCCGGATGCAACGCACGGCCAAGGTCATACATACCGAGACGTGCAGCGAGTAACACCAGCGCGGCGCGCAACCGCTTGCCGCCCGAAGCGACGGTGTAGGCGCCGGCGGCAGCCAGCAGCGGTGAGCGCGATGCTGTGCGCAACAGCATCTGGCGCTCGACTTCAGCCAGATCGTTCAGGAGATCGGCACGGTGCAGGATGTCGCTCAGACCTGTCAGCGTTGCGCGTGTCGCCGCGGGCGGCTCGGCCAGCCGCTGCTCCGGCACGCCAAGGTGCAAGGGGGGGTGTGCCATCACGCGCACCTTTCTAGACCGCGCCTATTACTTGTGAAATATGGAACAATTATAGCAGATTGCAACATCGTGTCAAGTACTCAACGGTATTGCACAGGTTTTGTCATTATCCTGCACATCTTTTTGAATTATACCACAGGGAAGGCGTGTGTAGCGCCTGACGTGGTCACAATGCCTTCTGATTGTCGCGCGCGGTTTCGAGCCGCCCCAGGTGGCATGCCTCGCTGAGGCTCACGAGATACGGCAGATCGTCGCCATACTCGATGACGCTGATACTGGCGTTGGTCACCCAGATACGGTTGATCCGGTCCATGTCCATGCCCAGCGCGTTGGCCACCAGAATCTTCACCACAACATCGTGCGTTGAGACAAGGACGTTGCGGCCATTGTATTCACGCAACAGCCATTCCTTAAAATCGAGCACACGTTTCAGAATATTGCTGAAGCTCTCACCACCGGGCATCTGGGCCCGCGTCGGATGTTCGCGCCATTCACGCAATCCATCTCCATAGCGCCGGACGACCTCATCGATCAGCAACCCTTGCCAGTCACCGTGATGGATTTCGAGCAATGCGGATGCGGTCTGTATGGTAATCGCGGGATGGAAGCGCGCAACGGCCTCGGCAGTGCGCGCCGCGCGCTGCAGCGGACTGGTGAAGATTGCGTACAACGGCTCATTGCGCAGCCGTTCGGCGAGTGCCTCTGCCTGCTGGATGCCCAGTTCGGACAGCGGGGCATCCATCTGCCCCTGATATCGCCCTTCCTGGTTCCAGACACTCTCGCCATGCCGTATGATGATCAGGCGCATGCTGCGTACCTCCCCCTCATTCACCTGGTCAGGCGGCAGGCATTATAGCGGAAAGCGGCAACTGCTGCGCGAGTATGCTACCATGGTCTGGAGGTGATAGTGCCACCGGCACCCCGCGCGATGTGCCTGTTCGAAACACCTGTGCGTACGGTCATGATGAGCAGCGCCAGCGACGAGGCAATCTCGGCGCCGGATGGAAGATTACCGGGCGAAGCCTGCCACGAATCAGATTGAACCATCGATGAAACTCGAACGCCGCCCTTCAATAGAGACGACCGCTCAGACTCCGCTTGGCCGGCTGCGCGCATTGCTTGATCATGCTGAACGCCTGGCAGTCAGCGTGGGCACTTCAGCCGATGATGCGGTGTTGTTTCTTACTGCGTGTGACGCGATTGAACAGTTACTGGAAGACGTCAGCGCGAGTGCCGATGTCCGCCCGGAAGCAAACCGTACCGATTTCCTGCGTGGCAGGCTCCGTGCGAATGCAACGTCAATTGTACGTATCGTGCAGCGTGCCGGTCGCCACGAGATGCTCCGCGACAGTCATTCGTGGTACGTGGCGCTCACTACCGCCGAGCGTGAACGTAGCCGGCGAACCCGTCGCCTGGCCCTGATTGGCGCGGTACTGGTGCTGATCGTGGCGGCGCTTGCCGCACTGCCGATACTCTTTCCCGCAGCACCGGCGCCCGACCTGACGACGATCAGCCGCCTGATCAGCGCCGGTGATATGGCCGCGGCGCTGGAGCAAGCCCGCGTTGAGCATGCAGCATATCCCGACAATGCCGAAGCCACATTATGGCTCGGTGTACTCGAACTGCGCGCCGGCGACTCGTCCGTCGCAGCGGCTCTGTTCCAGCAGGCGCAACAGCAGTATGGCAATGATATCGTCTTCTTGTTCGAACGCGGCAATGTACTGACGCAGGTTGGCCTGTTCGATGCCGCCGCGGCGGACGCCCGGACATTGATCGCGCGCTCCGATGCGCAGGCAGAAGGATACTTGCTGCTTGGCGGCGTCCAGGAAGCGCGCGGCGATCGCGATGGCGCGATTGTCGCCTTTGAGCGTGCTGCCGAGCAGGCAGCCGCCACGGGCAAGACACAGCTCGAGGTGGTTGCCAGGGCCCGTCTCGGAATACTACTTCAGGCGCCACCGGTGTTTCCCACACCAACGCCGCCGTAGCATTCGCGCGAGGCACGCGGTCGCCCGGACAGGCAGGACGCCTGGCGACGCTCCGCCGCAGGAAGAAATCGCAGATTCCGTGCCGGGAGAGCCTGAGGCTGTCGAAGAGGCAAGACGAGCTGTCTGCTACCTGGTATTATTCCGGAAACAATTCTTCTACGCCCTCATAGGCGCGACGCCGGCTCTCGGCGCCAGAAGTCTCCACCTGCCCCAGCGCGCGATAGAATGCCGCATCGTAGGCGCGCGTGCGAATAACGACCGGCATCGGCACGGCATGCCCAAGCACCAGCGCCTGTTGCCGCGTATCGAGGCTGGCCAGCACGGCACGGAGGCTGGCCGAGCCGCTCACACCGGTAAAGACGGCATCAATATCGCGATCGTCGTTCAGCAACGCCGTCACCCGGCTACCGATCTGGCTCATGACCTCCGCATCAATCGATGACGGGCGTTGATCAACTACCAGCAATGTGACGCTATACTTGCGCAATTCGCGGGCGATCACGCCGAAAATGGTCTGCTTCGCGGCGCCAGGATTGAGGAACTTGTGCGCCTCCTCAATCGTGATCACCAGTTGCCGCGGTTTGTCGGCTGCATTCTTCGTGCGCAGAAACGTCTCGGTCTGTTCGACCCAGCGGCGGTGGATCCGGCGTGTGATGATGTTCGCAACCAGCATGTATGCCAGTGCGTCGCGATAGCGGCCGAACTCCAGCACAACATGGTGGCCGTGCGCCAGGTGATCAATCATGCGATCGATGGCGGCCGCTGGCACGTTCTCGCGAACAAACCCCTGGCGCGCTACCTGTTCCAGCTTGCGCCGCAGGGCACTGATTGCGCCTGCATGCGCGCCGGCACTCTCGGCAAATGCCTTGATGTCGTCGCTGCTCATGTTCAGCAGCGCTTTCAACCAGCCCTGCTTGTGACGGTCCACCAGCAGGTAAGCCGACTCGGCAGCGGTTGGGGTGAGGTTCAGTTCTTCCTGAAGCAGCAGAATATCCTCGACCTCTATCTGGTCGAGCCCGATGGCGACCTCTTCATCAACCGCCACATTGCGCTTGCGCGACGATACCGCATCGAGCGAATAGATCAGCACCTGCGTGCCGAAGAGCTGGCGCAACCCCTTGACGAACACCCCATCCTCTGAGGTCGCGTCCCACCCATACTCGCTATGCATGTCAAACACCAGGTTCGACGCCACACCGGCGCGGATGACGCCGCAGAGCAGCAAGCGGGTGAGAAAGCTCTTGCCGGTGCCACTCTTGCCGAACACACCGTTCGATCGCTCGACAAAGCGGTTGAGGTCGAGGCAGACCGGCACATCCATATCGAGCGGCCGGCCGATTTCGAAATGCGTGTCGTCTTCACTGCCGAACACGCGGGTAAAGTCGCTCTGGTCAGCTTCCAGCACCGGCGCGAAATGCCGCGGCACAGTCTTCACCGGGCGCATGCCTTCGCTCACGTCGTGGGGTAGCATCAACATGGGCCGCAACTGCACCGTGCCGTAGGTTGACGTGCCGGCCAGCACCTCATGAAAGAACCGGTCGCCGTTCGGCGGATCCACCAGCACTTTGTGATTGGTCGCCTCCAGTACAACATCGGTCACCATCGAGAAGAATTCGTGTTTCTCGCCCTGGACGACAACAAACTTGCCGACACGAATGTCTTCCACGCTCTCGCTGCCTTCGAGGCGGGCGCTGAGGCCGTCAACGAGCGAGCCGCTGATGATGACGCCAAGGCGTGATCGGTGAGGTGCGGGCATGGTGCTGCTCCGTCTGCTTCTGGCGCTCCGCCACCCTTTGCGTGACGTTTCATTGCTGCGCCAGTAGCACAAATATACCATTTCCTGGTATGCTGTCAACCGGGTTATGCTGAAGGTGCACTGCGGTTGCATGCTATCATGACCGCAACAGCGGGTAACGATGGCGTACTGTCCGGCCCCACATTTCCCGGTGTGCGGAAGGGTGGGGAACGAGGGTTATTCACCCATGGAGATCGCTCAACTTCTGATATTTGAGGGTCCAAACCGATATGATCGGCGGCCAGGCGTCCTGGCACGCATCCGCGCCGATCGCGATCGCAGCCGCGCGTTGCGTCATCGGCTGAAGGACGCAGCGCAGCGTATCGGCCTGGTCATCGGCAACCCCGACGTTGAACTGCACACAAGCGGCAGTACCACACTGCACGAGCTGTTCTTTGTGACACCGATGCCGGCGATCGGCGCCAGCGCGGTACAGTATATCGTCGGGCTCCTGAATGCGCGCGACGCTGGCGATGACGAATGGGACTCCGATGGGCCACTGTGGGATCTGCAAAAGCGTCGCCGTGCCGAGTCGTTGCCACTCCGCGCACTGCAACTGATTGCCGAGGCATCGGCCCGCGATATCCCATCGTTCGTGCGGGCCGATGGCCGGCTGCAACTGGGGTATGGCGCGTGCGGCCAGGTGTTTGATCTGGCACCATTGCGCGAACGCGGGCCGGTACTCACTGAGGGCGATATCGGCATCGGCGCTCCACCATTTGCGCGCCCTGCCGGCGAGCCTGTGCCACACTGGCACCATCTTGGCTCGCCACCAATCATCGCGGTGGCAGGTGGAGCATCCCATGGCCCGGCCGTGACGATGTTCACCAGGCGGTTGCTGACCCGCATGAGTGGCTGCGTCACCCTACAGGACGCCGCGTTCGATGATGTGCGCGCCGTTCTGGCGGATCCTGCCGCCAGGATGGCGGCATTTGCCCTGAACCCGCTTGAACTGCTGCATCGTGGTCTCCCCTTCGATCGCTGTACCGTGAGTGCGCTGGTCGATCTGCCCGATACGCTGGTCGCCTCGGCCGGCAGCCGTACGGAACTGGCGCGCGCACTGGGTGTCGTCGTGCTGGTCACCGCACCAGACGGCCGGATCATTCTGAACGCTGATGATCCGGCCATTCTGGCGCTGGCCGAGTATGCGCCGTGCCCGGTGATGGTGATTGCACGCTCGGAAGACAACCCGGCATTGTTGCGGCACCGCACCGGCGGCGACTGCGTCGCATTCATTCGCGATCGCACCATTGTTGTCGCTCAGGGCGCGACCGAAACGACGATCGAGGCAGACACGGTGGATGACCCGCTGGCTGCGCTTGGCGCAGTTGCGTTGCACCGGGCGTTCACAACTGTCATGGACGCGCGCGAGCGAGAAACACACCCATGAACCGCATTGTACCGATTATCCGGAAAGAATTCATTCACATTCTGCGTGACCGGCGCGCGCTGATGATCGCCTTCATCACACCGGTCGTCCAGATGATTATTCTGGGTTATGCCGCGACCACCGATGTGCGCAATGTGCCGCTCACCGTGTTCGACCAGGATCGCACCCGCCAGAGCCGCGCACTGGTTGATGCCTTTGTCCGCTCCGGCCAGTTTCGCCTATACCGTTATGTCAACTCTGAACAGGAACTGGCAGCCCAGGTTGATGGCGGGCGATCGCGTGCCGGCTTGATCATCCCACCCGCCTATGCGCGCGACCTGGTAGCCGGGCGGGATGCCGAGGTCATTTTCGTGCTCGACGGTTCCGACCCATCGGTTGCATCGAATGCGCTCTCGTCAGCGCGACTCATTGGCGCAGCCCTGGCGACACGCGTGCGGCAAGAGGCGCTGGCGCGGCGGGGCGCAGGCATGCTGGCGCCAGGGGCGCCGCAGGTGCGCGAGCGCGTCTGGTATAACCCCGATATGGCCAGCGCCGTGTTCATGGTGCCAGGATTGATCGGGCTGGTCCTGCAGTTTCAAGCAACGCTCCTGACCTCCTCGGCGATTGTCCGTGAACGTGAGCGGGGAACCATCGAGCAATTGATCGTCACGCCTATCCGGCCATATGAACTGATGCTGGGCAAGATCCTGCCCTATGCCGCCGTCGAATTGCTGGTGGTCGGCGAGGTGTTGCTCGTGGGAACGCTCTGGTTCGGCGTGCCAATCCGCGGCAGCCTGCTGCTCCTCATCGCGATCGCCTGCCTGTTCCTTGTCTCCACACTCGCACTCGGTCTCCTGATCTCCACCATTGCGCGCACGCAGTTCGAAGCGTTTCAGCTATCGTTTCTCACGCTCCTGCCGTCGGTCTTCATTTCGGGTTTCATCTATCCGATCGACGCCATGCCCTGGCTGCTGCAACTGATCAGCGGCGTGATCCCGCTGACGTATTTCCTGGTGGTGGTGCGTGGCATCATCATCAAAGGCGTGGGCATGGAGGCATTGCTACCGCAGATCGTGGCGCTGGCGCTCTTCGGCACGACGCTGCTGGCGGTGGCTTCAACGCGCTTCAGAAAGCGTCTCGATTAATGCCTATCCGAATAACGCTATGCCCTGTGTCATTGCGCGGAGCGTCAGCGACCGCCTGCAGCGAGTGAAGCGTGGCGGAAGCAATCTCCCGACGCGCCGGGAGATTGCTTCGCTTCGCGCGCAATGCCATCCAGCTCAAGGTGTGGTCCCCATGCGTTGATCGGGGCAGGCTTCACAACGCGATCACCCCTGACAGGTCAATCCAGGTTCAACACCCATGACAGCTGTTTTGGAAAGAGCGTGTTCAGCAGCATTGCCGGTTCATCCTCGGCCCACACGTCATCGTGCCAGGCGCGCAGTTCATCAAGGCTGCGACGGCCAAACAGCAACTGGAGAAAGACCAGCGGCGGGCAACCTGCGCTGGTTTCATCACTGTACAATGGCGGTCGCCACGGTTCAACAGCGGTTATGCGCCCCTGCTCAAAGACCATACGCATCCCGCTGCGGTAAAAGTCAAGTTTGAGTTCGCCGGTATAGCCGGCCACGAACGAACCCGCCAGGCGCCGTTCAAGCACCGGGCGAATGTGGCGAATGAACGCCGGGACGTCAGGCACGCGTACGTACCAGCCATACGGCATCTCGCTACGAGCGGTAAGCGTGCGCCCGAGCGCATCGTAGACCGGATGGGACGCGCCGAGGCCGAACACCAGGCGACGCAATTCGCCCGGCTTGCTGCGACCCAGCGGTACCGACGGCGCAACGACACGCAGCGCGCGCAGTACAGGCGGCAGTACCGCCGGCAACGGCACACCCGGCTCAACCATCAGGCCGACGATGCGTACATGCTCAGCCTGCCAGCGCACACGCGCCGTCAGCACATACCCGACAGTCTGCCCATCGGCCCGGTCAATCATCCGGGTGTTCCATCCCTCGCCAGCCTCGACCGTCTGGCCAGTGATCGTCCAGCGCCAGTGATCGGCATCGAACGGCGCAGATACCAGCACCGGCAGGCCGGCATGGGGCCGGGACCGCTCGCGCTCATACAGCATGCGGATCTGCGGCAGATCATCGAGCGTGGCATCGCGCAGGACGAATGGTTCTGGCTCGCCCTCCTTTGCCTCAGGGATCATATTGAGCATTACTGCGCGATATCCCCCCAGGTCGAGCGCATATTCATAACCAAACTGGCGGTAGAAGTATTCAATACCGGTCACACATTGCGCCAGTTCGCCACGCGCTGCACTGCGCGTGTGCATCAGATCGAATGTTGCGCGCACCAGCCCGCGGTTACGATAGTCCTCGTGGGTCGCCACCGGTTCCGCGCGACTCAGGGTGAACGGAATGCCGGCATACTCCCAGCGCTGACGCATCACCGATGAAGCTGCGACGACGATACCATGACGCGTATCTTCAACGAGCGCGATGTCATTCGCGCCGAGCAACGGGTGAGCCCCTCTCATCTGCTGGCGAATATAGGCCCCGATCATCTGGTTGGGGGCTTCGTCCGCCGCGCGGCGGAACACGTGTGCAAACAGGTCAACGATGCGTTCCTGATCGGCGGCTGTTGACCAGCGCAGCACCAGGCCATCGCCAAGGTCCCTGGGTAATGTTTCACCAGGCATACGATCTGTGTCTCCTTATTGATACGAGTAACGTGGTCACGCACGCAATCGGCCAGCCGGGCGCATGCCAGGGCCCGCCCGCCGGCGGGACGGCGTTCGTTTCCCCGTTGCGACCGCCTTCCCGCCGCCGGATGATTGACTCTGGCAGGCGGCACGCTCGCCAGGCCACCCTGCTGGTATGCCACCGCGTACGTCGTGTTATTGATATGAGTAACGCGGTCACCAGCGCTTGCGACGCGTCACCTGGCCTCGTTGCAATACCTTTGCGAATAACCGAATCGTTGGATGTCATTGCGAGCGAAGCGCAGCAATCTCCGTATCAAACGCCGAGATTGCTTCAGCCACGCGTCGCTCGCTGCAGGCGGTCGCTCGCGCTCCGCACAATGGCAGGAGACGTGGCGTTTTTCGGACAGGCTCCTGGTTGATCAACCGTTGCGCTTCAGTTTGCCGGTGGCTTTTGCATAGCGTTCGGCGCGCATGAATGCGAGCAAACCGGTCGGGATGGTCAGCAGGCCGGTGATGAGCAGCGGCAACACATGGCCTGACCACAGTGCGCCGATGCCGGTTCCCTCGAGCAGCGCTGCGCGAACACCCTGCAACATATACGTCGCTGGCGAGATATGCGCCAGGGGTTGTAGCCAGTCCGGCAGCACGCTGATCGGATAGTAGACGCCGCTGATGAGCAACACCAGCGCCTTGATGATATTCGTCATCTGCAGACCTTTCTCCGGCGACAGCAGCGGCAGAATGGCAGCATACATCCCGAGGCCGATAAAGCTCAGACTGCCAGCCGTCAGCACCACCAGCATCGCGCCGAAGTCAGCCCGGCTCAGGTCAACGCGAAAGAATGCCGACACGATTGCCAGAATGATCGCCGTATGGAAGATTGCGTACAGCACAGCGAATGCCGCCTGGCCGAGTAGATGCGTCAGGCGCGAGATAGGCGCCATGAAGGTATACTCAATCGTTCCTTCCCAGCGCTCCCACTGGATCGATTCGCTGATCAGGTCGAACACGACCGACAGGTAGTGCCAGACGAGCGTTCCCACCATGAGGTAGAGGATGAATGTATTGATCTGCTCAGGCGGTATGGCCACACCCGTAATCTCGCCCGATGCGCGTCCAATGAACGTGATCGAGAGTGCATTGACGATCGAATACGCCAGCCAGACCAGCTCCCAGGCCCAGTAACGTTTGAACAGGTGCACATTACGCTCGATGAAGGCGTAGGCACCGCGCAGTTCGCGCCCGAACGCGCCACCGCGACGTGTTGATAGGGTGGTCATGTCTCCGGATTCTCCTGGACGAAGCGCGCTCCGCCCTTACGATGCCTGTGTACGTGTACCGTCAGGTGTGATCTGTCCTATCATATGGATCAACCGTGATGGGCCAAAATCCTCGCGGGTGATGTCCATCAGAAGATCGTCGTACCGCTGCCCGTTGAACAGATGTGCCCCGCGAAGCCGTCCTGCCGGTTTGAAGCCGGCCTTGAGGTACGCATGGTGAGCGCGTTCGTTCACCCCCCAGTGCCAGAGATAGATCGAGTAGAGACTGAGAAACGTGAAGCCATAGTCACACAGCAGGCGCACCGCTTCGGTACCATACCCTTTGCCCCAGGCCGTCTTATCACCGATGGAGATGCCGAGTTCGGCGCGCTGGCGGCGATAGTGGATGTTCATCAGGCTCACGGTGCCGATCAGGCGCTGGCCGTCGCGCACAATGATCGCGAACGTCTTCGTATCACGGTCGCGAACGACCCGCTCGTACCATTCCTCCTCCTGTTCAAGCGTGAATGACATGCCGGGTTGCCCCAGGTACGTGTTCAGCTCCAGATCGCTGAACCAGGCGGCAAACAGCGGCAGGTCATCGCGTCGGACGTGGCTGAGGAAGATCCGGTCGCCCGGAACGACTTCGGGTCGCGCATCGCTGGTTGCAGGCAGATTCATGGCACATCTCACGTCTATTCATGGCATGGACCGGCGAGAAACGATCGCCTACCGGACATTCGCGCACCCTGAGGGATCAGGCGCGTTTGCCGCCGCGCCGCACTTCTTTGCGCCGTTCGCTGTATTTGCGGCGGATGGCCTCTGCCGCGCCACGGACGTTACCGCGCGCGTTACGCGCCTCAGCGCTGCCGAACTGGGCAACGCGGCGCTCATGGTGGGCGCGCACACCAATCTGCTCCTCCCAGTCGTCCCCCTCTTCCAGCGTCTCTATGTCATCAAGATCGCGAAGGTAGATCTGTACGCGTGGCATTGGTTCGTTCCTCTTGCCGCTATTCCCCTTCATACAGACGTACATAGCTATCGTAGCGCTCGGGTGCAATATCGCCGCGCGCCAGCGCCATACGCACTGCGCAATCCGGTTCATGGATGTGGCTGCACCCGGCGAAATAGCACTGACCGAGAAATGGGCGAAACTCGCGGAAACACTGGCCGAGTTCCTCTTTCGGGAAGCGCCAGAGCCCCAGTTCACGAATGCCGGGCGTATCGGCAAGGTAACCGCCACCGGGCAGGTTCAGCGCAATCAGCTCGGCGACCCGCGTGGTATGCCGGCCCTTGTTCACCGCCGCGCTGATCTCGCCGACTGCCAGCCCCAGGCCGGGTTGTACCATGTTAAACAGGCTGCTCTTGCCGACGCCGGAACGCCCTGTGACGACGCTCATACGACCGGCGAGTCGCTGCCGGAGTGCCTCGATACCCAGGCCAGTGGTTGCACTGGTGTAGAGCACTGGATAGTTGAGGCGCTCATAGATTGCAAACAACTCGCGCGCCCGTGCTTCCCCCACCAGATCCACCTTATTAGCGACAATCACCGGATCAAGCTCGCTCGATTCGGTCAGCACCAGGTAGCGGTCGAGCATACGTGGCGAGAAATCCGGGCTGGCGCAGGCAAACACCAGCAACACCTGCTCAACGTTCGCCACCAGCACATCCTCTTTCCAGACGCCCCTGGTGAACGGTGCGCGACGCGCCAGTTTCGTCCGGCGCGGCAACACCGCCTCGATCGCGCCATGACCCGGCGACGTCGGCAGCACTTCGACAACGTCGCCGATCACTGCAATATCGCTCGACTGACGATCCTTTTTGAGCCGGCCACGCAACGTGCACTCCAGGATCTCCTGTTCCGTCTCAATCCAGAAGAAGCCGCTCTGGGCACGTAGCACCGTGCCGCGCAGACGACCGCGCGCAGATCCTTCGCCGCTGGCGTGTTGCGGCACAACGACTGCACCCTGACGCCTACTCCCCATGCTGCACCTCAAAATCGTGCGACAGCTCAAAGTCATCATCAAGGCTCTTGCCAGTCAGGGCCATGAACACGTCCTCCATCGTCGTACTGCCATTCTTGCCATTCACGGCGCCAATGGCCGTTTTGAGACCGTGCGGTGTATCGAGTGCAACAATTCGGCCGCTGTCGATGACTGCAATCCGGTCACACAGCCGGTCAGCCTCATCCATATCGTGCGTCGTCAGAAACACAGTCGTATCGTGCTCTTCGCGCATCTGCAACACAAAGCGCTGAACATCGTGCTTCGAACGCGGATCGAGACCGGTGGTTGGTTCGTCGAGCAGGAGCAGCACCGGCGCGGTCAACAGACCGCGAGCGATGGCGACCTTCTGCTGCATCCCGCGCGACATCTGCTCCAGCGGCTCGTAGAGGCGCTTCTCGCGCAGGCCGAGTTGTTGCAGAATGGCCACTGCGCGCCGTCGGGCGTAGTCGCCTGGCAGATCGTAGAGGCGGGCGGCATACATCAGGTTCTCAATCGCCGAGAGTTTCTTGAAGAATGAAGCTTCGACGCTGACGCGGTTGATCATTCGCCGCACAGTCCGCTCATCACGCCGCACATCATGCCCGAACACGCGGATCTCACCGCCATCGAGGATGAGCAGCGTTGATATGAGCCGGATCAGCGTCGATTTGCCGGAACCGTTGGCCCCCAGGAGACCGAAGATTTCGCCGCGCCGTACGCTGAGAGAAATGTGATCAACCGCGACGGTGATCTCCGGCGGCTTCCGCGGGCCGCGTTTCCAGAACGGCTGTTTCTGCGCTTCTTCACGACCGAATCGCTTGAGCGCGCCTCTGATGTCGAGCGCCGTTTCGTCGGGTTCGAAGGTGTGTGGCGTAATCGGCAGCGGAATAGTATCTGGCAGGGTCACGAGAGTGCTCCATTACTCATCACGCGACGTGACGCGCAGTTCCACATAGCGTGCGCCCAGCGTCGTAAACGCATAGTCGATCAACCGGTCAATCAGTGATCCCTGGCGGTCCACCATCGTGGGCGAAACTTCCACCGAGAAACTGGGCCTGTCACAGGTTGCCGGCAGCGCCGGCAGATGTACGATTGTACCGTCACGTTCCTGAATCAACACCGTTGTGCTCCTTGGTCTGTCTGCTGCTGTGCTTGCTTATAGCACACAGGTTCGACATGTACCGTCACATCCGTCTTTCATTCATCGGTGCTGCTGGTGGGAACCACGGCAAAGGCACAAAATGGCCGCGGGTTCCACGTGGACGCCCGCGGCCATTCATACAAATCGAAGGGCCGTGGACGCCGGTCACTGTCGCCCACGGCCCGTCAGCTCATTGTCAGTTGCGCCTCAGCGCTTGAGCCTCCGGATAGTGGGCACACTGCGACCACCAGCATCTGCGAGCGGAGAGACCAGAACGATCTCGCGCACGCGAACGCTCACAGTGATGAGCTTGTTCGTGCTGATAGTCATTGACATTGCCGCCTTTCTTCCGGTTGATGATGATAGTCTGTTCACTCGTGGGCAGCATAGCACGACGCCCCCGAACTTGTCAAGCAGGAAGGCCTCCGCCGAAAGACCGATCTAACCAGCCATGATCCTGCCCGCTGCCATCTCCGACCGGCTACGGACACCCTGAACGACACTTGCGGACAAACGCCTTCGTTTACGCGTCACACAGCATTGAACACATCGTCGACACTCACGCTACATCCCGTGAACAGCCGTGAAGCAGCAACGTCGCCGCGCGCGAAAATGTCATTCTCGGCGTAGCTGGCGCCTTCAAGCGCCAGCACGGTGATCGTTTCGTCAATTGGATTCACAATTTAGCTGTGGTTCATAGCTATGATCAATACTCCTGACTTCCAGTGGAACCTGGTGACGGTCAACGCCGTCTGTACTACAAGCATTCAAGCCTATACAGTATGAAAGGTATTCTCATGCGCCAGACAACACACATTCTGCTGACCTTCAGCATCCTGACCATGCTGATCATGACGCTTACCGCCTGCGCCGCGGGCAACGATCTCGCCGGCACACAATGGCAGCTCACCGAACTCAATGGTTCCGCGCCGCTGGCATCCGCCGAACCGATCACCCTCAGTTTCACGTCTGCCGACCAGGCCGGCGGTAATACCGGCTGTAACAGCTATCGTGGTTCCTACCGCGTGGCCGGCTCAAGCCTGACCTTTGGCCCACTCGCCAGCACCAGGCGCGCCTGCGTCGACCCGGGGCTGATGACCCAGGAAGCGGCGTTCCTCCAGGCGTTGGGTGCGGTGACTACCTATGAACTGAGCACTGGCCAGCTGGTGCTGAAGGACGGCAGCGGTACCGTGACGCTGCGGTTCACGCGGATGTAACAGAAGTTTCCTGACACTCCCGCCCCTCACGAATATTCAGTGTGAAGAAGCCCGTCGCCCCCACCCCGGCCTGCCTCCGCTGGAGGAGGGAGTCCGGTGTCGCGTCCGGCTCCTTCCCCCAGCGGGGGGAGGTTGCGCGGGGAGCGGTGCGGTGCGTCGAGCCTGCTGTGCAAGGTAGTGCACTGCGTGCCTATCCGCATAAGAGATGGCTGGATCAGTTACGGATGCCGTCACCCGCTGTGCGCAGACGGTGGATGGTGTTCGCTACGCCTCACGCTGTCGAGGAACACGTCAACCACTACACTCGCGTTTCAGCGTCCCCTTGCTCACTTAAAGCGCGCAGGGTGGTTTCATCGGTCAATACCACACAACCACGCTTGAGCGCGATGAGCTCCTGAGCGCGGAACTCGTTCAGGATTTTCGTGACGGTTTCGCGATAGGTGCCAATCATTTCGGC
>JACAEQ010000016.1 GCA_013388755.1 Chloroflexota bacterium
CCTATCCGAACACCAGATGGTCACTGTCATGGCGAGCGCGCGCGAAGCAAGCTCCGCTCGCGCCGCTCGATGGCTTCAGCCACGCTGCGCGCGCTGCAGGCGGTCGCTGGCGCTCCTCGCAATGACAGGCGGCGTAATCAGGCCGGCCAGGCCACCGGCAACATAACCGATCGCATCGGCCCATTCGGCGCGTTGCAGTTTCCAGCGCGCCACGCGCGCCAGGTTGGCGAGCGCGATGAGTGAGTAGATCATCCGCTCCGGGCCTCGCCTGTACTTACGAAAGAAGAGCTGGCGGCTACGTGCCAGATAGAATTCACGCAGCCCCGGTACGCCGCGTGTGCTCGCCGACACGGCATGCCGTACCACGGCACCGGGAAGATAGGCGATAGCGAAGCCCGCGGCTCTGGCACGCAAACTGAAATCAGTATCTTCATAGTAGAAAAAGAACCGCTCATCGAACAGGCCGACCCGCTCGAACACCTCGCGACGGACGAGAATCGCGGCGCCGAATGCCGTCGGGATCGCCACCGGCTCGTCGGGCGGCAACCGCTCCAGTGATTCCCCCCACCCGATCGGCGTCGTCCAGTAGCGCCCGACACGCGCTCCAACGCCTGCCAGCACGCCGGGCCGGTCGGCGCGCGCCACAGCCGCGCTCAGGATTCCGATCTGCGAGTGGCGTTGCAACGCACCAGCCATCCGCGACAAGGCATCGGGCGCGATCAGCGCATCATTGTTCAGCAGCAGCACGGCTCCGGCGCCATCGTCAAGTGCCCGGCGGATGCCCGGGTTGACGCCGCCGGCAAACCCGCGGTTCTCGGACAGGCCAATGGTTGGAAGATCGGGGAACTCCGCAACCAGCCGTTCGAGCGAACCATTATGCGAACCGTTGTCAATGAGAATCGTTGTGCAACGGGCGTAATCCAGCGCCTGGAGCGCCGAAAGACAGGCGCGGGTGCGCTCGTCGTTGCGCCAGTGCAGCACGATGATGGTGACATCCAGCAAAGCTGCGCTACCTCTCACCGCTGCCCGCGCATCACGCCGGCATACCAGCCGGTGCGCGCCCAGATCACGCCGGGGATCGTCGGCCAGTGGCGGCGCAACAACTCCGGCTGGCGCGCATAATAGCCGAACGCATCGCGCACGGCAAGTGCAGGAATGGTCGCGGCGGCCAGCGGCGGGACGGCGCGAACCAGGCGATCCCATGCGCTGAGGCCGATCAACCGGCGGTAACGGTCAGCCACTGCCGGCCAGTCGTAACCCCAGGCATACATGTGCGCCCAGACACTGCGGGCGTCATGGCGCGTCGTATAATGGCAGGCTGCCGCCCCTGGTTCAAAGTAGAGTCGGATACCCATTGCACGCAGGCGAAAGGTCAGGTCAACATCTTCGCCGGTGCGCAGTCGAGGGTCGAATCCACCGATCCGCCGGATCAGTTCGGTGCGAATCGACATATTTCCTGAAAGAAGATACGGGCGCTCACCCGGCGGCGCGGTTTCAAGAAATGCTCCCAGGCAGGCAATGTTGTCGCATCGTTCCCAGTATCGTTGCTGCTGCAACGCAATGCTTCCCCCGACGACGGTATCGCCGTTCCAGTGGCGTTCCAGCACGCGTTCCAGCCAGTCGTGGCCCGGCACGCAATCAGAGTCGAGAAAAACGCAGATGTCGCCACGGGCATAGGCAATGCCTGTGTTGCGCGCCAGGGCCGGCGATACTGGTTCCGGCGTCGCAACGATGCGCACCATACTGTCCTCGTGCGCCAGGCGATAACGATCCTGCCCAACGACAATGACTTCCAGTGGGCGAACGCTCTGTGACCGCAGCGCGTCAAGAACGACCCCGAGATGCGGCGAATGGAGATTCGGAACGATGATGGAAGCGGCGTGCGGCGCTTCTTCTGCATGCCGTGAAGGGTCGGCATATCGGCGCGGTGCTGTCGGTGCGGGCATTCCTCAAAACGAGCGGTAGTGCCGCTCATCCTCATCAAGCTTCTGGATAATGACACGATCAAGATGCGACCGGACCGACGGCGGGCTGCCGCACCGGCGATCATTCAAACGCTGCCTCCCTCCGCCACGCCCCAGTACCATGCGGTACGCGCCCAGATCAGCCCCGGCAGCAGGCGTGGCGCTTGCGGCGCCATCCTGATGACGTCGCGCGCCGCCAGTAGCGGTGCGGCGACTCGCAGCGCCGGCGCCAGCGCGCGCAGGTGCTCAAGCGGCAGTGGTGGCGGCAGCAGGCGCGGATGCAACCGCCAGAGTGTCGCCTGGGCGCGCCCGAATGCCCGCAGGTGTTCCCATACGGCGCGCGGCGTGGACCGCGCCGCGCAGTGGATCACGCGCGCGCGCGGCTCGAAGTGCAGCGTGACGCCGGCTTCGCGCAGCCGCAGGCTCAGGTCGGTGTCCTCGCCCGCTGCGCCTGGAAACCGCTCGTCGAAACCGCCGATAGATTGAAACAATGCCCGTTGCATGCTCAGATTCAGGCTCGGCACATAATCGCGCGGGCCACCCGGCGCGGTGTCGAGGTACCCGGCAAACACCAGCCGGTTGTCGCACTCGGCCCAGTATGACCCCCGTTCGATCGTCACCCCGCCGCAGACGACCGGCGCGCCCGACCGGTGACACGCGGCAAGACGTTCGATCAGGTCGGGCGCGGCAATGCAATCAGAGTCGATAAACAGAACGTATTCGCCCCGGGCCGCCGCGACGCCGAGGTTCCGCGCACGCGCCGCCGAGACCGGGCGCGGTGTCTCGATCATGTGCGCCGGTACCCGGGCCAGGCCGTAACGGTCCTGCCCGACCACAAGCATCTCGGTTATCAGGTCGCGTGCGGTTTGCCGGGCAAGCGCCTCGATCACAGCGCCAAGCAACGGCGAGTGCAGGTTCGGAATGACCACAGAAACGCTGCTGCACACCGCGCGTTCGCTCCTGTCTCAATCATGGGCGGTTCGCGAGTATAGCGACGTTCATGCAAGCTGTCAATTCCACAATAGGACGGAAGTGTTCATACGTCGCGAAACAATGCTGGTTTGCGTTGGCGGGGCGATGGTTCCGGCGCCTGACGATGACCTTGACATTCGCATAGTAGTGGTATATACTCTTACTAGTAGTTTGGAGATGAACGACTATGGAACTGATTGACCAGCTCCTCGCGCTGGGTTTCACCGAATACGAGGCCAGAGTCTACCTGGCGCTGCTGCGTGAGCATCCGGCCACCGGCTATCATATCGGCAAACTGGCCGGCGTGCCGCGTTCGATGGTCTACGAGGCACTCGGCAGGCTCGAGGTTCGCGGCGCGGTGTTGAAAAGCATTGACGAAAAAGCGACCCTCTACCGCCCCGTGTCACCGGATACGCTACTCGATCGCTACGAGAACAGCATGCGTCGGCGCGTCGCCGAGTTGCGCGCTGGCCTCGCGCCGCTCTATCGCCCGCATGACGAAGGCCGGCTGTGGAACTTCAGCGGGAGGCGCGAAGCGTTGCACTACGCCAGGGAGTTGATCGGGCGCGCACGGCGCGAGTTGATGCTGGCGCTCACCGACGCCGATGTCGCCGAGTTGCGCGATGCCCTGGTGCAGGCCCATCAGCGTGGTGTCACTCTGGGGGTCATACTGACCGGCGACGCCGCATTCGGACTCGGCCAGGTCGTGCGCCATCCGCGTCACGAAACCGAACTACACCGTATGGAGGAGACCCTGATGGTCGTGGCTGATGAGCAGGAGTTTCTGATCGCCAGCGGCCACGCCACAACATCGGCGACGGTCACCACCAACCCGAATATGGTGATGATTGCGCGCCAGTTTATCTGGATGGAACTTTTCGCGCAGCGCGTTTTCGCTCGCCTCGGCGACGATCTGCTGGCGCGGTTGAGCCCTGAGGATCGGCACGTTCTTCAGCAAGACAGGAGCAACCTATGACGGCACAACAACTGGCGACACAGCTTCGTGCTCGCCCTGGCGTCATATCTGTGCATTACGATGAGCGGGAGCGCGTGCTCACGCTCCGCTATGATGGTGGCCGCGTTGACGTTACCGCAATCGAGGCGCTCGCCCGGCGCGCCGGTGCAACCTTGCGCATGCTGCCGGCGGAGAGCCGCCCGCTGACTCCCGAAGATGCAGAACTGGCGGCGTTGCCATGGATGATACGGTTGACGGCGCTTACCCTCATCACGGTGATCGCCGGATGGATCATTGAGGATTTCACCGCGTTGCCGGGTTGGATCGCCTGGACACTGTATGCCGTTGCATATGCCAGCGGCGGGTTCTACAGTATTCAGGAGGCATGGGATACCCTCAAACAACGCCAGTTCGACGTCAACTTCCTGATGATTGTCGCCGCTGTTGGTGCGGCCGTCGTAGGGCAACCCCGCGAGGGTGCCATCCTGATGTTCCTCTTCTCGCTCTCTGGCACGCTCGAGACGTATGCCATGGGCCGCACCCATGCGTCCATCCGTGCACTGCTCGACATGACCCCCAGGGAGGCGGAGGTCTATCGCGACGATACGCTCCTGCGCGTGCCGGTCGAAGATCTGCGCCTTGATGAGATCGTCCTGGTGCGGCCGGGCGCCCAGGTGCCCGCCGACGGCGTGGTGGTGCGTGGCGAGTCGGCGCTGAACGAGTCGTCGATCACCGGCGAGTCCATGCCGGTGGAAAAACGCCCCGGCGCGAGGGTGTTCGCCGGTACGATCAATGGCCAGGGCGCGCTTGACGTGCGCGTGACCGCCACGGTTGAGAATTCGACGCTCTCGCGGATTGTGCAGGTGGTGCGCGAGGCGCGCGAGCAGAAGGCAAAAAGCCAGGATTTCACCGACCGCGTGATCGGCCAGTACTATGCCTACGCGGTGGTGGGCATCACTCTGCTGGCGATCATCATTCCGCTGACGTTTCTCGGATGGGATCTGGGAACGACGCTCTATCGCGCAATGACGTTGATGGTGGTCGCTTCGCCATGCGCGCTGGTGATTTCGATTCCGGCGGCGCTCCTCTCGGCGCTGGCAGCATCGGCGCGCGGCGGCGTGTTGTTCAAAGGCGGGCGGTATCTGGAGGCTGCGGCGCAGGTGAACGTCGTTGCGTTCGACAAAACCGGTACGCTGACCACGGGCCGGCCCGGCGTCGTGGCGGTGGTTCCCCTGAGCAGTGCGGCAGAGGATCTTGCAGTCGTCGCCGCCGGGGTTGAACTGCCGGCGCATGAGATGCCGCCAGTTCCCGACGACATGCTCGGGCCGATGACATCGGAGCAGGCGCGCCTCTTTTCGCTTGCGGCGGCAGTCGAGCGCCCGTCAGAGCACCCGCTGGCGCGCGCCATTGTGCGCGGCGCCGATGAGCGTGGCGTGCCGGTGATTGTCGCGACCGGGTTCGAATCACTGACCGGCTCCGGCGCGATGGCGACGATCAATGGTCGTCGGTTGACGATTGGCCGGCCAATGTTATTCGACCTGACCCCTGAGGTGGAGGCGCAGATCGCGGCGCAACAGGAGCAGGGGCGCACCGTGGTGGCGCTCGGCAGCGGGCGTGTGGTCTGGGGCCTGATCGCGGTGGCCGACACGGTTCGCCCGGAAGCAGCGGCGGCGGTTGCAACGCTGAAGCGGATCGGTATCGAGCGAGTGGTGCTCCTCACCGGCGACAATCGCCAGGTCGCGGATGCCATGGGCCGGGCGCTGGGCGTGGATGAGGTGCGGGCCGAGTTGCTGCCGCACGAGAAGGTCGAGGCCGTGCGCGAGTTGCAACAGCGCTACGGCCCGGTTGCGATGGTCGGCGACGGCATTAACGATGCGCCGGCGCTGGCCAGCGCAGCGCTGGGAGTCGCTATGGGCGCCGCCGGCACAGATGTGGCGCTGGAGAGCGCCGATGTACTGCTGATGGGAGACGACCTGAGTCGCCTGCCGGGGGCGTTGCGCCTGGCGCGCCGGGCGCGGAGCATTGTGCGGCAGAACCTGGCGTTCGCCTTCGCCGTGATGGCAACGTTGATGGTTTTTGCGCTCTTTGGTGCGATCCCGTTGCCGCTCGGCGTGGTCGGGCACGAAGGCAGCACCCTGATAGTGGTGGCGAATGGGTTGCGGTTGCTGGCAGGGACGATTCATTACAGCGACGTGCAGAATGGTTGATCACCGGGATCGCGCGCATCTTGTGCACATAACGCCCGTGCTTCCGGCACGCGCATGGTTGCATGATTCTGTACTTCGCTATCGTGTGTGCCTTGCGCGGTGGTCTCTCTTGCCCTCAGCAGCGCGGTGTTTGGCAAGGGCGGCTCGCGAACCGCCCTTGCGTCAGCATCATGCTGTCGCAGGTCAGCGCAAAGCGACCATGCCCCATCAACCCGTCAGCATTGCCCGGGGAAGAGCCTGACCAACCAATATCTCAGGTATAATACCTACCGCTCAAGCGAAAGCCTGGCCGGGAGCATGGTGTGGCAAGCGAAGAATTGCGTCTGGTGACGGCGGCGCAGCGTGGCGATGTCGAAAGTTTCAACGCGCTGGTGCGCCTGTACGAAGGGCGCGTCTACAACCTCTGCTATCGCATGCTCGTCGATGCCGACGGCGCAGCGGATGCGACGCAGGATTCGTTTCTTGCGGCATTCCGCAATCTCCGCGTCTTTCGTGGCGGATCGTTCCGCTCGTGGCTGTTCCGCATCGCAACCAACGCCTGTTACGATGTACTGCGCGCGCGTAAGCGCCGCCCCGCCATATCGCTTGACGCGACCATCGCCGCCGCCGAAGAGGACGCGGCGCCGCTGCAGATCGCAGATTCCGGCGAGTCACCCGACGAATATGCACTCCGGCGCGAGCTTGCGCATGCGATTGAGCGCGGCCTGGTCGAACTGCCGGAGGATCAGCGGCTGGTTGTCATTCTCTGCGATCTCCAGGGCCTGGCGTACGACGAGATCGCCGAGGTGACCGGCGCGAACCTCGGTACGGTCAAGTCGCGCCTCAGTCGTGGCCGCGCGCGTTTGCGCGACATACTCCGGCAAGGGGAACTTCTGCCGCAGCGTTTTCGTCATGAAGGCGGGTTGGAAGGGTGAAGGTCGAAGATGGGTAGGCAGCCAGTATGGTGTAATGCCCTGCGAGCAGGGTGAACGTCTGGGCGCCACGCCGGTAGGCACATATCATGGCAACGCAGCTGCCACAACTGAATGACCACGACCTGGAGTTGCTCTCGTCATATATTGACGGGCAGCTCGGCGCCGACGAGCGCCGCGAGATCGAGCGGCGGTTGCGCGACGACGCGGCATTGCGCCGCGCATACGATGAACTGCGCGCAACGGTGCAGGCGCTGCGCGATCTTGAACCGCTGCGCCCGCCTCGCTCGTTCACATTCGACCCGGCGGTGGTCGCGCCGCCGCAACCTGCAGCGCGCCTCGGGTGGGGGCGGTTGCTGCAAGTTGCCGGCGTGTTTGCCGCCATCCTGATCGCCGCTATCGGAACGCTGAGTGTGCTTGGTTCGCTGGGTGCGGGAGCGCCACAAATGGCCGCCGCGCCAACCGTGCCGGCTGTGGCGCCAATGGTCGCCGCCGCGCCGACAGTGGCGCCAGCCGCAACTATGGCGCCGTTGTCGGCGCGAGAAAATGTGCCTGCCCCTGCTGCAGGAGCGCCGGCCATCACGTCGGATCAGGCGGCCGGCTCACCGGCGCTCGAGTCTGCGCCGGAGGCGTCGCCCCTCGCCACGCCTGCCGCGGCTGCAGCGGCTGAACCCGCGCCGGAGGCGGCGCCCGCGCAGATCGTCGCGACGCCCGCAATCTCATCGCCGGGAACCACGGATCTCGTTCCGCCAACGCCGGCTCCCGAATCGCCCGCGCCAGCGGCGGCCGGTCCAGATGTACTGCTCATCCTGATGATTGCAGTGGTTGTCGTCCTGGCAGGCGGTGGCGTATGGCTCTGGCGTCGCAGCCGTTCAGCGCAATGAGCACTCTCTTCATATCACGCCGGGAGCGCGGGTGTTCCATCCCGCGGATTCAATGAACCAGGCGACGCACGAACCCGATACGACGCCCGCTGCAACATGGCGCGCCTGGGTGCGACCGGCGCTCATTGCCCTGATTGCGGTCGTGCTCAACATCATTGCCTACCTGATCATACCGCCGGATCTTGCGCGCCGTCTGGGGGCGCTTGGTTACCTTGGCGTTTTTTTGATCACCCTGATCTCAAACGCAACGATCGTCATCCCGATCCCCTATTTCGGACTGGTGGCGGCGCTTGCGCCTGGTTTGAACATCGCCGGTGTTGGCATTGCGGGGGCGCTTGGCTCGGTGATTGGCGAGTCGGCAGGGTTCGCCGTGGGCCGCTCGGGGCGCGGCGCTCTCGCGAATACACGTTTCTACCGCTGGGTGCAACGCCAGCTCGAACATCCCTGGCGAGCGTTCGCCGTTCTGTTCCTGCTCTCAGCACCGCCAAACCCGGCGTTCGACATCGCCGGCGTTACTGCAGGCGCGATGGGTCTACCATTCTGGTTATTCGCCACCGCGGTATTTCTCGCGCGGCTGGTACGTTTCAGTGTCATCGCCCTGCTTGGCGGCGCGACCTGACGTGTCAGGCGGCGCCGATGATCCGCTCGCGCGGCTGGATCAGCGACGCAATATGCCGGTTGAACGCCAGCAAGTCGAAAGGCTTTTCGATCATCGGCACGCCGGCGCCGGCCAGCATCTCGTACATACCGCGCGGTGGCAGGGCGCCACATACCAGGAGCACGGGAATGTGTGCCGTTTGCGTTGTGGTGCGCAGCTCATCAATCCACGCATAGCCGGCGACATTGGAGAATGACCAGTCGAAGATGACAAGATCCGGTTCCTGCTGCGCCAGGGCACGATGGGCATCTTGCACATGGCGCGTCAGCGTGATCGTGTACCCCTCCATCGCAAGCATTGCCTCAAACAACCGGCCAAGGTCAGGGTCTTCTTCGACGACCAGGATGTGGCCGCGGCGCAAGCCTCCCATAGAACCCTCCCCGAAAGCATCTGCCGCATGCGAATATGCATCAACGATGGGCCCTGCGGTCAAAGGCATGGTGCTGGTTTGGGCGTCGGCCGCAGCGCATTACCGCATATGCGGATGCACGGTAACATGCATACGACGGCCCTTGCGCGGCACGTACCGCATGCTACGCATGGAAAACGCTGCAAGCGGCGACGAGGATACGCGGCGCGGCGGCGTATTACGGGTACAACCCGCGGATGATATTTGCGTCGGCCACCCGCCGGACGGCCAGCAGGTACGCCGCCAGGCGCAACGAGATGCGCCGTTGTTCCGCGAGGTCGCACACCTGGTTGAATGCATCAACCATGATATGTTCCAGGCGAGCATTAACATCGTGCTCGTTCCAGAAAAACGACTGCAACCCCTGAACCCATTCAAAATAGCTGACGGTCACGCCGCCGGCATTGGCCAGAATGTCGGGGACGACAGCAATGCCACGTTCATCGAGGATTGCATCCGCCAGCGGCGTCGTCGGGCCGTTGGCGCCTTCGACGATCAGCGCGGCACGGATCCGCGCCGCATTGCGATCGGTAATCTGATTTTCCATCGCCGCCGGCACAAGAACATCGCACGGTGTTTCGAGCAAGGCGTCGCCGGCGATTCGCTCGACGCCAGGCGCGCTGTACCCTGCAAGCAGGCGGCGCGGATGATGGGCGGCATAACGCCGCATACCGGCGATGTCGAGCCCATCGCGGCAGACATAACCACCGCTGGCGTCACCCACACCAATCACGCGGCACCCCAGTTCGGCAAGCAGCGCCGCTGCCACTCCCCCGACATTGCCAAATCCCTGGACGACCACGTTCAACTGGTCGAGACGTCGCCCGTGCCTGCGCGCCCATTCGCGCACCATCAGGCTGACGCCGCGCCCGGTCGCCTCGTTGCGCCCCAGCGAACCTCCCACTTCCACCGGTTTACCAGTAACGACCGCATTAATCGTATGCCCCTGTTGCATCGACAGGGTGTCCATGAACCATGCCATGATTTGCGCGTTGGTATTGACATCAGGCGCCGGGATGTCACGTTCGCTGCCGACCACAATACCGACTTCGGTGGCGAAGCGGCGCGTCAGTCGTTCAAGCTCCTGCAGCGAGAGTTGCGCCGGATCACAGACGACGCCGCCCTTGGCGCCGCCATACGGAATATTGACCAGTGCGCATTTCCATGTCATCCACATCGCAAGTGCGCGCACTTCGTCAATATCAACACTCGGGTGGTAGCGCAGGCCACCCTTGGTCGGGCCGCGGCCAAGGTTATGTTGCACGCGATACCCGGTGAACATGCGCGTCGAGCCATCGTCCATCGCAACCGGAAAGCGCACCGTGAGCTCGCGTTGCGGCACGCGCAACACCTCGCGTACATTGTCGGGCAGGGCGAGCAGCGCAGCAGCGCGATCGAACTGCTCCTGTGCGATGCGGAAGGGATTGTCACGATCAGACTTCATTGTCTGCTCCTTAGGTCAGCGGAGATCCTTGCGCATATAGATCCAGCGTCGCTGGCGGAGCATCAGGCCTGCCAGCCATGATCGGCGCGTCGCATGATCGACAAAACCTGCGTGCATATAGAGACGACGCGCTGCCTGGTTCGAGGCGCTGACGTAGAGCCCGAGAAAGCGTTTGCCGCGCTGGCGCGCTTCATGTTCAGCATGGGCGACCAGCGCGCGGGCAATGCCGTGCCGCCGGCAGGATGCCAGCACGGCGACGTCGGTAATATATCCTTCACCGCGTTCGATCGTATGATCAAGCAGCGAGAGGGCAAAGATCGAGCGCATCGCGCCCCAGACACCAAGGACCTGATGAAACGCAAGCTCAGCAGCACCACTGGCATCGTTCCCCATTTCCCAGGTGCGCAATGAGATCGTCCCCACCACCAGGCCGCCCGATTCGGCGACGAACATGCCACGCAGTGCGCTCCGGCCCTGGCGGCGCCATGCTTCGGCCATGGCCTCGATGCCGCGCGCCATGCCGCGCACGCCGAACGCGGCGCCGAATTTGTCGGCGAACGCCTCGCAGTGTAGCCGCAGGATCGGGTAGATATCATCCATGCGCGCGGCACGGATCTGTACTGGCATGCTTGCGGGAATGGGATCGTGCGGCACCGGCAGCATGGCTTCCCAACACGAAGCGCAGCAGAGCATTCAGCGACGCTGTGAAGAAGCACCGTCAGAGGCATCCTCTGGCGACACCGATTCAGCGACGGTTCATTGTACACATGCCACGGATGAGCGTCAACCGAAGGCTGCCGCGCGACAGGGCGCTTGTAAAGACACTGCATGCAAACCCGGGTACGCGGGTCTCCGGCTCGCATGCGCCTGCCGTCAAGCATGGGCAGGAACGGCTATGCCGCTTTCAGATAGGCATTTAGCGCCAATACCTTTCAGATAAGGCGTTCTGCACCGCACAGCCCCCCCACCCAACCGCCCCCCGCCGGGGGGTGGAGTCGAACTCCCTCCCCCGCCGGGGGAGGGCCGGGGTCGGGGTGACGGGCGTATTTGAAAGGTATTGCATTTAGAGCCTATCCGAAAACCCATGGGCCTGCGGTCATTGCGAGGAGCGCCAGCGACCGCCTGCAGCGAGCGCAGCGTGGCTGACGCAATCGACCGGCGCGCGAGGAGATTGCTTCGCTTCGCTCGCAATGACACCAGTCCGTTATTCGGATAGGCTCTTAATGTCGTTGCGCGACCTTCCATTGACACCTCAGGCGCTGAAGGCTACAATGCTGGCCGTTTCTGATCGTTCTGCGGCACGGCGCGCCTGCCGCCTGTGATAGATGTGGAGGAAGCGTACACGTGTCTCTTGCGCCACGCTATGACCGGATTGTGTCACTCGTGCTGCTGGTGTTGCTCGGGCTGGCGGTGGTCGTCTTGATTGACATCAACCCGAACATCCTGCGGGCGCGCTTCGGCGGTGATGTGCCCAGCATCTCCGTCTCCTGGGTGTTGATCGCTTCGCTGGTGGTGATTACCAGTACGGGCGCCGATGTGTTCATCCGGTCGCATCCGCAGATGCAGACGCGCGCGTTACCGGCGATCAGGCTTGGCCCGCTACATCTCGAACTGGCGCCGGCGTACTGGATCATTCCCTCGTTCGCAATCATTGCGTCATTCGCGTTCTTCCGTCTGTTTAGCGCCAGCCTGGCGACTCTGGCATTCGCCATTGCGTTGCTTGCCGCGGGCGGATTCCTGTTCGGGGCGCTGGTCGCCCAGCACTATTCGCTCGACCGGCGCACCAGCGTTCGCCAGCGAGCGCGGCTGGCACTGCAGGCGATGGCGTTGTTGCTGGCATTCGGAGTCTTCAGTGCCATCTACTATGCCCGGCTGCGCACGCTGTACTCTGCGGCGCTGATCGGCGCCAGCGCTGCGCTCCTGGCCTATGCGCTGCTACATATGACGCCAGCGCGCGGTGTGCCCCTGCTGGCGCTCCTGATCGGTCTGACCCTGGCAGAAGCGACCTGGGCGCTCAACTACTGGGCCGCGCCGTTTCTCATCGGTGGGGCCCTGCTGCTGGCGCTGTTCTATGTCGTGACGGGGTTGTTGCAGAACCATCTCGATGGCACGCTGACGCGCCGCGTCCTCTGGGAGTATAGCCTGCTTGGCAGCGCCATGTTGCTGGTCATTGTGTATGTGACGTTTCGCTGATGGAATCGTCTGTTCAGTTGAGCATCGGCCGGATCGCGGCGACGGTTATCGCGGCTGGTTTTGAGGTGCTCTTCCCGCTTGTGATCGCCTGGTTCGCCTGGCGTCACCTGCGCGTGGCATGGCGCTATTTCGCGTATGGGGCCGTTATCTTCCTGATCTTCCAGCTTATCAGCCGCGTCCCGCTGGTCATGGCGCTACAGGGAATGCTTGCCACACAGCTGCAGGCGTCGCGCGTGTGGCTGCTCGGCTGGATTGCAGGCCTGTCGCTGAGTGCTGGCCTGGCGGAAGAGATCGGGCGCTACCTCGGGTATCGCTGGCTGTTTCGCGAGGAAAAGACATGGGCGCGGGCGGTCATGTATGGTCTGGGGCATGGCGGGCTGGAGTCGATGGTGCTGGTTGCCGGCCTGACGCTGATGGGGTTGATCAACCTGATCGCGCTCAGTACGATGGATATCAGCACGCTACCGTTGACCGCTGAGCAGCAGGAGCAGATCCGCCAGCAACTTGCCGCAGTGGCGGCACAACCCGACTGGTTGCCACTGGTTGGTGCATGGGAGCGGCTCTGGACGCTGCCGGTGCATGTGGCGCTGTCGGTGATGGTGCTCCAGGTGTTCCGGCGCGGTCAGGCGCGGTGGCTCTGGCTGGCGGTGGCGGCCCATACACTGGTCAACCTGGTGGCGGTCGGCATGGCGCCTGTGTTCGGATTGCAGGATATGGATGCCATCTGGGCGCCGGAGATTGTCGTCACCATCGCAGGCATGGCCGGCATGTGGGTTATCTGGCGGTTACGCGACGCGCCGGCGCCCGCGTATGATAAAGCGCATGGCGTATAACGGCGAAGCACCCACGCAACGCGGATGCTTCGCCCCCCGGCACAATGGCGGTTATGCGCGGGCACGCTGGAGCGCTTCGACCAGCGCCCGGCGCGTATACACTTTCACCATCGCCTGGCGATATTCGGCCGAGGCGTGGATATCACCCAGGTAGTCAATTCCATCGCCGGCGGCAGCGGCAGCGGCTGCCACGTCAGCATCGTCCCCCGCCGTACCGGCCAGGGCCGCTTCGGCTGCTGGCTGGCGCACGGCCACCGCACCGGCGCCGGTCACCGCGATACGGCACGCCGCAACCGCCCCACCGTCCAGCCTGACATATGCCGCAACACCAACGATTGCATAGCGTGACGCCGGATGGCGCAGCTTGGCATATGCGGCGCCTTCGCCCTGGCCCAGCACCGGGAACGTAACCGAGGTTATCACTTCCGTCGGCTCCACGGCGCTGGTCAGCATCGCGACGAACATATCGTCGGCGGCGATGCTCCGTGCGCCCATCGGGCCGGTGACGTTGATTGTCGCGCCGAGTGCCAGCGCAACGGCCGGCAGGTCAGCAGCCGGATCGGCATGTGCCAGTGAACCGCCGATGGTACCGCGGTTGCGCACCTGGATGTCGCCGATCTGGCCAGCACACTCGGCGAGCACGAGGCATGTCGAGCGCACGGCGTCGCTTGTAGCAATCTCATGATAGGTGGTGGCGGCACCGATGATCAGGTTGCCGTTGACGGTGATGCCTTGCAGTTCGGTAACCCGGCTGATGTCGATCAGCACCGCGGGCTGTGCAAGGCGCAACTTGAGCGCAGGAAGCAGCGAGTGGCCGCCAGCGAGCAATTTGGCGTCATCACCATGCTGCTGGAGCAACCCGATCGCTTCGTTGACCGTCTTTGGCGAATAGTACTGGAAAGGAGCCGGGATCATTGTGGCACTCCTCTATATGACGCGAGTCGTGTGGTCGCCCGTATAACCGATCATGCTCCGCCGTTGCCGGCACCTGCATCTGCCTGGCGCCGCACGGCGACAGCGCTGTGATTCCTTCCGGTGCGGAGAACCAGGGGTCGGGGCGCAGCGCCAGCCTGGAGATGAGCGCATTACACGGTCACTTGCTCGCCGCGCATTTTTGCCGCAGCGTACTGCACCGCGCGCACAATGTTATGATAGCCGGTGCAGCGGCAGAGGTTCCCCTCGAGCCCGTGGCGTACCTCATCATCGGTCGGGGCCGGATTATGCTGCAACAGATCGTAGGCCGCCATGATCATGCCGGGGGTACAATAGCCGCACTGCAGGCCGTGGCATTCCCAGAAGCCCTCCTGTAACGGGTGCAACTGCCCATCGCGCGCCAGGCCTTCGATCGTCGTCACCTCGGCGCCATCGGCCTGCACCGCCAGCATTGTGCACGACTTGACACTCGCGCCGTTGACCATCACCACACATGCGCCGCACTGGCTGGTATCACAGCCAATATGCGTGCCAGTCAGGTTCAGTTGTTCACGCAGGTAGTGGACGAGCAGCGTGCGTGGCTCGACATCGCTGGTATGAGACTTGCCGTTGACCGTTACCGTAATCGTCGCCACTGTATATACCTCCTCATCGAGCAGTAATGGAGCCTCAGGATTGCCGACCATGCGACCGGCCAAGGATGTAGCCTATCAGGAAGGCGACCACGATCCAGGGCGCCCATGGGCGTTCGGCGATGAAATCGTTGATAATGCCAAAGACGACCGACTCGGGCCGCAACTGTTCTTCGGGTGGCACGACTACGGTACGCCGTTCGGTAGGGGGAACGGCAGGCGCTGCCGGCGCAGGGGGGGCTACAGGCGCTTCGAGACCGTTTGGCCCTGGAAGCGGGGCCACCGCCGCTGGCGCCTCAGGTTGCGCTGGCGCCATGACAGCCGCGGGCATCGCAGTGCGAACCGCGATCTGTTCCACAAGCGCTTTAAGCGACTGGTTGATCAACTGGCGCGATGCGCCTTCGATCAGACGCTGCCCGACGCTGGCCAGCACACCGCCAACCTGCGCCTCGCCGGCATACATCAACAGCGTCTGATTCTCCTGTTCGATGAGATCCACGGCACCGGCACCGTCAACAATGCCATTGGCGCTTCTGCCGTGGGCAATAAGTTTGTAGTGTGCCGGCGGCTCGATATCCTCAAGCCTGATGCGTCCATTATACGTGCCCCGGATTGCCTGGATGCCGATTTTGACCGTGCCTTCGTACTCGTGATCGCCAGTCTGCTCAAGACGTTCGCAGCCTGGAACGATCCGCGCCAGCACCTCGATATCGTTAATTGCGGCCCAGACAACGTCGCGCGGCGCATCGATCGTATAGCTGCCGGAGATCTTCACAGAATGGGTCCTTTCATTGCAGCCGGACGAACCCACACTACGGGCGGAGCGACCACGCTGCCGCATCCACCGGCACAGCAACCCGCGCGCCAGGCCCGCCAGGGAGCTACCCACGCCAGTTGCAGGATAACTCGTGACCGCGCCGCAGTGATTGCATACATTGTGCTACTGCAGGATACAACGGCCAACGCCGCGTAACTCGTCGTAGTGAAGAACTACTGTCGCGCATGACAAAACTCCACCGGCGCTGGCGGAGGACAGCGACTGGTCGCGTACTCGGGCGTATCGTTCTCATGCGCTCGGGGTTAATGGTACCGAGAGGCAGGATGTTTGTCAAGCAAATGGTCGGTCCGGTGTATGCGGAACCGTTACGGTCACGGCAGTAACTGGTGTCAGGGTGTTGCGGCGCGCGAACGGGTCGAGGCTCCTATCCGCGACGATCCGGCTCACTGCTCCACAGTGCATTCCATAGATCCTGCATCGTCGTCTGCACCGTAGCGATCGTCTGCCGGATGGGGTCCGGCGAAAGGCGAGCATCAAGGCGTGTGCGCGCATCTTCGATCACATCGGTCAGGAGTGCGTGCGCATGGCGCCCGTAGAGCATCGTCAGTTCATCGGCGTATCGTTCGAGCATCAACTCGCGATCATTGGTCGGCTGTGGCTCGGCGAGAAATCGTTCGAGCAGCTGGCGCGCTTCGGCGCGGAAATCATCGGTTCCCATGCGGGTTGCTCCCTCGTCGTATATGCCGATACGACGGCAAACGCCGGTAACGAGTTGCATGCTAAAGCTACGGTGACCGGTTGAAGATTGAATGGCACAGGGATATCATTTCAAGCAGCGCCACAGTGGAAAAGTCCGTCCTGTCGGGCTGCGTATGGCCTGTAACCTTCAGCGTTCCCGCGCCAGTACCTGCGTCTTGTAACGGCAATGGTCACAATAACTCACGCGGTAGCCGGCCAGGGTCGCATGCTGGAGCGAACGCCCGCAGTTCGGGCATGATTCGGCGGATGGCGCGAGTGAGGCGCTGCGCGGCGACGCAACCGCAGCGGTGGGCGGCGCAACCGCAGGTGCCGGCCGGCGCGCAACCGGTGCGGGCGCTGCCTGTGCGGCGGCGCCATACCCAAACGTCTTGCTGATATGCTCGACCAGCAGCGCATAGTCAATCGCACCACGTGAGCGCGGATCGTACTCGTAAATCGTCTTACCGTGCGCTGGCGCCTCAGAGAGCCGGACGTTCACCCGCACCGGCGGTGCAACCAGCGCGCCGTAACGCGAGCGCAGGCTGGACAGCAACTCTCCTGACTGGCGCACGCGCGGATCGTACATCGTCGGCACGATCATCCGGATGCTTCCGCTACCGCCTTTAACGCGCCCGACCTGAGTAAACAACAGATCGAGACTCTTCACCGAGAAGTGCTCGATCGTGGTTGGCGCAATCACATCCTGCGCACACACCAGCGCATTCACATTCAACGGCGTCAACGAACCGGCAGAGTCAATCAGTACAAAATCGTACGCGCCGAGCGCCGGCTGCAACGCCTGCGCCAGCACCCGGCTCCAGTCGGGGCGGCGGGCGATCACCGGTTGCGCGCCAAGCAATGTCGCGTCAGCCGCCAGCAGATGGAGACCGGGCCGGGCCTCCAGAACGCAACGATCGACCGCAGCGCCATCCACCAGCACATCGTACAACGTCCGTCGCGGCTGCACCCCCAGCGCCATCGCCAGGTTTCCCTGGGCGTCCGTATCGACCAGCAGCACCCGCGCGCCTTTCAACGCCAGGCCCGCGCCGACGTTCACAACCGTCGTCGTCTTCCCAATGCCGCCCTTCAGATTAGCGACCGCAATAACTCGCGCCACCTGTCTACTCCCCGGACGCATCTGTGGCTGTATTGCCGCAGTGTAGCACATCCACACCGGCGACACAAACAGTTAGAAAACTGTCATAGCTGCTGTGCATCTGTTTAGAGTCAATTCATTGCAGCGTGCTACAGTGGTGCCGTTCCGTGAGATGACGGCGCTGACTTCATGGCGCGGCGCCACCGTTGCATGTAATGCCGTCGCTGGCGGTATGGCCCGGTGTGCGGCAAGGAGATGTTCTGGTGCTTATCGCTCGTTCTCCGGTGCGGATCAGCTTTGGTGGCGGCGGAACGGATCTGGCCGCGTACTACAGCCGTTTCGGCGGCATGGTGGTCAGCGCATCGATAAATAAGTACATTTACGGCATTGTGACGAAGAACTTCGACACGACCTTCCAGGTTATCTCTGCCGATTACCGCAGCAGCATCCTGAAGGTGCCGGTTGATGGCCGGGCCTACACCGGCAGCCTGGAGATGCGGCTTGGCCAGGTGATTTACGAGCATTTCAACCTGCGCATGCCGATCAACGTGTTCATCGCTTCGGAAGTGCCGCCCGGTACGGGCCTCGGTTCATCCAGTTCGGTGTCGGTGACGCTGTGCAATATCTGTAGCACGCTGGTGGGCGAAAACCTGAACAAGCGCCAGCTGGCCGAGACGGCATATGAGATCGAAACCAGGCGCCTCGAAGCGCCGATCGGCAAGCAGGATCAGTATGCAGCAGCGTTTGGCGGTCTTAACTGCTTCGAGTTCACCACCGAGGGTGTCCGGGTGACACCGTTGAAAATGAGCACCGGTGGCATCCGCACCCTTGAGCGGCGGCTGATGCTGTTCTACACCGGCGCCACGCGCCAGGCGCGCGAGATCCTGAGCGAACAGCGCGAACGTAGCGAGCAGCGCGCCGGAAAGACGGTCGAGGCGTTACATCGGATCAAAGAACTTGGCTGGCAGATCAAGGCTGCCCTCGAAGAGGAGCGCTTCGATGATTTCGGCGGGCTGCTCCACGAAAGCTGGCAGCATAAGAAACAACTCGCCAGTGGTGTAACCAACAGCGCCATTGATGAAGCCTATGCCGCGGCAATGCACGCGGGCGCGGGCGGTGGCAAGATCACCGGAGCCGGTGGCGGCGGCTTCCTGATGATCTATTGCCGCGAAGAACAGCAAGATGCGGTTCACGATGCGCTCGAAGGGCTCGGCCTGCTCCAGGTGCGCTGCGCCTTCGAATTCGAAGGTGCCCGCATCCTTCTCCATACCAATTTGCTCAATTCGCCCTACAACTGGAGTGAGTGAGGCGCTTCGGCGCAGGGAACGCACGAATGCCCGATCACTGGTCGCCGGTCCAACGGGATGAGAGAGGTGAGAACGATGGGAGCAATATTCCTGGATCGTGACGGCGTGATCAATGAGAATCGCACCGACCATGTCAAGTCCTGGGAGGAATTCGTCTTCCTCCCCGGCGCGCTGACAGCCCTTCGCTGGCTCAACCTTGCCGGGTTTCGCATTTTCATCGTCACCAACCAGGCCGTGATCGGGCGTAACATCGTCTCGGTTCAGACGGTCGAGGAAATCCATGGTCGCATGCTGGTGCAGATCGCTCGTCAAGGTGGCCAGATTCACGATATCCGCTATTGCCCGCACGCCAGTGATGCCAACTGCGACTGCCGCAAGCCACGCCCCGGTATGCTGCGCGACCTTGCGCAACGCTGGGGGGTGAACCTGTCCCGTTCCTATATGATCGGCGACGCCTGGACCGACATCGCCGCCGGGCGCGCCGCCGGAACACATAGTATACTGGTGCGCACCGGGCGCGGAGCTCAACACGCCACCCTTCCTGAAACACAGCAGCACCCGCCCGACTATGTGGCCAACGACCTGATGGGCGCCGTTGCATGGCTGCTGCACCAGGAACAGCGCACCCTGGTCCAGCCGGAAGATGCCCAGCCGCTGCTGGTGCGGCAGGTCGGCCTGGCACCATCATACTCGGTTGGCATGTGACCTTCGGGTACGCGCCGTAGTAGACGCCGCCCCGGCGGCAGTGGCAGGAGATCAGACACCATGATTACATGGGACGAAACAGTCCGTTTGTCGCGCATCGTGCTCCGCTGGTGGTGGGTCATTCTTCTGGCCGTTGCGCTCTCAGGCGGCACCGCTACGCTCATCAGCCTTGTGGGGACGCGCTACTACGTCGCTCGCGCCACACTCATGATCGGGAACACTATCGAGAGCCAGCGCCCCGAGCCGACGCAACTTCAGGTTGGCTCGGCGCTTGGCCGCTTCTACCGCGAACTTGCCAGGCGCGAACGTATCCTTCGTCCTGTGCAGGAACAACTGAATCTGCCGTTCTCATGGGAAGTCATCGCCGAGCGGATGCTCGCCACGGTCGCGGTCGAGAACGCTAACCTGCTCGAAATCTATATCACTGATTCCAATCCGGTACGGGCAGCGGCAATCGCCAACGCGATCAGTGATCAACTGATCGCTTATAGCCCGACATCACCGGATAAGATCGCAGCCGAGCAGATGACCATCGAACAGCAGTTGCGCGAAAGTGAGACGCGCCTGAACAACCTGCGCGCCCGGATCGAGGAAACAACGCTGCGCCGACAGCAAGTTGTGTCTGCCAGCGACCTGGCGGAGATCAATACGACGCTGACTCAGCTCGAACTCAGCGTCGCCGCCGAGCAGTCGATGTATAGCAATCTGCTGGCGTACAAGAATAGCAGCGTCGTCAATGTGCTGTTGCCGTTCGAACGCGCAGAACCGCCCGTACAACCGCTTCCTTCCAACCGCGTGCTGATAGCGCTCTTCGCCGGCCTTGGCGGTTTGCTTCTGGCGCTCGGGGCCGTCTTCCTGCTTGACCGGATTGATGGGCGTCTGTATGCCCCGCGCGATCTGCGCGATCGTCTCGGTCTGAATGTTCTTGGTGCAGTGTCTGGCGGATCACCGATCCATATGAGCGGTGACGAGGCTGCACATGCGCGAATCAATGCCATCCGCACGATCCAGACAAATGTGATGCTCGCGGCTGGTGATACTGATGTACACACGCTCCTGATCACCAGCCCGGGTGTTAATGAACGCCGAACCGCCGTTGCGGTCGATCTGGCCGATCTCTATGCGCGTTCTGGCCATCGCGTGCTCCTGGTTGACGCCGATCCGGCTGATGCGGCACTGACCCGGCTCCTCAACAGGGAACCTGCGGCGGAACGGCCCTGGACGCGCCTGACTGCCACTGCTGCCGCCGAATTGCAGCGCATTATTCAGCCGACGCCGATCCCTGGCGTGACACTGCTTCCCGTCGTGCCAACAGTCGCCGGGCAACCGGCGATGCTCGGTTCGCGTCGCTGGCAGGAAATCGTCGCCCTCCTTTCCGGCGCCGCAGACATTGTCATTTTCGATGGCCCCGCAACCCTTGGCGGGCCGGATGCAGCGCTCCTGGCGCCGCATGTCGACGCGGTCATCCTGCTGGCCGATCCGGCAGTGGACAGCCGAACCCAGATCGATGAAAGCAAGGCGCTGCTCACCCAGCAACCCGAGACGCGATTGCTTGGCGGGATCATGGTGCTGGAGGCGACATCCGCCACGACAGGCACATCGTCTGCTGCCGAAGCACCGCACCGGTACGCCCCTCCTGCAACGGCTGGTGACTCTGATGCTGCTGATGCCGTCGTGTCTCCGGCGACAACCGGCTCAACGCGCAATGGTTCGATGCGGCGGCGCCGTTCCCAGGAGATGCATGATACCGGCGCAGCGGTTACCGGCTCGGAAGGTTCTGTTACAGGGTAATAGCCAATGGCGTCCCAGCTCAACCTTTACATTTCACGCCAGGCGTCATCGGTCGGGCGGTATCTATGGGAGCAACTGGTCCAGTGGGCCTGTGGCTGGATGCCAGGGATCGCCGGTATCGGTTTGCGCGCATTTGCGTATCGTCTGATCATGCATATGGACGGCATTGCCGCGATCGAGGACGGGGTGCGGATTCGGTTCGCCGACAACGTTGCTCTCGGTCGCGGCGCGTATCTTGACCACGGCGTCTATCTCCATGCCTGCCCTGGCGGCATTTCCATCGGCGCCGAAAGCTATGTCATGAAAAATGCGATTCTGCACGTCTACAACTTCCGCGATCTGCCGCACGCCGGTATTCGGATCGGTGCGCGCTCGCTCATCGGCGAAGCATGCATTCTTCGCGGCCAGGGAGGCATAACGATCGGCGATGACGTCTTCCTTGCGCCGATGGTGCAGATGCTGGCAGTGAACCATATCTACCATGACACGGCACGCCCCATCAGCCTGCAAGGGATTACATGCCAGGGCATCACTGTCGCCGATGGCGCGTGGATTGGCGGTGGCGCCATCATTCTTGATGGGGTGCGTATCGGCCGCAACGCGGGCGTTGGGGCTGGCGCCGTGGTGACACGCGACGTGCCGGATTACTGCGTTGTGATCGGCAACCCCGCGCGCGTCGTGCGCGACCTCCGTAGCCAGCCGGTGGCGCCGGCGAATGTTCCAGTGTATTGAACCGTGCAACATTGCGACCGGTCAGACCCATACCTGCCACCGTGCCACCGTGCCACCTTCAACGTCAAACCTTCAATGTTCCACCTGCCGCTCTGATACTTCCTGACGCGCCCCTCACGCCCCTTCCCGGATCGCGTCATCCGATTGTCATATCGCTGTGTCACTATCTCACCAGTGATCGTATGCGACTGCGCCGCCCCATGCACGAATGAATAGAGCTGTGCCCGCTGTACTGGCGGTTATCGGCTGTCGGCTATTGGTTATTCACATGTAAGGAGCCAGAGATATGACAACGTTATCCGTCGTGATCCCAGCGTATAACGAAGAGGATGGTATCGCGGCGATCGTTGAGCGTGTGCTTGCGATCGAGCCCGAATTGCCGAATTATGGCGTCGATGCGCTTGAGTGCATTGTCGTTGATGACGGCTCGCGCGACCGCACCGCAGACATCGTGCAGCGCTACGTGCCGCGTGTGCGCCTCATTCGTCAGCCGAACAAGGGGTACGGCGGCGCGCTCAAGACTGGCTTCCAGGCGGCGACCGGCGAGTTGCTCGGCTTTCTCGATGCCGATAGCACCTACCCGCCCGAATATTTCCCGCAGATGTGCAAGGTGGCGCTCGATGGCGCGGACCTGGTGATCGGTAGCCGTATGGCGGGCACGGCAAGTGAGATGCCCCTGGTACGGCGTATCGGAAATTTCATCTTCGCCAACCTGCTCTCGATCGTTGCCGGCGTCCGGATCAGCGATAGCGCCAGCGGCCAGCGCATCATCAGGCGCGAGGCGCTTCCTGCACTCTACCCGTTGCCCGATACGCTGGATTTCACCCCGGCGATGAGTACGCGCGCCTTGCACGAGAACCTGCGCATGGTTGAGGTACCCATTCCGTATAAAGAGCGCTCCGGGCGCAGCAAGCTGAGTGTCGTGCGTGATGGTCTGCGCTTCTTCAAGAGTATTGTATGGACCGCGCTGACCTACAACCCGGTGCGGATCTTTGGCGGTCTGGGCGTTCTGCTGTTGCTCGGCAGCATGCTGCTGATAGCGCTGGCCATCGGCATGCAGGCGCTGGGTGTTGACACGGCAGCGTCCTTCCCGCGCCTCTTCGGTGCCCTGGTGCTTGCAGTGGCCGGTGTCACGCTGTATACCACGGGTACCTCGTTCAGCTATATTGTCGCACTGTTCCACAAACGCCCGATCCGCCAGGGCATGTTCGGGCCGCGCGGCAACGGTCGCAAGATCGAAAAACATTACTGGTGGCTGGGCATTCTTGCTGTTTTGCTTGGTATCGCGCTCTATGCCGCTGCGGTCGCGTTCGACCTGACCAACCCTGCGTTGCAGATCTCGTGGTTTGCGCCTGTCGTTAGCGCGTTGCTGGTGCTGACCGGCGTGCAACTGGTGAGCGCCTGGAGCCTGGCGCGGGTCCTGGCCGAACTGAGTGTGCGCGAAGGGCTGGCGGCGCGTGATTTACAGGGCGACCACGCCCCTGCGTCGCTGGTTGATGGCCGGTATGTTACGCCGTAGGGCTGTGCCTTCAACCTGGTGGTATCGCTGGAGGTGAACCGGTCATGTCGCAATCCGAGCTGTCTGCGCTCCATTCACCGGCCTCGTTGCCCCACGAGCCAGTCGAGTATGTGCACGCCTATCGGCGCGAAACGCGCCTCAACTGGCTCGATGGTATGAAGGCGATTGCGCTGTTCTGGATTATCGCAGTACATATTACAGAACGCGTCTTCGGTTACCCGTACATTGCCAACCCGACGTTCGATTGGCCGCCACTTGCAGAGCGGATCGCGCAGTTGATGCCACTCTATGGAAATGGCGCGTGGGATGTTCCAATCAACCTGATCCGCTATGTCGGCTGGCTGGGTGATCAGGGAGTGCAGTTGTTTCTGATCGCCAGTGGATTCGGCCTGGTCTGGTCTCTGCTACCGCGTTACTCACAGGCGTCGCTCCCGCTGCTCGACTTTTACTGGCGCCGTCTCTGGCGCATCTACCCGCTATGGATCGGTGCACATCTCGTGTTCGCCCTCTTTGGGACGTTTGTAGACTGGGGGGCATCGCTACGCGATCCGCGGTTGTATCTGAGCATGGCTGGATTGCGCATCACACCAGAACTCTTCTATTACTTTTCGCCAGCCTGGTGGTATGTCGGATTGATCATCCAGTTGTACATGGTCTTCCCATTACTCTGGGAAGGTTTGCGCCGTCTGGGTCCGGGTCGCTTCCTGTTGCTCAGTTGCATCGTTGCCTTCATCGCTCGGGCTGCTGGTCTGTTCTTGCTCGACAGCTATATCGATCAATGGCAACGTGGTGCAGTCTTCGTGACACGGTTGCCGGAGTTTGCCATGGGGATGAGTCTGGCTGTCTGGATGCATCGTTCTCCTGAAGCAGTTGACGGCTGGTTCCGTACCCCGGCGGTTATCCTGGTAGCCGTGGGCGCTTTTGCGATTGGTTGTGGGCTTGCTCTGACATTGCCAGGCATGATCGTGGCACCGCTGGTCCTCGGCGCTGGCGCATTCATCCCGTGTTACGCTGTGCTAAGGCGGTCCGGCGGAGCATTGCTGAGTTGGGCAGGGCGCCATTCCTATGCGTTGTTTCTGGTTCACCATCCAATCGTGTTGCTGGCAGTCCCGCAAGGCGACTCCACCGGGGCCTGGCGTACCATCCTGGGCGTGGTTGCGGTACTAGGTCTCACGCCCGTTGCTGCGATTGGTCTTGAGAAGTTGGTTGGAACAGCAACAACGCTGTTGGGGCGCTGGCGCATGCGTTTCGGCATCACCGGGTTGGTGGGCATACCTGGCGGTATTATGGCGCTCCTCGCGCTGTTCGCGCTTGGCGCTGAACTTGCTGTGCGTCAGATCGCGCCTCGTGAACCGCCGGAACTGGGCTGGGGCGAGCGCGCCGCACTCATGCCTGACGCGGACGTGGGTTGGCGCCTGAAGCCTTTGCAGACAACCCGTCTGCGCTGGCAGAGCTATGACTATACGGTGGTGGCGAATAGCCTGGGTTTTCCCGGCCCAGAGTATCCTGTTACACGTGCGCCCGGTTCGTTGCGGGTGCTGACGGTCGGCGACGCCTATACGAGTGCTGAAGGGGTTGATACCGATAGGGCATGGCCGCGACTGCTTGAAGCCAGTTTGCGGCAGAAACTCGGTGAGCACAATGTTGAGATACTGAACTTCGGTATCACCGGATATGGGCCGAACCAGTATGCTGCGGTGGTTCAACGCTACGCACCAGTGTACCGACCGGATCTGATCATTGTGGAACTGTTCGTTAATGACTTCGAGGATGTCCTGATCACTGATGATGAGTTCCGCCGGTCAATCGGATTTGACCTGCCGGTGCCCGATGGCTGGCGCAGTATTGTTGCCCTGAGCCATCTGCGACACCTGCTACGCACCGAGGTGTTTGAACCACTCCGTGAAGCAGTGCGGGGAACACCTCGAACGTATGGATACTTCCTTGGCCAGTTCGCCAACCTTGAGCGCGGCCGAACCGATCTAACCGGCGATGGTTACCGGCGTGTGGCTGACCGGTTGTACGAGATCAGGAACGTTGCAGATCACATCGGTGCGCGCCTTATCATCATCGTCGTTCCTGCGCCGGTACAGGTGTGTACGCCGGAGCAACTGGCCTATTATCCGCGAAGCATTGATATAAACGATACTGCGCGCTTTGATCTTGATCAGCCGCAGCGTATGGCATTGTCCATCGCAGAGCGATTGCGCATCCCGGCATATGATTTGCGGCCCGTGTTGCGCCAGGAAACAGCAGGATGCGTCTATCATCCACGTAACCTGCACTGGACGGCGGCCGGCCACGAAGTGACTGCGACGTTTCTCGCAAATCAACTGGCACGTGACGGTATGATCCGCTGATGCTTGCCAGGGTTGACCACATGTGTGATGCCTGCCACGTCCGTGTGGCGATACGACCGGTCGCTCGTTCCATCTGGAGGTCATGAACCCATGAACCCCGCACATCGCCGTTCTCTTACGCGCCGGCGTTTCATCCAGGTGTGTGCCTGTACGGTGGCCGCCGGCGCCGCGGGCGCAACCGGGTATGTCGCGGTTAATGCGCCGCTCCCGGCGCCGCAGCCGGAATCGGCGGCGTTGCTGGCGCAGGCTGCAGGTCGCCCGGAACCAGATGCACCGATCCTGCTGGTAACCAGTCAGCGGGCGATGCCGTCGTTTGGAGCCTATCTCGGCGCCATCCTGCGCGCTGAAGGGTTCGCCGCATTCCGTACCGCCCGAATCGATGATCTCGACAGCGCATTGATCGGTCGTTTCCCGCTTGTGCTCCTGGCTGCCGGCGAGTTGACCTCGCCGGAAGTCGAGATGTTCAGATCATATGTTCTATCTGGCGGCAGGCTCATTGCGATGCGCCCCGATCCGCGACTGGCCGATCTTATGGGTGCGCGCCATACCGGGGGCGTGCTGGCGGGTGCATACCTCTCGGCCGCCGATCATCCACTGGCGCGTGGCATTGACCGACATGCCTTCCAGATTCACACGCCGGTGGAGCAGTATCAACTGGCCGGCGCTGAACCGATTGCCTGGGCCAGCGCGCATGACGGAAGCACCACACCTTATCCAGCCGCAATGGTCAACCGCGCCGGTAAGGGTATTGCCGCTCTCTGGGCCTTCGATCTGGCACACAATATCGCCCTGATACGGCAGGGTGATCCTGGCGCCGTCAATCAGGAGCGCGACGGACTCGACGGGATTCGCACCATGGATCTGTTTGTCGACTGGATCGATCCGGACGTGATTGACGTACCGCAGGCCGATGAACTGCAGCGCATGCTTGCCAACATGATCCATGCCCTCACGGATGCGATGCCGCTCCCACGAATCTGGTACCTGCCGCAAGGGGCGACGGCGGTGCTTGTTGCGACAGGTGACGCGCACGGGATTCAGGCAGAGCATATTACGCCAGGGATCGAAATTGCTGAACGCTATGGTGGAACGATCTCGGTCTATTACACAACCCCCAGGGTCAGCGCCGCACGGCGCACGGCACGGCGAATCCAGTGGTGGGCCGAAACCCTTCCAGTCGTCGGGCATGTTTTCGAAGAACATTCAGGCTACCCGACACCCCGCCTTGTCGAAAGCTGGCGCGAACACGGCCATGGGTTCGGCCTGCATCCATGGGTTGAGGAAGGTGTGGCCTACGGCTATAACCATGCCTGGAACGATTTTGTGAAACATGGCTATGGTCCCGCGGCTTCGACGGTGCGTACCCACCGTCTGCTCTGGTCGGGTTGGGTTGATACTGCGAAAGTGCAGGCGCAGTACGGCATTCATATGAGCCTCGATCATTATCATGCCGGCCCGGCAATGCGCCGGCCCGATGGTAGTTATGTCAACGGCTACCTGACCGGCAGCGGCCTGCCGTTACCGTTTGTTGACGAGCAGGGCCACCTGTTGCGCGTCTATCAGCAGCACACACATATTGTTGATGAGCACCAGATCTCTGTATTCGACCATGGATATGAGATGAATCTGAGCGCGGCCGATGCTGTGGCATTATCGCGAGAACAGATCGATCGGGCGGTCGAACGGTTTCCATCGGCGCTCGGGCTCCAGAGCCACTTCGATCCATATGCGTTTTCGCCCGAAAAGGCTGCACTGGAACGTGACTGGCTCGATGGTATCCTGCATCATGCCGCCGGTCGCGGTGTTGCCATCATGTCCGCCGAACAGTGGCTGGCATTTACGGAGATGCGGAATAGCGCCGAGATGCGCGACCTGGCCTGGGATGCCGCGCAACGGCAACTGTCGTTCCAGTTCGTGACCGATCGATCGTCGGATAGGAACATGGAGTTGCTCCTGCCGGTAGAGCACGCAGGCCGCCGCATGAGCCGGATCACGGTGGATGATACGCTTGTGAGCCCCTTCCGGCGGCAGGTCGGTGGCGTCGAATATCACGTGATTGCCGTACGGCCGGGGCAACGCCGCGTTCGAGCGGAATACTGATGCCGGGAATGGAATCTCTGTAATGTGGATGTCGTTGCCGGTTCAGCACACTTTCATAAGTGAATACTATCTTTAATGGTGCAGCAATTGTATTCAGCCCGCATGGTGAGCAGGGGAACCTCGCGGCAGCAGACCCCGCGACCCCCGGCGCTCGATGCCGGCTGACCCACGTGGGAGGAAAGCAAGACAATGTCGGACAACGAGACGAACACGACGAATGGGAAACATGTCGCCCCTGGCGACAAGAAGCAGGGGATCAAGCTTGTTGCGCCCGCCCGCGCCGATGAGCGCGCCGGCGAGATCAGATTCGTCGACATGCCGCGCGAGAAAAGCCCGCGGCTCGATGTGCTCGTGCTGAACCCGCCCTCGCCCGACGGCGACCTGTTCCTGCGCGATATTGCGCGTGTCGGTCGTCGCACCCGCGACGGCATCATCTGGCCGCAGACGGCGCTGGCCCAGATCGGTGCGGTCGTCAAGGAAGCCGGCTATAGCGTTGACGTGATCGACGCCATTGGCCTGGGGATGTCGTGGGAAGACTTCGAGCGCTATATGCTCAAGCATAAGCCACGCTACATGATCATCCATGCCACCGCGCCGACGCTGACCAACGACATGCGCACCACCTTCGTCGGTAAGGCGGTTGGCACGATCAGTATGGCGATCGGCACGCATGTCACGCCGATGAGCCGTGAGACGCTCGAGTCGTATCCCTCGCTGGACATTGTCATCCGTGGCGAACCGGAAATGAGCATCCTTGACGTCATCCAGACGATCGATCGCCAGGTGGAGCTGGAGAAGGCCACCGATACGGTGCCGGTCGGCAACCCGGACCTGACGGCGCCGTGGCGCAAGTTACCGTTCCCGGATGCGTCGTACCTGACGACCCGCGGCCGCTTTCTCGGCGTCTACCCGCAGGTGATCGCCCGCGCCCTGCGCGAAACCAAAGGCATCGCCTTTCGCAACGAGCACGGCGAGATCCAGATCAACCCCGACCGCCCGTTCATCGAGAATCTCGATAGCCTGCCGCTGCCGTTGCACGATAAACTGCCGTGGCAGAAATACAAGGTGCCGATTGTCGGCGGACCGTACACCTTTGTGCTAACGAGTCGCGGCTGCCCGGCCGGCTGCCGCTATTGCATCAAGCATGTGACCTACCAGGCCAGCGTGCGCCATCGCAGCCCGCAGCACGTGCTCGAAGAGATGTATATGCTGAAGGAACTCGGCATGCATCACATCCACTTCGAGGCGGATCTGTTCACCGTCAAGAAGGAGTTCGTTTACGATCTGTGCAATACGATCATCAAAGACGGCATCAAGTTGCAGTGGTCGTGCAACAGTCGCGTTGACTTTGTTGACGAACAGGAACTGGCATTGATGAAACAGGCCGGCTGCTTCATGATCGCCTGGGGCCTGGAGAGCGGCAGCGAAGCGGTGCTCAAGCGCGCCCGCAAGGGTACCACCGTCAAGCGCATCGAAGAGACGATCGCCGCCAGCCGCAAGGTGGGCATCAAGAACTGGGGGTACTTCATCATCGGGCTGCCCGGTGAGACGGTGGAGACGATCCAGCAGACAATTGCGCTCTCAAAGCGCATTCCGGTCGATATCGCGCTCTTCCATATCGCCACGCCTTATCCCGGCACACCGTTCTATTATGAAGCGGTCGAGAACGGCTGGATCCAGATGGATCGCTGGGAAGACTATGACATGTACAACCACACGGTGCTGAACTATCCGCACCTGAGCTCGAAGGATCTGGAGTACTGGGCGAAGCGCGCCGCGCGTGAGTGGTCACTGCGCCCTGCGCCGATTATGACCTTCCTCAAGGCGGCCGCCAACCGCGAGACGCTCGGCCATCTGTGGAAGATCGGCACGAACCATATTCGCTGGATGAGCGGCAGCCTGACGGGCAGTGGTGCGTAGCCTGCAACCGCCCGATCGCTCGATCGCCCCTCGCGAGGCGCAGAGAAGGTGTTTCTCTGCGCCTCGTAGCTTCTCTCTGGCGGTTCAATTCTGATCGACTCGCATCAACGGGCCGACTCAACCTTCCCGACTGTGGGGTTCCATTCAGATACGCAGCGCGTCTCTATGGCCTGATGCCTGTGACCTCTCGCCTGCACGCAAGTTGCAGAATTGTCACATCGCCTCGGGATGGGGCTTCATCGCAGCGTCACCAGGGCACCGCATAATGGTCGTGCGATGAAATCGTGGCATACAAATGTTCTGCTCATGGAGGCACCATGATTACCAGCGCCTCGGCGAGCCCTGTTGCGGCCCCGGTCGGGCGTCCTGTCGCGCGTGCGCAGGAACGCATCACGGCGATTGATGCATTGCGCGGCGCGGCGCTGGCGCTGATGGCGCTGACCCACGCGGCATTTTTCATCGGCGTCGGGATGCAGGCCGAGTCGTATGGTGGCCAGCCTGTCTATCTTCAGAGTGCCGCCTACTGGCTCTCGGGCTTGATGACGACGCTGGCCTCGCCGATCTTCTTCTGTCTGGCAGGCGTCAGCCTGGCGCTGCTCGAACGAAGCAGGCGCAACAGAGGCGCCTCCGACTGGGAAGTCAGTCGCTTCATCCTGGCGCGCACCGGCGTGATCATGGCGCTTGACCTGACCGTGTGCGCCTGGTTCTGGCTGGGGAAGATGCCCTATATCCATGTGCTCACCGCGATGGGGCTGGGGATGATCATCCTGGCCGGGTTGCGCCTGTTGCCGACCCGCGCCATTCTGGCGGTTGCGATTGCGACATTGCTCGTCCACCAGAGTGCCATTGAGGTGTTGCGCCCGCAGCTCGAAGCCGGCGCGCCGCAGAGCCTGGCGCAGGCGCTCTTTCTGACCTACAGTTACGAGACGCATCCACCGGTCGGGTTCCCGGTGCTGGGATGGGGTCCGGTGATGTGGCTGGGGTTTGTGCTGGGGCGGAATCTGAACCAGCCGACGTTGCGTCGGCCACGCACGTGGATCGTGATCGGCGGAGGACTGCTGCTGCTCTGGCTGGCGTTGCGCCTGATCGGCGGCTACGGCGATCTGGGAGCATACCGCGCCGGCGACTCGCTGCCGCACTTCCTGGTGATGAGCAAAGCGCCGCCGAGCCTGAGCTATCTGGCGTTCAAACTGGGCATCGCAGCGCTGATCCTTGCCGGCCTGCTCGCCTTTCCGGTACTGATTGATACCGGGCCGCTGCGCGTGTTGACGCTGATCGGGCAGACGTCGCTGTTCTTCTATGTCATGCATATCGTGATCTACCATATCCTGGCGCAGCTTTTCCTGGCGCTGGATGCCCCGGCGCTACCGGGGATCGTCTACGGGTATACGCTCTGGGCGCTGGGAATGGTTGTCCTGGTGCTGGTGTGTGAGCGCTACCGCGCGCTGCGGAAGCGGTATCCGGAGAGTATGCTACGGTATCTGTAATGGATAACCGCTGGCCTGAGGATATGAAACAGACACATGGTTGCTGATAGCGACGCACCGTCGCACAACTCGGAGAGACGCAGCCTCGGCCGCATCGTTTTGCGGAACACGCTTGCCACCACCTTGAGCGGTGGCGTGCTCAAGGTCCTGAACTTCCTCTATACCGTCTATACCTTACGTGTGCTTGGTGAGGCGGGTTTCGGCCAATACAGCGCGGTACTGGCGTTTGTCGGGCTGTTTGGCGTGTTCTTCGAGATTGGCCTGGCGCAGTATGTGCAGCGCACCATCGCGCAGGATCCGGCACGTACCCAGGCACTCTTCTGGAACCTGGTGGTGCTGCGGCTGATCCTTGCCATAGCCGGGATGGCGGCAATCACGGGGCTCTCGCTCGTGCTGCGCCATGAACCGGCGATGACGTTCGGCGTCGCGCTGTTCACCGGCACCTTCGTGCTGGCAGCGTTCCTGATGCCCTTGATAACGGTGCTGACGGCGAACGAACGTCTCGATCTCGTGTCGGTCATGGAGGTTGGCGCCCAACTCGTCACAATTGTCACCGGTGTGCTGCTGCTCCACTCCGGCGCCGGATTTCTGGGCTTACTCTATGTTGGCTTCATCACCATGCCGCTGCAGATTGTGATGGCCGTCTGGGCCATTCGACGCTATGGCTATGGGCCACTGCACTTTCGGATCGAACCCGCGAGCTGGCGACCATTCATTCGCGCCAGCCTTCCATTCGGAGTCACGTCGCTGGCGCTGACCTTCAACTTCAATGCCGATACCGTCATTCTCAATCTGTTTCATAGCAACGCCGAGATCGGCTGGTATAACGCCGCATATGGCCTGGTATTCTCGCTGGTCTCAGTTGCCGGCGGGTTCCTGACGGCCATCACTCCCTCGTTCTCACGTGAGCATGTGAGCGATCCGGAACGAGTGCGTAGCTGGACACGTGCCAGCGTCCGCTGGATGATGCTGCTCGCATTGCCGGCTGCAATGGGGGTCTCACTCCTGGCGTCGCAAGCCATCCAGTTGCTCTATGGCCAGGCGTTCGCGCCGTCCGGCCCGGTACTGGCAGTGATCGGCTGGGATATACCGTTGTTGCTGTTCTGCGCATTCTGCGGCAATGTGACCGCTGCAGTGGGTCTCGAACATCCTGCCGCTCGCATCTACCTGTTCAGCGCCGCGCTCAACGTCGTACTCAATCTGCTGCTGATCCCGATGTACGGCAAAATGGCCGCCGCGTCCATAACGATCGTGACCGATGTGGTGATGGCCGGGCAGTTTTTCTTCCTGCTGGCAAATCATATGCAACTGGGGCAGATCCGTGGCTACTTATTGCGCGTGGCCGGCGCCACCGGGTTCATGGGCGGCGCGGTCTGGCTGGCCGTATCGTTGCCGCTCGCAGTGCCAATCGCGATTGGCGTTGTGGTGTATGGTGTGCTTGCGCTCGCCATGCGCCTCGTCGAACCGGCACAACTGGCAGAGATTGCACTGAAAGTGCGCCGGCGAATGGGACCGGCGTGAGAGTACGTTGGCGCTGCAGCGTGGCTGACACCGGCCATGGTGTGTTGCGCGTAGTAACCAGATGCTTCATTGCGATTGCAGATTGCGGATTTTTGATTGCAGATCGGGCCTGGCTCATCTGGGCATGGTCGACGTTGTGCTGATCTCCGAACGGGTTGCCCGGGTTTGCATTCATACGCATCTTCCGAGAAGGTTGATCACCGCGCATCAGTACTCCCGTTCAACCCTCCTGGGGTTAGTACCTATCCGAAAACCCATGGGCATGCGGTCAGTGCGAGGAGCGCCAGCGACCGCCTGCAGCGAGCGCAGCGTGGCTGACGCAATCGAGCGGCGCGAGCGGAGAGTGCTTCGCGCGCGCTCGCCATGACAGTGACCATCTGGTGTTCGGATAGGCTCTTAGGCCGGGTTTGAGCGAAAATGAGGAATTCTTGTGATGGGGCATCTGCATGGATCGGATCAAGGGATTCCTGCGTCACCGGGCATGGATACACGACCTGGACGGTTTGCCGTGTTCGGGTGGTCACGTGCGACGTTGCCGGTAGCTCTCGCTGCTCTTGCACATGAAGCGAATATCACGCCACGGTTCTGGAATTATGGTGATGCCGGTACACTGTTTGTTCTCAGCAATCACGCCGACATAGCTCAGAACAATGATGGGCTGGCGATCGTCATCGGCTCGGCATTCACGCTCGAGGGAGCGCCACTGACGGCGCGCATGATGCTTGATAACGGTATTGCTACGCCCGAGGCCATTCGACACGACGCTGTGCGAGGCAATGCCATTGTCATCTGTCTGAGTCTGCGCGGTCCAGTATTCTCTGTCTATCAGAGCGTTGTCACCACTTCCCAGATCTTTTACAAACACAGCCAGGAGTTGCTGGTTTGCTCTGATGCTATCCGCTACACAATTGCGCTGCATGGGCGTCCGGAGTTGAATGCAGATGCAATTCCGCACCATTTGCTGTTCCGTAACGTGACCGGCTCGATGACGTATGTTCGCGACATACATAAGTTGCGTCCGGGGTTTCGAGGAGCATTTCGTGATGGCACCTGGTTGGTGACGCAGGTGGAACGTCTCGACGATCTGGCAGTCGGACGGCGACTCTACAAGGGGGCTGCACAGGAGCTTGCCGAGATCGATGCACATGCTGCGTCAATCATTGGTCGTTATGCTCGCCGGGTGAGAGAAGACAATCAGCAGTTCCATGTTTTGCTCTCCGGCGGGGTTGACTCATCACTGTTGACCGCGTGGCTTCAGACTGGTCTTGCTCCTGACGACCGTATCGCTTCTCTGACCTACCTTATGGACGCGGGGAGTGTGGCCGGTGATGCCGAGTATGCCCGGCACGCGATTGACATACTTGGGACGCGCCCCGATTTCGTGCGTATCTCGATGGAGGAATATCCACGCCTGCTTATCGAGTGTATCGAATTGCTGGCACAACCTATCGACCATGAGCAGGATCCGTGCTATCTGGCAATGGCAAAGCACCTGTCCCGCCTGCCGGCATCCTGCGTGTTTTCGGGCTCGTCCATTGACACGCTGCTCGGTCATTCCCATGATAGGCGTTACCGTCAGATCGATCGCTATCGGGCATTCCCTGCCGCCTCGGTGATATTCGGTGCCCTCGGACGCGTGTTGAAACCGGTATTGCCAAACAAAGCCTACGGCATGCGTGAGCTTTCAGGATACCTGAGCCACATTGACGATCCGCTGTCGGTATATCATCCGTTTCAAACATGCTGTATGTACTCGCCGCCTGATGCCGTGGTTGCGATGTTCGGCCACGAGACGCTGCGACACGCCATGCACACACGAGTTGTTCAGATCGATGATTATCTTGCCAGTACATTGCTGAGTGAGCGTATTCATGGTATTGAGTTTCTGCTCGATCTCCATGATGAAGAAGCCAACCTCGTTCAGATTTACCGAATGTTCGGCCTGGATTTCGTCTTACCCTTCCTGGACAGCGAATTCGTTGGATTGACGCTCAGTATTGATGCCCGCATTCGCTATGTGAAAGATGGGCAGTACAAATGGCTGCCGAAGCAGTTGCTCAGACAACGTGTATCGTCCGGTACAGTTGACTGGCCGAAACGTGACGGCGGCTTTCCTGCTGAGCTCTTTGCCTGGATGAAATCTGGTGTGTTGCGTGAGCTGACGGCTGATATCGCACGGCCCGCATACATGACAACGACGCAGTTTCAGCATCAGCTGGATAATCCTGACTGGTTGACGTGGAACATGCTTACACTTGATCTTTTTGAGAAACGTGTCCTTCGCGCAAGTCGGGTGCTGGCGCCATGAACCGTGAGCAAGCTATGCGCCAGTCTCCTGTCGCGATCGAGATGGGTTACCAGTGAGTGGAGTCTTTGGCTATATCAGTGCCGCACTCGATGAATCAGTGCTTCGTATTGCCGGGAGCATGGGTGCGCGCATGCGCCACCTTGACCATCAGATTGTTGATGTATCGGTGGTAGCGCGTGGGGTCGCCCTGGGGCGGCTTGGTATCGGTATCTTCAACCGCGCCTCTCAGCCGGTTGTGGACCCGAGCGGCTGTGTCTGCCTTGTGCTCTGTGGCGAGTTCTACCACCACGATGTGCAACGCCGGGCGCTGGAGCAGGATGGGTCGCTTTCTGCCGGCGCCGATGACTCCCGGTTTGCCCTGGCCTGCTATCTGCGCGACGGTATTGCTGGATTAACCGCACTGGAAGGCGCTTTCACCATTGCCGTCTGGGATGCGCGGGTCGGGGAACTGGCGATAGTCAATGACCGCTTCGGCCTTTACCCGCATTACTACGCCCATCATGGCGGCGCGCTGTCGTTTGCTCCCGAGATCAAGGGCATCCTTGCCGCTCCCGAAGTGCCGCGCCGGCTCGACATGATCGCTGTGACCCAGTACCTGCGTTTCCAGCAATTGCTTGGTGAACGCACCTGGTTCGAAGATGTTCACCTCCTCCCGCCGGCGTCTATCCTGCGTTTCCATCCCGCCAGCAATCATCTTGCGATCGATCGCTACTGGGATTGGGATCGCATTCGCCAGCAATCGGCAATCGGTTTCAACGATGCCGTTGAAGAACTTGTGCGCCTGTTCCAGCGCGCAATCGATGCGATGACCGCTACGCCTCATCGGGTCGGGGTGTATTTGAGCGGTGGTCTCGATGGACGTACCATTCTGGGCTTCATCCCTCCGCAGAGACCGGTGATGACGATAACGTATGGTGCGGCAGGGTGTCGCGATGTGGTATATGCCAGAGAAATAGCCCGGCGAGCAGGGCGCCCGCACCGGTGGTTCCCGTTCGAGGACGGGCACTGGATCGTGGAACATGCGCCGTTGCATCTGGCGCTTACCGAAGGCATGCATAGCTGGATGCATGCCCATGGCATCAGTACCCTGGCTGCTGCACGCGAGTTGATCGATGTCAATCTCTCCGGGTGGGACGGCGGCACTATCTTTGGCGGGTATCTGGCGAGTTACACAGATGATGTTCATCTGCTGCGCGCGTCGGGTGAACGTGATCGCGCAAGTCGCCTGTTCCAGGCATTCTGTCACGATTATGCCTGGCCCGGCCTGACGGATGATGAGTATGCCATGCTCCTCGATCGAGCGACTGCCCCCTATGCCGGCGCAGCGAGGCAGTCGTTCGATAATGAGTTTGCGCGCAGCGCGCACTATCCGCCCGACCGGCGAATTGACTACTTCTATTTGCTCCAGCATGTGCGCCGTTCATCCCAGAACCAGATTGTCTTTGCGCGCTCATCGATTGAAGTGCGCTGCCCGTTCTTTGACTATAGTGTTATTGAGTTTGTCTATGCACTCCCGGAGCATATACGCCGAACACCGGCGCTGTATCGCAGCCTGCTGACGCAACGGGCGCCGCATCTGGCGCTGGTGCCCTATGATAAGGACGACCTGCTCCCGCATAGTAACCGGTTGATTCGCGGCGCCCATGCCCTGACACACAAGGTGAAGCGCCGCATTCACCGCCATATCGCCCCGATCTTCCCGGATCGCCCGCGCCTGTATGCCGACTATGAGCACTACCTGCGTACC
>JACAEQ010000004.1 GCA_013388755.1 Chloroflexota bacterium
AAGCCCAAAACGGTGACGACGCGCATCGGCAAGGTCACGTTTGACGTGCCGCAGGTGCGCGACAGCAGCTTTTATCCCCAGGCGCTGGAGAAGGGACTGCGCAGCGAACGCGCGCTCACGCTGGCGCTGGCCGAGATGTATGTCCAGGGCGTCTCGACGCGCAAAGTTGCCGCGATCACCGCGCAGTTGTGCGGCGTCGCACTCACCTCGACGCAGGTCAGTCGCGCGGCAGCGCAACTGGATGCTGCGCTGGAACAGTGGCGCACCCGCCCGCTGGCGGTTTGCCGCTATCTGCTGCTGGACGCGCGCTACGAAAAGGTGCGCATCGTTGGGCAGGTGCGCGACGCTGCGGTCTTGATCGCGATGAGTGTTCGTGATGATGGCAAACGCGCCATTCTGGGCGTCTCGGTCGCGGTGGGCGAGCACGAAACGCATTGGCGGCAGTTTCTCCAGAGCCTGGTGCAGCGCGGCTTGACCGGCGTGCAACGGATCGTCAGCGATGCGCATGACGGGCTGCACGCCGCCCGGCGCGCGGTCTCTGGCGGCGTACCCTGGCAGCGCTGTCAGTTCCATCTGCAGCAGAACGCCCAGGCGTACGTGCCGCGGCAGGAACTGAAGACCGAGGTGGCGGCGGACATTCGTGCGATCGCGTCGCCGTGATTGATCGCGGCACAGCGCTTGATCCGGCCAGCGGCGCTCATCAGTACGCATCTGCCGCCGCAACGGGTGCCATTTCGCGTCAGCAACGGCTTCGACCCGCGCTGGCTGGAGGGTTTGCCGGGCGTCCAGCGCGCGCGCCGGCATGACGATCAGGTCACGGTTGATGGCGACGAGTGGTTGCTGGGGCGTGTGACCGCGGCGCTGGGCGAGCGCGGGTATCCCGTTGCTGATCTGCGCGCCGCCCGCCCGACGCTTAGTGCCTATCCGAAAACCCATGGGCATGCGGTCAGTGCGCGGAGCGCCAGCGACCGCCTGCAGCGAGCGCAGCGTGGCTGACGCAATCGAGCGGCCCGAGAGGAGAGTGCTTCGCTCGCGCTCGCAATGACATCCAGTCCGTTATTCGGATAGGCTCTTAGTGTTCAGTCTGTTGAGCCTTCGATCGTGCGATTGCCGAGGGCAAGCCGATTCTGCGCGATATGGGCCTGTATCATGGCAAACAGGGCACCGGCGTATCCGTCGAAGCGAAAGTCCGCAAAGGGCCGATTACGACGCTGAATCTTACACAGACCGACGAGGGAAGACTGAAATTGATCAGCGGCGAAGGCGACTCGACAGACAGGCCGATCATGCAGATTGGCAACACCCAGACGCCGGTGAAATTCAGGATGCACCCGGACGAATATCTGGCACGCTGGTTTGCCGAAGCGCCGACCCATCATTGCGCGATAGCGGTCGGCCATAACGCCGGTCTATGCGCGAAGGTCGGCGCGCTGATGCACATCGCCCATGTGACGCTGTAGAGACCCAGGGTGCTGCATCTCGACGCAGCACCCTGCATCCCCCTACGGCTCGACAATCAATATGCCCTTCATACCGCTGCCGGTCGCCTTATCATAGTGCGGCGCGCAATAGAAGCGATATTCCCCGGGCGTCTCCGGCGCAACAAACAACGCCAGGCTGTCCGTATTGCCGGGCATGGCAACATGAACATTCAGTTCGTCTACGTCGAAACTATGGCCGACGGCGTCGGTATTTTCCAGGCGCAGCGCGGCCAGCTGGCCGGCCTTGACCCTGATGACGCCATCGTTGTAATAGTCGGCAATCGTGACTGCCGGTAGTTCGGCAAGCACCTCCGGGCTCACCGCCGCGCCGGTCTCGCGCGGGATGGCCGCCACCAGAATCGCGCCGGCGCAGAGTGCTGTAAGCGTCAGTAAGAAGCCGCGCAGCCAGCGCGGCGCATGCCGCTCGGTGGCGGGAACCCGATAGTTCTGGATGGTTGCCAGCGCGCCGGTCACTGTACCGGCTATCGCCGACGCGGTCAGCACTGTCATCACGCCGAATTGCGCGGTATTCTCAGGATGCGCCAGTTCATACAACAATGGTTCCAGATTACCCACTATCATGAAACTGTGAAGCGCCGCTCCGAGCGCCGGCGCCCAACGCCACCCGACCGCGATAACACCTGCGACAATGAACTCGACAACGGCGAAGGTCAGCAGGGCTTCGTCGACGCGCCCGACCAGGAAAACCTGGACAAAAATGAATGTCAGGATTGCGACGACATGCGATCCGATTGTCGTTAGGGTAAGGGCCGAACGAGGCGTACGAACACTATTCCGATGAAAAGCTATGGTCCGCATGCGACTTTCCTTTCGTTGATAGGCAGTTGGCGAGCCGAATCGTGTACCCGATGACTAGATCCGATAACCGACGATTGGGTCGATTGCCGCGGCCTGGCGCGGCGCGAAAAGATTGCGGAGCAGGCTGTCGCGCAGACTGCATGCGAGTGGATTACTCCACTGCCCGATCTGCCCGATCCGGCGTGATTGAAGGACGATCCGGCTGGTGCGCGGAATACGACGCCGCTCATAGTCGCGCAGTGCCATCGCGATATCGTCATGCGCCGCCAGGGCATCGGCCAGAGCAACAGCGTCCTCAAGCGCCTGGCAAGCCCCCTGACCAAGGTTTGGCGTCGTTGGGTGCGCAGCGTCGCCCAGCAGTGTGACACGGCCGGCGCTCCAGCGCTCCAGTGGTTGGCGATCCGCGATGTCATGCTGCAGGACAGCCTCCGGATCGGTCGCCTCGATGATGGCCGGGATCGGGTCGGCCCACTCTTTGAAGAGCGTGCGGAGCAGCGCATGCGCCTCGGCCGCATGCATCCGGTCGCCGGCGGGCGCGTTGCGCGTTGCCCACCAGTAGACGCGGTCGCCGCTCATCGGCGCCATGCCGAAACGTTTGCCTCGCCCCCAATACTCGCCGGCGATAATGCGCGTCGGGTCAAACTGCGTCACGCCGCGATACGCGACATAGCCCGCATAGATCGGTGCGCCGTCGCCGATGATCTGCGAACGTACGACCGAGTTGATGCCGTCGGCACCGATCAACAGGTCACCAGTAATCTGTGAGCCGTCGGCAAATACTGCTGTGACGCCTGTTTCGTTCTGGCTGATCCGAGCACATAGACGACCCAGGGACACATACTCGGCGCCAAGCGCCCCGTACAGCAGATCCAACAACTCGGCGCGATGCAGCACAACGCTTATTTCGCCGACACGCTGTTCCAGCGCCTCATGCGACTCGGTCATCACCGGCTGGCCGCGCCAGGTATAGATCCCGCCTGACGGCGCGGGCGGACGAGCGATGCGAATCGCTTCCGCCAGTCCTAGCCGATCAAGGGCGCGCATCGCGTTAGCCCAGATGCCCAGACCCGCGCCGACCTCGCGAAGCTCGGCGGCGCGCTCGAAGACATTGACTTCCCAGCCAATCCGGCGCAGCGCAATGCCCGTCGCAAGCCCGCCGATACCGCCGCCAATAATCAGAGCGCGGCGTGTCACTGTGTTGTGTGGTGCCATAGATCACTCTCCTATCCATTCAACGCAGGCAACATTTCAATGCCATGCCGCGCGGCGTGTTCGACAAATCGCGCAATCTCATCCTGGCTCGAGGTAGTCTCCAGGTCGCCTGTGTGAACTACTCCGACGTCTCGAAAAAACTCCTCGATGCATCGCCCAGGGGCGGCAATGACGAGTAATCGGCCTGGAACGTGCCCCGTGTTTGTAAACGAATGCACCTCGCCGGCGGATATGTCGACAATATCGCCTACACTGGCGTGCAAGATCGTCTCTTCTCTGAAGAAGGTGTATTCGCCCGCGACAACCAGAACGATCTCGCGGATGCCGGCGTGACGATGCGGAGGAACGCCCGCTCCGGCCGGCGTCACAGACGAATACAGCAGGAAACCGCCGGTTGTCTGTTCTACCGTGATCAGGAATGTGACCAGGTCGCTGATAACCTGGAATTGTTCGCTGGCCTGTATACTGCTCTGTCGCATCTCCGTCACCACGTCTCCTTCGTTTCTTGTGCGACAGAATACTGGCGACGCGGCGATCCGAGCATCACCCATGCGAGCCATATTGCCGCAGGCGGAAGGGCCATGCTATACTGATCCTCAAGCGAGGCACATACCGGTTTCCAGGCGACACACTCTGTTACGACGCCCTGAATCTCCTCACGCCTGGCCTGATTGCAGAGGCGATCCGCGATGACAGCCGAACATATGCCGGCTGACCTGCCCTTCCCGGATCAGTTACGCGCCTGGCGAATAGCACGCGACCTGACCCAGGTCGCCCTTGCCGCCCGTGCGCAATGCTCCTCCGAAGTGATACGCAAATTCGAATCAGGCACCCGGCGGCCATCGCTCCTGGTCGCCGAGGCACTCGCCGACGCGCTTGAACTATCCGGCGAACAACGGGTTCGGTTTGTCGCGGCGGCTCGCGGCGTGCTGTTGCACCACAGAAGTGAAGCTATCGCTGCAACGACGGAGAGTGTCTCGCCTGGTGCGGAACCGGTACAATCGGTACCGCTTGCCGAACCGACCCAACATGCACCCCTCACCGCCGGGCTTCTTTCAACCGTCCATTTCGCCCGCACAAAGCTTCAGATGCCGCGCCGGCGCAGCGCGGTGCTGATACGTTCGCGCCTGATCGAACGGATCAGACGAGGCAGCGCTGAGGCCCGGGTAATTCTGGTTTCGGCGCCGGCCGGAGCGGGAAAAACGACCTTACTTGGCACCGCGATGGCTGCGCTGGATCACCCCTACGCCTGGGTCAATCTTGATGATGAAGACAATGAACCACGTCGCTTGCTGGCCGTTCTGATCGCCGCCGCCGAACAGATCGCCCCAGGAAGCGGCGTCGAAGCGCAGCGCCTGCTTGACACGACAGTGACAGCCCGGATCGACCCGTCAATTCTTGCCAGACGGTGTGGTGATGCCCTGATTAATGGCCTTCTTGAGCGGCTTACGAGCCCCAGTCTGTTCGTCCTTGATGACCTTCATGCCCTTACAGCGCCTGCATGCTTTGCCGTGGTGACAGAGTTAATCGAACAGTTGCCTGCCAATCTCACGCTAGTGATCGCGACTCGCCATGATCCGCCCGTAGCGCTCGCCAGGCTGCGCGCCCGTCGTGACCTTGTTGAGTTGCGGCTCGACGATCTCCGCTTCACCGCTGCCGAAGTTGCGGCATTGCTTAACGATATCCTTGGCCAGGAACTCGCGCCCGGTGAGATACTCGCGCTTGAGCGGCGCACCGAGGGATGGGCGGCAGGTCTCAGCCTGTTCGCCGCCTCGTTGGAACGGATCGCCACGCCAGCGGAACGCGAGCGTTTCTTTAGCAGACTCAACCAGACGGATCGTTCACTCTTCGATTACCTGGCGGAAGAGGTATTGAACCGCCAGGATCCATTTGTGCGCATGTTCTTGCTTGAGACGTCGATCCTTGCGTCACTCACGCCGGCGACCTGTCGCGCGGTGACCGGGCGCGCCGACGCCGTCGTGGTGCTGGACGACCTCTACCGGCGCAATCTGTTCCTTGTTCAGCTTGACGATCGCATGCAGTCTACCGGCGAAGAGACGAGTTATCGCTACCATGATCTCTTCCGTGATTTTCTGCGTACACGGCTCGAACGAGAGGCTCCCGAGCATTTTCGCGCCGTCCATCGCCGAGCCGCTGAAATTGCCGCCGATCCAAACGAAGCGATCGATCATCTACTCAAGGCCGGCCTCTGGACACAGGCTGCTGCACGAATTGCACAGGTCGCCCAGACCTTGTTGGAACAGGGCGCCCATCATACCCTCCATTCCTGGCTCGAAGCGCTGCCGAACGTGGTTATCCAGACGAGTCCACGGCTTGCGCTGACCGCCTCGATTGTCAAAAGCGACAGTGCTCGCGTTGCGGAGGCTGAAACATGGTTGAACTACGCTGAACAAGGCGCGGCGCAACTCCCGGAGGGACAGGCCGACTATGACCTCTGGGGACAGATCGCGCTACACTCCGCGATGCTGGCAGCCTACGGCGGCGACGCGCAACGTATGGCGGCGCAAACTGAGCGCGCCCTGACGCTGCTACGGCCCGAACAGACGGTACTACGCGCCAATGCCTATTTTATGCAGGGATTAATCGCTGTTGGGTACGGCAATCTCATGGTCGCGGAGGAGCGATTTGCATATGCGAGTGAGATAAGCCTCTCTGCCGGCAAAAGCTATCTTGCGGGCGCAGCCGCAAGCAATCAGACCTACATTCAGCGCGCGCGCGGTCGGCCAGGTTCGGCGCTCGCGACCTGCGAGCGGATGCTCGCTTACGCCGGCGCGTTAGGTAGCGAACTCTCGAAGTTCGTCGGGATATTCAAATCGTGGCAAGCCGACATTCTGCGCGAACGCAACCGCCTTGAGGAAGCGCTGAATCTTGCCAAGGCCGGGGCGTATTCCAGCTTGTTCTGGGGAAACGCCGACGGTATCATTCTCACGCACCTGGTGCTGGCGCGTGTCCATCAGGCGCGCGGCGAGCGGCAGCAGGCGCGTGACGTGATCGCCGCCGCGCAGAGCAATACGTCGCCAATCCCATGGATGCAACCGATCCTGAACGCCTTCGAGGCGCAACTCGCGCTTGCTGAAGACGCCGCCAATGCGTTAACGCACATACCGCGACCGGGTGAAAGTGACCTGGAACTATTCCGCGGCCTCAGCCCGCATGGGTTCGTCTATGACTATGAGCATCGGCGTATCGCCTCCAGCCAGGTTGCCCTTGCCAGCGCCTACGCCGCCGGGCATAGGCCGCCCGTCGCGTTACGCGAACACCTCGCTCGCCTGCGGTCGTCTGCGGTAGCTGTGGGCCTGCCGTGGCTTGAGATCAAAGCGCTGGTTCTCGACGCCCTGGCCGCCGCACTATGCGAAGACGCCGAAGGCACGGACTATGCGCTTCGACAGGCGTTGGAACTAGCTGCGCCGGAAGAATACATACGAGTGTTTCTTGACGAGGGGCCACCGCTGATTGCTCCGCTGCACACGTTTGTCACGCGGCATGAACGTCATCGAACGCTGCGCGACTCGACGATCATCTTTGCGAAACGGCTTCTCGACGCGCTGATAGCCGAGGGTGGCGAGAAGGACGCACCAACGCAAGCGAAACCCACACGTGATCTTGCAGAACCGCTCACGCCACGCGAGCGTGAGGTATTGCAGCTTCTGGCGCAGGGCGCGAATACTGCCGAAATCGCCGATCACCTGGTGATCAGCCCGCACACCGCCAAACGCCATATTGCCAATATCCTGGGAAAGCTCGGCGTTCACTCACGTACCGCGGCGGCCATTCGCGCGCGTGCACTGGGGATTGGCGACTGAAATGTATACGTCGAGCCGGTAATACTCCAACGCCTCACGCGAGGTGCGTACCGTCATACAGGGATGAGCAGCCCATCACGCGCTGGCGCACTGAGATGCAGCATGCCATCCGCAACCTGCCCTTCGGCGGCGCCAAAACGCGCACTGACCAGCTGTCCATCCGCCAGCAGTTGCGTGACAGGCACACTGACCTCGCGCGGTTGACCCGCGGTAGGGTCTCCAGGAATTGCCGTGAAGGAGCCCATATTTCGTGGGTGGTGGCAGGCCAGGGACTGAAGCACCGGTAGCCCTCCACGTCGAGCGTCAGACATTGGACGATACGGCCGATGTTGCGGATGCCATAACAGCGGCGCTTGAGCATCTTGAGCCTGTTGTTGAGCCCCTCAACAAAGCCCCTGGTCTGGTGGTTGATGAAGTCGTTGGCGATGAGGTCCTGCCAGGTGTCCAGCAGCTTCAGGAACTGGTCGCAGCATGCGAGCCCGCTCTTGACCACGCGCTCGCGCCAAAACGCGATACGCCGCAGTCCATCGGCCTTCAGCGGGCGGTGTCGAAAAGACGCGTGAGTTCTTCGCGCAGGGCTTGCCACGGCAATTCCTGGAGACCCACAAGAGGCATTCACTAAGAGCCTATCCGAATTACGGACTGGATGTCATTGCGAGCGCGAGCGAAGCACTCTCCTCGCGCGCCGGTCGATTGCGTCAGCCACGCTGCGCGCGCTGCAGGCGGTCGCTGGCGCTCCTCGCCATGACCGCATGCCCATGGGTTTTCGGATAGGCACTTACGCGCAGATTCAGCGGCTACCGCCGTTGCGGCAGCGCGCCACGCAGCGCCCATGCGGCGCAGAAGGCATGCAGCGCGCTGATCGCCAGCAGCAGCGGCGTCGCACCGGTTATCGCCACCAGCAGGCCGCCAAGCGCGACCCCCAGCGGCTCCACGCCATACGAAACCGTCCGGAAGGCGCTGATCACGCGCCCGTGCAGCTGATCCGGCGTCGCCGCCAGCCGTTCCGTCACCACCGCCACATCATAGGCCGGCCAGCACAGGTGGATAAGCACCCAGGCCAGCGTCAGCGCCGCCATGTTGTCAGCGAGCGCCAGCACCGCAATCGCCGCAACCCACACGACTGATGAGCCGGCCAGGATTGCCCGTAGCGGAACGCGAGCATAGATCGCCGGCGCGATAGCCGCGCCAAGCACCGCCGCCGCGCCGGCCACGCCAAACACCAGCCCCAGTTGGGGCGCGCTCAGCCCCAATCGGTTCTGGGCGACAATCACCGTTAGCAGATAGAGTGGCGCCTGAAGGCAGTTCAGGCTTGCGGTCAGCAGCATCAGGAAGCGCAATGGTTTACTGCGCCAGAGGAATGCCATTCCTTCGGCGAGTGCCTCGCGCAGCCTGCCGCCAGCCGGGCGCTCCGCTGCCTGCAGTTTCCGCCGTATTGCCAGCAGTGCCCCGCCCGACGCCAGATACGACAGGCCATCAACCAGGTAGGCCAGCGCCGCGCCAGGAATACCGCCGCCGCCCGCGCCAATCACCAGGCCACCCAGGCTCGGCCCCAATACTTCCGCCGCTGACTCAACTCCCTGATTGACGGCGCGGGCCGGGGCAAGTTGATGGCGTGCGACAACACTGGGCAGCGCCGCGAGTTCGGCAACGGCAAAGAGGACAGTACAGACGCCCTGAAGAAACACCACCACAAAGAGTTGCGCCACACTCAGGGCATTCAGCGCATAGGCTGCCGGAATACTCAGCAGCAGCAGGAAACGAATAAGATCACAGGCCACCAGCACCCGTTTGCGGTCGGCTCGGTCGACCCACACGCCGGCGGGGATGCTGAACAGCAGGTATGGCAGTTGCTGCGCGGCGGCCAGCAGACCGGCCAGCGCCGGCGAGTTGGTCAGCGCCAGCGCCAGGATAGGTAGCGCCAGCTGCGACACCCGCCCGCCAATTGATGAAATGGCGCCGGCGATGGTGAGCAGCACAAAGTCGCGGTTGCGCTGTAATGGCACTTCGTTATTGACTGAAGCGAGCGTCTGTTCAGGAGTTGTTTGCATGGCGCAAGACAATCATAGCCATGTATCCAGTTGGTTGAAACCGGCGAATGATATCACAATCATCGGCATGGCTGAACTCATCCAAGGATCAGCGTCTGTGCTATTTCCGGCTTTTGATCGAGTTACACAACATGATTGTTGGGAACGCGTCCGGCACGCCCGCGAAGAAGCGGAAGCGGCTGTTCATTGCGGTATGGGTGCGGCGGTGTAGCCACCACACCCATACCGCCTTAATCCGCAATACATGCTGCCGCGCCGCAGGCGCACTGGAGATACGCGGCGGTCAGACTAATCGTATTGCAGCTCAATGCTTCCGGCGGCCCCTCGGCCACAATCATCCCGCCCGCCGCGCCGCCGTCCGGCCCTATATCAATGAGCCAGTCGCAGGCCCGCAGCACATCCAGATTATGTTCAATCACGATAGCCGTATGCCCGCGATCAACCAGCCGGTGCAGCATATCAACCACATGCTGCACGTCGGCGCTATGCAGCCCGGTGGTCGGCTCATCCATGATATAGACGACCCGCTCACGTTCCGGCAGGCTGAGTTCACGCGCCAGCCGCACCCGCTGCGCCTCGCCGCCGGAGAGGGTGTAGGCGCTTTGCCCAAGCTGCAGGTACCCCAACCCAACATCAGAAAGTACCTGGAGCGGGCGCGCGATGGCCGGCTGATCGGCGAAAAATGACAGCGCCGTCTCAACATCCATCGCCAGCACATCGGCGATACTCTGCCCGCGGTATGTCATCGCCAGCGCCTCACGGGTATACCGCGCGCCATCACATTCCGGACAGACTACCCAGGTATCCGGCTGGAACTGCATTTCAACCCGCTGCTGGCCTAACCCTTCACACACCGGGCAGCGCCCGCCGGCGACATTAAAACTGAAATGGCTCGCGCTCCAGCGGCGTTCTTTTGCCGCCGGCGTCGCGGCAAAGAGCGCGCGAATAGCATCAAAAATATCTACGTATGTTGCCGGAACCGAGCGTGGCGAACGGCCAATCGGCTCCTGAGTGACAATCACCACGCGCGTCACCTGCTCCCAGCCATCAAGCGTATCATGCGCGCCCGCCGGTTCAGTCGCGTTATGGAGCCGCGCCGCTAACGCCGGGTAAAGCGTGTCAACCACCAGACTGCTCTTGCCGCTGCCGCTCACCCCGCTGACGCCCACCAGACGCCCAAGCGGAAAGCGCGCGGTAACGTGGCGCAGGTTGTTGTGCCGCACACCGCTCAGCGTAATCCATTGCGCCGGCGGATCGCGGCGCGCGCGCGGCGGCGTAACCGCCAGTTCGCCACTGAGATACCTGCCAGTCAGCGAGCCCGGCGTCGCCGCGACGTCCTTTGGCGTCCCCTGAGCGACAACTGTACCACCATGAACGCCAGCGCCCGGCCCGATATCAATCAGCCAGTCCGCTGCGGCAATAATCGCCGGGTCGTGTTCAACGACCAGCACACTATTCCCTTCATCACGCAACCGGCGCAGCGTTGCCAGCAGCGCATCCACATCGCGCGGGTGCAGCCCGGTGGTTGGCTCATCCAACACATACAATACCCCAACCAGCCCGCCGCCGATCTGTGTGGCTAACCGAATACGCTGGTGTTCGCCATGCGAAAGCGTGTCCGCAGGCCGATCAAGCGTCAGATAGGGCAACCCGACGGCACACAACACCCGCAGCCGTTCGCGAATCGTGGCGAGGACATCCGCGACCAGCGTATGCTGGCCGGGAGGAAGCAAGCGCGGATCGTCGGCCAGGCTACTTATCCAGGCATAGGCGTCACTCAGCGGCAGCCGGTCAACCGCGGCGTACGACTGATCGGCGACCGTTACGCCACGCGCTTCGGGGCGCAGGCGGGTGCCATCACATGCCGAACAGGGACGCCGGCGCATATAGCTCTGGTACTGCTGGCGCATGGTATCAGCATTCGTCTCACGATAACGGCGGGCGATCATTGGCGCCAGCCCTTCGAAGGTAGTTACCCGTTCGCCCGAAAGGCCCGACTCACGTTCACTCTGGTACACAAAGCGGAAGGTTGCGTCGCCGGTGCCATAGAGTAACGCATCGCGGAATGCTTCCGGCAGGGTGTTCCAGGGTTGTTCAAGATCAACATCATAGTGCGCCGCCAGCGCGCGCAGTAGCTGAACTTCCCACACCGGGCGCCTGGTTCGAATCTCGCCATACCAGCGCACTGCACCATCAAGGATGGAGCGGCGCGGATCCTGCACAATCAGCTCCGGGTCCACTTCCAGGTGCGTCCCCAGGCCATTGCAGTCCGGGCACATGCCGGAGGGGGTATTCCAGTTAAACAGACCAGGCGTCGGCTTGCGCACGCTCACGCCACAGACCGGGCAGGCGTAATGTTCAGTCCATAACGAAAATGAGCCGTTGCCATCGTCAATCGCGACAACCCCCTTGCCAAGTTCTAGCGCGCTGGTGAGCGCCTGAAGCAGATGTTCAGAAGGCCCGGATGCGCCATTCAGCAGACTCGCGGGCGCAAGCGTCGCCGCCAGCGCGAAGATCGTATGCGGGCGCGCCGGGTCAAGGGATGGAACGGCATCAAGCGCCATATCCTCGCCATCAACCCGCACCTGCGTCATACCAGCGCGCCGCGCCGCGGCCAGCGCCGACGCCGGATCGCCAGGCCGCTGGCGCACCAGCGGCGCAAACAGCCGCACTTCCGTCGCCGGCGCGGCGCGTACCAGCGCCTGGGCGATCTGGCTTGCCGTGCGCGGCTGGATGGCGCGCTGGCAGCGTGGACAATGCGCCACGCCAACACTGCCGAATAGCACCCGCAGATAGTCGCTCACGTCGGTAACGCTGCCAACCGTCGCGCGCGGGTTCGGGAAGCCAGCCTCCTGGGCAATCGCGATCGCCGGCGGCAGACCGCTCACCGACGCAACCTGAGGCTTGGGGAGCTGATCCACCAGCGAGCGCGCCCGCACCGACAGGCTCTCGACAAAGCGCCGCTGCGCCGCCGCATAGATAACATCAAAACAGAGCGAGGACTTGCCGCTCCCGCTGACGCCGGTGACAACCACCAGTTTGCCGCGCGGGATGGCGAGATCGACATGGCGCAGATTATGCTGCGCCGCGCCGCGTACGACAATATGCTGATCACTCACAACGCCCTCCCCGTCAGAACTTCCGCCGTCTCGACAAGCGTCGCGCGGAATGATTCTTCAACATCCGCCAGTTCATCCAGCGTCTCGGCCAGTCCCATCCAGTTCTGCGCAACCGCCGCCGCATGGGCGCGGCCAAACAGTTCGGCCTGACGTGTTTTCAGCGCCGCCAACTCCCGATGGTGAGGCGCAAAGAAACGGGCGAAGTCGTGGGCGCGCTTGGCGCCAAGCGCCAGTGAAAAGAAGACCATAAAACCGCGCTCAGCCTCAGTAATCGCTCCGCCGCGCGCATGTTTCGCGAAGGCGCGAATAGCGTCCGCCCCAATAGGAAAGCGCTCACGTTCAGCCCAATCCGCCGCGCCGGCGTAAATTGCCTCAAACGACGCCACTGCCTGGGTGAACAACTCCGCATGATCAACCGCGCGCTCACGCTCCGGGCGGCACCAGAAACGATACGCGCCACGGCGATAGGTCACGCGCGTCGCCCGCCATGCGCGCTCCAGCGCATCACGCGCAATTGGCACATAGGGGTAACCGCCAGGGTCGTGCACAAAAACCTGCTCATCATCCATGGCATAGGCCAGCGCATAATGGTCAGCGCCGCCAAGCCCGGCGGCATTCGGCATATAGGCAAGGTGCCCCATATCAAGCGGGCCCAGCAGCACCGGGCCATGGGATAACTCATTCTGAAGCGCCTCCCATGGCGGGTCGCCATCACGCCCGGCGCGTTCCACAAAACGAAACCCCAGCATCGTCAACGCATGCGAAATACCCGAATCCGGCGCGCCAAGACTGAACAGCAGCTTGCGGCGCTGCATCAGCACCGCACCCAGGCCAACGCCGGTCAACGCCTCAATCAGCGCCGGGTCAACCGTTTCCCCAATGGTATCAAGCAGCATTGCGGCGCTATTGGCATAACAGTATTGCCCGATTCCAATATACCGTGGCATATCCATGCTCCTCATGATCGTCGGGCCGCTCCGGCCCTACTGGAAGCAGTATAGCCAGCAAGTGGCCTTGACGGTAGAGCCAATCATTGCTACAGTAATAAGGCCACTTGCCGGTATGACCTCACTCTGCGACGCGGAGAGGGTTTGCGCCAACCAGGAGGGCAATGGTGCCGCGTACCAATCGTCATGTTGAACTGCCGGCGCTTAACCCCGCGCTGACAACGCCGCTCTTCCAGCAGGTGTATGAACGCCTGCGCCGCGCCATCCTGACCGGCCAGCTCCCGCGTGGCACGCGCCTCCCTTCAACCCGCGCCCTGGCTCGCGAGTTAGGCGTGGCGCGGATTACCATTCAGGCCGCATTCGACCAGCTTATCGCCGAAGGGTATATTCAGGGCGTCATCGGCTCCGGAACCTATGTTGCGCCAGAGTTACCCGAGGAGGCGATCTTTACCGACTCCGCGCCCATGCCAGCTCAACCAGCGCGTGGACGACGGACGCTCTCGGCGCGGGGTATTGAACTGGCAGGCGCGCCCTATCTGCCGCCGCCGCTCATCACCCCTGAGCATGGGCTCCAGTATGCCTTCCGTGTCGGTCTGCCGGCGCTTGACGCCTTCCCATTCGCGCTCTGGGGGCGGCTGCGCGCCCAGTGCTGGCAGCAGGTCGGGCGCGAAACCCTGAGCTATCAGCATCCCCTTGGCGCATGGCCGCTGCGCGCGGCAATCGCCGCCTATCTGGGGCCGGCGCGCGGCGTTCACTGCACGCCCGAACAGGTCATTATTGTCGCCGGCGCACAGCAGGGCATAGACCTGGTCGCGCGTGTCCTGCTCGACCCTGGCGATATGGTGTGGCTGGAAGATCCCGGGTATCTTGGGGCGCGCGGGGCATTACTGGCGGCTGGCGCGCGGGTGATACCAGTGCCGGTTGACGCCGAAGGGCTTCAGGTGCAGGCTGGCCACGCGCGCGCGCCCGAGGCCAGGCTGGCGTTTGTTACGCCATCACACCAGTTCCCATTGGGTGTGACGATGAGCCTGGCGCGGCGGCTGGCGCTGCTCAAATGGGCCAGCGCCGCTGATGCCTGGGTGCTGGAAGATGACTATGATAGCGAATATCGCTACACTGGCCGTCCACTCACGGCGCTCCAGGGACTCGACGCGGTGGGCCGGGTGATCTACCTTGGCACATTCAGTAAAACGCTGGCGCCGGCGTTACGGCTTGGCTATCTAGTCGTACCCAACGATCTGGTGGAAGCCTTTACGCGGGCGCGGCTATTTACCGACCTGCACCCGCCTATTCTGGAGCAGCATGTACTCGCGACCTTCATCAATGATGAACATTATGCCCGGCATATTCGCGCCATGCGGGTACTGTACGCCAAACGTCAGCAGGCGCTGCTCGCCGCGCTCAGCGCGGCCGGTCTTGGCGCGGCGCTGGAAACGCCGGAGGTTCCGGCGGGGTTGCACCTGGTAAGCTGGCTGGCCGCGAATCGTGACGACCAGGCGCTTGCCCGGCATGCGGCGCGATTGGGCGTGGATGTGATGGCGCTGTCACGCTTCGCCATCCAGCCGCTGGAACGACCCGGCCTGCTGCTAGGCTTTGGCGCCGTCACCCCGGATGAACTGCCACGGAGCGTTCAGCGGCTTGCCGCCGCTTTGCAAGTGTAACGGGTCGTTCGCGCTATATCGCCCTGTCAGCGGCTAAACGTGATGCACATGGCCGGCTACCCTATCCGCCGGCTTCCGCCCGATATACAGCACATGGTCCGCCGCCCCCAGTAATGCCGGATCGTGCGCCAACCGTTCATTCAACGTTACCCAGGCTTCCCATGCCTCGCCGGTCAGCGCATTAATCGCCGCTTCATGACCAGCAACAATCCCCTCAACACCCAGTAACGCTATGGTTGTCAGGCCGGCAGCCTCCATACATGGCACGACTTCCGCCGGGTGCGCAAAGTAGGCATGCGCCAGGTCGTCCCCTTGATCATGGATTCCAGTCTGCAATACCCGTTCAACATAGGAGGGATCGCGCATGATCCAGAGTGGATCCTTGATGGCGGCGTCGCGAAAGGGCGCGAAGCGGGTAATGAATGCTGCTGCCAGAATGCCGCCAGGCCGCATGCGGCGCAGCGCCGCGTTGATCGCGCATGCGCGATCATCCGAAGTGAGTAAGTGGTAGAGCGGCCCAAGCAGCAGCGTTACATCGAAGTCGCCGGTGATCGTCGCCGGCAGATCCAGCGCATCGGCCTCAATAATCGCCTCAAGCGTCACCCCAGACGCTTCGGCATACATCCGCGCGCGATCAAGTTGCACCGGCGACAGATCAACCAGCGTTACGGTATAGCCCTGGGCGGCCAGCGGCACACTGTAGCGCCCCGGCCCGCCGCCAATATCCAGCACCCGCGCCGGCGGCGGCGGCAGCACCCGCGCCAGCGCGCGCATCGTCACCGCATACTCCATCCGGTGCCGCTCCAGGCGCGTCCACTCACGTTCGCCATATGCGTCGTAAAATTTCGCTACCCGCGACATTATTCCGACTCCTTGCGCTGCATCAGTTCGATCCGGTTACCGAAGGGATCGTGAATATGCACGCGCATATAACCAGGCAATGGTACATCTTCCACTGGCGCCACACCCGCCGCCCGGCAGCGGGTAATCAGCGCCGGCAGATCATGGACGAGGAATGCCGGGTGGGCTTTATGCGCCGGCTGAAACGCCGCCTCGACACCAAGATGCAGCCTGACGTCGCCGGCCTCGAACCAGACGCCGCCCCGCCCGGCAAGGCTTGCGGGCTTTGGCGTTTCCACCATGCCCAGCACCTCGCCATAAAAACGCCGGGCCTGCTCCTCCTCGCCCGGCGGCATTGCAATCTGAACATGATCAAGCGCATAGATCATCACCTTATTGCTCCTCATTGCTTGCCGGAACATGCAGTGGCAACTGTTCACGCCTTTCCTGGGAGCGCGGGCGGCTCGCCCGCGACATAGCGGAAGTTCTTTCTTTGCTGCGCCACATCGCCGCATGTTTCTATTGGTCGGTTGCCGCGCCGGCGCAGCTGGCGCGGCACC
>JACAEQ010000068.1 GCA_013388755.1 Chloroflexota bacterium
CCCCGCCTCTCTTTGACAGGGATGGACGTATGGCAAAAATCGTGGTCTACACCGGTTCACCCGGCGCCGGCATTCCGCTGGCGGCGACCGCCGAGGCGCTGCGTGCGGCCGATTCCGGCCTGCGTACCTTGCTGATAACGCTCGGGCCGGCCGCAGGGTTGAGCGCGCTCCTCGGAGTCACCATTGGCGAGAGCGCCCGGAACGTTGTACAACGGCTGGACGCGATGGCGATTGATGCCAGCAGCGAACTTGCTGCAGCATGGGATCAGGCGCGTTCCAGCCTGCCACTACCGTTTGCAACGATTGCCGGCGACGAGTTGCCACAACCCCCATCGGCCGGCGCTACGTTCGCCTTACTCCGGGTGCGCGAACTGGCACCACGTTATGAACGTGTCATCATCGACGCCGGCCCCCACGATACCCTGATCCAGGCGCTTGGCATGCCTGACACATTGCGCTGGCTGTCCCGTGTGCTCGTCGGGCTTGATGGCCCATCGACGCGCAGTTCGCTGTTGCCTGGCCTGTTGTTGCCGCAAGAGTTCACCGACAACCTGCGCCGGGTGCTGTCGGAAGCCGAGCACTTGCGCGCCATTCTGGCAGCGCCTGGCGGCGTCTCATGTTACGTCTTGCGCCCCGATGCAACCGCGCTGGCCGAGGCGCGCCTGGCCGTGCCGGCAATCCAGCTCCACGGGCTGGCAGTTGGCACGCTTGTGGCCGGCCCGCTGTTACCGTTGAATCCTACCGACGCCCGCCTGGCGCCACTCGAACGCTTGCAGGCTGCATTACTCGACGAAGCGACGGCGCTCTGGCCAGCACGCCCGCTGGTGCGATTAGAGGGAGAAGCCACGACCGGCGGCTACGCGCCACTGCTGGCAGCCGGGCATGCCATGGGCGATCCTGGCGCCACACCGGCAACGTCGCCGATCCGCAATGAGTACCACAGCGAGGCGGCGCTGGTCCTCGATCTGCCGGGTCTGCCCCATGGCACGCTGCACCTCACGCTCAGCGGCGATGAACTGATCGTACGGATCGGGCCATACCGGCGCTATGTTCCAGTTCCACCGAGGTTGCGCGGCATCAAATCCATTCGCGCCACACGTGAGGGTGACCTGCTCGTGGTGCGACGGCGAACGTGACCCGGTGCACGTCCGCCGTTGAGCGAGGGGTCGCGTGGTGAGGTCACAATGCCTCAGCAGTAACAATCACCAGCTTCACAATGGTTGTGCTATAATGCACAAGATAGATCACAGTATTCGTAAAGGAACAGCATGCCATGGCCGTGCGCCGTATTCTGCGCATTGATGACCCGGATGATAAGAAGATCCTGACGACGCGGTGCCACGCGGTACGCATGCCGAACCCGTCACTGAAGCAACTGGCCGCCGACATGTTTGAAACCATGCATGCCGCAAACGGTGTTGGCCTGGCGGCGCCCCAGATTGGCATCACGCAGCGATTGACGGTCATCTCCATCCCGCCCGCCGTTGAAGAACGTGCGGATGGTTCGCTGGTCGAGGTCGAACCTGAGCAGAATTATGTGCTGATTAACCCTGAGATTATCAAGGCGAGCGCACAGCAGGTGAACGGGCTTGAGGGATGTTTGAGCCTGCCAGGGTGGTATGGCGAGGTACCACGCGCGTCATGGGTTACCGTTGAGTACACCGATCTCACCGGGAAGCGGCAGCGTATCCGCAAGGCGACTGGCCTGCTGGCGCGCGCGCTGCAGCACGAAATCGATCACCTGGACGGTATCCTGTTTACCGAGCGTATCCGCGATCTCTCAACCCTGAAGGATTATAGTCAGGAAGAAGCGCCTGCCGCGGCAGAATAGCCGCTCAGCAGGCGCCTCGTGTTGCTTACGATCCCGTTCGTGTACCTGTTCACACGTCTTCCAGGGATCGTGTTGTTCGATTGGCGGGGCGTGGAGGTCTTCCCTCGCTGTTTTGATCCTACTTACCGCCGCATCCCATCTCGTTCGCCAGATATTGCTTCGTTTCCGCCGCCTGCCGCGACTCGCTCACCGGCGCGGCAGCAGGCACCTGCTCAACCCGCTCGAACGTCAGCGCTGCATCCGTCTCCAGCTGGTTCAGTTGTACCGGCTGCTGTGCCGGTAACGGCTGCTGGATCGTCATCCCATCTGGCGCCATCAACTGGTTGAGCAATGGCTGATCCTGCACCTTTGCCTGGCTGGCGCAGGCGGCGATCGTAAGCGCCAGCGCTGCAGCACCGATCGCGACCGTAACGCGGCGCTTGATGAACTTCGTCATGTGTCGCTCCCTCTCAATCTGGTACGGAACTCATTTGACAGAACGTACGCGGTGGCATACCAGCAGAGTGGCCTGGCGGGTGGCACGCCCGCCAGAGTCAATCATCCAACGGCGGGAAGGTGATCGCAACGCGGAAAAGAACACCGTCCCGTCGGCGGATGGGCATGGGCATGCGCCCGGCTGGCCGATTGCGCGCGTGACCGCGTCACTCCAGTCATCTGACGGCATATGCTGCTATGAGCTAAGGCATGATAATGATACTATACCATGATACATGACACAATGCAAGGTTTTTGCACAACATTCGCACCCGAAATGCAATATGCAGCGTCGTGGTATAAGCGTATCTTGACATGGTCTCGTCAGCATTGTACCGTATGTAATGGCAGAGACGAAAGCGAAGCGCAGTAAGCCATGATATCTGCGGGAACCCAACCTGAGACTGAGACCAGGGAACCGCCCACCAACGGCGCACCGGAAGACAGGCCGGGCACAGCGACCGCTGCGCCGGAAGACAGACCGGGCACAACGACCGCTGCGCAAGAGACCGCGCAGGCGTCGTCGTTTATGGCGGCGATCCGGGTCGCGTTCGCAGCAATGCCCTGGCGCATCCTGGCGCGCTGGTCCCTCGTCGCGTTCAGCCTGTATGGGATTGGCGCCATGCTGTGGATGACGCGGCCAGTGCTCATTCCGTTCGGCATCGGCCTGGTGCTGGCGTACCTTATGGCGCCGGGCGTCGATTTCTTCGATCGCTGGCTGCCGCGCTGGCTGGCCATTCTGGTCGTCTATGCTCTCGGCCTCGTGGGTATCGCTGCAACGTTCGGCCTGATCATTCCACCGCTGGTGGAACAGGTCGAACGGTTGATCCGCAGTTTCCCGACATTCGACGAGATACAGACGTTTGTCAACATGGTCATCAAGGAGTACCGCGACCAGGTGCCACCATCGTTACAACAGCCGATCGAGCAGGGCCTGGCGAATACGATCCAGTCACTGCAGAATAACCTTGATACCTACCTCCAGCGCGGCGGCGCATTCCTCTTCAGCCAGATCCTGCAACTCCTGAATACGGTGACCTTCATTCTTGGCTTCATCTCGCTGCCCATCTGGCTGTTTTATATCCTGCATGATCAGCACCAGGGGCGCGATTTCTTCAACCGTCTGGTCCATCCGCGCGCCCGCGCCGACTTCTGGAACGTGTGGGACATCTTCAACTATGTCCTTGGAAGCTATATTCGTGGCCAGATCATTCTGTGCGTCGCTGTCGGCCTGGCGGTCGGCATTGGCCTGGTCGCACTGCAAATGCTTGGTTTCCCGATCGGCGACTATATTCTCGTGCTGGCACTGATCGCCGGGGTGACGGAGTTTATCCCGGTGCTCGGCCCGACGATCGGGGCGATCCCTGGTGTTGTGCTGGGCTTTGCCGTCTCACCCGGTGCCGGGCTCGCCGTGCTGGCGGTCTATGTTGCCGTACAGCAACTCGAAAACAGTCTGCTGGTTCCGCGAATCATCGGCGATAGCGTCGGAGTGCATCCCGCCTTGCTGACCGTGGTGATGATCATCATGGGCACGCTGTTCGGTCTGCTGGGGATCATTCTCGCGGCGCCAACCATTGCGACGGCGCGCGATCTGTTCGTCTATACGTACCTGCGCTTGCAGGGATGCTCGGCGGAGGAAAGTCGCGCACGTGTCGGCGCGCACCACGCAAACCTGGCGCTCAGACAAACTGCCCCGGCGGTAGATTGAGGTCAATGACGGCATGCTCCAGAGCCGGAGCCATGCGCTGCGCCCGATTCGATACAAGGCGCATCAGTACGGCTTTGCCGAGCCCGACGCTTGTCAGGGCGTCCGGGCGCTGGTTACCGAGTAGCACCACGTCCGGCACCACCTGCCAGCCTCCTGCGCGCTCATAAAAGGGGGTCAGTGGTGGGTCGCAGGTGAAGAGTCCCAGGTCCACGGTACTGTCGAGGATTGATCGTGTGGCCGCCGCCACGACAAGTGATCCCAGCCCATGCCGCCTGTATGCCGGATCGGTTGCCACGCAACTGAGACCTGCAGCAGTGAGTGGTTCGCCTGCATGGCGAATCGTTATGTACACCACGGCGGCATAACTTACGACACGCTGATCAGCAATGATATAGAACGAGAGGGCCTCGAACGCGGGGTCATGCTCCGGCGGGATAGGTTCGCGCGGCGCAGGGCTTACCGCCGGGTCCGCCCGGTGCTGGAGCCAGGCGATTTCGCGCCGCAACGCAGCGCCGGCGCGGTTGTACGGCAGCGCAGAGACGAGACCGACTGGAGCGGCCAGATCAGTGCGCATGATGCGAGCGCCGCACATGCAGGCGATGCAACAGACGCCGGCGTGGTCGCTCCCGGTAGTAGGGGTCGCTCTGCTGCAGACGGCGGCGATTTGCCAGGCTGCTACCGTCGAACAGGCCAAGAATGAACTGCTTGATATCGCCGAGCGATGCTGCCTTGTCAGCCAGTACCAGCACCCATGCCTCACGCGACACCGGCGCCGGACCCAGCGGGTACATATGGCTCTCGATCGCCGTGCATACCGCCTCATCTTCGCCCTGTTCCGCCGCCCAGCGCGCCGCCACGCGCCCGTGGGTCGTCAGGGTGCCGAAACGTGAGTTGATGTCGTGAATCAGGGCTGCCCGGACGCAGGTACGAATATCGGCGCGGATCAACCGGCCAAGATGGTATGACATACGCACCGAGCGCGTCAAATGGTCATGTTTCGGGATGCTATGGTGCATCTGGTAGCGGGTTTCGACAACTTCCGGCAATGTAAGGAGATCACTGATGTGCTCGAAAGCGGCATGGTGCTCCATGAATTCCGAACCCCTTGTTGCAATTCAGGACGGCCACGCAGTACGCGTAGCCAGCGAGTGCTGCGACTGGTTATACCATGTGTTGTGTTGGTATGGCAGTACCCAGGAGTCCTGTTTCGATCCATCTTCCTGGTTTTGCCAGGCGCAAACGCCTGTGCCATATGAGCACACAGGCGCGCGCGGCTGTGCCGCACACGCCTGCGTGCGCCGTTCATCTCCTGGGGGTAATCACATGGCCACGTTGCCCGGTGTATTGAGCAGGTGCTCGGCGGCGGCATACGGATCGATCGCACGGGAGGCGATCTGCGCCACCAGCGTCTTCCAGCCTGCCCTGTCGGATTGCGCGCGTTCGAGCGCCGTCTCCTGCAGCGCCACGCGTAACTCGTACTCAGCGCGCTTGCGCGTATCATCAGCGAAGCGTCCGCTGACGCGCAGATACTCCAGATGGTGTGCCGCCGCGGCGGCGATTGCCTCGATGCCCTCACCGCTCGCCGCCACCGCAGCCAGCACCGGCGGTGTCCATCCGGCGCCAGACAGATCGCTCAGATTGAGCATGGCACGCAACTGCCGCACGGTGACGTCGGCACCTTCACGATCGGCTTTGTTGACCACCAGCAGGTCAGCAATCTCAAGAATACCTGCCTTGATGGTTTGTACGTCATCTCCCGCGCCAGGGATCTCGATAACAATCGTCGTGTGCGCCGCCGCCGCAATCTCCACCTCATCCTGACCGGCACCCACCGTCTCCACCAGGACGACGTCAAAACCGGCCGCGTCGAGCAGGAGCACTGCATCGCCGGTGGCGCGGGCAATACCACCCAGCCGGCCACGGTTCGCCATGCTGCGGATGAAGACCCCCGGATCGCCGCTGAGCGCCTGCATGCGGATGCGATCTCCGAGGATTGCGCCGCCGCTGAATGGCGATGTCGGATCAACTGCGACAATTCCAACGGTGCGACCAGCCCGCCGCCAGTGCAGTGCCAGCGCCGTTGCCAGCGTTGATTTGCCAACCCCCGGCGCACCGGTCAGGCCAACGATGTGGGCACGACCAGTATGCGGGAACACGGCGCCAAGCAACGCCCGCGCGGGCGGCCCGCCCGTCTCGACGAGGGTCAGCGCCCGCGCCAGCGCACGCCGGCTACCGTTGAGCACCGCATCTGCCAGTTCCACGCGATCAGGCCTTTGTCGCACAGCGTTCCTGGATGAAACGAGCGATCTCAAGCGTCGAAGCGCCGGGGCCATAGACCTCGGCGATGCCGTACTGCATCTTCAACACACGCGCGTCGTCATCCGAAATAATGCCGCCGGCAACCACCAGCACGTCGTCCATACCCTGCTCGCGCAACAGCTGCATCACGCGCGGCAGCAGCGTCATGTGGGCACCGGAAAGGATCGAGAGACCGATCACATCGACATCCTCCTGGAGCGCCGCCTCGACGATCATCTCCGGCGTCTGCTGGATGCCAGTGTATATCACTTCCATCCCCGCATCACGCAACGCGCGGGCAATCACCTTCGCGCCCCGGTCATGCCCGTCCAGGCCGGGCTTGGCAACGAGCACGCGGATCTTGTGCTCCATCGGCCCCTCACGATCGTTTACGGTCGCGCGACGCGCGCCCCAATCGGCCAAACAGGCCGGGACGTTCATACACAGCGCCGGCGATATGCTCAAAATCCTGCTCGCCGGGTCGTACATTGGGTCGCCCGGCCATCCATTCCTCGCGCACCTCGCGGGCGTGGCGAAACCAGGCGAGCAGCGCATCGCCATCGCCCGCAGCCACCTGGTCGCGCAATTCCGCCAGCACGCGTGATGCATCATCCAGCCAGCGTGCAAGCGCCTCACGATTGGTCAGGCAGATATCGCGATGCATCTCGGCGCTCCCCGACGCCAGCCGGCTCACATCACGAAAGCCGGTGGCCGCGAGTGGCGCCATCTCACGCCAGCCGGGACCGCGGCTGACCACATCCACCAGCGCAGCGGAGAGCATGAACGGAAGGTGCGACACACCTGCCACATACGCATCGTGCTCCACCGGGTCAATATAGTACAGCTTTGCGCCGATCTGCTGAACGAACGCCTCAACCAGGCTGATCGCCGATTCACGGGTATGTTCACGGGGTGCAAGGCAGTAAATCGTATTGTGGAACAGGTCAGGCGATGCAGCCGCCGGGCCGGTTTTTTCGCGGCCCGCCATCGGATGCCCGCCAACGAAATCGACCGTAACTGGTAACAACTCGCGTGCCCATGCCAGCACCTGCGCCTTGGTGCTGGCCACATCGGTGACGGTTGCTCCAGCGGGCAGCAAGGGCGCAAGATCGACGAATAGCTGACGGATCGCCTGCACCGGCACGGCCACGATCACCAGATGCGCCTCGCGCACGGCCTCGGCAAGCGTGCGCGCCTCGCGGTCGATCGCCAGGCGCCCGCGCGCCTCTGATGCGTTACGCGCGTCGGCATCGTACCCTGTCACCATCACCGGCCCCAGCGGCGACTCGCGATCATTTGCCGAACGCAACGCCATGCCAAGCGATGTACCGATCAGGCCGGTGCCAATGATTGCTACATGAATCATGAATCAGTCTCAGCAAACGAAAGGAACAATAACTCCGCAACCGCAATAATCAACGCCAGCAGCACCACTGCCACCGGCGTGAGCACGCGCAACCCGGCAAGCCCGACTGCCATTGCCGCCAGCGTACCAACCTCATACGCCTGGCGCCGCGCCCGGCGGGCATCGTAGCGCCGCGCCCGCTGGCGAAACAACCGCTGCCCAAGGGCGTACAACAACGGCATCGCCAGCGACGAGACAAACAGAAACACCGCCACCGCCATCAGGGCATAGATCGGTGTATCCGGCGGCGACAACAGCCACCCCGTCGGCGGCGGCACAAACGCCAGCGTATAGAGCAACAGGATGCTCCCGAACGTCCCCTCAAACGCGAGGCCTGTCAGGCCGAACTGCCGTTCCGCCGGCACAAACGTCAGTAGTGCGGCCAGCAGAGCCAGCCCGTAATAGAGCAGGCGCTCCGGCGCAGCATATGATTGCTGCCGATCAACCAGCCCCCAGAGCAGCAGCGTCAATGTACCTGCCCAGCAGAGCCCGGCCAGAATCGCAAGCAACACCACCACACGCCGGGATTGCGCCACCGGCGCACGATCAGTGATCGAATCAGATACGCCTGGCATCGTTGGCGTCACAGATCAGCAGGCTCCTCGCCGCGTGCAGTATAGTATACGCCGAGATACGGTGCAGCAGGATTACCAGGAAACGCGCCAAGCTCGACGCTCAGGTTCAGCTCGCCGCGCTCACGCAAAACGGTCATGCGCACCCGATCGCCAGCCTGATGACGGAGCAACTGCGTACGTAAATCACGCGCATCCTGGACCGGGATGCTGTCGATGGCGACAATCAGGTCACCGCGCTCGATTCCCGCGCGCATCGCGGGCCCGCTACGGTCGAGCCGCGTCACCAGGACGCCCAGTTCCGGGAGCGCCGCGTGCGCCACGGTAGTCGCCTGCGCTTCAATACGCGCCTCGCGCCGGCCCATGTCACGGCCAGCAATCCAGCCCCCGACGCCGGCGAACGCACCGCACCACAGACAGAGCATACCAGACGCAACCAGCCCCCCAACCAACCACCAGCGCCGCTCCTGTCGCATGGGCCCCGATCCTTCAGCATGTGCACATCCAGGGCATGATTCTACTGCCGTGTGCGGGGAGCGTCAAGAAACGCGCAGCAACACAATCAGTGCCGCCTTCCCCCCGAGAGCGGGCGACGCCAGCGTGCCAGGGATCGCACCCGTGGCAGGCGCAGGGCGCGCACAGCGACCCGTGGGCGCAGCAGTACCGCCGCTGGCAGGCGCAGACGGCGCTGGCGCCGCTCCGGCGGCGCCAGGTGCAACTGCTCCAGCAAGATCGTCGCAATCTGCGCAGCGCCATGGGGTGGCACCGCATCAACCAGACGCGCCGCCGTTGCAGCGTATGTCTCCGGCTGCATCAATTCCGCAAGCACCGGCGCAATACGATCGATGCTCGGGCAGAACAACCCCAGTTCATGGTTCAACACGAAATCAATATTGCCGCGCTCCTGCATGCCCACTGCCTGCGTCACAATCACCGGGCGTCGCATGACCAGCGCTTCCATCAATGTTCCCGGGCCGGCTTTGGTGACCACGATATCGCTCGCAGCCATGAACTCTTCCATGTTGTTCACAAAGCCGAACACCCGGACATGGGAGCTGAAACCGCAGGCGTCAAGACGCTCACGAAGTGCGCTATTGCGACCGGTTATGACCAGCAACTGCAACTGAGGAAATGCCGTATGGATATTGCGCACCAGCTGTTCCATGTTTCCCGAACCGACCCCGCCACTTGTGAGCAACACGGTAAACAGCTCCTGGGAGAGACCAAGCCGGGCCTGCGCCTCACTACGCGAACCGGTATACGCCGCAAACTTCGGATGCACCGGGAAACCGGTACGCTGCAACTTGGCCGCAGGCATACCCACGCTGCGCATCCGGGCATACGCCTCATCAGTTGGCACGATGCACAACTCGGCGTCCGGATCGGCCCATGACGCGTGCAGGCTCACCAGGTCGGTGACGACTGTAATGAAGCGAAACGAGAGCCGGTACGTCCTGCGGGCGTTGCCCACCAGCCGGTTGAGCAGCGGATGAACCGACACAACCAGCGTCGGGCGGATCTCTTCGAGCACGCGCAGGATATTTCGGTGGGCAGCCAGGTACACCAGGCGCGTCAGCGCGTCAATACGCCGCCGGCCGTCGGTCAACTGATAGAGCGCATCGAACAGCGGCAACCAGCGTGTCGAGAGCTTATCGTACACATCGGGGGCGTCACGCACCACCGGCACGCCCGTGTGTGCAAAAATATCAATGATATGCGTTTCCACCGACGCACCGACCTGCTGTTCAATCGCGGCGGCGATCGCGGCGGCACCTGAGCGATGGCCACCGCCGGTGTCGGAAATCGCAAACAGAATACGCGGGGTAGCACTCACAACTGGCTCCTCGCCAAACGGACCAACCATTCCGTCGCCAGACGCGCCCCATCGTACCATACCGCTCCGCGGCGTGCAAAGCCGCGAACCGCCGTGTGCGGCGATCTTGCACCATCGTGGTCATTGACGGTATGGGCACGGCGGCGGCGGAACGACACAACCGGCTCGCCCATGCCGCGATGGGCCAGCAGGCGAAGGTAGAGTGGATCGGTGACGCCGCAGGTGCTCCCCCACAGGCCGGCCGGCACACGGCCGGGTTCGGCGTGCGCCACTGCGGTAGGGAGGCGTTCGCGGGGAGCATGGTGGCTCGCTGATCGGCGCGGTCGTGCGCGCTATCCTACCACGATGCATGGGATGCGACAAGCGCGGATTGCAGATTTTTGATTGTAGATTGGGCGTGGTAGTATACTGCAGCATAGCGTGCATGCAGGTCACCAGGCCAGATGCCGGGTATGACGACAGGAGTGTATCCATGCTGGTGCTGGTTCCGCGACCATGGATCATGACCGGGATTCTCTTCGCGGTGCTCTTCCTGGGTGGCTGTGGCGCATCGTCTCCTGGTCGCCTGGTGGTAAGCGATCAGACGGGCGCGCTCGATCAGGCGCGCATTGCCGGGGCAGCAGCACCATTACTCCAACGTGGCGCCGTGGTCGCAGTCTTTCTTGCCGAGCGCGGCGATGATCGCGGCGATGATTTTACCCGCCGTCTGGCAGGCGAGTCGCTGCAGCGTAACGGGCAGATCGTCTCTGACGGGCTGGCGCTGTATGTCAGTTTTGATCCACGGTACAGCGAACTGCGCGCGGGTAATCGCTGGAGTGGCACATTGCCCGACGCGAAGCTCCGCACCATCCGTACCGAAACGCTGAACCCGGCGCTCCAGGCCGGCATGCCCTCCGATGGTATCGCTGCGACGCTCGAGCGGATGGAGGCAGAACTGTCGGTGCCTGGCTGGCAACGCCTGCCCTCCAGTTGGGGCTGGTGGTTGCTTGCAGGCATGCTGGCGCTTGTTGCATTTGCGCTGCGCGACCACCCGGCGCTCTTTCGGCTCCATATGGCGGCTGGCGCCACACCGCCGGGGAAGTTTGCGTCATGGCTCTGGGTGCAAACGCCGATCGCCCGGCAACGCATGCGGCGTCGCCTTGCCGCTGATATGCGCCAGCTGCGCTATGACACAGATGCGGCGGACCGTGAACTGGGATACGCTCTGGAGCTGTTGCGCCGCACCAGTGGATCTGCGCCGCTCCTGCCGCTTGCCGAAACCACGCACGCGACGCTCGCCAGCCGACGCACGATGCTGGAGAATGCCGCACCCGAACCCGATGCCGTTCGCAATCTGCGCGCGTTGCTCGGCGAGTATCGGACGCTGATCGCGCCAATCCGGGCATATGCCCGGTTATACCGGGCCGCGTCGCCAGCGCGGGTGGATATCGCCGGAGCCGGTACAGTACCTGATGACGCATGGGCGCGGTTACTGGAGGAACGACTGGCCGGGCTCGACGCGCGCACGGAAGCTATCGAGCGGCGCGGCGTGTTCGACGATATGTTGACCACGCAGGCGGAACAACTTGCCACGGAGTATCTTGCATTGCGCGAACGTACCCGGGCCATACAGGCGGTATCCGGGCATGCCGGCGCCGCACACCAGCGCTTCGACAAAGCGCTTGCCGCCGGACGCCTCGGCAAGCGCAATGCGAAGAAGTATCAGTCGCTGGTACAACGTATGGAAGCGCTTGACCGGCGGCGCGCCGAGGTTATGGCGCGGCCCGATGTGTATGGCGTTGCTGACCTGCAGGAACTGGCGGGAGGCTACGAAATCCTTGATCACGAGATCTGGAAGATGCTGGACCCGCGCGAATACCAGGCAGCAATGCGTCGCGCTGCTGCCGCGTTCCTGAGCAGCGGCAGCATTAACGCTTCTGATACCACCACCACTTCACCGCCATCGTCATCCGACGGTCCGACTCCATCGCTCGACTATAGCGACCTGCATGGTGGGTCGAGCGGCCCGAGCAGTGACGGCGGCACGTGGTAGCATGCAATGGTCGCCGTAAACGATCAAAGAGGTCCCCTGTGAATGTCCCCTACATCCAGCGCATCCTGACAAGCCGCGTCTACGATGTCGCGATCGAGACGCCGCTCCAGCCGGCGCCACGGTTATCGGCGCGCCTGGGAAACGTGGTCCTGTTCAAACGCGAGGATCTACAACCAATCTTCTCATTCAAGCTCCGCGGCGCCTATAATCGTATGGCGCACCTGAGCGCCACGGAGCGCGCGCGCGGCGTGATCGCGGCATCGGCAGGCAACCACGCGCAGGGTGTCGCCTTTTCCGGTCAGCGCCTGGGGGTGCGCACCGTGATCGTCATGCCGGTGACCACGCCGGAGATCAAGGTCGAGGCCTGCCGGGCGCGTGGCGCCGAGGTCGTGCTTCATGGCGATAGCTATTCCGATGCCGAGGCGTATGCCTACCGCTTGCAGGCGGAGAGCAACCTGGTGTTCATCCACCCTTACGACGATCCGCTGGTCATTGCCGGGCAGGGGACGATCGGGCTGGAAATCTCGCAACAGATCCATAGCGACCAGTATCATGTATTCGTGCCGATTGGCGGCGGCGGCCTGATCGCCGGAATTGCCGTGTTTCTGAAGAGCATCAACCCTGCGGTGCGGATCATCGGTGTGGAACCCGACGACTCGGACGCGATGTATCAGAGCATCGAGGCAGGGGAACGTGTCACCCTGGCACAGGTGGGGATTTTTGTTGACGGTGTGGCCGTGCGGCGGGTCGGGCAGCATACCTTCGACCTGGTACGCCGCTACGTGGATGATTTTGTGCGGGTCAGCACGGATGAAGTATGCGCGGCGATCAAAGATGTGTTCGAGGACACACGCGCGATTCAGGAACCGGCCGGCGCGCTGGCGGTTGCCGGCCTCAAGCGGTATGTTGAGGACCATGGGTTACGGGAGACGACACTGGTAGCACTGACCTGCGGCGCCAACATGAATTTCGGGCGGCTGCGTCATGTTGCCGAGCGCACCGAGATTGGCGAGCAGCGTGAGGCGTTGCTGGCCGTCACCATCCCGGAGCGTCCGGGATCGTTCAAGCGATTTTGCCGCGTCGTCGGCCAGCGCAACATTACAGAGTTCAACTACCGCTATGCGCCACGCGCCGATGCCCAGATTTTTGTTGGAGTGCAACTGGAGCGCGCCGACCAGCGCGCGCTCCTGGTGGCTGAACTGGAGCAGGCAGGATATCCGACGCTCGACCTGACCCACGACGAACTCGCGATCGTACACCTGCGCCACATGGTTGGCGGGCGTGCCCCCGAGGCGGTTGATGAACGCCTCTACAGCTTCGAGTTTCCGGAACGGCCAGGCGCGCTGCTCCAGTTTCTTGAGTCGCTCGACGAGTCGTGGAACATCAGCCTGTTTCACTATCGCAACCACAGCAGTGCGCATGGCCGGGTACTGGCCGGCATTCAGGTACGCGACGCCGACATGCCGCGCTTCCGCGAATCGCTTGCACGGCTCGGCTATCGCCATGTGGATCAAAGTGATAATCCCGCCTACCGGCTGTTTCTAACGTGACCAATCGCCGTTCTACCTATGCTTGCAACCCTTCAGCATATTGATGCGCCATTGCAGGCGCTGCTGGCAGGCATCTTTACCTGGCTGGTCACGGCGCTTGGCGCAGCAATGGTCTTCGCGCGGCGTGAACTACCTGCCGGATTACTCGACGGCATGCTCGGTTTTGCCGCCGGGGTCATGATTGCGGCCAGCTTCTGGTCGCTGCTCCTGCCGGCAATCGAGATTGCTGAGGCGCAGGATGTGCCTGCCTGGTTCCCGGCGATGATCGGTTTCCTCGGCGGAGCGGCATTCCTGCGCCTCGCCGACCGGTTGCTGCCACACGTGCATCTCGGGTTGCCGCGCACCGCCGCCGAAGGGCCGCCGACACGCTGGAAGAAAACCACGCTGCTGGTGCTGGCGATTACGCTGCACAACATTCCCGAAGGGCTGGCGGTCGGTGTGGCATTTGGCGCGGCAGGTATTGATGGCGACGCCGGTAAGCTGGCATCAGCGATTGCGCTGGCGATCGGTATCGGCCTGCAGAACTTCCCGGAGGGCGTGGCCGTTGCGATGCCATTGCGCCGTGAAGGTGTATCAGCCTGGAAGAGCTTCAGCGCCGGTCAGCTCTCGGCGGTGGTCGAGCCCGTGGCGGCCGTACTGGGCGCGATTGCCGTTCAGACCGTGACGGTCCTGTTGCCATATGCCCTGGCGTTTGCCGCGGGCGCCATGATCTTTGTGGTGGTGGAAGAACTGATCCCCGAAGCGCAGCAGGGTGGCCGTACCGACATGGCCACCCTGGCGACGGTCATCGGGTTCACTGTGATGATGGTACTTGATGTTGCGCTGGGATGATCGGGATCAGGTGCGAAAGAAGTCGATAACGGAGCCGCGATCCTCTTCGCTCGGCATGATTTCAATGAACGTTATGCGCCACCAGGGGAAGATAACGCTCTGGACGCCGGGCGCCAGGTAGGGGACGTCCTTTCCGTCGCGTTTGCGCATATTCGTCACACGGAGAAACATGTCGCCCGGTTGTGGCTCGTGGTCAATATCTGCCAGCACCGGGTCCTCTCCCGCAATATGCAAGATAATCGTCCGCGCCACCCGGAGCTCCTTTCACTGCTGATTGCCGCGCAACTCGATGCGCAGCAGTAACGTGCCGCACATGATCTCATCGCCGTGGCGCAGCTTGATGGCGCGTTCCGGTTCGATCTGGCGCCCATTGACGAATGTACCGTTGGCGCTGCCAAGATCTTCGACCAAGTAGGCCCCGTCCTTGTACGACAGAATGGCATGGCGCCGCGACACACCGGCATCATAGCCGCCAAACTGGCCCAGATCGATATCCGGCATCACACCACGCGTCGGATCGGCGCGACCAACGAGCACTTCATCGCTCAGATCAACGTCGATTGCGCATCGGCTGCCGACGACGATCAGCGTCACGAGTGGGCCGGTATCATCCTGGGCAATACCGGCCAGGCCGGAGGTGATCGCCTTTTCGTCACGTCCGGAGGCACCCATAGCGAGCTGGCGCGTCGGTTCGAGTGGACCGGCGTCGATCAGGCTTGCGCCACACTCCAGGCAGAAAATCGTGCCATCAAGTTGTCGGGCTGAACAGTTCGGACAGGTTATCATGGGTCTCGGATCATCCAGTCATGCAGTACCCTGGCGAAGGGCGGTCAGGCGCCGGTATCGCGTTCGCCGCCGATCGCGCGTCCCATCAGGCCACGCGTGCCAAAGCGGATGTGCTTGCGGCCTTCCTCGCTGGCGGCGCCGCTGCGCAGTATGCGTGTCGCCTCCTGTTGTACCGTGTGCGCCAGACTGGCCTCGCCGGCATTCAGCAGACGCGTGCCTGCCATCTGTAAGCGTTCGCTGGCTTCCTGGACGCGCCCCTCCGCGGCATGCCGCCAGGCGCTGGCCTGCAAGCGGTAGGCAACCAGGCGTTCCAGCCAGTGCTTCACCGTTCCATCCACCTGGTACACCACATCTTCGGCTGGCCGGACGCTCACACGAATCACGTCCTCACGCACCTGGTCACGCAGGTTGGCAGCCGGCAAATTGTAACGCAGCGTCAGTTTCAGCAGTGGATGGTCACCTGCCGGCAGCGCCGGTACAATCACCTCCAGCAAGAACCCCTGCACACCGGTATCGGGCCAGTCCCCCAGGTTTGCCGCCCAGCGGCGATCAGCCTCTTCAGCAAGAGTTACCGGCGCAATAAATGGGCGCACCTGGTCCAGCGATCGCAACTGAGCGCCGGGGCGCCCCTCAACGCGCAGCTGCACCTGCTGGGCAAAAATTGCATGCAGCCGTTTGAGCTCATCGGTGAACACTGCCACCACATCCTGGGCAGTGGCAATATACTGCGCGCGGCTATTCTCGCTGGCGGTCATGGTTTCGAGAAGATCCTCGTTCCACTCGGTGCCGATGCCAAGTGCCGTCAACCCGATGCCGCGCGCCTGCCCGCGCCGCGCAATCTCCACACAGCGACTCTCATCGCCATAGGTACGGCCGTCGGTCAGCAACAGGATCCGGCTTATGCCGCGTGTGAGCAGCGGGCGCTGAACCTCCTGCAACGCCAGCGCCATCCCCTGCGCCATCTCGGTTCCACCTGCCGCGTCAATCTGCCCGATCGCCGCCTTCAGATCAGGTTTCTTCAGCACACGTTGCGCCGGGATGACGACATCGGCCCGGTCATTGAACACAACCAGCGCGAAATGATCATCCTGACCGAGCTGGTCAACGATTCGTGTTGCTGCATCCTTTACCTGGGCAAGGCGCTCACCGCGCATGGACGAACTACGGTCAATCACCAGGCAGAGATTGAGCGGCAACTTTGGCAGTTGTTGGACCAGGCCTTCGGCGTGTGCTTCCAGCAGGACGTAGATTACCTGTGGCTCTTCGCTCGCAGCCAGCACCGTACGGCTGAGGGTACGTTGAAGATTGATGCCTGGCGCCATAAGCTCATCACATTTCAAGCAAGCCTGACCAGCACGGCCGAAATATTATCCGGCCCGCCAGCGCGATTGGCTGCCTCGATCAGCGAGCGCACCGCGCGGTTCGGCGCTTCGATACCCTGAACAATGCGCGCAAGGTGGTCATCGTCCACACACCCCCACAGGCCGTCGCTGGCGAGTAGCAGGTGGGTCGCATCGCCGATCGGCTGGAACAGCAGATCAACCGAGACCTCCGGGTGCTGGCCAACCGTGCGGTAGAGCTGCGAACGCAGCGGGTGATCGCGCGATTCCGACGGATCGAGCTGCCCCATCTCGATCAATCGCCCGACCGCCGAGTGATCGGTGGTCAGCTGATGGATACCGGCCGGCCCGATCAGATAGGCGCGTGTATCGCCGACATGGCCGATATAGAGCGAACGGCCAAGCAGCAGTGCCGCGGTGCACGTCGTGCCCATATCGGAGCCGGTCAACCGCGCCTGATCCCAGATCGCGCGATTGGCTTCCTGCACCGCTTCGACCACCAGCGCCTGCAAGGAGACATTGATGACACCCTCGAGCGCCGGTGCGAGCAACTCTGCGATAATATGGCGCGCAATGGTGGTAATCGCCAGCCGGCTGGCAATCTCACCTCCGTCGTGGCCACCCATGCCATCGGCGACGATGAACAGGCCGAGCGTCGCATCCCCCTCATCGCGTGGAACACTGCTGATCAGCGTATATACCGAGTCCTGGTTATTTTGCCGCACCTGCCCGATATGGCGCATCGCTGCGGCCACAATCGCCAGTGGCGCCGGTGGTGTCTCGCGCGGACCTTCCAGCTCTTCCAGCGGTTCAGTGTCCCCGGGCCGGCGGTCAGGCGGCAGGCTGGACTGCGCCATCACGGAACGCGCATCGAGGGGCCGTGTGCCGTCGAGGTCACCGGCAGTACTCGACCACCAGGCGTCGTCGCCGGCGGCAGGCGGCGGATCGACCGGTTGCCCCGACGTATCACTCTCGTTCATATCCATGTGTGATCCCTGGCCCGTCTCACGCGCGCAGCGCATACACCGCGTGATCAAGTGACCCGATATAGACCAGCCCTTCGCTGATTGCCGGCGTCGAAACCACCGGCCCGCCGGTTTCGTAGCGCCAGATCAGGGCGCCATTCGCAACATCGAGGCAATAGACGCATCCATCGGCAGCACCGAAATAGAGCCGCCCCTGCTCGATCCGCGGCGACGACGTGATCTGGCTGCCGGTTTCATACTTCCAGCCAGGTTTGCCGTTTTTCAGCTCGATCGCATACATGCACCCATCAACGCTACCGACAAATACACGCGTTCCAAACGGCAACGGCGATGAATTCACATAGTGATTGGTACGAAACTTCCAGATCGGCCAGCCGCCCTCGCTATCGAGGGCATACAGCGTGTAATCCATCGAGCCGACGATCACCATGTTTTCGGCGAATGCCGGCGACGAGATGACCGGCTGCTGGGTACGCTGCTTCCAGCGCACCCCGCCATTCTTCATGTTCAGCGCGTATACGAACCCATCACCGCCGCCGAAATAAACCGAATCGCCGGCGATGCATGCCGAAGACCGGATGGGCATCCAGGTGCGATATTTCCAGATCTGCGACCCGCGCAACCCATCAATGGCATAGAAATGCTGATCGTCCGATCCGATGAAAATGACCCGTTCAAGCACACGCGGCGACGAGCGCACCGGCTTCCCGGTGCGGAACGTCCAGCGCAGTGTGCCACGGCGCAGATCGCACGCATATACGGCGCCGTCTTCGGAACCGACGATCACAATGTCGTTCCACACGGTTGGCGACGACGAAATACCGCCTTCGGTGGCATACTTCCAGCGAAACTCGCCACGCCCGGCGTCGAGCGCGTAGAGATTGGTATCGTAGCAGCCAATAAACACCATGCCGTTACTGACATGCGGTGACGAACGCACTTCATCCTCGCAGGTAAACCGCCAGACCAGCTCCGTACTGGCGACTTTGCCACGCGGAGTCGCTCCTTTCGCCGGTGCAGCACCGCTCGCGCCACTCTGCGAACGCAAGGTCGGAGTCTGCAGCAATGCCTGGCGCATCTCGTCAGCCGACGCCCAGCGGGTCTTCATGTCATACGAGAGCGCCTTCTCAATCACTGCCTCCAGCTCCGGCGACACAACCGGGTTCAACTGGCGTAGCGGGCGTTCATGGAACGTAAACGGCGTTTCGGTACGCGGATCGCTTGCCGTCAACAGATGGTGTAGGGTTGCGCCGAGCGCGTAGAGATCGCCCTGTGGTTCAGCAATACCTTTGTACTGCTCAGGAGGAGAATAACCTTCGGTACCGATCACCGTACCCCGGGTGCGCACCAGGCCGCGTGCAATGCCGAAGTCGATCAGTACGATCCGCTCATCAGGCGTCACCATCACATTCGATGGTTTCATATCACGAAAGACGATAGGTTCGGGTTGCTGGTTGTGCAGATAGGTGAGCACCTCGCACAACTGCACGGCCCAGCGCGCCACGCGCTCTTCGGCCAGCGGGCCGCCGGCCTCATCGAGCACCGTCTCCAGGTCTTTGCCCTGGATCAACTCAAGGATCAGGTAGACCCGGCCATGCTCTTCAAAGAAATCGTATACCCTGGGGATGGCCGGATGCTGCAAGGTTGCAAGCAAGCCCGCCTCACGTTCGAAGTTCTTGAGGTTCAGTAAGCGGGTATTTGAATCAGGCGCGCTCTGGTACATTTCCTTGATCGCGCAAGGACGGACCACATCCTTGAAGCGCAGGTCGCGCCCGCGGTACACGACGCTCATGCCGCCAATGCCAAGCGTGTCCTCGATGGCATAGCGCCCCTGGAGAACAACACCTGGTTGCATGACCGGCGCAACGGTACGCTGCCCGGCACCAGGCACCGTGGTCCCCTGCGGGTCGGCCTCCGCGTCCTCCTGTGGACGCCCCACGCCAATGCTCCTGGTTGTGCCGGGTTTCTTGATTAGCGCCATGCTCTCCTCCGACGAGGCCGCTGCGAGGTATCATACCAGAACCGCTGCGCCAGGTACATAGGAAACGAAGATCGATCGTCGGGTCGTGTGGAACAACCGGAATGACAGTTGTATAACTCCTGTTATTATAGGGCTTCCCGCTGCGAGAGGCAACCACTGGAAAAGGCCCGGCCGTAGAGATGCCTGGTTGGGGTATCTGGTCATCACCCGGCAGTAGGGGGCCCCTCTGGCGCATGCTGGCACAGTTGAACCGCATGCACGTCTGTGCTATGATACAGCTGCGGCGATCAGGAGCAGGGTATACCTCGTCACAGTCGGAGTTCGGGGAGGCCCAGTTACCAAGGAGTGAGGTATGGCACGCGAAAGCGGCGACCCGCACGATCCGCGTTCGGCGCGGGCATCACGCCGTGATCAATCCAGCACCGACCGGCTCACGCCCGATTCGTTCGACGAACCGGTCAACCCGGCGTGGCGTCGTAGCCGTGCTGCCGGGCGGCAGTCGCCGCGGCGGGCGCCGTTCTCACAACAGGACTTCGCCCTGTGGCTCCAGTATGGCGGATGGAAGTTTCTGCTGGCGGCGGTTGCGATTGTGCTGGCCGGCATCGTGCTGTTCATACTGAGCCAGTCCAGTACGCCGGCCCCACTGCAGACCGCGGCGCCCGAACCGGCGCCAGAGATTCTCCTTACACCGCTGCCGGCGCCGCCGACGGTCACACCTGCGCCAATCACGTCAACCGTGGCGCTCAGCCCCACCACGGTACTCGGTGTACAGTTGCGCGTCGAGGGTACTGGCACGCTCGGGCTGTTCCTGCGCCCGGAACCGAACACCAGCAGCACACCGATCAAGACGCTGCCCGACGGCGCGGTGGTCACGGTCATTGGCGACGACTCGGTTCAACCCGACCGGGTGTGGAAGCGCGTGCGTGACGCGGAGGGCGCCGAGGGGTGGGCCGCCGCCGACTATCTCAAGCCGGTAAATCCATAACGGCAGCGACTCGCTCGCTATGCCGGCGATCGCTCCCGCAATGAGGAATGGTTCACCACCACAGCCGCGTCTGGCCGGGCGCGGCGCGCCCATCGAGCAGCAGATACGGCGCGGCCCAGGCAATGGTCACGCCGAGTTTGCGGAGTTGCGCCAGATCGCGCAGGCGCGTGTCGCGTCGCAGCGCAATGATCCGGTCGGCACTTTTCGGCCCGATGCCGGGCACCCGCAGCAGCATCCGGCGCGGTGCGCGGTTGATCTCCACCGGCTCAACAAGATGGCGCTCGGCCCAGGCCTGTTTGGGGGTTCTGTCGCGCGGGAGGAACCCGTCTACGTCGAATGGCAGTTCATCGGCTGCAAAGCCATAGTCGCGCAACATGAAATCCGCCTGGTACAGCCGCAACTCACGCGCCGGGTCCTCAGCGGGGAGATCGGCAAATGGCGTGCGTTCAATCGGGCTGAAGGCGCTGAAGTAGGCGCGGCGCAGGTTGAGCTCGCAATGAGCGCGCGCCACGGTTGCCAGCAACTCCCGGTCGCTTTCGCCCGCCGGGCCGACCACGAACTGGGTCGTCAGGCTGCGGGCACGTATGGGCGTATCGTGATCTGCCCCGGTGCGCGCCCGGCGGATCAACGCAGCGGCCCAGGCCATGCGGCCCCACATGCTGCCGGCGAATTCCTTTTCGGGCGCGAGCGTCGCCAGCCGTTCGGCATTCGGCGCTTCCAGGTTCAGCGAGACTCGATCGGCCAGTTCGACCGCGCGTTCGATATACTCAAACGATGCGCCAGGAATCAGCTTCAAATGAATGTAGCCGGTGTATCCCTCCTTCAACCGCAGCCGCTCCACGGTAGCGATCATCTGTTCCATGGTGGTGTTGGCATCGGGCACGATGCCCGACGAGAGGAACAACCCATCAACGCGCCCCCGCTGATTGAGTGAGATGAAGGTTGTTGCCAGTTCGTCAGGCTTGAAGGTGGTACGTTTGCGGCGGATGGCGCAGGAGGTAAAGCAGTACCGGCAGGCATACCGGCAGGCGTTTGTTTGCAGGACCTTGAAGAGTCGCGCCGTGCCACCGCCTTCCTGCTTCGCGTTATAGATGAAACCCGTCGGGTGCTGGATGCCACGCTGAATCTGCTGCGTCTCCGGGACCGCCGTGACCTCGACTTCGGCCTCGGCGCCGAGAATTGCCAGCTTCTGCTGGATATCCGGTTCCATGATGATCGTGGTGGTCACACTCTCTCTCCTGGCCTGAGCAAGCGCATGCACGACATGTCGTGACACCCCCGGAGGATACGACAGATACACTCATGATTATAGCACAGGTGTGCAATATCAACCGGGTGGTGATGGCCCTGGCTACTGCAGCGCCGCGCCGATCGCCTGGCCCAGGCGGTGTGCCGCTTCCGCCAGCAGGGCGGGAGGGTAGAGGCTGAATGAGAGCCGCAATGCGCCGGGCCTGGCGGCAGCCAGGTGAAAGCGCGCGCCGGGGATATAGCTGACGCCTGCGGCTTCGGCACGGGGTAGCAGATCGGCGGCATCGAGCGCATCAGGTAGTTCAACCCACTGAAAGAAACCGCCTCTGGGAACCGTGAAGCGACAGCCAGGCGGCAGATGCTGGCGCAACCCGGACGCCAGCGCATCGCGTCGCTCACGGTACGCCGCTCGCAGGCGCATCACGATTGCTTCGAAGTCACCCGCCGCACACAACTCGGCAACCGTCAGCGCGACCAGCGGATTCACCCCGCCGCCGCTATCGAGCATACCACCCCCGATTATCCGGCTCGTCAATGCGGCATCAGCCGTCAGGTAGCCGAGGCGCAGCCCGGGTGCCAGCGACTTCGAGAATGAGCCGATACGCGCCACAACGCCTGGACGCGCAATGCTCCACACGGATGGCGGCGCCGGTACATCGTGACTTAACTCGCGATACACATCATCTTCCACCAGTAGCAACCCGGCTTCCGCAGCAAGTCCAGCCAGTGCCTGCCGTCGCGGCAGATCCATACAGACGCCCGTCGGATTATGGTATGTCGGGACGAAGTACAGCATCCGCGGGCGCTTACCGTCGCGCGCCAGGCGGCCCAGCAACGCCGCCAGCGCATCCACATCGAGGCCGCCAGCATCAACCGGCGTGGGCACCAGCTCCAGCGGGTGATCGCGCAAGATGCGCACGGCCAGGTGGTAGGTCGGCGACTCAACCAGCACAATGTCGCCAGGGCGCGTGACGAGCGTACAGAGGAGGTCGAGCGCCTGTGATGCACCGGCCAGCACCAGCGCCTCTGCGGGATCGGGCGGGCGCGCATCGGTCTGTGCCAGGCGGCCGCAGATCCATTCCAGCAGCGGCCCGGGGCCCCGCTCAGCGCCATATGCCAGGGCGGCAGCGCCATAACGCGCCAGGGCGGCGTTCGCCGCGCGACGCAACGCCTCGACCGGCAACAGGTCCGGATCAGGGTGTCCCCACCCCAGGTCAATAATGCCTTCGCGGTGGACAATCTGTACGATCGGCAACATCTCTCACATCACTGCGCCAATGAGCCATGGATTAAACTCTTCTTCTCCGATCCCCTGCGCTTCGCTGAGCGACGGCTCACCCGATGCCACCGCAATGATCCGCTCGAAGATTTCATGCCCGACCTGCGCCACCGTCGCGCCCTCAAGGATTCGGCCCGCATTCACATCCATGTCGTCGCGCATGTGGTAGTAGGTTGCGCTGGTGGTTGCGATCTTGAGGCTGGGTGCTGGCTTGAAGCCGAAGCAACTGCCGCGCCCCGTCGTGAATGCGACAAGGGTGCACCCACCTGCTACCTGGCCAGTAACCGACACAGGATCATAGCCAGGAGTATCCATGAAGACCAGGCCCGACGCGGTGACCGGCTCGGCATAATCATAGACCGCCTGCAGTGGTGTGCTGCCACCCTTGGCCACGGCACCGAGCGACTTCTCGAAGATCGTCGTCAGGCCACCGGCCTTGTTGCCGGGAGCAGGATTGTTGTCAATCTCGGCCCCTTCGCGGGCAGTATACGCCTCCCACCAGCGGATCTGCCGTACCAGCTTCTCACCGACTTCCCGGCTCACCGCGCGGCGCGTCAACAGGTGTTCCGCGCCATAGACCTCCGGTGTTTCCGACAACACGGCCGTACCACCCTGTGCCACAAGCAGATCAACGGCATAACCAAGGGCCGGATTCGCAGTCATGCCGCTAAAACTATCGCTCCCCCCACATTGAAGCGCCAGCGCCAGTTCACTCACCGGCAGCGGCTCACGGCGGAAGGTGTTCGCAAGCGGGAGCAACTGCTCAACCGCGCGCACCCCCGCCTCGACGGCAGCAGCCACGCCACCCTCGGCCTGGATGCCGACATAGAGCGGCAGATCGGTATCGCCCAGGCGCGCGGTTTGCTGTGCCAGCAGCGAGTCAAACTGGTTGACTTCACAGCCGAGGCCGACGAACAGCGCACCGGCAACATTCGGGTGGCGTGCAAAGCCGGCCAGCGTGCGTTGCAACATATCCAGTTCCATGCCGCTATCACGCATGGCGCAGCCATGTTTATGGGTCAGCGCGACAATATCGGTAACATTGGGGAACTGCGGCAGAAGCTCAACCCGCGCGCGCTCGGCGATCCGGCGCACCGTATGCGCGGCGCAATTCACTGTCGCAATGATAGCAATCGTGTTGCGGGTACCGGCGCGGCCCCTGAGCCGGCGGTACCCGGCGAACGTGCGCCGCTCCTCCAGCGGTACATACGGCACTGGCCGGACATCCGCGCCGAACTGATAATCGAGCGCCATCTCCCCTACCGCGAGGTTATGACGATGCACATGGTCGCCCGGCGCAATCGCGCAAGTGGCGAACCCGATCACCTGGCCATAACGCCGCACCGGCTGCCCGGGTGCGACTGGCCGCAGCGCGACTTTGTGCCCGGCGCCAATCGCCGCGCCAGGACGAATACGCACACCGCCGGCATCCACCGGCTGGCCGGGGGCAAGCGGCGCCAGCGCAATCGCAACATCATCATCCGGATGTAAGCGCAGGGCCAGGGTATCCTGTATGCCAATAAACATGATTCGGTTCCTTTTTCGCGCACGAAACGGACCGGCCACCAACACCGTTGCGGTGTTTCTGAATCAGCGCAGGCTCGCGGCAACACTCTCGACCAGTTGCTCATAGGTGAATGGCTTGTGAAGCACCGGCAGGCCCGTACGCTCCAGAAACGCGCGGCTCCGCTCCCCCATGGTATCGCCCGTCAACACCAGCCAGCGCGACGCAGGCCGGAGATGGTGCAGTCGCGCATATAATTCGGCGCCATCCATCCCTGGCATCTGCAAATCGGTAATGATCAGCGCATAATCCGATGCCATGGCGCGCGCGAGCGCATCCTCGCCTCGACCCACGGCATCAACGCGGCATTCCAGGCGCGCCAGCGCGCGCTGCGCCACAGAACGCACCACTTCTTCGTCTTCCACCAGCAACACCGTGAGGCCAGGCGGTACGGCGCTGGCTGACTTCGTAGAAAGGGCACGCGCACCCTGGGCGAGAGGGAGCCGCACATAGAACGTTGTACCTTCGCCCGGGTGGCTCTCGACCCACACGTCGCCACCATGCTGTTGCACAATGCTATACACAACGGCAAGGCCCATACCCATGCCCTGGCCGACATCGCGCGTCGTAAAGAACGGCTCAAACACATGCTGGAGGTGTTCCGGCGCAATGCCCGGCCCGGTATCGCTGATCGTCACCACCACGCCATCGGGGTGCGCGCCAGCGCGCACCTGCAACCGGCGCGGCGCCCCTGGCGGGCAGAGCGCAAGCGCCTGCACCGCGTTCCGCGTGATGTTGAACAGCACCTGTTCGATCTGATGCGCCTCGCCAGCGACGTGCACCAGGTCAACCGGCACATCCATCGCAACATCAATACCCTCTGTCGCAATTTCACCGGCCAGGCGTTGTAATGTCTCACCAATCAACGGCCCCAGGTTCAGCGGTTCAGGTTCAGGCGCCTGTGGCCGGCTGAATGCGCGCAACTGTTGAACAATCGAAGCCGCCCGGCGTGCGGCGCGCTCGATCTGCTCAATATCAGCACGTAGCGACGGAGTAAGATCCTCGCTCAACTGAAGCTGGGACAGTCCCAGCACAACGGCAAGCGGGTTATTCAACTCATGCGCCGCACCTGCGACCATGCGCCCGAGCGCAGCCAGTTTTTCGCTCTGGCGCAGCTGTGATTCGAGCCGCCGCAACGCGGTCATATCCTTGACAACAACCAGCACCTCATCGTAATCGGGAATCAGGTCAAACGACACGAGTGCGTTGAAATAATCGCCATCGGCGCGTAGCAGATCAATCTCAAAGCGCTGCGGATCGCCCTGGCGCGCCTGTAACCAGTACTGAATGAGTTCGTTACGGCGATTCGCCGGCACAAGGACGAGCAGGGACTGCCCCGCAAGATTCTGGCGCTGATAGCCAATTGTTGTGAGTGGCTCCTGGTTCAGCGGCTGCATCGACATATCTGGCCGGCACACAAGGAGCATATCAGGCGCATTCTGAATGATGGCATCAAGGTAGGCGCGCATGGCCTCGGCCTCACGGTAGAGGCGCGCATTCATGATCGAGGTCTCGCGCATCTCCTGGTGGACTCGCGCGTTTGCGATTGCCTGTGCGATCTGCGCCGCGACAGCCTCGGCCAGTTTGATGTCCCGCTCGTCAAAGGCGCCCGCGATCGTGCCGATTTCCAGCAAGCCGACAGCGACGCCTTCGACGATGAGCGGTATCACGGCCAGCGAACCGGTCAGAAATACGCCAGGATCGAGAACACGTGGTTGCGCTGCCTGGAGCATCGCCGCATCAATGATGACCGGCGCACCGCCTTCCAGCGCATGGAGCTCTCCGGCAAACGGAGGCTCGCGGTACTCCTCGACAAAGAAGCGATGCTCCGGAGACACATGATAGCTCGCGTGCAGGCGCAGGCGCCCGTCGTCATCGCGCAACAGCACACCGGCAGCATGGGCAAGCCGGGCGAGCACAATCGCCTCCAGGGCCGCATGCAGCACCTGATCAAGATCCGACGACCGGTTCATCGCCTGGCTGACGCGCAACAGCGTCGTCAACTCCATCTGCCGACGCTGCAATTCATACGCCGCAGCGCGACGCGCCGTCACGTCGCGACAAATAAGGTCAATCTCAACTGGTTGTATACCCGCCCACACCACCTGCCCGGTTGCCTCAAGCACCACAGTATGGCCCTGCGCGTCCTGAATCTCGAAGTTCCAGGGCGTATCAAAACGCCGGTGGCCGAGCAACTCATCGAGGCGCCGGCGCAACTCGGCGCGATCTGCCGGCGCTGCAAGCTCAAAAATCGATTTCCCGATCGGCGCCCCTTGTTCAGAGGCGATCACAGCCGCAGCCGCCTGATTGAACCGCCGGATCTGCCCATCAGGGGTGAGGCTGAACACAAGCTCTTCGGCCTGCTCAAACAGGAGCCGGTAGCGCCGTTCCGACTGGCGGAGCGCATTGTGGAGCCGGGCATTAGCAACCGCCGCTGCGGCCAGTTCGGCGAACCGGTCCAACATCATGCGCTCGTCATCGCCGAAGAGCGTCTGTTCTTTGCGGGCCACGGTCAACACACCTATCACCGCGCCCTGGTGACGCAGCGGTTGAAACATCGCCGCCCGCAAGCGATGCGTCTCCCACGAGGGGCGATACGTATCCGGATCAGCCTCGGTATCAGCAATCGCGAGAGTTGCGCCTTCGCGGAACGAACGCCCGGCCAGGCTTCCCACCAGTGGCAACGACGACCCCAGCAAGAACTCGGCTACGCCGCTGCTCATGGCGCACAACAATACCGGCTCACTGTCAGCAGGAAGGTAGATACTGGCGTGATCCATATCGAGCAGCCGTTGCGCTTGCAGGCAGACTTCGCGCAACACCTCCTCGACCGTCCCAAGCGAAGCGACGACGTGCGCAATCGCAGCCAGAGCGTCAAGGCGCTGCAAGCGGCGTGTCACGCGCTCGCGCTCGGCGACAGCCAGTAACAGCGCGCCAAGGTGCACAGCCAGCACGTTGAGCCGGTGCTGCTCCACCGCCGTGACCATGCTGCCCCAGAGGTGGAGCAGTTGCTGTGGCTGGTCCGTCACGGGCATCGGCAGCACCATGTGCCCGCGAACGCCAGGCGCCCATATGGCGCTATGTGCCATGTCGGGGGAGGATGGTGTCAGGAAGAGGGGGGCACGCTGGTTGATCACTGTGCGGTAGGCTGACGGGGGGATACGCCCTGCCTCAAGGGACAGCGCCGAATAGATCACTGGCGGGATCGAGTTATCGTTATCCTGCGCGTACAGCGTGAACCCGATCCCTGCGGGCAGCAGGAAGCCGGCCACGCGTTCACACACTGTCTGTACCGATTCCGCGCGCAGCAGGCCGGGCATGTTCGCATTCAGCTCTGATTTGACCCGTTCCATCATCGCCGCGCGCGACTCGCGGTACAGATTGACCGAGAGCCAGCCCGGCGCGACACCGGGAATCGCGGCGACATCTACTTCCAGTGCTGGTGGTGCATGCCGCTGGATCATGATCGCGTCAACGGCCGCGCCAGCCTGCGCACGCGCCTGGAATGCCTCAAATCGTCCACGTTCGTGAACATCGGCGCCTTCGAACAACACCTCCGCCGCCGTATCACCCCGTTCCATAGGGATCAAGAGGCCTGCCGGCCTGCTTAACGCAGCAATCGTCCCATCCGGCGCGATGAGCGCAGTTGGCCAGGGAGCCGTTTCGACCAGGCGACACAGCACGCCTGGATCGCTATCCTGCTGCGGAGACGCCGCGACAGCGGCGCCTGTTCCCTGACCTGAGGCTTGATCAAGCATAGAGAGCCTGGCATCCTGTCATTATGACACGAGGTACACCGTCGGCCTGACTGGCGACCTCGCATCGGGTGTTTCTTGCCCTGGGCAGAGCGATACGAGACCTGGCGCGCTGCCGCAGGCTAATATAAACCGGCGTACGTTCCTGGAGGGTTTTGCGCGGGCTTTAGCCAGCCAGAATGCGACGCACGACAGCACAACTTCCACGTTTGAGCATACTGGAACAACGTCGGGTCCGCATCGTCGCATAACTCGTATCATTAATTACAGAACCGTCATATTGTAGCACAGGCGCATTACCTCGTGGCGATCACTCGTTACCCGTGCGCGGGTTGAGGGTGCAGACCGGCAGGGCGACCAGCTGGTCGCCCCCGGAATACACACGTGAGGAAAGGCAGGGAATGCGGTACAATACGCGACCATGTTATACCTGGTCGCTACACCGATTGGAAATCTGGGCGACATCTCGTTCCGTGCGCTGGAGACACTGCGCGCAGCGGATGTGATTGCGTGCGAAGATACGCGCAAAAGCAGTGTGCTGCTGCAGCATTATGCGATAAGCAAGCCACTCGTCTCGTTCCATGAACACAACGAGCAGCAGGCTGGCGAGCGCCTGATGAACATGTTGCGCCAGGGAAAAAGCGTCGCATTGATCACGGATGCCGGAACGCCAGGGATTGCCGATCCCGGGTTTACCCTGGTGCGGCGCGCGCTTGCCGCCGGCATCGATGTGACGATGATCCCCGGCCCGGCGGCACTCATTATGGCGCTGGCACTCTCAGGGCTGCCATTGCACAGCTTTACGTTTCGCGGCTTCCCGCCACGCAAGCCCGGGCCGCGCCGGCGTTTCCTCGAAGTTGATCGTGACTCGCCACATACGCTGATTTTCTATGAGAGCCCGTACCGCATCAATGCCCTGGTGCACGACGCGCTCGCCGTATATGGTGACCGGCCGGCGGCGCTGGCCAATGATCTGACCAAGAAGTTTGAACATGTCGAACGCGGGTCGCTGTCGCACCTGATCGCGTACCTTGCGACAGTGCGCATCCAGGGTGAGTATGTATTGCTGATTGCGGGAGCCGCTTCGCGCACGACCAGTGGTGGCGAAGAAATGTGAGTGGTACCGCAATGATGCACAGCTCGTCCAGGTGCATCGAAGTTGCGCATACTGGTCGTCTGGCACATAATACACGGCATGCAAACGCGACAGATCATTCGCACGTTGAGCGGCATTGGCCGTGGGCTCCTGTCGATGATCGCCGTTGCCGTGGCGTTGCTGGTGCTCGTCTTGGCCATGATCATTGTGCAGGGCCAGCGCGATGAGGCGCGCCCGGTCGGGGCAGCGGTCGTGCTTGGCGACCCGGCCGGTAGCGGCGATTCCGCCATTGCGCGCGTCGCGCGCTTCGAGCACGCCGGCGATCTCTATCGCCGAGGCATGGTCAGCCGCATCATACTTACCGGCAAATCCGCCGCTCCCGCTGGCCGCGAGTACCTGACCGGGCTGGGATTGCCACCGCAGGCGCTATTGATTGAGACCGAAAGCGCGACCATGGCTGAAGGCGTGCGTGCCGCTGGCGCGATTGCGCGCGCTCAAGGAGTTTCCGCGGTGATCATTGTCGCTGATCCCCCGCAGATGCTGACCGCATTGAAGGTCGCGCGCGATGAAGGGCTGGCGGCGTATGGCTCGCCAACCCACAGTGCGCCTGGTGAGGCGCATCCTGCAGCCGAGGTCGCCGTCGTGTTGCGCGAGACATGGCGCTACCTGACCTATGTTCTTGCAGGACAGTGATAACGCCCCTGAAAGTCTTCGTGCCGCTCATGACCCAGGTCGAAGCGCGCCTGGGTCGCCGGCCACGCTTTGGCACCTGGGATGCTGCCTATGACACCCACTATGTCTATACCCAATACCTTTCAAATAAGCTCTTCGCCCCCGCCCCGGCCCGCCCCCGCTGGGGGCGGGAGACCGG
>JACAEQ010000069.1 GCA_013388755.1 Chloroflexota bacterium
CACCTTCCACGTTCTTCGTTCCACCTTCTACCTTCCACCTTCCACCTTCCACCTTCCACCTTCCACGTTCAACGTTCCACCTTCCACCTTCCACGTTCTTCGTTCCACCTGCAACGTGCCACATCCATCGCCCTGACCATCGCACTCATCGCCTTCCTGATCGTCACCGGCCGGCCGATCTACCGTCATACCGAATATGCCGGTGCAATCGATCAACTCGGCGTCATCGCGGCGCGTTTCGAGCCCGGCGCAATCGTACTGTTGCGCGGCGGCGCTCCAACCTATGCCCAGGCGCGCGATGTTCCCGACCTGATCGCGACGCCGTTGACCTTCGCCTTCGGCGTTGATGCCTTCGCACTCAAGAGCCGCGATCCGGGGCGTTACGCGACGCAACTTGCCCGCTACATCCGGTACTGGCACGACCAGGGTCGCCCCATCTACCTGGCGTTGAGCGCAAGCGGCGCGGTTTCGCTTCCCGGCCTGCGCCTCGAACCCGCCGGACGATTGACCGTTGATGTGCCCGAGTTTGAACAGCTGACCGGCCAGAAACCTTCCAACGTCCAGCGTTTTACCCTCGATTTTGCGCTCTACCGCGCGCTGCCCGGCGAACCGCCGGAACGAGCGCCGTATACCATTGCGCCCGACGACTACGCATACCAGATTCGCGGAATCTACCGCGCCGAGCGCATTGATGGCCGCACCGTTGCCTGGACCGACGGCGACGCCCTGCTGCGCCTGCCGGTGTCTGCTTCCCCGGCGACCATCCAGATCACCCTCACCGCCGGCGAACGGCCCACCGCGCTGGGCCCGGTCACAACCTGTCTGGCACTTGCCGCCGAACCAGGGTTTTCCACCGACGACATCGCCGGTGCATCCTTCACTCAACCGGTCTGCGCCACACTCGGCCCCAAACCCGAAACCCTGTCGCTCTCGACCGGTGCGCTTCCTTCGTCATCAACTGGCGCCATCGTACTGCGAATCTACAGCGCCACGTGGATACCCGCCCGCGATGATCCCCAGGGGCGCGATCCCCGCCGCCTCGGAGTCCAGATCGTATCTATCACCATGAACTGAATCACCCCTTGCCTCATTGTCACCAAACCGTAATCTTTCTGCCCTGTCAGGACTAACGGGCTATTGTGACGCCATCCCGCGCTTCCTATAATGCAGGCAGGAGTGTAGTGTGCGAAGGAAACCGGCATGCCCAGGCGTTCAACAGGTCAGTCGCTGGTCGAAATGGCGCTTATCGCGCCACTCCTGTTCGCGTTGCTCTTTGCCATTGTCGACCTCGGCTACTACATCTGGGGCTATTCAACACTCTTCAGCGCCGCCCGCGCCGGAGCCGAGGTCGCGTCGAACCTGCCGCCGTACCCTTCGCGGCTGGCCCTGCGCGGCGCAGGCGACCCACGCTGGATGGACGATCCGTGCGTGGCCCGCATTCTTGAAGTGACCGACGACCCGACCGGGAGTTTCCCGGTGGAGGCGAGCCAGGTGACGATCAGTTATCCGACTGGTAGTACCAACCCGCGTCGCCTCGGCGGTACGATCGAGGTCCAGATCGATTACACCATCGAACCATTGACGCCGCTTGTCAGTTTTATCAATACCACCCTTGGCAATCAAGGGATCATGACGATCAGAGCCACCGCACAGCGTACGATTGAGAGCCTCGGCAATAATCCGACGTACGAGAACGGCATCGCCTGCACCGAACCCTAGCGCCTCACCCGCAGGCTGGAGACACGACTATGCGACGACGATTTCAATCTGGCCAGGCGCTTGTCGAGTTTGCAATTGCCTCGACACTCATCCTGCTGCTGCTGGCGGCGGCGGTCGACATCGGCCTGCTGTTTTTCAATATGCAGGGCCTCAACACTGCCGCCCAGGAAGGCGCCACCTATGGCAGCCGCTACCTGCTCGTCAGTCCCAACGGCGCCGTCGACCTGGACTATGCCACCATCCGGACGCGCGTGCGCGAGGAGGCCGGCACGACCGGCGGCATGAATTTCGTTGACATGCATGACCTCAACAGTGACACGATCCCCGACGCCGCCGACACCAGCGGCGATGGGGTACTCGATCGGTTCCAGTACTTTCGCGATGTGAATGGTGATGGCCGCGCGATCGACGACCCGGTGACCGACCTGATTCCTGAAGGCACTCAGCCGTCCGGCTACATCAGGCTGATCGACGTCTACATCCTCGTCCAGGCGGTTGAGGACGTCTTCCCATTCAACGGCAACCCGCTCGGTGAGGAAGACGCCGACGGCAATCGCACCAATGATCTCATCAGCACGTTCGATACCACGCCCTGTACCAACCCGGCCGATCCTAACCGCAGTTGTTATGTCTTTGTGATCGTCAAGTCCGATTACGACACGGTGTTTGGCTTTACGCCGGCCTTCGGCGACAAGGTCCCCTTGAGCTCGCGTTTCGTCATGCCACTGCGTGCCGGCATTACGTCACCTGGCGCGCCAACGCTGACGCCGGTGATCGAGACCGTCACCAATACACCAACACCAACGGCAACCGATACGCCGACGGCAACCAGCACGCCGACGCCTACCAGTACACCGACGGCATCGCCCACAACGACGCCGACGCGCACCAATACGCCGACGCGCACCAGTACGCCGGTGCCGCCAACCAGTACGCCGACACGTACCAATACACCGGTGCCGCCAACCAATACGCCGACGCGCACGCCGGACACCGGTACGTAACAGCACATCGGTAACTCTGCCCGGCGGAGCCTTAACCCTCCGCCGGGCGGCTCGACCCGCAACCCACCGCGCGCCCGATGACGGCGCCGCCTGCACGATGGACGTATGGATGGCTCACAACAAGAGCAAGAGGTAGTGGTTATGAGAACACGTTTCACTCATCACAAGACGGAAGGGCAGAGCGTGGTGCTGATCGTTGCAGTTCTGACACTGCTGATCGGTATGGCGGCCCTGGCCGTCGACCTCGGCGTCACCTACGCCGAACAGCGCAACATCGTGCGCGGCACGAACGCGGCGTCGCTGGCAGGGATGAATCGACTGATCAGCGGCGGGCGCGACGCAGACGTCGCCCGCGCGATCTTCGAGTCGCTGCGCTCCAACGGGGTTCAGGTCACTGCCCCCGGTGAAGCGCCCCAACCTGGCGATCGCAGCTTCGAGGCATTCTACCTTGGCGCCGACGGCGCGCAGATCGCCGGCGCCTGTGGTCGCGTTGGCGCATGCGGCTCACAGCGACCTCAGGGCGTGAAGTACATTCAGATTCGCCTCGACGGCCAGGTGGATACCTACTTCGCGCAGCTCTTCGGCCAGAATACGCTGCCGGTCGGCGCGACTGCCTTCGCCACCGTCGGCGCCTGCGCCACCGGCTACTATCCGATCGGTGTTCGCAGCACCGTCAGCAACCAGCCGGTGTTCGACGAGAACGGGTTCGTCGAGTATAAGGGCCTCTACCAGGATCAGACCTACCCGCAACTGCGCTATCAGCGCCTCTACCTGCGCACCGAGGCGAATCCGACCGGTGGGTTCAGCCTGTTGCGCTGGCGCTCGAATATCGCCGCCGGCAATACCGGCTCACTGGCGCAGATGTTGACCGGCGACGGCACCTACAGTCAGGGCTATAGCGAAGCCCCCTGGCCCGATGTCGTCGGTGGATCGGACGGCCCGACCCGCCCTGCGGCGTACCCCTTCGAGCCGGAAGCCATCAATGCAACCGACTGGGTGTACGGCAACGTCTTCAGCGGTAACCCGTTTGATACGCAGGTAATGAACCAGCTTCAGGTGCTGAAGACCAACCGTACACTGATGACCCTGCCGATGTATCGCTTCGACAGCGGCAACATTACGAACCCGTCGTACTACATCGAGCGCTTCGGTGCCTTCCTGCTGGTGGACTATGGCGTTGATAGCGACGGCCAGATGCCTGATGGCCCATGGATGGAACTGGCCTATGTCCGTGAAGGCGGCCAGTGCGCCAACCTGGTCACCGGCGCGCCGCCAACGAACAACTTCAACCTTGGCGGTAGCGTGACCTATCTGCCGAAGTTCAAGACCTCAACCGACGTCGACCGGCCAGTCCAGTTCCTGATCATTCTCGACGTGTCCGGTTCGATGAGCTGGACGTTCGACGGCCAGGGATATAACGATGCCGGCCAGCTGGTACGCTGCACCGATCCAACCAACCAGTGCAAGTCAATTATTAGCGCCTGGCGCACGCCCGAAGAACGCCGCATCTACATCGCGAAGCAAGTGCTGCGCAACTTCGTCAACCGTGTTGATGAGCTGCGCGCCAACGGCACTCGCCCCAACGATGTCGTGCGTATCGTTACCTTCACTGGCCGCCTCGGCAATTATGTCAATGAGAATGGCCAGGTGGGTGATAATCAGCGCGCTCTCGACGACCTGACCAGTGTGTTGCCGTCGGGGTGGACGAATGATCGGGCGACGCTCAACGCGGCAATTAACGAGGCCGGTATGGTTGACGGCGACCCGTACATGACCGCCGGTGCAACGCCAAGCGCCGTGGCGCTGGCACGCGCCAGCCAGGTCTTCGGCAGCGCGCCGCGATATCTCGGCTCTCAGGAGTATCGCCGGGTGCTCATTTTCGTCACCGACGGCGTGGCCAATGTACTGCGCAACGGTATGCAGAATAACTATGGCCCCGGCTGCGAGATTGGTGCCGAAAATGTCGGCTGCCAGTGGGGCGAGATCCCCGCCTCGCCGCCAATCCCCAAGCCGCTGACGGCGCTGGCGCTGGAGGCTGACGCGCTGAAGGAATCCTATATCCTTCCTTCCGAAGGCGCGGTGTATGTCGTGGCCCTGGCCGGTATCGACCAGAGCGGCCTCGACCAGGTCGCCAGCCAGCCCGACTATGTCTATTCGGCAACCCAGGCGGGTAGCTTGCAGGCAATCTTCAACAATATTCAGGCCAACGCCGTCTTCGGCCAGTGTACGCCGTCTGCCGGCCCCGAGCGCGACTCGATGGCGGGGACCGAGGTGCCGACTGATCTGCGACCTGAGTTGTCGGATCAGCGCGTCGGCAAGGTGACACTCACCGATGCCACCGGCGCCACACGCGAGGCCTGGATCACTGCCGACCCGCAGACCCGCCGGCTGTCGTACGCGTTCGACAATGTGCCGCCCGGCCAGTATACGCTGACGGCCTGGCTCGGCTACCGCGCGCCGGAGGACAATGTCTCGCGCGATAAGTATGAACTGATCGTGCGCGGTGCCCTCGCCAGCAGCGAGATTACCGTGCCGGTCAACGCCAGCCGTGGCCTCGGCACTACGATCAACGTGCCGCTCAAACTCGACCTGAACGATAGCGTCTGCCCGGTATCGCCGTAACTGCCAGCCGCTCCACCTCACAGGATGCAACGTCCTGTGAGGTGGAGCGGTTTTGCCGCCCTGTTCAGGTCGTCCCGCTCCACGCGCCGCAGGCCGGCTTCCGCCCTGCGGCGCACATGCGTTATGCGAGATCTGGTATAGTGCACCTGTTGCGCCGCCGGCATGTTCTGATGGAGCGATCTTCCCGAGATTGAGGGATCGATTCGAGTCTTCAGCCGGTTCTGATGAGCACCTCATCAAACCCGGATCGCCCGCTATACCCGGCCCATCGCCACTCGCCTCTCGCTCGGAGCGCTTCAGGCGATCCATTCGAGTAACAGCGCGACGTCGACCGTGTCCAGATGCATCGCGCCCAATCTGCAATCCAGAATCCGCAATCGGCTATAGTACTCCGGAGGTCTTGCATGAGTCGTTCGACCCGTGTGCCCGGTCCGGCCCGTGTCCTGCTCCTGGTTGTCGCGCTCCTGGCCGCGTTCGCGGCCATCCCCCCCGCACCCGTTGAGGCCCGGGTGATCAAGGTTGTCCCGCTTGATGATACGCAACAGCAGTTCGGCGCCGGCGCGCGCATTCTGACCGCCGTCGTTCAGACGACCCTCAGCGATACACCGGTAACCGGCCAGATTACCGAGCCACGCAGCGGCGCCAGCCCCGGCGCACAGGGCGGGATCTCGATGGCCGCCATTCGCGCACTCAAGTGGAGCCCCGACGCGGCCAATCCGCTGCCGGCAGGACGCGCCGAGGTCGGCGCAGCCGTCATCGGCAGCAATATCTGGATCGTCGGCGGCACCGACGGTACGATCTCTGCTCCATACCAGCGTACGGTGTACCGCGGCGAGGTCAATGTCAACTATGGCCAGCCCGGCGCCGGTACGATTACATGGACCACCCAGACCGCCTGGAACCTGCCGGCCGTAAGCCACTATGATACGCCGCCATTCAACAACCCGATCGCCGAACGAACAGCTGCCGCAACTGCCGCGCTGCGCACCAGCGGCAATGCCGGCTACCTGTATGTCATCGGCGGCTCGGTGGCTCCCGGCAATACCTTTTCCAGCAATTCCGTACTGGTCGGCGATGTGGACGCAGCAGGCAATCTGACATGGCGCGCGTCGCAACCGTACCGGCTGCCCACCTCGATCACCGGGCTCGATAGCGCCAGCGCCTTCGTCCATACAACGACGGCCGGCAGGAGCTTTCTCTACGTTGTCGGTGGTCGTAAGACTACGGCCAGCATCTCTTTCCCGGTAACCACATTCTCTAATCAGGTGTTCTATACCGAGATCGACGCCGGCGGCAACCTGGCGCTCGGCGCCGACAATCGCACCTGGAACAGCGTCACCCTGCCCGCAGCGCAGATGAGCCAGGTCTTCAATACCGCAGTGACAGCGGCGACCTACACCCGCTTCGGCGACGGTGTGCGCCAGGATATCTTCTTCGTCTATGGCGGCCAGACCAATGCGACGACTGCCACGCCAACGGTGCTCAAGGGCCTCATTGACCCGAACAGTGGCGCGATCACCTGGCAGAACAGCAGCTCCGGCGGCCCCGCATCCACCGTGGACGCGCTCAACCGCCACGGCGCCGTGGCCTTCGACGGCAGTATCTATCTGGTCAGCGGCGCGATCGGCGCGAACCCGGGCGCGCGCACGCGTAACGGGTATGCGACCTATGTCGACCCGACTGATCTCACACTCTACCGCGATCCGATCGCCAACACGAACTTCTACAAAGATGAGCCGCCGTCATCATCGGGAGCGCTGCCATTCTCGGCGGCACCCGGGCGCACCAATGCCGGCGTGGTGCTCGTGCCGACCACCAACCCGGCCTACGCCTTCGCCTACCTGATCGGCGGCGCCAACGACACAGCGCCGCAGCCAACGGTCTTCCGCGCCACGATCGGCCCGGATGCACAGAATCCGATCTATCCCACCCAGGCTTACTACTACTCGAAGCCGTTCTCCATCCTTGACCTGATCGGCGAACAGCAGGCGACGGTGCGCAAGGTCACCTGGCTCACCAATATCCGACCCGACCAGGGTGGTGACGTCGAACTGGAATACCGCGTCTATTCGCCGTCCAGCGGCAACTGCAACGACACAAGCGGCGACTGGACCGCGCTCACCGATCCGCAGGCCGGCGCCGGGCGCTTCTCGAAACTGAATGACACTGGCAAGGATTACGCCGTCAATACACAGGAGTATACCGACGCTCAGCTATTGCCGCCGGGAAACTGCTTCCAGTACCGTGCCACACTGACGCGCGGCTCGAACGAAAGCGTCTCGCCGGTGTTGCTGCGCCTCGGCATGGAAGTGATCGTGCCCGGCAATCCGGACCTGATCTGGCCGCAGAATGCCGTCACGACCACGCTCAACGCCGACAATACCACAAAGGGTATCGAGGTGCGCATCCGCAACGAGAACACCACCGACGGCCAGCCGACACAGCCGGCTGACCTGTGCCACGCGACCCAGCCGGGATGTGACCCCAACGGCTATTTCTTCGTTGATGTGTTCATCTTCCCACCCGGCACAACGCCCATCGTGCCGACGCTGCCACTGGTGGCACCCGACGGCAATAGCCTGAGTAGCGCCAACGCCGCCCTTGCGCCATATCACCGCGCCTGCCTGCAGGTGCCACGAACCGAAATGCAGAGGAATACGACCTACCTGATCAACGACGGTACACGCTGGAGCGATGTGAAAGAAGGCGGGTTTGACAACTGCCGCTCCGCAGTCGCCAATCTGGGCATCAGTTCAGCCAGGACCCTGTTCCAGTTGCTTGACGCGGGGCCAGGCGACTATAAGGTCATCCTGGTCGCCGATAGCGGCAACAGCTTGAAGGGCCTGGTCGTCGAGACGGATGCTGCCGACGGTAATCACCCGTCGGAGTTGAACAACGTCAGCGCCGTGTTCGATGTCACAACCAGTACCAATCCGACGTTCAAGGTGTTCCTGCCGATCACGCTGCGGTGACGGCTGGCAAAAACGATCTGTCAAACCGGCGGCACGCGGCTATCCTTATGGGGCTTGATTCCGTGTGCTATAATAGCTTACAGGTTTACTCTGGCGCATCTGCCTGCTGAAAGAAAGGCCAGCGCAACATGAGGCGAGGAGGTCGGCTCTTACTGCTGCTCGGGTTCGTCATCGCCGCAGCCGCCGCGCTGCTATTCTTCTTCTTCTTCCAGACTCCGGCAGCCCCTCCACCACCCATCCCGGTCACGCCGACGCCGGTGCCGCTCAAGAAAGTGGTTTCCGCCCGTACCGACATCCGGGCCAATACCGTTCTGACCGACACCGAGACGTTCCTCGAACTGACGGATATCCCGGAACCGGAGTACAATGCCGCACCCGACACGTATTACACCAGCTTCGGCGAGTTGACGAACAAGGTGACGCTACGCCAGATCAACGCCACCGAGATCCTGCGCAGCCGTGACCTGACCGACGCCGGTCTCTCGCTCCAGGTGCCCCCGCCGGATACACCCGATGCGCCACGCGACCGGGTGCTGCCGCTGGAAATGAGCAACCTGACCGGCGTGGCGGATCAGATCCGGCCCGGTGACTTTGTCGACCTGGTGATGACGTATGAAATCCAGCGCCTGGTGTTGCGCCCCAGCCTGACGGTCGATCCGGCGACGGGTCAGACGCTGGTGACGACGATAGAAGAGCCGCTGACGGCGCGCGCCACCAAAACCATGGTACAGAACGTCCAGGTATTGCGTGTGTTGAAGCCGGCAATTCCCGAAGGCGCCGGCACGCCGACCCCGGAGGGCCAGCAACCGATTCAACCCGTCGCCCCTGCGGCCACCCAGCAACCCGATACGTATACACCCGGGGCGCAGTGGATCGTGCTGCTGGCCATGACCAACCAGGAGGCCGAGATCGTGAAGTTCACGCTCGACCAGCAAGATCCGAAGCCGCAGATCACCCTGGTGTTACGCGGGCGCGGCGACAATAGCCTGGCAGAGACGACCGGTGTCACGCTTGGTCTGCTGGTGAGCCAGTACGGCCTGCCGATACCGGAGCCGCTGCAGCCGCTGTCCATCTCGCCGGATGAGTTGACCCCCGGCCCGGCGCGGCCGACGCCAACCCGGTTGCCGCTGCCGTAAGCGTTGCCTGACTGTCCGCGGCTGAGGGAAGCAGTTCCGGCGGCTGCGGGCCATGGGTGTCCGGAAGATGCCCGCGGAATCACGAGCCGGCGGCGCGATGGCTTCGGCGAGCGCCAGAAACGTTGCCCCGCCGGCGGGCGAACCCTGCCCTGTGGGCGCGCCGCCTGCAAACAGGCGCACGACGCGGTATAATAAAAAAGGATGCCCACGGAATCACGAGCCGGCGGCGCGATGGCTTCGGCAAGCGCCAGAAACGTTGCCCCGCCGGTGGGTGAACCTGTCGTGCAGGCGACGTGTCGGTACGCGCAGGAGCAACACGAACACGTTTGTATCATAATTTGCACAGGGCGCGTGGGTCGGCCTGGCTGACGGCCTGCGCATCATATGCCGTTGCGAACGGCCACACGTATTGTCAGATCGACTGCACCACGCCGAGAAACGAGGGAACGATGGCAGGAGGACCGCGCACTCCCGATGCATCGGGGCCGCCGAAGATCCGGGTGATGATCGTTGATGACATCGCTGAAACCCGTGACAATCTCGAAAAGTTGTTGTTCTTCGAGAAAGATATCGAGGTCGTCGCCAAGGCGATGACCGGCCGTGAGGCGCTCGCACTCGCCAAACAATACCGCCCCGACGTCGTCCTGATGGATATTAACATGCCCGACATGGACGGCATTGCGGCGACTGAGGCGCTGTTGAGCCAGGTGCCTGAGGCGCAGGTCATTATGATGAGCGTGCAGGGTGAGCAGGATTACCTCCGGCGCGCCATGCTCGCTGGAGCGCGCGAGTTCCTGCCCAAGCCAATCGGCGCGGAAGAGTTGTACAGCGCGATTCGCCACGTCCACCGGCTGGCGACGACGCAACGTCGCTACGTTCCCACGTCCTCAGGCGCGATCACCGGCGGCGAAAGCGACGAGGGCGTCGCACAGGGGCAGATCATCGCGGTCTTCAGCCCGAAAGGCGGCGCCGGTACGTCGTCGATCGCGTGCAACCTGGCGGTCGCACTCCGCCAGTCGACCGCCAAAAAGGTCGCGCTGGTAGATGGCAACCTGACGTTCGGCGATATTGGCGTGATCATGAACCTGGTGTCCACCAAAACCGTGGCCGACCTGGCGAACCGTATCGGCGAGATCGACCGCGACCTGTTGAATGATGTCCTGGCAACCCACGCCAGTCAGGTGAAAATCCTGCTTGCGCCGCCCAACCCACAGACCGGTGAGCTCGTCACGGCGGATCATCTGCGCACGATCCTCGAACTGATGAAGAAAGAGTTCGACTACGTCGTCGTTGATACGCAATCGTCGTTCCAGGATCGCGCGCTGGCAGTGCTCGACATGGCCGACCGCATCGTGGCGCTGATGACACTCGAGATCCCGTGCATCAAGAATATCAAGCTGTTCCTCGAAGTGGCCGAATTGCTCGAGTACCCGAAGGAAAAGACGGTTCTGGTTCTCAACAAGGCCGACAACCGGCTTGGCATGCGCGTTGAGAACGTCGAGGAAAATATTCAGCACAAAGTGGCGCTGCAGATCGCCAATGCCGGCCACGAGATGACGCTGGCGGTGAACCAGGGCGTTCCGCTGGTGATTGCAAAACGTGATCACTCGACATCGAGAGATATCTTCGCGCTGGCCAGAATGCTGAGTAGCGGTCTCTCAGCCCGAACTGCCGGCGCGCCAAAGCAGGAAAAAGCGCCCGAGAAGTCGGGGCTGTTCGGCAGGTTGCTGGCGCGACGATAGCATTGGATAGTAGTAGGAAGCGTGCGTTATGTCACTCTTGAAGCGTATCGGCGGAGCTTCCGGCGCGGCAGGCGAAACTCCTGCCACACCGGCGATTGGCGGCCCCGCGGCGGCGCGCCTCGGCACACCCCAGACGCAGCGCCGCGAGGAAGAGAATAGCCAGATCGAGCTCCGCGCCCGTGTGCAACAGCGCCTGATCAGCGAGCTTGATCCCAAGCTCGACCTCACGAATACTGCGCGTGTGCGCCAGCAAGTCGAGGAGATCTTTAATACGATCCTCGATAGTGAGAATATTGTGCTTGCGCGCTCCGAACGCGCCCGCCTGTTCGAGTCGATCGCCGCCGATATTATCGGGTTCGGACCGCTGCAAGAATTGCTCAACGACCCGGAAGTCACCGAGATCATGGTCAATGGCCCACGCCGGGTGTACGTCGAAAAACGCGGTAAGATCCAGCCGAGCGGTACGACGTTCGTTGACGAGCAGCATGTGCTGCGCGTGATTGACCGCATCGTCGCGCCGCTTGGCCGGCGCATTGATGAGTCGTCGCCGATGGTGGACGCGCGCCTCCCCGACGGTAGCCGCGTGAACGCGGTGATCCGCCCGATCGCCCTCTGCGGCCCGACGATCAGTATCCGTAAGTTCCGCAAAGAAGGCATTACCATTGACGACTTGATCCGTTTCGGCTCGCTGACGCGCGAAATGGCCGAGTTCCTCTCCGCCTGCGTGCGCGCCTCGCTCAATATCGTCGTCTCTGGCGGCACCGGCTCAGGCAAGACGACGATGCTCAACGCACTGTCGTCGTTCATTCCCGACGATGAGCGCATCATTACGGTCGAAAATGCGGCTGAATTGCAGTTGCGCCAGGAGCATGTCGTGCCGCTCGAGTCACGCCCGGCCAACGTCGAAGGTAAGGGGGAGATTACCATCCGCGATCTCGTGATTAACACGCTGCGTATGCGCCCCGAACGGATCGTGGTGGGCGAGTGCCGTGGCGGCGAGGCGCTGGAAATGCTCCAGGCAATGAATACCGGGCACGATGGTTCAATGACGACACTGCACGCCAATACCCCTCGCGATGCTATTGCCCGTATTGAAACGATGTGTCTCATGGCGGGGATGGATCTGCCCGTGAAGGCTATTCGTGAACAGATTGCCTCGGCGGTGAACCTGATCATCCAGCTTGCGCGCCTCAAAGACGGCTCGCGCAAAACGATCTATGTGACCGAGGTGCAGGGAATGGAAGGCGATGTCGTCGTGCTGTCGGATATTTTCGTCTTCGAGCAGCAGGGGATTGATGAGCGCGGCAAGATTATTGGTCAGCTCAAGCCGACCGGTATTCGCCCGCGTTTCATTGATCGGTTCGAAGAGCGGAATATCTACCTGCCGCCGAACATCTTCGGCTACAACCCGGGCTCGTTTGTCTAGCCCTGCCGGGCGGCGTGCCATGGCATCATTGCCGTACCGCCCGGCTCGTCGCCAGCCTGCCCTGGAAAGGACCCCAGCATGCCCAACCCGGCCGACCTCACGCAGTTCATCGCGCCAGCAGGTATTTTCCTGGTCGTTCTGGCGGTGTTCGCGCTCCTGTCGCGCCGTAGCACCGGCGGTGCCGATTACGGCGACCGGTTGACGCAGTTTGCCGGGCGCCGCGCCGATCAGCAGCAGTTGACCGCAAAAGAACAGCTGCAACAGTTCGACAAGGTGGTTGCGCGTGGGAAGCGCGGCAGTGAAACGGCACGCGACCTTGCGCGCGCCGATCTGAAGCTGACCGTGACGGAGTTCTACGGCATCAAGCTGATCGCAGCCGCGATCGGTGCGGCTGCCGGAGCCGTGATCGGGCGCGCCAGCTGGGAGGCCCAGACGCTGTCGGCGATTGTCGGGTTCGTGCTGTTCTCGTTTGTTCCCAACCTGTACGTCGGGTACGCGGCAAAGGCACGGATCACCAGGTTCAATGCGCAACTGGGCGATACTATCAACATGCTGGCCAACTCACTCCGCTCGGGCTACAGCCTCTTACAGTCGATGGAACTGGTGAGCCGCGAAGCGCCTGAACCGACCGCGTCGGAGTACAAGCGCGTCGTGCAGGAGGTCGGTCTTGGCCTGCGCACCGAAGAGGCACTCGATAACCTGCTCAAACGCGTCCCGTCAGATGACCTCGACCTGCTGATCACTGCGGTCAAGATCCAGATGGAATCGGGCGGTAACCTGGCGCAGATCCTGGATACCATCGGGCATACCATCCGCGAGCGTATCCGCATCAAGGGCGAAATCGCGGTACTGACCGCGCAGGGACGCATTTCAGCCTATGTGATTACCGGTCTGCCAATTGGTCTGGCGATCTTCATCTCGGTCATCAACCCGAACTACATGGCGCCGATGTTCACGTTCGGCATGCCACCCGATGCCTGGTGCTGCCTGCCGGTCGCCGGGCTGGTGATGATTGTGATCGGGTTCTTTGCCATTATGAAGATCGTTGATATTGAGGTGTAAGGGGGGAGCGTATGACTGCCATGCTGCCCTTGATCGGTCTGGGTGTGCTGATTGTGTTTGGCATCGGCCTGATTATGGTTGGAATGCGTAGCTCGTCGCAGCCCGATGCCATCGGCGATCGGTTGAGCCAGTTCACCGAGCGGACGATGACGCTTGAGGAACTTGAACTGCAACAGCCGTTCAGCCAGCGCGTCCTTTTGCCGCTCACCAGGAGCATTCTGGCGAAGCTTGGGCAGTATGGCCCCAGGCAGAGCGCTGAACGCCTGCGTATCAGCCTGGCGCAGGCAGGTAACCCCGGCAACCTGACACCAACCATGTTTAGTGGCATTCGCATGGCGCTGGCGGCAATCCTGCTCGTGGTGGTCGGTGCCGTCACGTTCATGCAGCGCCTGCCGCTGCTCGAGATGCTGATGTATTCGGCAATCGCCGCGGGCATGGGGTATCTCCTGCCGGGAATCTGGCTCGGCCAGCAGATCAAGAAGCGCAAGAAGGCGATTGTGAAAGCGTTGCCTGATGCGCTCGATCTGCTCTGTATCTGCGTCGAGGCCGGTCTCTCCTTCGACCAGGCGATGCAACGCCTGATTGAGAAATGGGATGATCCACTCTCACGCGAGTTCAGGCGGGTGCTCGGCGATACGCGCCTGGGACGGCCACGACGCGACGCGATGAAAGACATGATCGATCGCTGCGGTGTTGATGATGTGCAGACATTCATTGGCGCGGTGATCCAGGCCGAACAGCTCGGTGTGTCGATCGGGCGCATTCTGCGCATCCAGTCGGACCAGATGCGCATCCGGCGGCGCCAGCGCGCCGAGGAAGAGGCGCACAAGGCGCCAATCAAGATGCTGTTCCCGATGGTCTTTCTGATCTTTCCTTCGTTGTTCGTCGTCATTCTGGGGCCGGCTGTGCCGCGCCTGACCCAGTCGCTCGGCGGCCTGGGAGGGTGACGGGCCATGCATCCCGTCTGCGCCTGCCGCGCCTCGTATGATCGATCCGCCGGCCCGCGATTGCATCACGCATGCCCGCACCATGCACTGCCTGCGCCGTTCTGCGGCGTGGGCGGTGCATTTGTTCCGTATGATGCCAACGGTCATTGAAAACCTGACACGCGGTACAATCATTGCGGACCACGCCGCTGTGGCGCGTAGTTTCCTGGCGCGTGGGCGTGGCCTGATGGGACGTGCGGCGCTGCCGCCTGGTCATGGTTTGATCATCGTGCCCGAGTCAAGTATTCATATGTTCTTCATGCGCTTCCCGATCGATGTGCTGTTCGTTGATCGCCAGGATCGCGTTATCGGGATGCGCGAAGCGTTACCACCATGGCATCCCTTTGCCGGTGTTGCGCCGTGGCGCGGGCGCTATGTCGTTGAGTTGCCAGCCGGCGCGATCCGCGCCAGCGGTACGGCCCTCGGCGATCAGCTTCGCATTACGCCAGAAATCTGAACCATGTCGCACCGCGGAACGTTGCGCCACGACCGCGCCAGCGCCGCCGCGCTGTTCGTCGCCTTCCTCGCACTCTATCTCGCAACATTGACCCGCGTGCATACGTTCGATGCGCTTTCGTATGTGACGAGCGTCGAGCGTAAGCCATGGAGCGAACTGTTCCATCCGCACCACCTGGCCTATGGCCCGCTTGGAGCGGCAATGCTGGTGGTCGGTCAGGCGCTCGGCTACCAGGGCGGCGCGGCCCTGCCGATGCAACTCGTCAACGCCATAGCTGGCGCGGCCGGTGTGGCGTTGTTCTACCTGGTCGCGCGCACAGCAACCGGCCGGTCCGATCCCGCCGCTGCTGCTGCCCTCCTGCTCGGTGCGTCATACGCATACTGGTATTACGCCGTCGAGATCGAGGTCTACACGTTCGCTACCCTGTTTCTCATCATCTGCATGGCACTCATGGCGCGCCCGGGGCCGTGGAACGCACGACGGTGCATGGCGCTCGGCCTGGCCCAGGGCGGCGCGGTGCTATTTCATCAGACGAATGTGTTGCTCTCCATTCCCATCGCTCTCATCGCGCTGGCCAACGCCTGGCGCGCCACAACCGGGCGTGAGCCGGCAGTGCCACGGCAACGCTGGAGCACCGTCACAGGCCGCTGGACGTATTACGCGGGCGCGCTGGCGCTGGCGGTGGGATTGCCATACATGTATGTGATGCTGGTGATCAGCAACTTTCGCACTGTGGAGGCCATGCTCGCCTGGCTGACCGAGTATGCTCGCACGGGCTGGTGGGGAAGCCCCTTCACCTTGACGACCCTGGCGCACCTCGGTACAGGGCTGGCCGACTCTATGGCACAACCAGGCGGCGCATGGTTCTGGCTGACGCTTGGCTTCATCGTGCTGTGGGCATGGTCAGGCCGGGCAACGTGGGAACGCGGCAACACGAGCGACGAACACAGGAGAGCGTTGCACCCTCACCTCCCCTGGCTCATCGTATGGCTCATCACATACGGTATCTTTTTCGCATGGTGGGAACCGGACAATATCGAGTTCTGGATTGCAAGCCTGCCTCCGGCATTGCTCCTACTCGCCCTGGCGCTGTCTCGCGCGCAGCGCTGGGGGCCACCGATCTGGAGCGTGCTGGCGATTGCCGCCGCAATGCTGTGGATCAATGCCGGCGCGATCAACCGGCGCGGCGACCCGGCAACCGATCTCCAGCGCCTCGTCGCGCGCGAACTGGCCGCGCGCAGCACGCCGGCTGATCTGCTGATCGTTCCTGATGGATTGCTGGAGCTGTACCTGCCGTACTATGAGCAACATGAGAACTTCCTGTCGCTCAACCAGGCATTATTTGACAACAGTGGATCATGGGAAGCGGCTTGCGCGGCGATCCACGACCGGATCGACACGGTGCAGCATGCCGGCGCCGCCGTTCTGATCGCCGCTGAGGCGCTCCGCCCGCCGCCACGCTTGCTGGCGCGGCATCATCTTGATCAGCAACGGATCGACGCCTGTTTCGCGCGCTACCGCGATACGCTGATCGGTCTCGACCTGCCGCCGCCGCTGCCCGCCTATGTGCGCCTGCCGGCTGCGATGGAACTGGCCACCGCGAATGGCTGGACGTTCCGCACCGATGCCCGGGGGTGGCGTGGTGCAAACATTGCCACGCAGCGTTTCGACGGCGGCTGGCGCTTCATACCGCAGGTTGACCCGTGGTTGTCAAGCCCGTTGCTGAACCTCGACACGCGCAGGGTGGCGGCAATCGAGATCCGGATGGCGCATACCGTCCAGGCGCGCGATGCACAACTCTTCTATGCCGGAACCGACGGTGCCATCACCGAAGAACATTCGGTACGCTGGGAACTGGCAGCCACGACGGAAACGGTGACATACACCATTGACCTGCGCAATGCACCTGGCTGGAGCGGCACGGTGACCCGGCTGCGCATCGACCCGATCGGAACCGGCGACGGCGGCGAGATCCGCGTTGAGCAGGTGCGCCTGATCCCTGCCGCAGACGATCCAGCTCGCGATGGAGCTGCGCCCACCGCGCAACCGATGACAGCCGCACATCGCTTCGATACAATCATTGCAGCAATCTCTGGTCCCTTCGGGCCCGGGTGGAACGAGTAAACTGGCTGCCGAAAGGCCGGCACCTTGTGGTTGACGACGTGCTTCCGGCGGCAAACCTGGCTGGCACGGCCCATGGCGGCATCTGGGTTCATGGGCGGCAGATGCTCACCGCCGGGCTGGTACTGATCATTGCCGCCACCGCATTCGAGGCGCTGGCAGTGGCCGCAACCATGCCGGCGACCGCCGCAGATCCTGGCGGGCTGGCCTGGTATGGCTGGTCCTTCAGCTCCTTCATGCTGGCGACCATGATCGCGGTAACGCTTGCCAGCCCGGAGGCCGATCGGCGCGGGCCGGCGGCGCCATTTCTCGCCGGCAGCACGCCAGTCATTATCGGATTACTGCGAGCAGGTCTTGCGCCGACCATGCCGCTGTTGATCGTCGGGCGCACCATTCAGGGATCGGGCACCGGCGTGATCGGGGCGGTGGTGTATATTGTCGTCGGGCACGGCCATGAGGAACGCGCCTGCTCGCGCATGCTGGCGATCATTTCGAGCGCGTGGGTCGTTCCAGGGATGATCGGCCCGGCGCTGGCAGCCTGGCGGATCAATCGTTAATGATACGAGTGACGCGGTGGACCGCGCGGCGCCGCCGGGGCGCAGCGCGAGACGGGGGACGCCCCGCGAACAACAAATAACCGTAGAGCACCACACCGCTGAGAATCGCCGTCGCGATCTTCGCCGCCAGCGGCAGCCTCGATGGCGAGATGAATGCCTCGATTGCGCCCGCAACGACGAGTAGCAGTGCACAGCCGATCAAGAGTCGCATTGCGCGGCGCGCCGCCACCGTAAGCGCGGCGCGGCGGCTGATCAGCCCGGGCCGGACGACCGCCCAGCCAAGTTGTAGCCCCGCACCGCCGGCAATCACGATCACGCTGAGCTCGATCACACCGTGGGCTGCAACAAATCCCCACAGATGACCACTGAACCCATACGCCTGCGCCGCGCCGGCGATCACACCAAGCAGCAAGCCATTCTGCGCCAGAACATACAACGTCAACGACCCGAGCAACACGCCGCCTGCAAAGGCGAGCATCGCCACGCGGATATTATTGGTCATGATCAGCGCTGCCGATGCGGCGCGACCATCGTCGTTGATCGCCAGCCACCACTCACGCCCGGCACGAATATCGCGTAGAACATCCTCGACGCCCGGGATCAGCCGCGCGCCAGCGGCCGGATCTTGCCACGCGATGGCAAAACCGGCGATGGCAGGCAGAAGAAACATCAACAACGACGCCAGGGTATAGGCCCATGTTTCACGGAACGTACGCGGCAGATCGGCAGCAAAATAGCGCACGATCCCGCTGCTACGATCTGCGCGGCGCTGGTAAATCTCCGCGTGGGCACGCGCTACCAGGCCGTTGAGGTAATCAACGACACGGTGGCCGGCGAAGTCGCGGCGCGCCACCGCCAGGTCGGACGTCACGCTGCGATAGAGCCGCCCCAGTTCGGCAATTTCCTCATCCGCCAGGGCAGTCAGGCCACGCCGACGCGAACGATCGACGATCGCACCGAGGCGTTCCCACGTCGCTTTCTTCTGGTTAATGAAATCTTCGGCGAGCATGGCTCAGGCCAGAATGGCATCAATCTCCTGTATTTTGGCATCGCTGAGCACCGGCGCCGCCAGCGCACCGGCTGCATCGTCACTCTGTGCAACACGGCTCGCGCCAATCAGCGCCGACGTCAGATCAAAAGCGCGCCGCACCATCGTGCGCGCATTCTCCGGTGTACCGACGCCGCCGAAATTGTGCCACAGGCCGCAGCGCCCGCACCGGCGGTAGGGCATGGCGCTGTAACGCGTTTCTTCAGGAACATACATCCCAGAACTCCGCGTGATTTCAGCAGAGCACAGTTGCTGCGATCTGCTCCGGTGCAATACCGCGATGCACCAGTTCGTTACGCAGCAGCTCAAGATCCGGCACGTACACACGCAGGATACACAGAGTATCGGTAACCGGCGCCAGTGTGTAATCGCCGAGCGACGCCGGAATGACCACTGCGTCGCCGCGGCGCAGATCGAGCGTGCCATCACGCCAGCGCAATAGTGCCGCGCCGTCGCGCACCGTCAGAATCTCGAATGTCCCGCGATCCACCGATGTTATGACCGGTTCGCGGGGTGACCAGCGTTCGAGCGCAAAGTACGGGCACGCGACCAGGAGCTCGCAACCATCGGTCAGTACCAGCGGAGGAATTGCCCCATACGGAGCGGGTGCAAGACCAGCAACATCAAGGGCCTTTGCCACATGCAATTCGCGCGGCAGGCCCGTCGCCGGGTCACGCCGGCCATAATCGTACACGCGATACGTGAGATCCGACTTCTGCTGGATCTCGAACAACACGATCCCGGCGTTGATAGCATGCAACGTTCCAGCCGGGACAAAGATCGTGTCACCGGCGGCAACCGGCAGGCGGCGCATCAGCGGCTCCAGTTCATGAGCCGCAATGGCGGCTGCAAGTTCGGTGCGACTGGCAGGCCGTGCCAGACCGTAGATGACATCCGCGCCAGGCGCAGCATGGATGATGTGCCACGCCTCCGTTTTTCCATGAAAGCCAGTAGACGCCTCGTGGGTGTGGGCATAGGCATCATCGGGATGGACCTGTATGGAAAGGCGATCCGCCGCATCAATAAACTTGGCGAGCAATGGCACATCAGCGCCATAGCGCGCCATCGTCCGTTCGCCGACCAGCACCGCGCCATACGCGCGCGCCACGTCCGCCAGCGTCTGCCCAGCGAGCGGGCCATTCACCACCGGATTGGTATCGTAGACCAGCCAGATCTCACCCAGGCGTTCCGGGCGCGGTTCCGCCAGATCGAGCCAGGCAGCCAGGGTCGTCCCGCCCCAGATCGGATGCGCCAGGCGTGGCTGTGTCAATAATGGATAGAGATCGATCATCGCATGCACCATTATCAAAAAGCTGCCGCGCTGCCATCCACCCCCTGTCATTGCGAGGAGCGTGAGCGACGGCCTGCAGCGAGCGCAGCGTGGCTGAAGCAATCTCGGCGTGTGCCGGGAGATTGCGTCGCTTTGCGCGCAATGACCCGGAAGATGGGAGATTGCGTCGCTTTGCGCGCAATGACCCGGAAGATGGGAGATTGCGTCGCTTTGCGCGCACTACCATCCAGCCATCCGTTCTTCGGATAGCCCCACTCAGGGTGTTATCATTCTGTACAATCGCACGCTACCTGGTATGAGTCACCGTGCTGGCTCATAGCACGCGCGACATCGCGCTTCGTACAATTCCAACCCACCTACAGCAATCACCGGCGCATCGGCGGGCGCGGGCCGACCATCGATCAGGCGCTGCGAACGTGTGGCATACGCGCCGCAACGCACACAGATCGCAAACAGCTTATCAACTTGCTCGGCCACCGCCATTAACCGCGCCATCGCCGGAAACGGCCGGGCGCGGAAATCCTGATCCAGCCCGGCCACAATCACCCGCAAGTCACGATCGGCCAGTTCCTGGCACACCTCCACGGCTGCATCGGGCGGATCGTCGAGCAGGTGTAACTCATCAATCGCCACAACCTCAGTATCACGATCCAGATTTGATGGTACATCCCAGATTGAATCGACGACACGCGCCTCAACCGAGATGCCGTTATGGCTCACCAGGTTTCCCAGGCGGTAGCGCGTATCGCGGCGCGGCGTGAATGCAACCAGGTGCTGGCGCGCCAGGCGCACATGGTTCAGGCGGCGGATCAATTCTTCGGTTTTGCCGCTGAACATGCAACCGCAGATGACCTCGATGCGGCCGCTAGATGATGGGCGGGTCATACCTTTTGCTCCTCAAGTCCCTGCAACAGAGCAACGACATTGTCGCCAAGCGCGTCAATCGCGTATCCTCCTTCCTGAACGATCAGCGTCGGCAGGCCGAGCGCCGCAACGCGCCGCCCGATCTCGGGGTACGCCGCCGCGCTGAGGGCAAACCCGCCGCCATGCGCGGCGACCGGATCGCCCTCGAACGTATCAAAACCGGCGGAGAGCACCAGGAAGCGTGGCCGGGCGTCGGCGATCGCAGTCAGCGCCCGGTCGAGCGCGGCCAGGTACTCGGCATCACCCGCACCACGGGCAAGTGGCAGATTGAGATTGCGCCCGGCTCCTGCACCCACGCCGCGTTCCTCGGCATAGCCGAGGAAGTAGGGATACTGATAATCGGGCGCGGCGTGGATCGAGACGAACAGAACATCTCCTCGCTCATAGAAGATCTGCTGGGTACCGTTACCATGATGAAAATCAATATCCAGGATGGCACAGGTCACACCGGCGTCGCTGCGCACAAGATGTTCCGCGGCAATGGCAGCATTATTGAGGAAGCAATACCCACCACACATATCACGTCCGGCATGATGCCCCGGCGGGCGGCACAATGCGTAGACAAAGCGTTGCCCTTCCAGCAGCAACGCGGCGCCTGTCAGCGCACTATCGGCGGCAGCGCGCGCCGCAGCATAGGTACCGGCCACGATCGGCGCGCTGGTATCGAAGGTATAATAGCCAGGCGCAGCGAGCGGATGATCGTGCCGGCACGCCATCCAGCGCACGGCCAGCGTGCCCGGAATCACAGCCTCCGGCGCGCCGCCTGCAACAACCCAGCGTTCATAAATCGTCTCAAGATATGAAAGGTAGCCGTCGTCGTGCACCGCGCGCACGGCGTCAAGGCCGGCAGGACGCGGCGCGATCAGCGGGCCGATGCCGGCGCCTTCAAGCGCCGCGCGAATAATCGTCACCCGCGCCGGAGTCTCGAACACCGGGATCAGCGCACCGTCGAGGAACTCGTGCGGCGGATCGTGCTGGACATGTGCATCGGAAGCGACAACAAACATCGTGGCTCTCCAGAACCGGGCGCCTACCCGGCGCAGTATAGCACGAGCAGCAACATGCCGCGCATGTGACAGCGTTTCGGGGTGTGGCGAAATGGTCTGCGGCACAGATTTGCTCTCCAGCGAAGTGCAGCATGATTGAACCACGTGCATACCGGGTGCACGGGCGTTATGCGTGCAAGATACGCGCGACAGCGCAACTTCTACGCTTGAGAGTCCTGGACAACCGCAGATCTCATGAGAATGGGAGGAGCAAACCCATGGGACCAGTCTCCTGGATCATTTTCGGCGCGCTGGCGGGCTGGGTTGCAAGCCTGCTCGTCGGCGTCAGCGAACGCCAGGGATGCCTGATGAACATCATCATTGGCATCCTGGGCGCCTTCATCGGCGGCCTGATCATGGACGTGCTGGGCTTTGGCGGCACGAACTTCGGCTGGAACTGGCGCAGCTTCGGTGTTGCCGTCCTGGGGGCAATCATCTTGCTGGCGATCACAGGGCGCAGCCGGCGACAGACACGCTGATCACCGGTACCAACAGACGGGGGGGGGGGGGGGGGGG
>JACAEQ010000053.1 GCA_013388755.1 Chloroflexota bacterium
CACGGCACCCGCCGCGCCCGCGCCGACCACGGCGCCTGCCGCGCCCGCGCCGACCACGGCACCGGCGGCGGTCCAGCTACAGGGCCCGATCCCCTATCCGCCGGGCCAGGTGCTGGCTGGCAGCCGCGAGCCGAAGCAGTTCAACCTTGATGAGATGCTGTATTACAAGAAGCTCGACAAGTACAGCGAACCGGAGTACATCACGAAGCTGGTTGAGGCCGGCAAGCTGCCGCCGGTGGCGGAACGCCTGCCGGAAGAGCCGCAGGTTATTCCGAACGTCTTCTTCTCGGATGGACCGGGTGTCTATGGTGGCGTGTTCCGCGACGTGTGGGCCGCGCCGACCGAGGGCTGGAACTATGCCGCCGGTGTCAGCCAGGGGTGGTTTGGCATCGAGGCCATCGTGCAGGAGCCGCTGGTGATGCTCGGCCCGATCTGGCTGCGCAAAGACAAGATTGAACCAGTGCCCAACCTGGCGAAGAGCTGGGAGTGGAATGCCGATGGTTCGGTCATGACGATGAACCTGATCAAGGGCGCCAGGTGGTCGGACGGCACGCCATTCACTGCGGACGACGTCATGTTCACCTGGGAAGACTGCATCCTCGATCCGGGTGTCGTTCGCGCATGGACGAAGCGCAGTGCCTGGCAGATCGACGGCAAAGACATTACGCTGGAGAAGGTGGACGACTATACCGTCAAATGGACCTTCCCGGCGCCGAACTCGCAGTTCAAGTTATTCGACATGAAGGAACTTGACTGGTCGGTTGCACCGGCGCATGTGCTCAAGCCATTCCACCCGAAGTACAACCCGCAGAGCGATTACCAGAAGTTCCAGGATGCATTGCCACCCAATGCACTGCCGGTTGTCACCATGGGGCCATGGGTGCCGGTCGAATACAAGACCGACGAGATCATGATTTTCCGCCGCAACCCCTACTACTGGAAGGTTGACGAGAGCGGGCGGCAGTTGCCGTACCTGGAAGAAGTGATCTTCGAGAAGGCCGCCACCGGTGTGATCCGTACCACCAAGGTGCTGGCCGGCGCCGCCGACCATACCAACGTCGAGAACCCATCAACCTATCGTGAGGTGGCAACGCGTGCACAGGACCCGAACGCGCCGTTCCGCATTGAGTGGGGCCCTGAGACTCTGGGCTTCTCGTTGCTGGTCAATCAGGCGAGCGATTTCGGTCTGACCGATGATCGCAGTAAGGAAGTGCGCAAACTGCTGCGCAATGTCACCTTCCGCCGTGCGCTGACGCAGGCGATCGACCGCGACGGCATTGCGCGCGCTGTGGCCGATGGGCCGTTCTTCCGCGCCTGGCCGGGCGGGCTCTATCCCGGCTCACAGTTCTTCAGCATCGAGAACACGGTGTACTACCCCTATGCGCCGGAAACCTCGATGGCGCTGCTGGCGGAACTGGGCTTCAGCGAGAAGAATAGCGACGGTATCCTGCTCTATCCCGATGGTGCGCTGAAGGGCCAGCCGCTGGTGATCGGCCTGTTTGCCATCGAGGATGCTGAAGGTGCGCCAACCATTGCCGAGGCGCTGGTCACGCTGTTCCGCGCAATTGGCATCCAGGTCAACTACCGCAAACTGCAGAATAATGCAGCAACCGAGTTGACGACCAAAGGCGAGTGGGATATGCAAGTCAGCCGTATGGGCCAGGAATGGGGCGTGCCGAATGTGCGCTACCGCGACATTGCGCCGCTGACGCTCGAGTCGCCAGCTTGGAGCCGTACAGCCGAGGGTGTCCCGCGTACGTTGCAGCCGTTCGAGGAGGAACTGGTCAGGCTTGCGACCCAGATGCCGAAGGAGACCGACTCCAATAAGCAGAAGGAGTTGATGGCGCAGTACCAGAAGATCCATACCGAGAACGTCTACACCATGGGCGTGGTGATTGGCCGGTACGGCCTGGGTATGGCCAAGCGGATCAAGAATGTTCCGATCGGCGCGCCGGCATTCTTCTATATGTGGGACTATAACAACTTCATCCCGGAGCAGTTCTGGGTTGATGCCAATGACCCGCTGAAGGTGCCGGAGACGAGACCGGAGACGATACCGGAGTATAAGGCGTAACAGCAGAGGCGAGGGGGAATTGGGAATTGGGAATTGAGAACTGAGAACTAAGAACTAAGAACTGAGGACTGTTGCAGGCGGTCGACAATCGCTCTCAATTCCACGTTCCCAATTCTCAATTCCAAAAGGCGATGCCATGATCGGTTATCTGACACGCCGTTTTCTCTCAGCCATCCCGGTGTTGATCGGGATCACGCTGGTGTCGTTTGCGGTCATTCAGCTTCCGCCGGGCGATTTTGCATCACAATTCAAGACCAACCTGATCAACAATGGTGTCTCCGAGCAAGAGGCGGAACGGCAGGTTGCTTCGATTCGTGCGCAGTACGGCCTCGATCAGCCGTTTCATATTCAGTATTTCCGCTGGGTGAGCGGGATCGTCACGCGCGGCGAGTTTGGCTATTCCTTCGCGTATAAGAAAGATGTCGGCGAACTGATCGGCGAGCGCCTGCCGCGAACCCTGGCGCTGGCGATCGCGTCACATGCCATTTCGACGCTGTTCGGCATTGCGATCGGTATCTATGCTGCAACGCACCAGTATAGCCTGGGCGATATTGCGGCGACCATTCTTGCATTTCTCGGCACGTCGGTGCCGCGCTTTTTCATGGCGCTGATCATCCTCTACTGGCTGGCGTTTACGGTCGGTGCGCAGCATTTCACCAACTTCAACTCGCCACAGTATGCCTTTGCCCCCTGGTCGTGGGAGAAACTGGTGGACACGTTGAGCCATGTCTGGCCGGTGATTGCTGTGGCCGGGTTTGGTGGCGTGGCGCAGAATATGCGCGTGATGCGCGGCAACCTGCTCGACGTCCTTGCAGCGCAGTATGTCACCACCGCGCGCTCGAAGGGGTTACGCGAGATTGGCGTGACCTATAAGCATGCCGTGCCAAATGCGCTCCACCCGATCGTGATGTACCAGGGAACGGTGCTGCCATATATGCTGGCCGGTGAACTGGAAGCGGCAATTGTGCTGGGCCTGCCGACACTGGCGCCGATGTTCTATGGGTCGTTATTGAACCAGGATATTTATGTGTCGGGCGGGTTCTTGCTGATCTATGGCGTATTGCTGGTCATCGGCAATCTGATCGCCGACCTGGTGCTGATGGCGATCGATCCGCGAATTCGGGCTAGTTAGAGGCGCCAGGTACGAGGTGAGTGGCGCCAGGCGAGGGGCAAGAGGCGAGGAGCGAGAGACAGGGATGAAGTTCTGGACCAATGGATTGTCTTCATGCCGTTCGTTAGCCCATCGCCTATCGCCTATCGCCTCATGGAGAACAACAATGGCCCGGACAATCGACCAACCGCTGGCGACGCTGCGCTATGCTACCGAACAGCGGCGTGAAAGCTATAGCGCGCTGGTGTGGCGCAAGTTTCGCCGCAGCAAGATCGCAATTGCCGGCGGTATTATCAGCATGGGTCTGGTGATCCTGGCCATCTTCTCCGACTTCTTTTCGCCCTACGACCCGGTTGCAGTGAATATGCAGGCGGCCTACACGCGCCCGAGTGGCGTTTATTTTGTGGATGCCTACGGCCAGTTTCACTGGCGCCCGTTTACCTATATGCGGGTTGAGGAGCTTGACCCGGCGACGTTTACTGTCAAGGTCACCGAAGACACAACACAGCCGTACGAGATCAAGTTTTTCGTGCAGGGCTGGGAGTATAAGCTGTTCGGTCTGTTCCCGAGCAGGTTGCACCTGTATGGTGTGGAGCAGGGTGGGACGATTTATCTGCTGGGCACCGACAAGTTTGGGCGCGATCTATTTGGCCGCATCTGCCTCGCCGGGCGGATTTCGCTGCTGCTGGCGACGGCGGCGACCCTGATCATCGTCTCGATCGGCGCCACGGTCGGTGTGGTGTCGGGATACTATGGCGGCTGGGTAGACAACCTGATCCAGCGATTCATAGAGTTCGTTCAGTCGTTCCCGACTCTGCCGCTGTGGATGGCGCTGGCGGCAGTGATTCCGATCACATGGGATCAGACGGTCATTTTCATTGTCATGTCGTGTATTTTTGCGCTGCTGGGATGGACACAACTGGCGCGCGAATTGCGTGGCAAGGTGCTGGCGCTGCGCGAAACCGATTATGTGATGGCGGCGCGCGAGATGGGAGCGGGTGACGGCCGGATCATCTTTCGCCATCTGCTGCCCAATACCTTCAGCCATGTCATCGTTGTCATGACACTGATGATTCCGTCGATCATTCTGGCCGAAAGTTTTCTCAGTTTCCTGGGGATCGGCATTCAGGAGCCGCTGGTAAGCTGGGGAACGCTGATGCGCGAGGCGCAGAGCCTGCAGACGCTCGGCAGCAACCCATGGCTCATGTGGCCGACCGCCGGGATTCTGCTGGCAGTGCTGGGGTTCAATTTCCTTGGCGATGGTTTGCGCGATGCGGTTGACCCCTATGCAGTGGTCTGATTGACAGGACGTACCCAGTGGCGCACATGCCGCCATGCGTCGTGTGCTGTACGCTGTTGCTCGCGCTCCGCGCAATGATACGCGGCGTGGCGTTATTCGGATAGGCATCTGACCGGAACCGATCCCGTATCCAGGCTCAGGCTGATCGGTGCATCAGCCCGGGGCGAAGGCAAGCAGGGCGATGCCAGCACAAAACAACATTATCCTCGAGGTGAACAATCTCAAAATGCATTTCCCGATCCGCCATGGGTTGTTGCAACGTGTTACCGGCTATGTCAAGGCGGTGGATGGCGTAAGCTTCTTCATTCGCGAGCAGGAAGCGCTTGGCCTGGTCGGCGAGAGCGGGTGTGGCAAAACCACTGCGGGCCGCACGATCCTGCGCCTGTATGACCCTACTGCCGGCGAGATCTGGTATCGCCGCAAGGACGGCGTGCGGGTTGACCTGGCGAAACTCAGCCAGCAGGAGATGAAACCGCTGCGGCGCGAAATGCGCATGATTTTCCAGGATCCTTTCAGCTCACTCAACCCGCGTATGACCGTGAAGGATATCATTGGCGAACCATTGATCATCCATGGCATCGCCTCCGGGCGCGCCGTCGAGGATCGGGTCGCCGAGTTGATGCGTGATGTGGGGCTCGATCCGGATTATATGGAGCGCTATCCGCACGAATTCTCGGGCGGCCAGCGGCAACGGATCGGCCTGGCGCGCACGCTGTCGCTCAATCCACGCCTGATCATCGCCGATGAACCGGTCTCGGCGCTTGATGTGTCGATCCAGGCGCAGGTGCTCAACCTGCTCGCGGAGCTGAAGTCGCGCCTTGGGCTCACCCTGTTGTTCGTCGCGCACGACCTGTCGGTCGTTGAGCATATGTGCGATCGTATTGCGGTGATGTACGTCGGCAAGCTGGTCGAGATGGCCGAGTCGGAGCGGTTGTTGCGCCGGCCACTGCATCCATACACCGAGGCGCTGGTCTCTGCCATTCCGCCCGCCGACCCGGATATCAAGACTCAGCGCATCATTATGACCGGCGATGTACCAAGCCCGGCAAAGCCCCCACCCGGCTGTGTGTTTCACCCGCGCTGCCGTTACGCGAAAGAGATCTGCAAGGTCGAACCACCGCCCCTGGTAGAAGTCGAGGCGGACCATTTCGCCTCTTGCCATTTTGCGAAAGAGGTGGATCTGCAAGGAATTGAGGCGCCGGGGTGAACCAGTCGAGTCGCACTGCTGCCTTTCTGGCCTACGCGCTGAGCCTGGTGGGAGCGCTGTACGTGGTGGCTAGCCGGCGGCGTGACGAGTTTGCGCTCTATCACGCCTGCCAGTCGCTGGCGATTGTGGCAGGGATGGTTCTGGCGCCATTGCTGTGGGTCGTTGTCGCGTGGATCGTGACCTGGCTGCCGTCGGTTGGTCCGATGGTGGCGATGGCGCTCTTCAGCCTGGTGATCGCTGCGTTTATCGCGCTGGCGTTCTCGTGGCTGCTGGGGATGATTGCCGCATTGCGCGGCAAGACGCAAGCGGCGTTGCTGGTCGGCCAGCTGGGGCGGCGCCTGTTTTACGCGCTTGTGCTTGTTGACCATGATGCGCCTGGCGACGTCGTGGTCGCGGAAGGCAACGGCGAGCGCGGATAGGTAGGAGCAGGAGAGAAGAGACATGCCCAGAATCGCGTTTATCGGTGCGGGGAGCGTCGTTTTCACCCGCAATCTGTCGAGTGACATTCTGCTGACGCCGGCCTTGCAGGAGAGCGTCATCAGCCTGATGGATATTGATGCCGGGCGTCTGGCGCAGGCGCGCGATCTTGTGCAGGCGCTGATCGATCGGCGTGGCCTCAAGGCGACGGTTGTCGCCAGCACCGACCGGCGCGAGGCGGTGCGCGACGCCGACTATGTGATTACGACGTTTCAGCAGGGTGGCCTTGAGGCGTATGCACTCGATATTGACATTCCGCGCAAGTATGGGGTCGAGCAGTGCGTCGGCGACACACTTGGCCCCGGTGGCGTCTTCCGTGGCTTGCGGACCATTCCGGTCCTGCTCGACCTGTGTGAGGACCTGGATGATGTGGCACCGGATGCGCTCATTCTGAACTACGTCAATCCGATGGCGGCCAACTGCTGGGCGATCGAGCGTGGAACGGGGCGTCCACACGTTGGATTGTGCCATAGTGTGCAGGGCACAAGTGAGATGCTGGCACAATGGGTCGGCGTGCCATACGAGGACGTCGTCTTCCGCTGCGCGGGAATCAATCATCAGGCATTCTTTCTCGAGTTTCGCCGTGGTGCTGAGGACCTCTACCCACACATTTTTGAGGCTGCGGAGCGCCCTGAGATCTATGGCGCCGAGCCGGTACGCATTGACATGATGAAGCATTTTGGGTACTTCGTGACCGAGTCAAGCGGTCATGCCAGCGAGTACGTGCCGTTCTTCCGCAAGACGGCCGCGATGGTGAATGAAGAGCTCGTGCCGCGTTTCACCAACCCACATGATCACTGGTTTGATTTCGGTCGTACCGGCGGCTATCTGCGCCACTGTATCGAGCGGCTCGATTATGCGCAGAAAGAGTTCCAGGCGTTGATCAGCGGCGAGATCCCGCCGCCGGGCGAGCGTGGCCATGAATATGGGTCGTATATTATTGAAGCGATGGAGACCAACCATCCGGCGCGGATCAATGGCAACGTGCCGAACTATGACCTGATACCGAATTTGCCGTATGGGTGCTGTGTCGAAGTGCCGTGTCTGGTGGACGGGAATGGCATTCAACCGACCCGGGTGGACGATTATCCGGTGCAACTGGCCGCGCTGAACCGCACCAACATTAACGTGCAGGAACTGATCGTCGAAGCGGCGCTGACAGGGGACGTCGAGGCGGTGTATCATGCGGTGACGCTCGACCCGCTCACAAGTGCGGTCTGTACCTTACCACAGATTCGCGCGATGGTGCGTGAATTGCTCGAAGCGCAGGCGCGCTGGTTGCCGCAGTTCCGGGCATGATACGATTTTTGCCGTCCGGCGGATTCGCCCCGCCGCGTCACGTTTCTACGGGAGTATTGCCCAGAATACTGGAAGCGCTCATGGCGGTGCTCCCACGCGCCCCTACTGCCGTGACCACTCTAGCCGCAGGCGGCGCTCGACAATAATCAATGCCGAGCGCCGGTCACCAATCAACTGTGCCTGTTCCTGGATCTCGATCGGCCAGACGCGGAAGGTACGTGTGTAGGTCGGGATGTAACTCTCCGTGTCTCCCCAGGCATAGCGGTCACCCGCCAGGCGCCAGCCAAGTCCCCGGAGTCGCGTGACCACCTTTGTCTGCCAACCGCCGGCCGTGTCGTCGAGTGTATATGTGATGCGGCGCGTAGCAGGCCCTGCGGCAGTAATCTGTAGATCGCGCGCGCCGGCGACGATGAACGGCGCGCTTGCCGGTTGCGTTGCGAACCATGCGCTGGCAGCGCAGGCGAGCACGACGAGCAGCATTGCCGCGATGGCCAGGCGTGCCGCCACTTCCGTTATCCCTTTCGATCGAATGATATGCAGCCCACGCCGTCGGGCTGATGAAGATTCATAAACCGCGCCTGGAGGCGCTGCGCGCCGAGTGTCGGCCCAGAGGCGCGACTTCAGAGTCTGTCCGAAGAACACTACGCCTGTTGTCATCGCGCGGAGCGTGAGTGACCGCCTGCAGCGAGCGACGCGTGGCGGAAGCAATCTCCTCTCGGGCCGCTCAATTGCTTCGCTGGCGCTCGCAATAACATCCAGTTCGTGATGCGGACAGGCTCTTAATTATACGGCAGGTGACAGAGTTATGCGGATGGATGCACAACTCCGTCACCGAATCTAGCCCCGATATGTTCAAATAAGCCCATCGCCCCCACCCCGGCCCTCCCCCGCCGGGGGAGGGAGGCCGACACCTCCCCCCGGCGCTCCCACTCCGGCCCGCCCCCGCCGGGGGAGGGAGGCCGACACCTCCCCCCGGCGCTCCCCTCTCAAGGGTAGAGTTTTTATACGACCGCGTCCTGATGCGGTCGCGATTCGGTTTGACATTCCGTGGGCGTGTCAAGACTTTTCGGCCAGGGTTCTGGAACCAATTGCATGACAG
>JACAEQ010000028.1 GCA_013388755.1 Chloroflexota bacterium
AGAGCCTATCCGAATAACGGACGGGATGTCATTGCGAGCGAAGCGAAGCAATCTCCGCTCGCGCCGCTCGATTGCGTCAGCCACGCTGCGCGCGCTGCAGGCGGTCGCTCGCGCTCCTCCAATGACAGCATGCCCATGGGTTTTCGGATAGGTACTTACACGCTACGTCCAGACTACAGGATGTTGGCAGACGCCGTTGGTTAAGGGCTTTCAACACGTTGTTATGTTTGTTTTACTGATACGCCGTGCATGTATTGCGTACACTGGAACAACCCACCCCACGGACATGCCGCGCCGGCCCCGGCAAATGTCATCGGGCCGTCGTTGTGCCTGGCGCGGTGGCGCATGCGTTGAGAGGGAGCGGAGGCACTACGATGGCGAAGGCGTCACGTTCGGCAAAACCGGTGGAGCAGGAGGCCATTGGCGCGAATGTCGTGAGCGGCACGCCGGACGCGCAGGGCGAACCCGATCACGAACAGGATCGCCTGCCGGAACAGGACCGGCTGCCATTAAGCGGCGTGCGAGTCATTGATGTCGGCAATTTCCTGGCTGGCCCATACGCAGCATCGATCCTCGGTGAGTTCGGCGCCGAGATCCTGAAGGTGGAACATCCTATCGGCGGCGACCCGATGCGGCGTTTCGGCACGCCGACCAAGCGCCATGACGCCACCCTCGCCTGGCTGAGCGAAGCGCGCAATCGCAAATCGGTCACTATTGATCTGCGGCAGAAGGAAGGCGTGAGCCTGTTCCTGAAACTGGTCGCCAGGTCCGACGTGCTGATCGAGAACTTCCGCCCCGGCACGATGGAGGAATGGGGCCTGGGCTGGGCAGAGTTGAGCGCCGCCAATCCCGCCCTGGTGATGCTGCGTGTGTCCGGTTACGGGCAGACCGGCCCATACCGGCGTCGCTCGGGGTTTGCCCATATCGCCCACGCCTTCGGTGGCCTCTCGTACCTCGCCGGCTTTCCTGGTGAGACGCCAGTTCTCCCCGGTACCGCCCCGCTCGGCGACTACATGGCGAGCCTGTATGGCGCCATCGGCATCCTGATCGCGCTACGCCATGCCGAGCAGACCGGGCGCGGCCAGGTGATTGATGTCGCCATCTATGAAGCCGTCTTCCGCCTGCTAGACGAGATCGCCGGCGCCTATGGCCTCTTCGGTAAGATCCGGGAGCGTGAAGGCGCCGGTAGTTTCATTGCCGTGCCACACGGTCATTTTCGCACGCGCGACAACAAATGGGTCGCGATCGCCTGTACGACGGATAAGATGTTCGAGCGCCTGGCCGAGGCCATGGAACGGCCAGAGCTTGCTGCGCCCGAGCTGTACGGCGATCAGCGAAAACGGCTGGCCGCTCGCGATGTGGTGAACCAGATGACGATCGACTGGGTTGGTTCGCTCACCCGCGATGAAGTCATGGCGCGCTGCCTCGAAAAAGAAGTTCCGATCGGCAAGCTGAACAGTATCGCCGACATTTTTGAGGACGAGCACTTTCGGGCGCGCGGCAATCTCACGCACGTTGATGTCGAAGGTATTGGCGAAGTCGTGGTTCCTGGCGTTGTGCCAACACTCTCGGAAACGCCGGGCCGCATTACCAACCTCGGCCCACCACTGGGCAACGCTACCTATGAGGTGCTCCGCGAGTTACTGGATATTTCGGCAGAGGAAATCAAACAACTGCGAAGCCGCAAGATCATCTAGGGTTGGTTCTACATATTGAGGTATCTGATGACAGAGGGAAATACCAGCACCTTGCCGCTCGCCGGGATCCGCGTCATTGATGTCGCCACGGTGGTTGCCGCTCCCTACTGCGCGACAATCCTTGGCGAATTCGGCGCTGACGTGCTGAAGGTCGAACATCCTGTCGGTGGTGACGCGCTACGCCGCTTCGGTACACCCACCCAGCGCGGCGACACACTCACCTGGCTCAGCGAGTCGCGCAACAAGCGTTCGGTCACCCTCAATCTGCAACATCCCGACGGTGCGCAGCTCTTCAAGGAGTTAATCGCCAGAGCTGACGTGTTGTGCGAGAACTTCCGGCCCGGCACGCTGGAAAAGTGGGGCCTGGGCTGGGATGTCCTGCGACAGATCAATCCTGGCCTGGTAATGTTGCGGGTCACCGGCTATGGCCAGACCGGGCCGTACCGTGACCGGCCCGGTTTCGCCCGTATCGCCCACGCCGTCGGCGGCATCGCCTACCTGGCCGGGATGCCCAAGGGCACGCCGGTAACGCCAGGTTCAACGACGCTCGGCGATTATCTTACCGGGCTCTACGGCTGTATCGGCGTACTGATGGCGCTGCGCTACCGTGAGAAAACCGGCCGCGGCCAGTTCATCGATGCCGCCCTTTATGAGTCGGTCTTCCGCTGCAGTGATGAACTGGTGCCGGCCTACGCCATGTACGGTACGGTACGCGAGCGGCATGGACCGCACCACAACGACTTCGCCTGTCCTCACGGCCACTTCCCGACGAAAGACGGCAAGTGGGTGGCAATCTCGTGCGCTACCGACAAACTCTTCGCGCGGCTGGCACAGGCGATGGGACGCCCCGAACTCGCGTCATCGAGTATCTACGGTGAGCAGAAGGTCCGGCTGGAACATTACCAGGATGTCAACGAAATTGTACGCGACTGGTGCGGTTCTCTCACCCGTGCCGAGGTGCTGGCGCGCTGCCATGCGACGGCCACACCCGCCGCGCCGCTCAACGATATTGCCGATATCTTCGGCGACCGCCAGGTGCATGCCCGCCGTAATCTTGTCGCCATCGATCTCGATGACACCGGCGAGACGATCATTGTTCCCAATGTCATTCCCAAACTGTCGGAAACACCGGGCGCGATCAAGCACCTGGGCCCCCGGCTCGGCGAACATACCGACGAAGTGCTCCGCGATGTGCTTGGCATGACCGACGAGCAGATCGCCGATCTGCACACCAGACGCGTGATCTGATCGGCACACCGGAGGAACCTGCAAGCGGAGAAACGTATCATGGACGGCATTCTGAACGGCCTGCGCGTCGTGGAAGGTTCAGCCTTTGTTGCCGCGCCGCTCGGCGGAATGACCCTTGCCCAGCTGGGAGCCGATGTCATTCGTTTCGACCCGATTGGGGGCGGCCTCGACCACAAACGCTGGCCGGTCACCCTCGACGGCAGGCACAGCCTGTTCTGGGCCGGCCTGAATAAGGGCAAACGCTCGATCGCGGTTGACATCCGCACACCGCAGGGCCAGGAACTGCTGACCCGCTTGATCTGCGCACCGGGCGAACATGCCGGCCTCTTCAGCACCAACTTCCCGGCGCGTGGCTGGCTCAGCTATGACTCCCTGAAAGCGTACCGGCCCGACCTGATCATGGTGAACTTGCTCGGCCGCCGCGACGGTGGATCGGAAGTTGACTATACGGTCAATCCGCAACTCGGTTTCCCCTTCATGACCGGCCCGACGACGTCGCCCGACGTGGTCAACCATGTCTTCCCCGCCTGGGATTTCATTGCCGGCCAGATGATTGCGCTCGGGTTGCTCGCCGCCGAACGTCACCGCCGGCTGACCGGCGAAGGGCAACTGGTGAAACTGGCGCTGAAAGACATCGGGCTGGCAATGCTGGGCAATCTCGGCATGATTGCCGAGGTCATGATCAACGATGCCGACCGGCCCAGACAGGGTAATTATCTCTACGGCGCGTTTGGCCGCGATTTCGAAACGCTGGACGGCAAGCGAGTCATGGTCGTCGGGCTGACTGACCTGCAGTGGCGCGCACTCGGGAAAGCGACCCACCTCGCACAGGCGCTTGACGCGCTTGGCGCGCGGCTTGGCCTCGATCTGAACGACGAGGGGAACCGGTTCCGTGCGCGCCGAGAGATCGCAGCCATACTCGAGCCCTGGTTCCATGCGCGCACATTTGCCGAGATCCAGCGTGTGTTCGACGAACATCGCGTCACCTGGGGGCCCTATCGCACGGTGCGGGAGGCGCTCGCCAGCGATCCCGATTGTTCAGTGGCGAACCCGATGTTCAGCATGGTCGAGCAACCCGGTATCGGGTCGTACCTGATGCCAGCTTCGCCTCTCGATTTCAGCCGGGTGCCGCGACTGCCGGCGCAGCCGGCGCCCCGTCTCGGCGAGCATACCGACGAAATCCTGCTCGAGATCCTCGGCTTGAGCGAGGGTGAGATCGGCAAATTGCATGATGACGGTATCGTTGCAGGCCCGGACGAAACAGCGGCACCGTAAGGAGGCACCGTGAAACTACCGCTCAATTTCTATAAGCCACTGGCGGTCGGCGCGCCACAACCGCTGCGCGAACTGCCGGTCCGCCCCGAACGTGTGATCCATTTCTTCCCGCCATATATCGAAAAGATCCGCGCGCGCGTCCCCGAGATGGCCAGACAGGTTGACGTTCTGTGCGGCAACCTGGAAGACGCCATTCCGGTTGACGCCAAAGAGGCGGCCCGCGCTGGCTTCATCGAGGTGGCCCGCGCGACGGATTTCGGCGATACCGCGCTGTGGGTCAGGGTCAATGCGCTCAACAGCCCCTGGTTCCTCGACGATATGACCCAGATTGTCGGCGCTGTCGGCGACAGGCTCGATGTTATCATGATCCCCAAGGTTGAAGGGCCGTGGGACATTCATTTCGTTGACCAGTACCTGGCGCTGCTCGAGGCGAAACACAACCTCCAGAAACCGATCCTGGTCCACGCTCTGCTGGAGACGGCTCAGGGCATGATGAACCTGGAGGCGATTGCCGGTGCAAGCCCGCGCATGCATGGGTTCAGTCTCGGCCCGGCGGACCTGGCGGCATCCCGAGGGATGAAGACGACCCGCGTCGGCGGGGGTCATCCTTTCTACGGCGTGCTTGCCGATGCCCGAGAAGGCGAGGAACAACGCGCCTTCTTCCAGCAGGACCTGTGGCACTACACTATTGCCAGAATGGTTGATGTCGCCGTGGCGCACGGCCTGCGCGCCTTCTACGGGCCCTTCGGCGACTTGAAAGACGAAGCTGCCTGCGAGGCCCAGTTCCGCAACGCGTTCCTGCTTGGTTGCAGCGGCGCATGGTCGCTCGCACCCAACCAGATCGCCATCGCAAAACGCGTCTTCAGCCCCGACGTCAACGAAGTCCTCTTCGCCAGGCGCATCCTCGACGCCATGCCCGACGGCGCCGGCGTCGCCATGATCGACGGCAAAATGCAGGACGACGCGACATGGAAGCAGGCAAAGGTGATCGTGGATCTGGCGCGCATGGTAGCGAAGAAGGACCCTGACCTGGCGCAGGCATATGGCTTTGCAACGTGAGAGATGACCATGAGCGTCAAAACCAATCCAGGTAATTACTTCGAGGATTTCCGGTTAGGGCAGGAAATCGTGCATGCTACGCCGCGTACCGTCACCTCAGGAGACGCGGCGCTCTATACCGCACTCTATGGTTCGCGCTTCGCCATCAACTCCTCAACTCCGTTTGCAGCCACGCTGGGGTTGGCACAGGCGCCGCTCGACAGTCTGCTGGTCTTTCATATCATTTTCGGTAAAACCGTACCTGACATTTCGCTCAATGCCGTCGCAAATCTTGGCTACGCCGGCGGGCGATTCGGGCAACCGGTCTTTCCCGGCGACACTCTCTCGACGACCTCGACCGTGATCGGGCTCCGGCAGAATAGAGACGGCAAAACCGGTGTCGTTTATGTGCGTTCGGTCGGCGTCAACCAGCGCAACGAGATGGTCGTCGAATATACGCGCTGGGTCATGGTGCGCAAGAAGAACCTGGATGCACCCGCGCCGGCGCCGGTCGTTCCGGACCTGCCTGTGGCAGTGGCGGCTGATGAACTGGTGGTTCCGTACACACTGCACACCGGGGCCTATGATACCGTTCATGCCGGCAGCCCGTACCTGTGGGAGGATTACACGGCCGGCGAGAAAATTGATCACGTTGATGGCGTCACGATTGAAGAAGCCGAGCATATGCAGGCGACACGCCTGTATCAAAACACCGCGCGTGTGCATTTCAACCAGCACGTCGAGCGTGAGGGCCGCTTCGGGCGACGGATCGTCTACGGTGGGCACATTATCAGCCTGGCGCGCGCGCTTTCATTCAACGGGCTGGCGAATGCGCTGAGCGTGGCGGCCATCAACAGCGGTCGCCACACCAACCCGAGCTTCGCCGGCGACACTATCTACGCCTGGTCGGAGATTCTCGATACGATCGAACTATCGGGTCGTACCGACATCGGCGCGCTGCGCGTGCGCACGATCGCTACCAGGGACCGTGCATGTTCCGACTTTCCATACCAGGATGCCGACGGCAACTATGATCCGGCCATCGTCCTTGACTTCGACTATACAGTGCTGATGCCACGGCGAATCTGATAGCGGACTGGTCAGCTGTGCTATAATCGAGCGCCGTGCCTGACAGAGTCGCTCCCGCTGCCGCTCGATCCGGTCCTGCCGTCCTGGCGCGCATTGCGCGTCTCCTGGCGCCAGGCGCGCTCGGAGTGCTCGTTGCGGCACATCTGGTGTTCTTTGCCATCCGCGCCTGGCACGTGCTGACCTACCCCTATCCGCTCGATTATGGCGAGGGGCCGCTGCTGGCGCAGGTGCAACAACTGATCGCCGGCACGCCGCTACCGCGCCTGTATAACGACCCCGGCGCTTCGCCCTACCTGGTGGTGAATTATCCGCCGGTCTACCTTGTCACCGCACACATCCTGGCAACGCTGATCACCCTGCTGGCGCCTGATGGCCCGGATGCAGCGCTCCTGGCCGGGCGGCTCATATCATTGATCGCGACGCTCGGCTGCGTCGTGGCGATCTGGCGGCTCGCCGCGCCACTGCGCGAACCAGGGCGCCAGCAACACCCGTGGCCGGTTACGATCGTCGCGATTGCCTTTCTCGCTATTCCCGTAGTGCGTGAATGGGCGGCGCTGATGCGCGTTGATCTGCTGGGGGTCTGCCTGGGATTATGGGGGCTCGTGCTGGCGCAGCGCGGCTCACGCCGGGCGGCATTGCCGCTGGCGCTCGGCCTGCTGGTCAAGCCGTCGTTGATCGCTGCGCCGGCGGCGGCGCTGGCCTGGCTCTGGTTTCGCGATCGGCGCCGCGCGCTGGAACTGGCGCTCGGTATTGCTGCGCTGGGCGGGGCCGCCGCCGGCGCACTGCACCTGGCCTCGGGCGGCTGGTTCTGGTTCCATGCCGTCGCCGCCAACGCCAACCCCTGGTCAGCCACGCTTGCCGAGGGGTTCTGGCACGATCAGTGTGCTATTCTGTGGCCGCTCTGGTCCGGCGCAGCACTTGCTGCGGCCGTGCTGCTCGTCGCGGCGCGCCGGGGCGCTGCTACGCCGGCCGATGCGGCGTTCGTGGCGCATGCGCCGGGCGCACCATACGGCCTGCTGCCGGTCTACTATACCTGCGCCGGCGCATTCGTCGCCTTCGGCGTTGGTAAGGTCGGCGCGTACGCCAACTATTTCTTCGAATACGACGCCGGCATGATCTGGCTCATCGCAACCCTTGCCTTTTCTACCCGCTACCCGGGTGCTGGCTCCCGCTTCTCAGCTTCTGGACCCCGGCTCCCGGATCTTATTGCGCACGTTGCGCTGCTTCTTCTCGCCTGCGCGCTGCTGCGCTACTACCCACTCTGGAGTGAGAACTATGTTAAACCATACGGCCTCATCGAAGGCGAGCACCCGCCACGCCTGGCATTCGGCAGTTACGGCGTCTGGCGCGACCTGCAACGCGAGCGCGACATTCTTGACACCCTGCGCCGCGTCAATGAGGCGCTCGTCGCCGAGGTGCGCGCCACCCGCGCGCCAGTGTTCACCGACTTCCCGGGGATCGCGGCGCAGGCCGGCGTCCCGGCACGGCTACAGGTCTTCGAGCACCGCCAGTTATATGATGCCGGCCTGTGGGATCAGCGCCCGCTATTGCGCGATCTCGCCGGCGGCGCCATCCCACTCGTCGTGCTCGACTACCTGGGTAACTGGCTGACACCAGAGATGATCACACTGATAACGCACCGGTATGCGCAGGATGGTTCGCGTGGCACGTTCGACATGTACCGCCCGGTGGATCCCGGACCACGCATCAACACCTCATTCGATGCTGGCGCCGGGCTGCTGATCACCGGCGTTCACCTGGCAGCGCCCGGAAGCACAGCATACAGTCCTGGCGAGCGGGTGGTCCTGACACTGGAACTACAGCGCGCTGCTGCAACACCGAACCACCTGTGCAACACGACGACCTGTCAGATTGTCGTGCGTCTGACGACCGGAGATGGGATGGCGCTCGTAACGTGGGAACGCCCACTGCTCTACGGTGTGCTTTCGCCGAACGACTGGGGCGATCTGCCGGTGCAACACATGCAGGCGCTCGATCTGCCGCCGGAGTTGCTGCCGGGCGTCTACCGGCTGACCGTAGCCATCACGGCCGGCAACGCCGAACTCGCGCCGGCGCGCACCGTCGCACCGCTTGCGGTTGGCGAATCGGAAGGGCGCCTGCTTGGCGAACGCGGCTACTTTGTGCCGGCGCCGCTCTTTGCCGCATGGATCGCTGAGGGCGGCTATGACGGCCCGGGCGACCCGCTGATGCCAGCAGTTCCCTTCGCCGATGGCGTGCTGCAATGCTTTGCGCGCACATGCCTGCGCCTGGCCGATGGAGGTGTGACGCGCCTGCCGCTGGGTGAGACGGTGCTGCTCGGCGACGCTGACCTGCGCCCCGCGCCGCCGGAAGACGGTGCCGAGCGTTTCTTCCCTGAAACCGGCCATGCGCTACGCGGCGCCTTCCTGGCCGCGTGGGAAGAGCGGGGCGGTGAGACGGTCCTCGGGCCGCCAATCACCGGAGCGTTTCGGCGCGGTATGACGACGGTGCAGTACACCCGCTACGCGCGCCTTGAACGCAGCAACGGCGGAACGATGGTGCGGCTGGCAAATCTGGGCGAGGAATATCTGCGATTGCCGGGCATGCCGTACCGCTGGCAATGACGCGGCACGACTCGCCGCTACCTGTACTGCTTCGCGAGATGCGCGCACCGTGTGTCCTCCAGGTCATTGCGCGCGAAGCGAAGCCATCCCCTATTACAGACAGGAGATTGCTTCAGCCATGCGTCGCTCGCGCTCCGCGCAATGACCGTTCTGTGGGCAAAGGTGCGTCAGCACGATGAAGCAGTCCAGCGACCGACTACGACTTGCGCGCCGACTCTTCCGTCACGGTCGCCAGTGGCGCGTTGAGGTTCGTATAACTGCCGCGCAGTGCGTGCCAGCGCACCCTCAACACATCGCGCAGGTTGCGCCATGAATCGCGCAGCGGATTGACTTTGGTTTCTTCACCATAGTGCCACGGCACCGGCACTTCCGATATCCGGTAACCACGCCGCACTGCCAGGTAAAGCAACTCAACATCATAGGCCGTTACTGCTGCACCTTCGACGCGCGGCGCATCATCGCCATAGATCCGTACCCGGCGAAACAGATCCTGCGCCACCGGGCGACGCAGCGCCTTGAAGCCACACTGCGTGTCCTGAATACCGCCAACGGCGACCAGGCGAACAATCAGATTAAACACACGCCCCATCATATGGCGATACCATGGCTCGCCAAGCCGCTGCGCCCCTAGCCCCTCACGCGACCCGATCGCCACATCATAACCACTCTCCAGCTGGGCACGCAATCGTTCCCACTCCTCAATCGGCACGGCCAGGTCGGCGTCGCACAGGAGGACATACTCGCCGCGCGCTATCATCGCGCCGGCCCGCACGGCATACCCTTTGCCCCGATGATCCAGCCGCAACAGATACAGATTACTATGCGCGTCGAGCAGACGGTCCACATACGCCGCCGTGCCATCGGTACTCCCATCATCCGCAACAATAACCTCTGTGGCATACGGTTGTTGCTCAAGATAATCAAGGACGCGCTTGAGCGTTGCCGGTAATCGGCGCTCTTCGTTATAGGCCGGTATCACGACCGAGAGCTGCGGCAAGGATACGATCGGGGTCACTCTGGCTCCTCAAACTACGCATGTCGAGACCGCCTGCAGAGAACATCTACCGGGGCATCTCCCGGATTCGCTCAGGAAGGCTACCCCATCGTCATCAACCACCGCTGCTGATCAGTTTGACAACTCAACCATGAGCTGCTGATCAACACCGGCTTGCGCGCGTCGTCGCTTGCGCACGAACTGCGGTAGCGCCCGCAATCCGGCAACCTGACCGCGCAGGCGTGCCCGCGCTGCCGGCTCGCGCACATGCCACAGCGCATGCAACGCAAACCCGAGTTGCGACCAGATCAGCCGTCCCAGATAACGCCGGACGTGGGGGGCAGGCATGTTCTTCGCCCACACCAGCATGAAATTGCGCCCACAGTAGTAGCTCGCCAGTGCACCGCCGCCCGTCGCACTCAACCGATGATACACGACCGCCTGCGGCACATACACCGTCCGCATCCCATGCAGCCTGGCACGTACGTTCAGGTCAACATCTTCACAGTACATCACCAGATCTTCATCAAAGACCTTGCCACCCTCGGCCAGTTCTTCCAGCGCCGCGCGGCGATAGGCTGCGGCGCCAGCGCACGGCCCGAACACTTCTTCCACGGCATCGAACTGGCCGACATCGCGCTGCCAGACACCACGGCTGCCGGGGACGCCATCGGAGCGGTAGAAATCACCGGCAGAGTGCAGATAGTCGCGCCGATCAAAGAGTAACATCTTGCTGGCGGCAAAGGCATATGCCGGGTATCGTTCCAGCGTACCGATCAGGTAATCGAGCCAGCGCGGATGCACCTCGGTATCATTGTTCAACAGCACCACATACTCGCCGCCGGTCGCCTCAATGCCGGCATTGACCGCCGCCGCCAACCCGCGGTTGTGTGGTAGCGCGATCACCTGCACCTCGGGGTAACGCCGTGCCAGCAACGTCGTTGATTCGTCCGTGCTACCGTCGTCTACGACAACAACGCAGAAGTCGCGCCGGGTTTGCGCCCGCACTGCGTCAAGGCAGGTCGGCAACAGCGCCGCGCCATTATAGTTGGGAATGATAATGTCAATCATCGCAACAACCCCACAACACGCCATTGTGATCGTATGGCGCCTGGCCGAACCCCGGTAGCTGGCCGAAAAACGCTACGCCTGTTGTCATTGCGCGGAGCGTGAGCGACAGCTTGCAGCGAGCGACGCCTGGCTGAAGCAATCTCCGCTCACGCCGCTCGATTGCGTCGCTTCGCGCGCAATCGACCAGCCAGGCAAATGCCAGTGCCCATCCGCCGGCGGGACAACGTTCGTTTCCGCGTTACGACCGCCTTCCCGCTGGCGGATGATTGACCCTGGAGGGCGGCTCGCCCTCCAGTCCACCCTGCTGGTACGCCACCGCGTACGTCGTGTCACATAAGGCTTTAGGCACCGCACCGCCCCCACCCAACCTCCCCTCACTGGGGGGAGGGCTGGGGTAGGGATGACGGGCATAGATGAAACGTATTGACCTCAGTGCACGGAGCTGATCTCTCGTAGATACTCCGCCAGCGCTTCTTCCCAGGGCCGCAGCCGAATCCCCAGGTCAGCAGCGGCCAGGTTACGCAACGGCGTGTAGGGCGGCACGGCGCTGGCGCGCTGATAGTCCGCCAGCGCCATTCGTTGCAGTGCAACATCGGTGCGCCCTGCCAGGCGCAATGTCGCTGAGGCCAGATCATAGCGCGAGCAGACCCCTTCGTTCACCAGATGATATGTGCCGTAATACGGCGTCTCAATCAAACGCGCAATCGCCGCCGCCGCATCTGGCGCATAGGTAGGGCTGCCAATCTCGTCGGCGACCATGGCAATCTGGGTGCGTTCGCCTGCAAGACGCAGCACCGTGCGCACAAAGTTGCGTGCGCCGCCAAACAGCCATGCCACGCGCACAATATAGAAGCGATGTAGCAACTCGCGCACTGCTTGCTCGCCGGCCCATTTCGATCGCCCATACGGATTGATAGGCGCCGCGCGATCGTACTCCAGGTACGGCGAATCTGCTGCGCCATCAAAGACTTCATTGGTGCTCACATACACCAGCGGTGCATCGAGCAACTGGCATGCCAGCGCAACATAGCGTGTACCAAGGCCATTGACGCGGTAGGCGCGATCCGGGTCACGCGCACAGCCATCAACGTTGGTATACGCCGCCGGGTGGATCACCAGTTGCGCACCGGTCGCCACCAGCGTTTGCACGCAGCCAGGTTGTTCAAGTTCCAGATTGTCATGGCCCAGTGGTACAAGTTCGTGGCCGGCCGCCAGCATACGGTACAACGCCTGCCCAAGTTGCCCTGCCGCACCGGTGATCGCGATACGCATCCCGCCTCCTCGCCGCATGCTCTTGTAACGCTGTATGATAGAAGATTGCCAGGTGAGCGTCAAGAACGTGACTACACGCAGCCTTCACCATCGAGATGATATCACTTCAGATCGTCGCTCTACCGCTCACGTGCTAACCTGATGTATGATAGACATAGCAGGCAGGAGAAGTGGTATGACGCATCCGATGTATCTGGCACTGTACCAACGGGGCGTTCTCCAGCAGCGCGCTGCGACGGCGCGCGAACGGCTGGCGGCCTGTACCCTCTGCCCGCGTGTGTGCCGCGCCAACCGGCTCAATGACGAAGCGGGCGAATGCCGTAGCGGCCGCTACGCGTGGGTCGCCTCGTACGGGCCGCACCTGGGTGAGGAGGATGTCCTGCGAGGCTGGCGTGGATCAGGGACGGTCTTTTTCAGCGGCTGCAACCTGCACTGCGTCTATTGCCAGAATTATGACATCAGCCAGTTGTCGAGTGGCCGGCCCGTAACTGCGGAGCAACTGGCAGGCATCTTCCTCTACATCCAGCAGGCGGGCTGCCACAATCTCAACCTGGTCACACCCACGCACGTGATTGCGCAGATCCTCGAAGCCCTGGAACATGCCGTTCCCCAGGGATTGCGCATCCCGATTGTGTACAATACATCCGGCTATGACTCAGTTGCGGCACTCCGCCTGCTGGACGGCGTCGTGGACATTTACATGCCGGATGTCAAATACAGCGACTCGCTGGTCGGCCAGTACTATTCGGGCATACCGCACTACTGGGAGGTGGCGCGCGCCGCCATTCGCGAAATGCACCGTCAGGTCGGCGATCTGCAGATTGCCGATGGCCTGGCGGTGCGCGGGTTGCTGATCCGACATCTGGTGTTGCCTGGCGGGCTCGCCGGCTCGCAGAAGGCGCTACGTTTTATTGCCGAGGAGATCTCGCGTGACTCGTGGGTCAACCTGATGGATCAGTATTACCCGGCGTACCAGGCCCACGACTACCCGGCCATCGCGCGGCCGATCACGCCGGACGAGTATACAGAAGTCGTCGCGTGCGCCCGTTCACTCGGCCTTCACCGCGGCATTCCGCTGGAGGAAGTGCGGAAGCGGGGAGGGTTCCGCGCCTGAAGGCAAGCATGTATGAGCAGCGATAGCTACGATACGCTGCGGCGGGCCGTCGTTGAGGCGCTCGGATCACGCCCTGCGCCAGAGCGGCGTCGCCAGATCGCCGCCGAACTGCGCGCGCTTGCCGAACAGCAGGAGCGCATGGCACTCCACGCCGAACAGCGTGCCACAGGAGCGAGCGCACCGCCGGCTGGCCAGGCCGCGCCTGAGACACGTGAACGCAGCGCCGGCATGTATGTTCGCATCCGCCACGAATCAGACCCGCAGACCGGCACGCGACGGATCCGCCTCTTGCTTGGCAAGCCCATCTGGTTTGAGCTTGGTAGCCCTGAGCGTATCACCATCCAGCGCGTTGGAACGGAAATCTGGATTGTTGCGGCCAGAGGCGCGGGAGGGTTGCGTCTCAGCACCGACATTGGCCTGCCGGGCTGCATTGTCCCGAAAGGCGACCCGCTGGAACAACTGCCTCCCGGGCGATATGCCGCGACTCTACGCGCCGGCGCCCTCATCGTCGGCGCGCGTGTGGCGCAGTAGCACCGCAGCAACGTACCATCGCGTTCCCGGCACGCCCGCCATTCCCATGAGTTCTGTGTACGTTTAGAAGAAATACCTTTCACATACGCCCATCATCCCCACCCCGGCCCTCCCCCACCGGGGGAGGGAGTCCGACTCCTCCCCCCAGCGGGGGGAGGTTGGGTGGGGGGCGGTGCGGTGCAGAACGCCTTATTTGAAAGGTATTGCGTTTAGAAAAGCGGCACGAGCGGCTCACAAGCCGCCCGTACCGCTCACCATGGCGCGCTATGCGCCGCCGGCACACGTGTACCCTGCCTTTTAGCGACGGGTGGCGGGCTTCACCGGGCAGGTGTTGATGCCCAGCACAGAGTAGAGCGGGCAGACACCGAAGATTGCCGTCGCCAGTAAGACAACCGCCACAACGCCGGCGATAATCTGCCACAGGCCACTCAGACCCATAAACGTGGCGACCAGCAGAACAATGCCAACCACCGCGCGAATGCCGCGATCAAGTGTACCTTCATTCTGGGTAAACATTGTTGTGTTCCTTTCCGTATTGTGCAGGATGGATGAGCGCTTCACTCTTTGAATGCGCCGGGCGCCAAAAGGTTACGTCACTGCCGGCCAATTTCGTACAACACAACCAGCGCCGCAATCGCAACATTGAGCGAGGATACGTTATTCCTTTCGCCGCACCCGTTCGCCAACCAGCGCCGCCGCCGCCTCGGCAATCGCAGCGGCTTCACCCGGCATGCCCAGTGCTGCTGCAACCGCCTCGTCGAGCGCCCGGCGCGGCGCGCAATCCCACGCTGATTGAATGCGCAACGGCGCCAGCGGTAGCAACGCCTGCGTTGCCTCGCTTATTGCGGCAGCGATCCCCGGCGCCAGCGCCGCAGGGAACGGCAACGCCAGTCGCCGGACATCCGGCCCCTGGGTCTTCAGCAAGCCGCCACCAAACCCGACCCGCCCGACGATCTCGCGCTGCAACGTGACCCACGACGAGAGCAGGAGGCCCAGCAGCAACAACGGCGGCACACCCTCACGCGGCATCACTGCAAAGAAGTTGTCGCTCGGTGTGACACCGTCGTTGAGCAGCACCAGATCGCGGTCGTGGTGGGCGATTGGCCACCAGATCGGGGTATGATGGCGCGCGCGAACGCTCCACCAGCGCGCGCGCGGCGCACATGTCGCCCGGCGCTGGTACCCTCGTTCCTCCCCCCACTCAATGTAGCGCAACGCACCTGTGCCCGCCAGCGCCGCGCGCGCGTCGTCGCAGGCGAACAGGCGCCACGCCGCACGGTCCGGCGTCATGACATGCCACTCGCACTCCCGTGTATTGAGCACCGCGGGCCACAGATAGCGGCGCTCAATACACGCCTCGGTTCCATCCACGGTATAACACTGGACCATCTCGCCATCACCCGGTCCATCGGCGTACAGGAAAAAGAACTCGTTGGCGCCGGTTGTGACACCACGCCAGATCTGCGCCATGCTGCTCAGTGGCGCCAGGCGCGCCTGTGCGCCATCGATCACGCGCCGGTACACATCCGGTGCGCGCAACAGCATGCCACCCCACGGTTGCCCGTCGCGCCGCAGGCGCCCGGGCGCAACCCGCGTTACCCGCAGACTGGCTGACGACTCCCCGCGGGCGATCCATTGCGCCAGCGCCACGCGATCATACTCAACAAGCGGATGGGCACAGGCGACAAACATATGATCACTGTCCGGCCCGCGGCCACGTTCAAACAGCGTGATAACCGTGTTAATCTCCGCCTGTGCAAACCAACAGGCAGCCCGGCTCTCGATGACGGTGCGCAGCGTACCGTGCTCTACCAGCGTGCTGCGAAGCCCTGCGCCATACGATGCATCCAGCCAGCTATTCGGAGTGACATAGCAGATGAGCCCGTGCTCGCGTGCCAGTAACAGGCCACGCAGGAAGAAATAAACATACAGATCGGCCTGTCCGGCAATCTCCACACCTGTCAGGTGGCGATACATTCGCCGGAGTTCCTGCTTGTCAATGCCCGAAGCGCCGGCCAGTCGCTCCTGGCGCAGGTACGGCGGGTTGCCGATGACGATGTCGAATCCTGGTTGCTCAGGTGCGATCGGCTGTCTCTGCGGACGGTTATCGCGGTGCAGCCAGCAATCATCGTGCGGCGACACCAATGTGCCTGCGATGTCGTGCCCGGCGCGCGGAACGAGCGCATCTCCGGTGAACAACTGCCGCTCCAGGCATGGCAATGGCGCTGGTGCAGCATCCGTCGCCAGCAATTCGCACCATACCCGCAACCGCGCAACCTGCACTGCGAAGTGGTCGATATCACAGCCGTAAAGCTGGTGCGCAACCGCCGAACGCCGAAACGCCGCGCTATCAGCATTCCCGAGCCGTTCGTGGACCGTTCCCAGCAATCGCAACATTGCTACAACAAACGCGCCGGCACCGAGCGCCGGATCGTAGATGGTAACGTCGCGCAATGCGGCAGTGAGCGCCTGAGCGGTGCCGTCGCGCCGCCATTCACTCGCTTCGGCCACAGGCGTATGAACCAGCCGGATGATCTGTGTGGCCGCAACATCCGGGCAACATCGTTCCAGGTAGGCGCGCAGGCTCTCGGCGCACATGAGGCTCACATCCGGTGTGTGCGTATAGTACACACCTCGTGCTTTGCGCTCGAGGACGAGCAATTCGTACGCATCACCCAGCAGATCCGGCGTAAATGCCACTGCCTGATCACCCGGCGGCAACGCCGGCAGCGCCGCCGGCCAGCGGCCTGGCAGTCCATTGAGCCATTCCTCGAACACCTCGACTGCGATCTCGCTCACCTGGACATCCAGCGCGCCCGGAACGGTACCTACACCACGCAGCCCCATACGCGGCTGCATGCCAGCAGATGGGGTGTCCACCAGCAATGCACACAACGGAACCAGCCAGTCGCGCCAGAGGTGCGCCCCGTGCCGTCGTAGAGCACCGGCCAGGTCAACGGCTTCTTCGGGCAGACGGCCAGCAGCAGCGGCGAACCGTAACAGTAACAGACGTACAACCAGTGCCTCGGCGACCGAGCGGCGCACCTCGTCCGGGACGCCACGCGCTCCCTGTTCCGCAGCGTCCAGCACGCGCCTGAGCGCTGCAGCGCAGGCGGCGGCCAGTCCTTGCGAATCGAACGCCTCACGACAGGCGGCGCGCCAGCGTGCCGGCTGGCGCATAGCACCCGGGGTGATCTTCAGCCGGGCCAGGTGGTGGCGGCAAAGAGGTTCCCGCAGCGGGTCATCCGGGCCGCTCCAGCCAAAGGATGCAATCGCACCCACACGCGGCTGCCCCCCCGTCACGTGCATGATCTGAAACGCGCGCCATCCGGCCGTACAAAACACGACCAGATCGTGTGGTTGCCAGGGAGTGCCGCCGCTCTGCAATGCGAGTACATCGTCGAGTGTACGCACGAGATCATGGGCCAGGCTCGCGTTCAGTTCACCGTCGCTCTCCAGGAGCACAACGCCGATGGGGCAGCGGCCATCCGGCACAACAAGGGGGTGCAGAAGCACCTTCCGCCCGCCCTTTGCCATTGTCGCCACCACAGGCGCATCCGCCACAATGGGCCAGCCAAACCGCAGCAATAACGCTCGCAGATCAGCCGGCCCATCGAGCGCTCCTATCATCTCCGGCGCAGATGAACACATCAAAACACCTCGAACCTGACGACGCTGTGCCTGAGCAATGCTGTGTATCTACCCATTCATTGCAGTCATTGTGAGCGGTCACATAGCCTTCACATGTTGCGAAAATGTGGTACCATGGAGCCACCAGAAGCCGGGTTTCCAACATGGTACCATGGCGCTTTACGCGGGCAAGCGCGGCTGATGCTCGGCTGCGGAGAGGTTGTGCAGTCTGGTAAAAGCGGAGCAGGCGAAGTATGAGTCGTGCTGAGATTGAGCAAGCCGCTGAGATACTACGCCAGGCCCGCAATGCGGTTGCGCTTACCGGCGCAGGTATCAGTACACCGTCCGGTATCCCCGATTTTCGCGGCCCTGAGGGTGCGTGGAAACGCGTTGATCCCACCGAGGTCGCTTCGCTCCGCAGTTTCCTCACGAACCCGCACGCATTCTATGCCTGGTTCCGTCCATTGCTTGAGGCAGTGCTCGCCGCCGGGCCGAATGCGGCGCACTATGCACTGGCAGCGCTCGAACGCCGGAAGATCCTGAAGGCGATCATTACACAAAACTTTGACGGGTTGCACCAGCGTGCCGGGTCAAGCGAAGTCTATGAACTGCACGGTCACCTGCGCAGCGCAACATGCCCGAATTGTGAGCGCCAGGTGCCAACCCGGGCGTTGTTGTCCCGCCTGCGCCGCGGTGAGCCACCACGCTGTAGTTGCGGCCATCTGCTCAAACCCGATGTAGTTCTCTTCGACGAGATGCTACCGCGCGGCCTCTACTGGCTGGCGTGCCATGCCGTCGAAACCACGGACGTGATGATTGTGGCCGGGACATCGCTCGAGGTCTTTCCTGTCAATGAATTGCCGGTGCTCGGCTTGCGCCGCAAGACAAAGCTGATTATCATTAATACGACTGAAACGCACCTCGATGAGCGCGCCGACGTGGTTATCCGTCAAGATGTCGCCGTCGCCCTGCCGGATATTGTGGAACGGGTCACCGGCGCGCCTATCCTGGAACGAATGCGATAAGGAGCTGTGTGTGACAACTATCGATCTGGAGGCCCTGCGGGCGCGCTTTGAGAGCGTCCGGGGGCGGCTTTGACCTCCCGGAAAAACAACAGCAGGTCGCTGTGCTCGAAGAACGCTCCGCAGACCCTGACCTCTGGAGCAACCCGCAGGAAGCGCAGGCGATCCTGCAACGCCTGACCCGCCTGAAAGAAGAAGTGGAGCGCGTGGCGACGCTCGATAAGCAACTGGCTACCATTGCCGATCTGGTGGAACTTGCAGCCACCGAGGGTGATGACTCGTTGCAGGCCGATATCGCCGCTGAACTCGACCACGCCAGCGCCGGAGTTGAGGCGCTCGAAATTGAGGTGCTGCTCAGTGGCCCCTACGACGACCGTGATGCCTTCCTTTCGATCAAGGCCGGCATGGGCGGCACCGACGCGCAGGACTGGGCTGCGATGCTGTTGCGCATGTATACCCGCTGGGGTGAGCGGCGCGGCTTCCAGGTGTCGCTGGTGGACGAGAGTGAGGGGGAAGAAGCAGGCATCAAAAGCGCGACGATCGAGTTGCGTGGCCCGTATGCTTACGGCAGCGCAAAAACCGAAGCCGGCGTTCACCGCCTGATCCGCCTTTCGCCGTTCAATGCCGGCAATACGCGCCAGACGTCGTTCGCTATGGTCGAGGTCCTCCCCGAAGTCGATGACGCACCCGAAGTCGTCATTCGCCCCGAAGACATCCGCGTGGATGTCTTTCGTGCCTCCGGTCACGGCGGTCAGGGTGTCAATACCACCGACTCGGCGGTGCGCATCACGTACAGGCCGGGAACACCGGAGCAGATCGTGGTGACCTGCCAGAACGAACGATCACAGTTGCAGAACCGCGAGACGGCCATGCGCGTGCTGCGTGGACGCCTGCTCGAGCGTGAATTGCAGCGCAAGCGCGAGGAGCGCGCCCGCCTGCGCGGGGAGTATCGCCAGGCCGATTTCGGCAGCCAGATGCGAACCTATTATCTGCATCCCTATACGCTTGTGAAGGATCACCGCACCGATTACGAGACCAGCGACGTTCAGGCTGTGCTCGACGGCGATATTGATGCATTCGTTGAGGCGTATCTGCGCTGGAACGTGGGTCGCGACGCGTAATACCAGTGACCTGGCAATGACAGGCGGCGTAGCGTATTTCGGATAGGCGCTTGAGAAGCGGATGGCTTCACTCGCGCACCAGATTGATCACACACACCTCGCACGGGTCGCCACGCTCGGCGTTGTTGTTGCTGCCCATCAATCCGCCATTGGTAAGATAGCGCGGCAGATACTCCACGCGAATGGTGCCGTCTGTCGTGTCCACGCTCCGTAAGCGTACCGCCATAAAGTACTCGATCACATAGGCCGGGTTCGCGCCAGACCACTGGCTCGAGTCCACGGCTTCCGCCAGGACCGGCACAATCATCACCTGGTTCAGGCGGCTTGCAAAGAAACCGCCGCTTAACAGCGTTGCATTGAGCGAGCTATGTGCAGGAGCAACTCCCACCAGGTCCATATCCAGGGCCGTCTGATCGCCAAAGCCGGCAATGCGCGTATTGACCCGCTGGTGCGCGCCCAGGCACCACCACGATTTCAGGGTGCTGGCCGGCGTTGCCGGGCAACTCGCGCCGCTGCCGAGGGTTGGCGCTGCGGTTGAGCCCATGCGGAGCGCCACGGCACGTACCAGACGACGTTCTGCAAATGTGTCCGGGTCCACCCAGTTGGGATGATCCTCATATGTTGTGAGCCAGGGATATAGTCCATTGTCGAAATCTGTTCGTATCTGCTGGTTACGCACTCGTATCTGATCGCTTACATCAATCAACGCATCGCTCGGATTGCGCCGAATGAATGCTGCGGCTTCGGGAAGCAATCCGAAGGGTGCAACACTCTCCCCGATCAGGATGCCGCCATTGCCGAAGCGTGCCGCCGACAGGCCGGTCACGGTGAGCGTTGACTGGCCGAGAATACCCATGAGATAGGTGTCGAAGGTATGGCGCACCACGACATTGATGCCACGTGCGTTTGGCGGCGCCGCACCGGTACCTACCACGCCCATCGTCTGGCCGGCACCATTGACATAGGTCAGGGTGAAATCCGGGTTTGCCGTGCCAAGTTGCGCCTGCAAATAGGTCCGCACCGCATCCGTGATCGCCGCACCGGTAATACTGCCACGATCGACCACCAGTGCGCGGGTGGCAATCATCGCGGCGCCATCGGCGCCATTCATTACATTGCGCCGCCAGGCAAACGCCAGCGCACCATCAATCGCCAGTGCGGAGAACGCAAGCAGCACCAGCAGCGTGAGCGCCAGAATAGGAATGGCCTGTCCTGGCCGGCGATGCGTCCATCGTTTCTGTCTCACGAGCAACTCCCAAATTGTGGTACGGTCGTTTCGCTCTGCAGGAGTACCTGCGCCGCAGGCAAGACCGCAGTGAACCAGAAGTCGTGGCGGTACGAGACGGCAACAGTGGTATCCTGACGACCAGAGACGCACCCTGTTGAAACAAACGAGACATTGAGCCGGCCAGTTTCAGTTGCGCCAGGCAGATCGCGCAACAGCTCACGGACCTGGCGCTCGGCGCCGGCCTGGTTGCCGGGATGTTGCGCGATGAAATAGCCACCCTCGGCCACTGCGCTGCGAATTGCCATCTGATTGCCGAACGCCAGCGCGAAATCGACCGTCCCGAGCAACATCACGATCAGAAGCGGGGCGATAATCGCAAATTCGACAAGCGATTGTGCTGGAGCGTTGATCTTTTTCATGTTTAGTTGCAGGTTACTTGCCCGGCGCTCACCGTTGTTCTGCGACCATCCAGATTCGGATCCGGGTATTGCGCGCTGGTCACATCGGTTATGATGTCCAGGTTGTCACGTGCACGATACACATCATTCAGGCAGATCGTGATCTGTCCGTTGGCATCGCTGGTGCCGTTGAGCGTCGTTTCTGGCGCCGCACCGCTGATCATGATTCCGAAGCCTACTCCCGGAACAAGATTGCCCAGGTCATCGCGCACGACGATAATTATGCGTAGATCCGCTAACTCCCCTGCCGGTGCGTTCGAGTCGATCTTCTTGTAACCATACACTGAGTAGGAAATCGGGCGTGGCGTCGGCGTCGGCGTAAAAGTTGGTGTCGTAGTTGTTGTTGGCGACGGTGTCGGTGTATTCGTCCGCGTCGGCGTATTCGTCCGCGTCGGCGTGTTCGACGGTGTCGGTGTGTTCGTCCGCGTCGGTGTGTTCGTCCGCGTCGGCGTGTTCGACGGCGTCGGCGTTATAGATGGCGTACGCGTTATGGACGGCGTGCGTGTCGGCGTGCGCGTATTGGTCGGTGTACGGGTATTCGTCCGCGTCGGCGTGTTTGACGGCGTCGGCGTGTTCGTCCGCGTCGGCGTGTTCGTCCGCGTCGGCGTGTTCGACGGCGTCGGTGTGTTCGACGGCGTCGGCGTGTTCGTCGGTGTGTTCGACGGCGTCGGTGTGTTCGACGGCGTCGGCGTATTGGTGCGTGTTGGTGTGTTCGACGGCGTTGGCGTTTCTGTCGGTGTTGCGGTTTCCGTCGGTGTCGCGGTTTCCGTCGGCGTTGGCGTATTGGTCGGCGTATTCGACGGCGTCGGCGTCGCCTGGACCACTGAGGCAATGTCGCAGTCGGTCGTGATTGAACGCGCAGCGACGGCGTCAACATCAATCTGCGGGATGAATGCACCGACAATCGGGTCAAACGGGCGCAGTTCATACTGCAACGAGACGGTCACCGGATCGGTGTAACGCCAGCGCAGGTTGCCGTTGGCATCGGTGCTCCAGCTGATATTCGGCGTGATGACGCTGGTGTCGACGAATACCGGCATGCGACTACGAGTATCAGCAATGATCCTGTCAATATCGGCCTGGCTGGGGCAGGGGCGCACTGCTGCGCTCCGTGCACCTTCACGAGCGGCATTCTGCAACTGAACGTAAACGAACACCATGTACCCGAGCTCGATCACGCCCAGAATCAGCAGCAGCAAGAGCGGCAAAATAATGGAGAACTCAACCACGCTCTGCGCGCGTCGTCGTCCGGTTGTTGTGGGCAAGGGCATGTGGTCCTCGCTCAAGACTTGCCAATCCATCAGTCAGTTGGATACCGCTCACTCCGCTGAACGGTAACGTACCACTCCTGGTCGTATTCCCGGCGCAAACAGGCGCTATGGGGCAACGCGATCATCCGTGACGACGCTGGCACGCAACTGGCCGCTCTCTTCGCGCAATTCGATAAATGTCGGCAACCCTCCGCCAACATGCACGGCATCTACGGTCAGCTGGGCATCGCCGCCAATATCTACACGGTAGACTCCTGCCGGGAGAAGGGTTGTGCTGCCGATCTGACCCTGGTACATTTCTACGCCCTGCATGTCGAATACCCGGTAGGTGAGCGCCACTGCCTGCTCGAGCGCGTCGGCAAGCTGTGTTGCATCGGCAGCATTAAAGTATGTCCCTCCGCCAGCCGCGGCAATTGCCTCGAGACGCTGGCGCCATTCCCGTTCTTCAATGTCGAACCCGATGACACTCACCCGAAAGCGTGGGTTCGCGGCATGGATGGCTGCTGCTGCCGCAACCGGGTCGCCATCGCATGTCTCATCGCCATCGCTGACCAGCACCACCAGGACGTCATCACTGACCCCGGCAAGTTCAGCCGCCGTTGCTTCCAGCGACACGGCAATTGGCGTACGGCCGCCATTTACCGGTCGAACCGCATTGATCTGCGCAATCAACACATCGCGTTGGAGCGGGCTCAACTCCTGGAGAAGCTGCGAGTCGCTGCAGTCGTCGGAGCGACGGTGACCATAGGCGCGAAGTGCGACGTTCGTTCCTTCGGGAAGGCGTTGCACGAGAGCCGTCAGCGCTTGCCGGGCGATATCGGTCTTCGGCTGGCCGTCGATGCGCCCCAGCATACTCCCCGAAGCATCGAGAATCAGTGCCAGGTTGCTGGTCGTACGTGTAAGCCGTTGACCATTCGCCACCCGAACCCCGATCGATCCCGGGATTGGCGGGGGTGGTGAAGGTGTCACTACCGGTGTCGCCGGTGGGAGCGGCGTCAGGGTTGGCAGCGGCGTCGGAGGCGGCGTACTGGTCGGCGCAATGGTCGGCAGCGTCAGATTGATGAAACTCTGCTGTGCAGCGACCGTTGTGTCAGTCGAGGCGGGGCGCAGCACGAGAACGGCGGCAAGAGCCGTGCCGAGCAGCGCAATCACAGCCAGACCGGCCCAGAGGGTCGCGCGTGCAGGCCGTCTTCGCGGCGGCGGCGTTGCAGCAGGCATTCCCAGGAGATCGATCTCGCTTTTTAACTGCGCATCGGCGATCAGCGCGTCAACGTCCGGGTATGCGTGCGACATTGCACGCAGCCGGCTCAGAACCTCAACAGCCTGTTCCCACTGGCCCTCGCGCATGTACGCGATGCCCTGGTTGTACAGGCGTTCAGTTTCCGCGTTTCGTTCAGTATTCATGGTTACTTCAGCCGCTACATCAAACCCTGAACATTTTCCGGGAAGGTTGAGTGAAACCGTTGATGGGTAGTGATCAACCTGCCCGGAAGATACATGTGGAGGTTTTTAGAGTCCGCCAAAGGCTTCCAACAACTCCGGTACCGCAGGCCCCAGCAAGACGGCGAAAATCGCCGGGAAGATCAGGAACACCAGCGGAAACATCATCTTGACCGGCGCCTGGTTGGCACGCTCCTGTGCTCGCTGCCGCCGCCGTGTGCGCATCTCCTCTGCCTGTACGGTCAGCACCCGGCCAATGCTGATACCAAGCGCTTCCGCCTGTTTGATTGCCGACACAAAACTCGCGATATCGGAAACACCGGTCCGCTCGGCCATATCGGTCAGCGCCTGGCGACGCGACACACCCATCGAGATATCGCGCAGCACACGGGCAAACTCTCGCGCCAGCTCATTCGTCCACTTGGTGGTAATCTCCTGCATTGCATTCTCAAAACTGAGCCCGGCCGCGCTGGCGATGGCCAGCAAGTCGAGCGCGTCAGGCAATGAGTTGATAAGCTCAACCTGCCGCAGACTGATCCTGCGCGACAGCCAGATATCTGGGATAAAGAAGGCGCAGATGGCGATACTGCCAAGCAACACGAGGTTGAAGAACGTCGGTTCGCCGCCGCCATACCAGCCAATCGCGGCTACAATCACGGTTACCAGGATGAAGGTGATACCCTTGGCACCGATGAAATCCGCGGCACTCATGTTCCACGGATTGCCTGCCATCGCCAGACGGAGACGCAACGCCTCATACCGGTTCTGCGGCAGAAGCCAGGAGAAGGCGCGTGCTGCCTGTTTGAGCAGCGGTACGATCACGCGCTCAGAGAAGGGCCTGGTCGCCTCAACCGATTGTGCAACAACCGGCTTCTCCACTTCAGGGCTGAGATACGCATCGAGCCGCTCGCCGACGGTGGCGTCGCGACGCGTTACCGCGAGCCCGGCGAAGACGAGCATGATGGCGAACGCTGTGACGATGCCTGGCAGGATAAGCATTAGATCCTCACATCGACGATTCGCTGGATGACGATAAAACCGGCAACCGAGGAAATAAAGGCACCAATCGGAATGCAGAGCAGCAATCCCGGCTCGAACAACCGCATCATGTAGGCAGGATTGATCGTGAAAATGATCAGTGCGAGCGCGAATGGCAGGATGCCGATGACGTAGCTCGAAATGCGTTGCATAGAGGTAATGACGCGCACTTCGCGGCGCAGTTTGGCGCGTTCTCGCATCGTCGTGCTGATGTTTTCGAGGATCTGGCCCAGGTTCCCACCCACACGGGCATGGATCTTGATGGCCGTCACCACCAGATCGAGATCGGCGCTTTCCATACGTTGCACCAGGTTGTCAAGCGCCTGCGTGACGCTCAACCCGAGTTGCACCTCCTGGAACACACGGCGCAACTCGGTACGAGTTGGTTCCTGAGTATCGCTTGCGACATTCGCCAGCGACTGCACCAGGCTGAACCCGCCACGCATGGATGCGGTGATCAGGTCGAGTGTTTCGGGAAGTTGATCGCCGAACTCCTGGTTGCGGCGCTGACGCCGGTAGCGCATCCAGAACGATGGGGCAATGTAGCCGACGATCAATGCCGCCGGCACCACCAGCACCTCTCGCCAGATCAACAGCGCAAGCGCCGTGAGAATAAGGGGTACAGCCACGCGCATCAAGATATACTCAGGCACGGTCAACGGCACACTGGCGGCGGCCAGGTCACGCTCAATGCGAGTGGCAAAACTCTGCCGGCTGATGGTCTCATTCAACCGTTCAGCGATCTGTTGATCGGCCAGGGTGATGCTGCGCCCGACGTTGCCACCGCCCAGGTACGTGCTCATGCGGCTGTCAACGCTTGTATCACGCGCCACGATGCTACGCACGGCAAACACCAGCACCAGCACCGCCATACCGGCCACAAGCGCGGCAACGATCGGGAGAAGGAGATCAAGAGACATCTGCGCGTTCCTCGTCGTGCTTGCTCTATCGGTACACCTAACGTAGACCCGGAATGGCGTTGCCAAAGACCTGCGGTGAGAGCGTGATATTCATCTGCTGTAGCTTCTCCAGGAAGCGCGGGCGAATGCCGGTCGGCACGATCCGGCCAATGACTCTGCCTTCGCGGACCCCCTGGGTCTGGAAGACAAACAGATCGGAGAGGGACACGACGTCGTTTTCCATGCCGGTCACTTCACACACCTGGACAATTTTGCGTGATCCATCCTGCAGGCGTTCAAGCTGGATGATCACGTCAATGGCGGAGGCAATCTGTTCGCGGATGGCGCGCAATGGAAGATCCATACCAGCCATCATCACCATGGTTTCCATACGTCGCAGCGCATCGCGCGGGGAGTTGGCATGCAGTGTGGTCATCGAGCCATCGTGACCGGTATTCATCGCCTGCAGCATATCGAGCGCCTCACCGGCGCGGCATTCACCTACGACGATACGGTCAGGGCGCATACGCAGCGAGTTGACCACCAGGTCGCGCAATGACACCTCGCCACGCCCCTCGATGTTGGCCGGTCGGGACTCGAGCGTCACGACGTGCCGTTGCTGGAGTTGCAGCTCGGCGGCGTTCTCGATGGTGATGATGCGTTCGTCATCCGGAATGAATGATGAAAGGACGTTCAGCATCGTCGTCTTGCCGGTACCGGTACCGCCGGAGATGATGCAATTGAGTCGCCCGAGCACACATGCTCGCAGCAATTCCATCAGTTCGGTTGATGCCGTCCCGCGTGTGACAAGATCGGAGGCTTTGAGCGGCACACGCGAGAACTTGCGAATAGTGATCGTGCTACCATTCAGCGCCAGCGGTGGAATAACGGCGTTGACGCGTGAACCATCCGGCAGGCGCGCGTCGACCATGGGAGTCGTTTCATCGCAGCGGCGCCCAAGTGGCGAAATAATCCGGTCAATAATGCGACGTACATGATCCTCATCAGAGAAACGAGCATCGCTCTCGTGCAACTTGCCGTCGCGCTCGACCCATATCTGGTAGGGGCCATTGACCATAATCTCACTGACCGTGTCGTCGGCCAGAAGGGCCTCAAGCGGGCCAAGACCGAGCAGTTCCGACTGAGCCAGGCGAATAAGGCGTTGCCGTTCACGTTCCGGAATGACGCGCCCGCTCTTTTCGATCTGTTCCGTAACGAGATCAGCGATACGGTGCGCATAGTATTCAGGTTCGCGACGGCTGATAGTATCAGTTTCGTTAATGAGCTGCGCCTGCACAGCTTCGATCAGATCACGCTCATCGCGATTGATGTCGTCCGATGCAAGCGCGGTCGCTGAGCGCGGCGCAGCCGGTCGCAGCGGCTCGGCCGGCTTCTGCGGTTCACCGAACGGCGACGATTGCGGCGCCTGGTTCCCACCGGTTGCGCCGCTGCGCGAAAAACGAAATCTGTTCATTGTTGTCTACCCTTTGCGAACTGACGATCGATCCTACGACTCGCGCCGCGCGAAACCAAACAGACCGCGTCGCTCAATAAGTGCAGCCAGTCCTTTCGAGCGGGGCCTTGCCGGGGCAAGCGTCAGCGTCGCGACCTGCTCGCCTGCCACGTGAGCCGCCAGTTTCAACAGGCTCTGCCCGACCCAGCTTTCCGGATGGGTGAGGACGACTGGAATGCCACGGTTCACACTATGCGTAACCAGCCGGCCTTCGCTCGGGATGTTTGCGCCGATCGGATGGCGCAGATGTTGTTTGACATCGTCAAGCGCAATGCCATCCACACTTGGGAAACGATTGATGACCAGGGTGATCTTGCCGTGCACCAGTCCCTCGCGCTGGATGAATTCGAGGAACCGCTTCACGTTTTTGAGCGAGGGAACCTCGGGTGTGGTCACCACGAGCACGTCGTCGGCCCGACTGACGAGTGTTGCCGTCACTTCATCGAGGAACGACCAGGTATCTGCAATGACATAGCTGAAGCGATCGAGCAAGGCATCAATCACCCGGCTCAACTGTTCGCCGGTAATATCGCCGGCGGCGTCAGGGGTGTTGGGCGCCAGCAGCACATGGGTTCCCGAACTGTGCTGTTGCACGACCGAGCTGATCATGGCGTCATCCAGGTCATCGAGATGGTCAATCAGGTCAACGAGCGTATGTTTCGACCAGAGATTGAGATGCACACCGGCATCGCCAAACTGGAGACAACAATCGGCAAGCAGAACCCGGCTTGCGCTGACCTGGCGCAGGCCGACCGCGAGGTTGGTTGCGATGGTGGTGGTACCGGAGCCGCCCTTGGGCGAAATGACGACGACGAGGCGCCCACGCGCCCTGGGGCGATCGCCGTCAAAGGCAATCAGCGCACGCGACCGGCGGTCGGTTTCGGTTGCGAGCAGTGATCGGATGCTCTGGATCAGCTCGGCATACTGCAGCGGGCGCCCGAGCACATCACGCGCGCCGACTGCCACGAGCCGGCGCAGGATGGATGTATCCACGCGCGCAATGATCGCGATACAGATTGTCGCCGGCAGACTGGTGAATACCTGACGGACCATCTGCTCCGCCTGATCGGCGTCACGGTCAACGATGACCAGGTCAGGACGTGTCTGCTGGATCAGATCGACGCCGGCGGTAGTCGCGGCGACGCGGTCGACACGGGCAATCTCGGGTTCTGCGGCCAGGCGGCTGATCCATTCTTGATCGAGACGCTCGGGGACCGTTACGACCACAACTCGAATGGCAGCATTGTTCGCCACAAAAGGTATCCTTTCTCTGCTGCCGATCAGCAGCACCGGGCGGGGGCGACAGGCGCATCATGCCAGATGACGACCTGTCGCCCGGGTGTCACAGCATGCCTGGCTAGCGCATATAACGCTCGATCAGTTCCGGGAGATTGAGCGGGTCGGTTGTAAACGGCTCGGTATCGGCCGGCGAACGCAGCGCAAAGTCGATTGTGCCGCCGGTATCTTTGATATGCTTCAGAATGATGGCATCATCAGGGCGCATCGCGCAGAGCAGGGCCGTTGGCGGCGTCCTGGTTTCACCCTCTTTCGGTTCGGAGCGGAGCACCTTGAGCACCTGAATGTTCTGCAATGTCAGAGCGGTGGTTGGTGTCGTCGGCTGGTCGGGGGTCACCGGCGCAGCCTCATCCAGAGGTGTACTGAGGGTAAGAAACAGGTCGATGCGATCACCATCTTCAATCAAACTGCTCTGTCCCATGAGGTCAATGATCGGAAACGCGAACAGGACGTAGCCCTGCGGGATCTCCTGGCTCAATGCCGCACCGCGTTCACCGACGAACATATTCATCTGGAACGGATCACCCTGGCCGACCGCACGAGCCAGGATGCGGTTCTCAATCTGTGCCGTGTCCGTGAGCGCATTCACCGGCACGATATCGAGCGGAAAATCCTTCAACAGGATGTCGTCCCTGCTGATCGCATTGCCAGGTGCAAGAGGGCGGGCTGCCACTGGCAGCTTCATTGTCGGGACCTGTGGCTGCTGTTCCAGTACCGTGCGACGTGCCTGCTCAGCAGCTGCAATGGACTGCTGCTGGAGCACAACATAGACCAGTGCGCCGGCACCAACGGCCAGAAGCAACCCGAGAGTGAGAAGTATCCATCCGCTGCGGCGTGTCACTGCCTGCCTCCTTACGGATTAACGAAGCCAGTCTGTGAATATATCGCCGTTAGCTTGAGAATGTTATGGGGTGCGCATAACATCTTCGTAAGCCTTACGGCCAGGGAAAGACACGGTTTTTTTATCGCAGCGGGCGGTGGCCCAGAGTGTGCGGGCAGATGTTCCCGCCAGCGCCAGCGTTGATTCATGCGTCTCTATGGGGGGCAAGCGGCGCCGATGCCAGCCGACGGGCAGGTGTGTCGAGCCACGTCCGGTCAGATGACAAGTTGTCATCCGCTGATGTGACTACGATAAGAAAACGTGGCGTCGTCGTACTATGCGGCTATGCGAATAACGGATGTTGGATGGCATTGCGCGCGACACGACGCAATCGAGTGGCACGAGCGGAGCGTGCTTTAGCGCCTATCCGAATAACGGATGGTTGGATGTCATTGCGAGCGAAGCAATCTACCGGCGTGAGAGGAGATTGCTTCAGCCACACGTCGCTCGCTGCACGCTATCGCTCGCGCTCCGCGCAGTGATACGAGGCGTATCGTTTTTCGGAGAGGCCCTCTGTGGGGAGGCAGACACGCGAGGGATCGGGCTGTACTGTGGCGAGGTCAGATAACGTTGGCAGGCTATCAGCCGAGCATCGACTGCACGAGGCTCAGGAATTGCTCGATATCGAACGGCTTCTGGATGATCACCGCTCCCTCGGCTTCCAGGTCAGCGAACCAGGGCTTGCGGTTCAGCGCGGTCATGATAAAGATTGGAATACCATCTTCCTGAAGCTGATCTTTCATCTGCTGGAAGGCCTCGACACCATCCATCTGCGGCATCATGATGTCACAGATGACAAGATCGGGCCGGATGGCTGCAAGTTTCCGGATGCCTTCCTGGCCATCACCGGCGAGTTCGACGCGATACCCGGCATCCCGCAGCGCAATCTCAAGCACCGTCTGCATCGCGAGGTCGTCATCGATGACAAGAATCGTAGGCTGCTCTTCCATGGTGGCGCAATCCTGTGTGTTCCAGGCACTGGCGATGCATCGCGGACGGATGACAGGGTGGCGCTCTTCGATCGGACCACCCGGCAACAGGCGCGCGTATTATAGCATGAAGCGCAGCATCGCCAGAAGGAGTTGGTATAATATGCGGTATGGATGACAATCGATCCGATCATGATCAGCGATCGGCAACCTGGCGCGCCGGCTCCACCATAGATGCGACGGTGGTCGGCACGATCACGGGCCAGGACGTGCTTGATGTACTGACAGCACAGATAGCAGTGCTTGACCGCAATGGCGCGATTGTCATGACAAACCAGGCCTGGCGGCGGTTCGTTGCGACGCAGAGCGGCGAGCGAGCAACGCTGGAGGTTGGCGCGAGCTATCGTGACATCTGGCGTGATGGACGCGGCATCGCTGACCCGGGGGCACGCGACGTGCAGCAGGGTATTGAGGCGGTCCTGCGCGGTGACATGGCGTATTTCGCGACGGAATATCAGCGCAGGAGCGGTTCTGCCGGTCGCTGGTTTCGGCTGGAGGCGACGTCGCTCCAGACGGGCGGCGCCGTCGTGACTCATACCGACATCACGGCGCAGCATGTGGCAGAGTACACCACCAGGCTGTACGAGCAACGCCAGCGTCTGCGTGAGCGACTCCGGCGGCGCAGGCGCATCGCACAGGGGCGGCGTCAGTCAATGCGGCTGCTGGTGGAGCAGTCGGCACAACTGGCGCGCGCAAATGCCGAACTCAAGCAGTTCGCATCGGTGGTGTCACACGAGTTGCATGAGCCGCTCCGGATGGTGGCTCGTTTTCTCGAGTTACTCCGGCGACGGTATGGCGGGCGTCTCGATACCCAGGCCGACGAGTATATCGGCTACGCCTATGATGGCGCTGTGCGCATGCAGGCACTGATCGACAAACTGCTGGCATACACCCGGCTGGATCGCCCGGGACGCCCGCCGCGACCGGTGGATTGCGACGATGTCCTGGCACGCGCCATCGGTGTGCTGCAGGTGGCGTTGACCGAAAGCCAGGCGGAGGTGACGTTCGACCCGATGCCGACCGTGCTGGGTGACGATGTCGAAATTGGCCTGGTGTTTCGTAATCTGATCAGTAATGCGATCAAGTTTTGCGGCCCCGGCCATCCGCGCATCCACATTGGTGCACGGCGCGAGGGGGACAGGTGGCTGTTTTCGGTGCGTGACCATGGGATTGGCGTTGCGCCCGGCGACGCAGAGCGTATTTTCGACATGTTTGTACGTGCGCAGAATCGAAATGCCTACCCGGGCAACGGCATCGGGCTGGCGATCTGTCGCAAAGTCGTCATGCGGTATGGGGGGCGGATCTGGGTCGAAAGCCCCGCAGATGGCGGAGCGCTGTTCTGCTTCACACTGCCGGCAGCGCCATAGCCAGGAGCGGCAGTCTTGGGTCGTTCCACCGGAGGGCGGAGACCTGGTATGAACATGGAGAGAAGCACACCGCTTCAGGTGCTGCTGGTCGAAGATAATCCGGGCGACGCTCGCCTGGTCAGTGAGGCGCTGGCAGACGCAGGCACCGGGCAGTTTGTGCTTACACAGGTTGATACCCTGGCCGATGGGCTTGCCTTACTCAAGCAACGGTCATTCGACGCCATGCTTCTCGATCTATCGTTGCCCGACAGCCAGGGATTACACACGCTTGAGCGTACACTGGAGCAGGCGCCAGGCATCCCGGTGATTGTCCTTACTATGCTGAATGACGAAAACCTGGGCATCCGCGCCGTCCAGATCGGTGCACAGGATTATCTGCTCAAAGGGCGTAGTGACCATGAGCTACTGGTCCGGTCGGTGCGTTACGCCATCGAGCGGCAGCGGCTCCTGGCCGAGTTGCATCTGGCGCGCCAGCAGGAACAACTGGCGCGCAATGCCAGCGAGATCGCGGCCGTTGCACGCCTCTCACAGGATGCCGGCACGGCCGTAACGGCCCGGCTCTATGGATCGCCACCACTGCGAGAGGTGCAGCCGGAGCTGTTTCGTGACCTGGTAACGCGCTATGCCAATATTCTTGACCAGTGTCTCGAGCGGCGAGCGTTCAAGATCGAAGTCAATACGTCCGACATGCTACGTGAAATGGCACACCAGCTCGGTTTTTTGCATGCCGGCCCGCGCGATGTGGTTGACGTGCACACGCACGCAATACGGCAACAGGTGCGGAATACCAGCGTACCGCGGATGCAAGCGTATGTGGAGGAGGGACGACTGCTCGTGCTTGAACTTATGGGATACCTGGCATCCTACTATCGAAGCCACGCTCTCGGGCGAGGGTAAGAACAGCCGTGCGATGGTCGCCGCGTGGGCGACCCGGCAATTGGATTGTGCGCAGTGGAAAGGGATCCGATGACGAGCAAGTTCGTCCTGAAGCTCTATGTCACCGGACAGACGCCACGCACTGAGCGAGCGATACAGAACTTGCGGCGAATCTGTGAGCAGAGCCTGGGGAGCCAGTATCAACTGTTCGTGATTGATGTGCTGGAACAGCCGCATCTTGCCGAGCAGGAGCGCATTCTGGCCACACCGACGTTGATCAAGGAGCTGCCATTACCGGTTCGACGCATCATTGGCGATCTGTCAGATACGCTGAAGGTGCTGCAAGGGCTGGATCTGCCCATCCCAAGGACAGGAGGAACGCAGGAGTGAGTCATAATCCGCATCAGTCCGCGATTGAAAAACTGGCCACTGGAATCGGGGGCTTCGATCTGATCGCCAACGGTGGTGTTCCCGAAGGCCGCACGACTCTGGTATCCGGTACAGCCGGCAGCGCAAAAACCGTGTTTGCGGCTCAGTTCCTTGCTGAAGGCATTCGCAAGCACAATGAACATGGCGTGTTCGTCACTTTCGAGGAACCACCATCCGACATCCGGCGCAACATGGGGTCGCTCGGCTGGGACATTTCGACCTGGGAGAAGGAAGGGCGCTGGGTGTTCGTTGATGCCTCACCACAACCAGGTGAGGAGGTGATGTTCGCCGGCAGCTATGATCTTGGGGCATTGCTGGCGCGTATCGAGAGCGCTGTGCGGCGGATCGGCGCGCGACGGTTGTCGATGGATTCGCTTGGCGCGATTTTCACCCAGTTTGCCGACGGCGCGGTGGTGCGCCGTGAGTTGTTCCGCGTCGCGTCGGCGCTGAAACGGATGGGTGTCACGGCGGTGATGACCGGCGAACGCACCCAGGAATATGGCGATATTGCACGCTACGGCGTCGAGGAGTTTGTGGCAGATAACGTCATTATTCTGCGCAATGTGCTCGAGGATGAAAAACGCCGCCGCACCATCGAGATTCTGAAGTTTCGCGGCACTTCGCATCAGAAGGGTGAGTTTCCCTTTACGATCATGTCTGGTGAAGGCATGGTCGTGATTCCGCTGTCGGCTATCGAACTGAAGCAACGCTCATCCGATATTCGTGTCACGTCAGGTAATGTAGAACTGGACCATATGTGCGGTGGTGGGTTCTTTCGCGACTCGATCTTGCTGGTGTCCGGGGCCACCGGCACCGGAAAGACGCTGATGACCACCGAATTCATGGCCGGCGGGGTCAGGCGCGGCGAACGCTGCCTGTTATTCGCGTTCGAGGAGAGCCGTGAGCAATTGTTTCGCAATGCAACCGGCTGGGGTGTTGATTTCGAGCAGATGGAGCACGACGGGTTACTGCGCGTGGTGTGCGAGTATCCGGAGACTGCCGGGCTGGAAGATCATCTGATCGCAATGAAGAAGATTATTACCGACTTCCGTCCTAACCGGGTGGCGGTTGATAGTCTCTCCGCACTGGAACGCGTGTCAACGATCCGCGGCTTTCGCGAGTTTGTGATCAGCCTGACGTCGTTCATCAAACATCAGGAGATCGCCGGTATGTTCACGGCGACGACGCCGAGCCTGATGGGTGGCGAGTCGGTGACCGAGACGCATATCTCGACGCTGACCGACTCGATCATCTTGTTGCGGTATGTCGAAATGTACGGCGAGATGCGTCGCGGCCTGACGGTGCTGAAGATGCGCGGATCGATGCACGATAAGGACATTCGCGAGTTTACGATTGATAATCGCGGCATGCATATCGGACGTCCATTCCGCCAGGTCACCGGGATTCTGTCCGGCAACCCGATTCATATCACGCCTGGCGAGATCGATCGCCTCAGCGGGCTGTTTGGCGATGATGGCAACGCCGGGCAAGGCTGATGGGAACATGGCGACAGGTGACAGGTGATAGTGTGGTGTTGATCGCGGGATTGCGCACATTGCACCTGACCGGCTCTCAGGTGATGCACCGGTGCCCTGGCGCCTGTCGCCCGGCATCGTCATGAGCGCACGATCAGGGAAGCGAAGGAGGATCGGCGAGGTGCATCCGGCAAGCAATTATGCCCCCGCCTGAGCGGCATGAAGCAACGAAACCTTATGTTCACCATCGTGATCGCCGTCTGTATCGCGGCGGTCGGTATTGGACTGGCGATCGCTGCGTCGTTCGGTATATTGAATGTTGCGTCTGCTCCGGCAGCAATCGCCCCGACGGCGGTGCCTACGATCGCCACACCGACCATCGCCGCGCCCGCCACCGCCATCCCGACCACCGCCATCCCGGCCACCGCCATCCCGGCCACCGCCGTCCCGGCCACCAGCGCGCCCGCTACCGCCGTCCCGACCACCACCGTTCCGGCCACCACCGTTCCGACCACCGCCGCGCCCGCTACTGCCGTCCCGACCATCACCGTTCCGGCCACCGCCATCCCGGCCACCAGCGCGCCGGAATCGCAAGGACAATATATCGAGTACACGGTCCAGCGTGGCGATACGCTCTTTGCAATCGCGCGACTGTACAATGTGACGGCCGAAGATATTCTGGCAGTCAACACAATTGCCAATCCAGCCAGCCTTACCATCGGCCAGGTGTTGCGGATACCGACCGGCACGGCCACGACGCAGATCGTCGAATACACGGTACAGCCGGGCGACATCCTGGTCGTGATTGCGCGCCGGTTTGATGTGACCGTCGAGGAAATTCTGGCAATCAACACCATTCGCGATCCATCGAACCTGACGGTCGGCCAGGTGCTGCGGATACCGAGGAGAACACCATGAACCGCGTTGACGTAGTGAACGAGTTACGGCGCATCGTTGGCCCGCGCGCCGTCATTGACGACGAGGCAACGCTCCTGACCTACGAGGCCGACGGATGCGTCCTGGACACGCACGCGCCGAATGTGGCCGTGTTGCCGGCAACTACGGAGGAGACCGCGGCGGTGGTGCAGATCGCGAAGCGAGCAGGCATGCCGATCGTGCCACGCGGCGCCGGTACCGGCCTGTCGGGTGGAGCCACGCCCATTCATGGTGGCATTGTCATCTCAACCGCGCGGATGGAACGGGTGCTTGAGGTGGATGCGCGGAACCGGCGGGTGCGGGTACAGCCAGGGGTGATCAACTGGGAACTGTCGCAGTACCTCGCACCATCCGGGTATGCATTCATGCCGGACCCATCATCGCAAAAGGCATGCACCATCGGGGGGAATATCGCCAACAATAGCGGCGGGCCGCATTGCCTGAAGTACGGCACGACGACCAATCATGTGCTCGCGCTGCGCGTGGTGCTGCCCGATGGCAGTGTGATCTGGACAGGTGACGGGCGAGCGGATGGGATCGGCTATGATCTGGCGGGCGTGCTGACCGGCAGTGAAGGGACGTGCGGCATTATTACCGAGGCATGGGTGCGGATGACTCGATTACCAGAGGCATTGCGCGTTGTGCTGGCGCTGTTTCCGGACATCCCTGCCGCCTCGCAGACCGTTTCGACCGTGATTGCGCGCGGTTTTTTGCCTGCCGCGCTGGAAATGATGGATCAACTGGCGATTCGCGCCGTAAATGGCATGTACCGCCTTGGCCTGCCGGAGAGCGCCGGGGCCGCGTTGTTGATCGAGCTTGACGGTGTGCACGATGGCCTGGATGACCTGCTGGCCGAGATTACCGGCATCTGCCGGGATCTGGGAGCCATGGAGGTGCGCCCGGCAAAGACCGCGGCAGAACAGGCGCAGGTGTGGGCCGCGCGTAAGAACGCCTTCGGTGCGATGGGCCGGCTGGCGCCGACATACTACCTGGTGGATACGGTCGTGCCGCGCACCCGCTTGCCAGCGACACTGGCACGGGTCGGCGAGGTATCACGTGACTACCACCTGCCGATCGCCAATGTGTTTCACGCCGGTGACGGCAATCTACACCCCCTCATTCTGTTCGATCGCCGCGATAAGGGGCAGCTTGAGCGCGCGCTGGGAGCGGCAACCGATATTCTGCAAGAGTCGATCCGGCAGGGAGGCGTGATCAGTGGTGAGCATGGTATCGGCGTCGAGAAGCGTGATTACATGGATCTCCTGTTCACAACCGAAGATCTGGCGGCGATGGCGGGATTGAAGCGCAGTTTCGACCCATATGAAATCTTCAACCCGGGCAAGATCTTCCCCAGAGGTGTGGGCTGCGGCGAACTGGCAACGCTGCGACGGCAGGGAATGCGGGCCACGGAACCGGGGATCGGGAATTGAACGTGTCGTGGCGAGGATCAGGCACAGGGGGGATGTATGACGAGTCTGGCAGATGCGCTGCGCGCGGCAATCGCACCCGATGCCGTCCAGGATGATGAAGCGACGCTGGCGACATTTCGCGTTCATGGTATGTCGCCACGATGTGTTGCAACGCCAGGTAACCTGGAAGAATTACAGGCAGTCATGCGGATCGCGGTGGAACAGCGCGCGGCGGTTGCGCCATGGGGCGGCGGAACGCAGCAACTGATCGGTGCGCCGCCGGTGCGGCTCGACCTGGTTGTACGCACGACACGTCTCAACCGTGTTCTGGCGCATGTTCCGGACGACCTGACGATCTCGGTCGAGGCGGGGATGACCTGCGGTGCGCTACGCGATCACCTGGCGCGGCATGGCCAGATGCTGGCACTCGACCCGCCGCTACCAGAGCGAGCGACGATCGGCGGGCTGATTGCAACGGCGACAGATGGGCCACGACGGCTGGGATACGGCACGCTGCGCGACATCTTGATCGGAATCACGGTCGTCGAAGCCGGCGGGCGTGTCTCGCGTGGCGGTGGTATGGTGGTGAAGAATGTCAGCGGCTTCGATATGATGAAGCTCTACCTGGGCAGTTTCGGCACCCTGGCGGTGATCGCAAGCGCGAACTTCAAGTTGCTTCCCGTGCCGCGCGCCTCCGGAACGCTCCTCTGCTGGTTCTCCCGCGCCGCGCAGGCATTTGCAGCACTCGACGAACTTGATGGCACGCAGTTGACCCCAACAGCAGCCGAGTTTCTGAACAGTGGCGCGCTGGCTGCGCTCGGGCGGAGCGGCGCCTGCGGCGTGGCGCTGGCCGCCGAGGGATTGGCCGGTGCGGTAGAACGCCACGTAACCGACATGACGGCGATCGTACAGCGTCACGGTGCGACCGAGACGCAACGCCTCCATGGAGACGAAGCAGCCGCGTTCTGGTCCGCCGTGGCGGATCTGTCCCGGACGACGGATGCTGGCGATGACGAGGCGCTGGTGAAGCTGGTGGTGTTACCGGCAGATGTGGCAGAAGCGATCGCGTGCGTCGAAACGCAGGCGGCACAGATTGGCGCGGCAGCAACGATCAATGCACGTGCGCTTCATGGCGTGGTCTATGCACGTATCCGGCCCGTCAGTTCCGCCAGGCTATCGGCGCTGATCGCCAGCCTGCCGGGCGTCCAGTGGGTGGCAACGATACTGCCAGCGACGCCGCGGTGGGGGCCGCCACCGGCAGGGATCGAACTCATGCAACGCATTCGTGAGGAGTTCGACCCGTCAGGGTTATTGAATCCCGGCCGGTTCGTTCCGGGGTTGGGAACTGGACACTGAGCGCTGAGGTTTGACCCAATGACGGCAGGTGACTGGATCGGGCTCGGGATTTCGTACGCATATGCTGTCGGGTTGCTGGCTTCTGGCGAGGCCCTGCACCGTTTTGCGGGATTACCGGCGGACCTGACGCGCAAACTGATCCACGTTGGCGCGGGGATGTGGGTCTTTGGTATTCTGGCGCTGTTTGATCGCTGGGAAATCGGCATCGTTCCCTTTGCGACATTCATTCTGGTCAACTACGTACTCTACCGCTACCGCGTCGTCCGGGCAATGGACAGCGCCGACAGTTCGCCAGGAACGGTGTATTTCGCGATCGCCATTACCATGCTGTTTGCCCTGCTATGGCGCCCGCAAGGCCCGATCGACCGCGGCGTGGCGGCGACGGCGGGAGTCATGGCGATGACATGGGGCGATGCGCTGGCAGCGCTTGTGGGGAAACGGTTTGGGCGACGAAAGTATACCGTCGGACACAGTACCCGCACACTGGAAGGGTCGGCGGTGATGTTTGCCACAAGTGCGCTGGCGATGCTACTGACAGTCACCCTGCTGCCAGGATCGGCGCTGGCGCCGTTTGCGCCTTCCGGCGATCTGGCGCGTGGTATGACCGCGGCGCTGAGCGGCGCTGCCGCCGCCACGCTGGTTGAGGCCGTGTCGCCCCACGGCACCGACAACCTGAGCGTCCCACTGGCGGCAGCGGCCGCGGCATACCTGGCCGGCGCCTGATCGCATGATCATCACGACGGTGTCAGGCAACCTCGGGTTTGAGCCGGGTGGCAAACTTCTTGCGCGCCTTGAGCACCTTGGGCGCAACGACCACCATACAGTAGGGCTGGTTCGGGTTGTTGGCGAAATACTCCTGGTGGTACTCTTCGGCAACATAAAACGTATCGAACGGCTTGAGCTCGGTCACAATCGGCGCGGACCAGACGTTCGCCGCATTGAGGCGGGCGATTGTTTCTTCAGCAATCCGGCGCTGTTCATCGTTGTGGTAGAGAATGATCGAACGATACTGCGTGCCGACATCGGCGCCCTGGCGATTGGGTGTTGTTGGATCGTGGATACTGAAAAACACCTCGAGCAGATCACTGAACGTTATGACCTGGGGATCGAAGGTTATCTGTACCACTTCGGCATGGCCGGTCCTGCCGCTGCATACGTCGTGATAGGTTGGATCCGGCCTGTGCCCTCCGGCGTAGCCTGATTCGACACTGATGACACCCTCAAGTTCATCGTACACCGCCTCAAGGCACCAGAAGCAACCTCCACCGAGGGTTGCCGTTTCATATGTTTGTCGGGCCACGGGAACTCCTTACTGTCTATCCGAAAAACGCTACGCATCCTGTCATTGCGCGGAGCGTCAGCGACCGCCTGCAGCGAGCGCAGCGTGGCTGGAGCAATCGCGGCGTTTGGTACAGAGATTGCTTCGCTTCACTCGCAATGACATCCAATTATCCGTTATTCGGATAGGCGCTTCCTACGATTGCAGAGAGTTGATGGTAGATTGCACCCTTGTGGGCCGCTGACCTCATGTGAACGACCACGTTGTTGGCGTGGTACATGGTAGTATACGTTACGCCTGCCCGGCGGATGCTGCGGCGGCACAATATGTTACAATGGGCCGTCTCGGAATGGTTCACATACGTACGGCGCCGGCACTCTATGCCGGTGCGGATGGCACGACGAATGCGGCGGACGGTTGGCATTGCGCTGGCAATCATAGCAGGTGTGGCGCTGGTTGGCGCAGTGTTGCTGGCTCAAGAACGCGTCGCGCGCTGCGCTGCCGTCCCGCTGATCGCCGGCGATCTGCTGGACGATCCCGATTTCGCGGCGCTTACTGCCGGTGGACCGGGCGGGGTGCTCCTCCCCTCCGGCTGGAGCGCGCGCGCCACCGGCGTGCAGGTCGGTAAGTTTACGGTCTCCGGCACCGGTCATTCGTTCCAGCTCCTGGGCATTGCCAATCACCTCCGTACGCCGGCTGTCAGCATTCGCCCGGGCGCGGCGTATTGCGCCACCGCCCAGGCGCTTGCCGACTCCTCTTCTGCAACACGTGTACGCCTGTCGTTTCACTGGCTCGATGCCGCGGGCAATGAACTGCAGGTCGATCGTAGCGCCTGGCAAGAGGTTCGCCGTTGGAACGGCCCTGGCGACGCCGGTGGCTGGTCGGTGGTTGGTGGAGGGTTCATCGCGCCGCCAGACGCAGCCCGGCTGGCCGTCACGTTTCAACCGGCGTCGGATGACCGTGTCTACCTGGATGTTATCAATATCCGGTCGGGGCGCTTTCCCGCTGCGATAGGCACGCCACCTGCCGGTGAGGAACGAATGTCGCCCGTCAGCGTGCGTCCCTGGCCGAATGGCGCGCACGCAGCGCTCTCCTTTTCATTCGACTGGGAGACGGCCATGGGCGGGTTGATCCACTCCCGCTCGGTGGATGACCCGAACTCTGACCAGGACCCGGTGCTGCGCGGCATGCGCATGCGCGAGGGGATCACCACGACGCTGGACATCTTCCGGCCATACGGTATTCGCGCGACCTACTACGCGACCGGCTACAATTTTCTGCCCGGTAACACCGAGCAACGCCGTTTTATGGGTGACCCGACGTTCGCCTGGGCCAGCCGCGACAATCGCTGGCAGACCGACGCCTGGCAGCGCCAGCCGTGGTTCTCGCCCGACCCATACGGCACGGTGCAGAGCGATCCGGCCTGGTACTTTGGTGACCTGGTGCCGCTGGTCCGGCGCGAAGGGCATGATATTCAGAGCCATACCTTCAGCCATTTATACGGCGGCCTGGCCAGCGCCGACGAGTGGCGCAGCGACCTGGCGGAATGGCGTGCAGTCGCTACCGAACACGGTGTCGCGCCGGCGCGCTCACTGGCCTTCCCCTGGAGCGGCAGCGCGGGTATGACGTATGCGAACTGGCAGGCGCTGGCAGAAGCGGGTATCACCTCGGTGACGCGCACCAACTGGAACCCGCGCCAGCCACAGTACCATCTCGTCACCGCCGAAGAGCCGCACTGCCGGCCGGTGCCAGGGCACGAGATGATTCTTGCCTGCCCTGATTTCTACCTGACCGAGAACAGTGCAGCGGATGCGCCAGCGATGATTGATCGGGTGATTGCCACCGGCGGTATGCTCGACCTGTGGGCGCACACCGAGGAGGTGGTCACGCCTGGCCAGATCGCAGCCTGGAGCCAGGTTGTCCGGTATGCCGCCGAACGGCGTGGTGCCGGCGACCTGTGGATCGCGCCGCTGGCGGAGATTGCCGAACGGCAGCAGGCGGTGGCAATGGTGGAAATAACCGTTGAGGATCGCGAACCCGGAACCTGGAATCTGGAGGGGGAGACGGGGAGACGGGGAGACGGGGAGACGGGGGCCGATCCGGTCAGACTACGCATTACGAATGGCAGCACGATAGATCTCGCGGCGCTGACGCTTGATCTGCCGTTTCAGGTGTTGCGTGCTGTGGGTGCGGTTGATGACAGACCTTTCTTGCTTCATGGTTCAGTGCTAATACTTGACCTGGCGGCAGGCGAGACGGTCGAGGTGCTGGTATGGCCGGCGTAGAGCAGGCGCAATCGGCGATGACGCCTGTGCGCACAGCCTGGCTGGCGCACGCGATACCGTTCGTGGTGCTGGCGCTCGCCGCGCTGGCGATGATCCATCCGGCGCTCGGCGCGCCGGCAACGACGATCATCGGCTTGCCGGGCGATAACATCCAGTATGTCTACGCTGCGGGCTGGATTGCCGAAGCGTTACGCACCGGCACTTCGCCATTCGTCGACTGGCGGATCAACCCCCCTGTCGGGCTGGCGCTACTGGCAACGGATGTGCCATACCTCGGGTATGCCGCCGTTGCGCCGTTGACCTGGCTCTCTGGAGCAGTCTTCGGTTACAATGCGCAACTCGTGCTGGCCCATATGCTCTCCGGCCTGGGTGCGTATCTGTGGATACGACGCCTGACCGGTAGCGTGACCGGCGGGCTGGTTGCCGGCCTGGCATTCATGCTGGCGCCGTTTCGCCTGGCGCACAGCTACGGCCATCCGCAGATCGTGAGCACCTACCCGTTGCCATTGTTCTTCTGGGCACTGGACGAATCGCTGCGCACGCACCCCGCGCGCCGGGTGTTGCTCGCGCTGGCAGGTGCGACGTTCCTGCTGAGTTCGGCGTCGCAGTACTATCTGGTCATTGGCCTGGTCAGTGGCACGGCGTATGCCGTGCTGACCCTGGCAACACGGCGGCTCAACCCGTTGCACGGCGCATGGCTGGCGGCACCGATGACGCTGGCCGGCGCGCTGCCTGGCTCAGCGCCGTATCTCATGGTGTCACGAAGCGGCGTCTACGTCCCATACGAGCTCGATGCAGTGCGTATGTGGTCGGCCAGCCCGATGAACTTCGTCATGCCGTCGCATCTGCATCCGCTGTGGGGCGCGCTGGTCGATCAGATGCGCCCGGAGACGTTGTGGGTCGAGAAAACGCTGTACGTTGGCCTGGTCGCGACGATCCTGGCGGTGGTTGCGCTGCGCGCTTTTGACCGTCGGCTGGCGTGGATCGGGACAGCACTGGTGGCGGCGATCCTGGCGCTCGGCACCGATCTGCATACAGGCAATCTGCCGGTGAACCCCGAAACCCCGTTCTGGCTGCCGGCCTATTATCTGAACCAGTTACCGGTACTGGAGTTGATGCGAGTGTGGGCGCGCTTTGGGATTGTGACGATTCTGTTTGTGGCATTGCTGGCCGGGGTAGGAGCGGCACGGCTGATGCGAGGGAGAGGGGGAGAGGGGGAGAGCCGGAGACTTGGGGATGGGAGAGCGGGGAAATGGGGATCAGCGATTGTGGCGGTGGCGCTGGTGGCGCTGGTGGTGATTGACCTGCTGCCGGGGCGGATGCAGAGTTTTACGCTAGAACCTCGCCCGATTGACCGATGGCTGGCGCAACAACCCGGTGCTCTGACGGTCGGATTTGTGCCGGTGATTGATGATGTTACAAACTACCGCATCCTGTTCGGCACGCTGTTCCATGGTAAGCAGACGTTCGCATTCATGCACCAGGCACACATGCCGCCCATCTTTCAGGAGTTCAATGAGCGTTCGCGTGGCTTTCCCGACAGTGCCTCCGCTATGCGGCTGCGGGATCTGGGGGTGCGTTACCTGCTACTGGAGAAGCCGATCTTCGATGGCAAACGCGCCTTTCGCTGGAGCGTGGTTGAACGGCGGCTGGCGCAAACGCCAGAGCTGTACGTCGTAACTCAGGTTGGGGATGTTGTCGTCGTAGGGTTTCGCTGAGAACAGCAGGTACGCCGGAGCGATAAGTGTGGCACGTGTAGCCGTACCGACAACCTGGATCGTGGCGCTGGGCCGGCAGCGTGGGCCATTACGAGTGTACCAGTGGCTCTGGCTGCTGATCTGTACGCTGGGGGCGCTGGTTGCTGCGGCGCCGCGCATCCTGTCGCAGCCGATCCGCTACGAAGCCATCGCCGTGACCAGCATTGACGCCGCCGGGCGCTATCGAGAACTCTACAGCGGTGGCCAACCCGACGATGACTATCGCGCCGTTGAGGTACAGGCACTGGAGCTCCTCAAAGCGCGCCGCCCCGATCTGGGCGGCCCGACCTACAGCATACGCTTCGTACCCCGGGCCGATGGCTGGATCGAGATCATCGCCCTCGGGCGCACCCCGGCTGAAGCGCAGGCACTGGCCGACGAGGCCGCAGAGACCCTGGCGCGCGCGGTGCGCGCGGCGGGCGGGCGCGAGATTCTGCGCAACCTGATGGGCTGGGAACTGACCGAAGCATTGCAGGGGCGCGAACCGGAGACCAGGTTCCAGCGCCTGCTGCGCGAAATCATTCGGACGCAGGCCTTCCCGCTGAATCGCGCCGTCGAGCCGGTGTCGGCCCATATGACAGTGGACCAGCTACCTGCTGAGGAGCTGAGCGACCTGGCACGAGCCCTGGAGGTACGCGAGGAGCAACTCAGCCGCATTGACATACCGGGCCTGGATGCGCAGCGCGCAACCCTGACCGACGCAGCGCGGTTGCAGCAGATCACCGCCGATCTGCAACGCCTGGCGATGGGACGCCAGGCCATCCGTGATGCGCTTGGCTACCTGTATAGCAACCTGGGCGCCAGGTTTGCACCCGATACGCCGAGTGACGCCTACCGGGAAGCGCGCGCGGCATTGCCGGCAACGGCGGTTGACCGCCGGATACCACTCCTGCTGGCGCTGGCAACCGTGGTCGGGATGGTTTTTGGCGCGGCAGGCGTGGCGGTAGACAGCAGCGCCGGCGTGATGCGCAAGATCGTCGAGTTGTGGGCCTACCGCGAACTGATCCGCAACCTGGTGCTGCGCGATCTGCAGGTGCGCTACAAAGGGAGTGCGCTTGGCTATCTCTGGACGCAACTTGCGCCGCTTCTGCTCATGCTGGTTTTCTGGTTCGTCTTCAGCGCCTTCTTTCAGGCCGACATCGCCATGTTCCCGGTCTTCATCATGGTAGGCCTGCTGCCATGGAACTACGCCAATGAGGCGGTGAGCGGCGGCGCGCGCAGCGTCATTGAGAATGCGACACTTATCAAAAAGGTCTTCTTCCCACGTGAGGTACTTCCGCTGGTGGCAGTTCTCTCCAGCCTGGTTAACTTCGTGCTCTCACTACCGATGTTGTTGTTGATGATGGCAGTGGTACAACTGGCGTATGCGCCACTGCGCGCCGCAGGGCACTGGACGAATTTCTCGTGGACGTTCGCCTATGTGCCGGTGCTGCTTGGCATCCAGACGGTATTTCTGGCCGGTGTCGCACTCTTTCTCAGCGCAGTGGCCGTGCGCTATCGCGATACTGTCCACCTGATCGGCATCCTGTTGCAGTTCTGGTTCTTTCTCACGCCAGTCGTCTATTCGCTCGATCGTGTGGCCGGGCCACTGGCACAGGCGGTACGCTGGCTCAATCCCATGGCCTCACTGGTTGAATTCTTCCGCGAAGTGCTGTATGGCAATGTTGTGGCAGCGAACCAGATCCCTACGCCCAACCTGCCCGCGCTCGACAGTGTGTTGCGCGTGTTGCTGACTGCACTGGCGACGCTGGCACTGGGTTACTGGTACTTCCAGCGCCGCAGCGGCGAGTTTGGCGAACGCCTATGAACGCTGTGGTTGTTGTTCCCCTGCATAATGGCGCTGCGCATATTGCCGTATGCCTGCACACACTCCTGGCGCAGCGGGATGTCACCTTCGACACGATCGTTGTCGAGAACGGCAGTACCGACGGGGGTGCAGAAATCGTCGCGCGCGGCTTTCCGCAGGTCGAATTGCTGCGCTTTACCGAACCGCTCGGCTTTGCCGGGGCATGCAACCGCGGGATTGCACTGGCCCTGGAACGAGGTGTTGACGCGGTTGTCTTGCTGAACCAGGACACCGAGGTTGATCCCGGCTTTCTGGGTGCACTCCTGCGCCCGCTCGAAAACGACCGGGCCATCGGTGTCACTGGCGCCGTCGCGCGCTTCCCTGACGGGCGCATCCAGCATGCCGGCGCAGAGCTTGTGCAGCCGGCCGGCTATGGGCGGAACCTCGCCTACGGCGCGGCGGAACTCCCGCACGATCTGCCGGTGCCCGATTACCTGGCGTTCGTAGCAGCGGCTATGCGCGGATCGATGCTGCGCACAATCGGCACGCTTGATGAAGGGTTCAACCCGGCATATTTCGAAGATGCCGATCTCTGTTTGCGCGCCGTTGCAGATGGATGGCGCCTGAACCTGGCGCACGATGCAACACTGGTGCATCATGAAGGCGCTGTGGCGAATACCAGCTATCGCCACGCCGCCGTGATCGAGCGCAACCGTCTGCGCCTGGCGCTAAAGCATCGCGCGGTCGATGATCTCACGGGCCTGTTCTACGATGCTGAACGCGCGCAGATGCTGCGCCGCGCACTCGAAGGAAGCGCGCAGGTGCTGCGACAGGCATATGGCCGGGCGCTGATTGACCTGCCAGATATTGCGGTGCAACGCGATATGAGCGCGAAGGAGCAGGAGCAACTCGCGACCCTGCTGGCGTCATTGCGCGATGAAGCCGGCACGCGCGAGCGGGTGAGCCGGGTGTGGGGGCTCGGAATTGGGAAGTGGGAAATTGAGACAGGAGACACGGCGAACCGGAGACACGGCGAACCGGAGACACGGCGAACCGGAGACACGGCGAACCGGAGACATGGTGAGCGGGGGACACGGCGAGCGGGAAATGCCGAGCCTGCGGGATGGAGAGAAGAGGAGAGGGGGAAAGGCGAAGAGTGGAACAATTCAACCTGCAACGTGCCACCGTCAATCCCTGTCACCATCATCATCCTGACCTGGAACGGCCTGGAGTATACCCGGCGTTGTATTGAGAGCATTCGCGTGCACACCCGTGATGTGGATTACCACCTGCTCGTGGTTGATAACGGCAGTAGCGACGGAACGCTGGAATGGCTGCGCGAACAGCAGGATATCACACTCATTGCCAATGAGCGCAACCTGGGATTCACGCGCGGCAACAATCAGGGAATGGCCGCCGTACCACCCGAGCATGACATCCTGCTGCTGAACAACGACACCGTCATTCTGCACGATGGCTGGCTTGGCCATCTGCGCGACGTGGCTCACAGTCACCCGCGGATTGGCATCGCCGGCTGTCTTCTGCTGCATAGCAACGGCCTGTTGCAGCACGCCGGCACATACATGCCGGGCGACAGTTTCTGGGGTCATCAGATCGGCGGCGGCGAAACCTATATCGGCCAGTACCCCGGTGTGCGTGATGTCGAGGGAATCACCGGCGCGTGCATGTATATCAGGAATGATCTGCGCGCCGCAATCGGCGGCCTCGACGAAGCATATGTGTCGTACTTCGAAGACACCGACTATTGCCTGCGCGCGCGCCAGGCGGGCTTCAGGGTTGTCTGCACTGGCGGCGCGCGGGTTATGCATCACGAAAATACCAGCTCGCGGGTCAATAATGCCGCCTGGCGCGCGCTGTGGGATGTTGGGCGCGAGACATTCATACAGCGCTGGGGCGCTTATTACAGGCAAAAGTATAACCGCGCCGTCGTGTGGCACTCGCTGGTTGCAGCGCCATCAGGGTATGCGACGTCGTCGCGTGAGCTGGTGGTGGAACTCGACCGGCGTGGGATTGATGTGCGGCTGGCATGTATTTTCGGCACCGATTATACCGAGCCGCTGACCCGGGATCCGCGCGTTGATCAGATGCGCAACCGCCCAAAAGATAACCGCCTGCCGCAGGTTGTGTATAGCCAGGCGGACGCCTTTATCAAGAACAGCGGCAGCTATCGCATCGGTTATACCATGCTGGAAGCCGATCGCCTGCCGGACGAATGGGTCTACCAGGCAAACCAGATGGACGAAGTATGGACGCCGACGCACTGGGGCGCTGACGTCTTCCGCGCCAGCGGCGTGCGCCGGCCCATTCACGTCGTGCCCCTGGGGATCAATCCGGATTACTTCCATCCCGGCATCACAGGGCACAAGCCGGCCAACCGGTATGTGTTCCTCTCGGTATTCGAATGGATTGAGCGCAAAGCGCCCGAACTGTTGATCCGCGCCTATCTCCGGTCGTTTCGCCGCGGCGACGACGTCGTGTTGCTGCTGAAAACCTTCAACCATGATCCCGGCTTCGATATTGCGCGCCACATAAGCGAACTGACGCGCGGTGAGGGGCCGCCGATTATCGTGTTGCCAAACCAGAAACTGGCGGCGTATCAGCTTGGCAGCCTGTACCGTAGCGCCGATTGTTTCGTTCTGCCGACGCGCGGCGAAGGCTGGGGGATGCCGACCCTGGAAGCCATGGCATGCGGTTTGCCGGTGATTTCGACCGGGTGGGGCGCGCAGAGCGAATTTCTACACAGCGGCGTCGGCTACCCATTGCAGATTCGTGGTCTGATCCCTGCCGACGCACGTTCACCCTACTACCGTGGCCTGCGCTGGGCCGACCCGGATATCGACCATCTTTGCGCGCTCATGCGCCATGTTTATGAACATCCCGCCGAGGCACGCGCGGTGGGTGAACGCGCGGCGGCCGAGGCACAGGTGCGCTGGACGTGGGCACATGCAACGCAACGCATCATTGATCGGCTGGAGGCAATATGACGATCTACTGGGTGAATACCGACAGCGATAATGCGCTGGATTTGATGACGGCGGTGGAACGCGCCCTGGAAAGCGGCGCCACCGGCACGCCACCACCGCCCGGCATGTCGTCTGCGCCGGCCACACCCACCGATTCCGGCGATGCCTACCTGGCCGAGAATATGGCGCTGGCGCGCGCAACCTGGACCGTCGATCCTCACCGGATCGTGGTGTCGAGCCGGCCAGGAGTGGCAGCGGCCATCAATGCCTTTCAACGCCTGGCGCGCCGCGCGACCTGGTGGTACGCATTGCCGCAGTGGTTGCAGATCAGCGAGTTCCACGGTGCCGTGGTGCGGGCACTCGATGCGCTGGCCGAGAAAGAACGGCTGCTCGGCATCCGTGTGCGCGAGATCGAGCAGATGCGCCTGCCCGCGCACCTGTTTGCCCTGCAACAGCAGGTGGCCGGGTTGCGCACCGAACGTGATCTCCTCGAACGACGGGTGGCCGAACTGGAGGCGCGCCTGGCAACACTGGACAATCATGCCTCAACCGGAACCACAACTTGATATCGTCTGGCAGTCGCGCTGGGGCATTCCAAACGGCTACGCGGTGTCGTCAGAGGCGCTGGCGATCGAACTGGCGGCACGCGGCGTTAACCTGATGCACCGGCCAACACCATGGCCCGTGCGCGGCACCGTGCGTCACCCGGCGCTGCTTGCGGCCATGGCCCGCACACCGCGTGACGATGCCCTGCAGGTCAGTTATGATCAGGCTGACCTGTTCGATATCAGCCATCCCGGGTACAGGATCGGCTATACCATGCTTGAGGTTGATGGCCTGCCGCGCGAATGGGTCGCGGCGTGTAACGCCATGGATGAAGTGTGGACGCCGAGTCGCTGGGGAGTGCAGGTCTTCGCCAGCGCCGGCGTTACCCGTCCAGTCTATGGTATGCCACTCGGGTACGACCCGGCGCGCTTTCACCCTGACGGCCCGGCTCATCGTCTTGATGGACGGTTTACATTCCTGTCAGTATTCGAGTGGGGCGAGCGAAAAGCGCCGGAGATCTTGCTGCGCGCCTATGCCGCGGCGTTCACCCGGCGCGACGATGTGCTGCTGCTTCTGCGGGTGAACAACTTTGACGCCGAGGTTGACGTGGCGCGGCAGATCGAGGCACTCCGCCTCCCCACCGATGCCCCGCCCATTGTGTTGCTCTACAATCGCCAGATCGCCGGCGATAGCCTGGGAACGCTCTACCGCAGCACGGATTGCTTTGTGTTACCGACGCGTGGCGAGGGATGGGGGTTGCCCATTCTGGAGGCGATGGCGTGCGGTTTGCCAGTGATTGCTACGGACTGGAGTGGCCAGACCGAATTCTTCCATCAAGACGTCGGCTATCCGCTGCGTGTGCGCCGCCTGGTCAGCGCGGAGGCAAAGTGCCCCTACTACCTGGGATGGCGCTGGGCCGAGCCGGACGGCGAGCACCTGGCAACATTGATGCGCCATGTCTATGATCATCCAGCCGAGGCGCGCACCGTGGGCATACGCGCGGCGCAGGAAGCGGCAGCGCGCTGGACGTGGGCACACGCGGCGGAACAGATTCGCAACCGGCTCATCGAAATAACCGGCACCACCACAGATGTCTCTCTCCTGGCACGGCACAGCTCCGGTAGAATCGGCAGATTGGCCGGGTTGCGCCTGTAGCACGGATCATGTATGCGCCTGCGAATATCCCCGGCCGTCGCAACATTCAGCGTCGACATCTTATTGACGCTTGGGATTGCCCTGGTTGCTGCCTGGTTGTTGCTGCGGCCACTCGAAACCCGGCACGTCATCACCGTTGGCGCAAACGATCGCGGCGTCAGCGGCGGATTGCATGAGCCGGAAATCAGCGCCTCGGAGGGACGCCCCTTCCGCTGGACCACGGGCCTGGCGACGATTCGCCTCGCTGCGATGGGCTTCAGTAACCATTCACTCGGGCTGCGCATGTCGAGCGCTGCCGGTGCGTCGTCGCTGCTCGTCTCCCTCAACGAAAAGGAACTCGCCACACTGGCGGTGACCCCGGCGCCGCGTACATATCACCTGTTCATCCCCGCCGAATGGATACGCGCCAGCGGCAACACCGTGACAGTACGCAGCGCCACGGTCCAGCAACCCGGCGACCGGCGCGATCTTGGCGTGGCGCTCTTTTCTGTCGGGCTCGCGGCGCTCGACGCGCAGTGGTGGCTGGCGCCGGCACAGACGGCGGCAATCACCTGCGCGACGCTGCTGTTACTGTTCACGCTGCGCCGCCTCGACGCCGGGCGAATCCGCTGGCTGATTGCGATCCTGTTCGCCGCGATCAGCCTGAGTATGCGCCATTCCGATCTGCGCTTCAACCAGCGCTGGGAGGCGCTGCTGCTGACGCTGGGCATGGCAGGCGTATTCATACTTGGCCTGACGCTGATCCGTGTCAGTGCGCCCGATAGCCGTCTGAAGCAATCCAGCACGGGTAACCGTCCACCTTCAACCTTCAACCTTCAACTCTCAACCCTCATTTTGTACACCTTGCTTACCATCCTCCTACTCGCCCCGCTCATCCCCAATCCCGCTACCCATATTCCCGGCCCTCCCGGCGACAATCTGGAGTATGTCTGGAAGATCCAGTGGTTCGCCAGCGCCCTGGCAGAACGGCGCTCGCCGGCCTTCGTACCGCACCTCTTTTTCCCTGCCGGTTACGAACTGGCCTATTCCGAGTTATCCCCGGCGCATACCTTGCTCGGCCTGCCTCTCACTGCCGTGAGCGGTGCGGTCATCACGTACAACGTCCTGATTGCAACCTCATTCGTGCTGACCGCACTCTTTACCATGCTTCTGGCGGAACGTATCGGCGCAGGAACCTTCGGCGCATTCATTGCCGGCGCCGGCGTCGGGTTCTGTCTGTGGCGGTATCAGCATATTCTCGGGCAGATGAACATGATCGGCACGCAATGGGTCGTGCTGGCGATCTATGGCCTGGAAGGGTTTCTGCGCCAGCGCCGTACCATTGATGCGTTACTGACCGGGCTTGGCGTCGCACTGGCGGCATGGTCATCGTGGTATTACGGGCCGACACTCTGGCTGTTGCTGGCGCTCTGGGCGCTGCTACGCTGGCCATGGCGCGAGACGCGCGCGATCCTAGCAGCATGGCGCCCGGCCCTGGCGGCGCCGCTTGTGGCGCTCGCGCTGCTCGCCCCCTACGCCCACCCGACTGTCCAGGCCCTGCGGGGCGGTGAGACGCGCCACGATTACGCCATGCTCCTGCTCCTCTCGGCACGCCCGCTCGACTATCTCGCACCAAGCCGCTATCATGCGTTGTGGGGGGGCTGGGCAGCACGTGTCGCGTCGGACACTGCCGGGGCGCAACTGGTTGCGCCCGGTGTATCGCTACTCATCCTGGCCGGCGTCGGTTTGTGGCGCTGGCGCAAGCAACGTGTGGCGTGGATGCTGTTTACCGTGGGCACAGCAAGTGTCGTGATGAGTCTGGGACCGGAGTTACGCGTCGGTGATGCCGTCATCCCGCTGCCGGCGTTACTGGCCTACGACTATGTTCCTGTGCTGGGCAGCATTCGCAGCTGGTCGCGCGTCGCGCTGTATGCGCAGATCTGCATCGGCCTGCTGGCGGGCCTCGGCCTGGCGGGATTCGCGCAGTGGCGCCGGCCCGGGCGTATCGCGGGCGCCATCCTTGTACTGGGGGTCGTGCTGGAGATCATGCATGCCGCACCCTGGCATACGACGACCGGTCCACGTCCGGTTGACAGATGGCTGGCACAACAACCAGGACGCGGCGCGACGCTCGAGGTTCCTGACTCATTCGCCGGCCCGATTGAATACTACACCCTCTTCTCAGGGCATCCGAGCCTGACAGGGTATGGCACATTTGAACCTGCCGGCGCAACTGCCGATATGGCATGGTTGCGCGAGTTTCCGTCGGCCCGCTCCGTGACGACGATCCAGCGCCTCGGCGGTGAATATGTACTCGTCCAGCGTGACGCAATGGACCGCGCGCGGCCGGGATGGCGCGACCAGGCAATGCAGCGACCAGAACTGGCGCGGGTATATGATGATGAGACGTATACTGTTTATCAGGTTAGAACGTTGAACGTTAAACGTTGAACGTTAAACGTTGCACGTTGGGCGTTGCACGTTGCACGTTGCACGTTGGGCGTTGCACGTTGCACGTTGGGCGTTGCACGTTGCACGTTGGGCGTTGCACGTTGCACGTTGAGCGTTGCACGTTGCACGTTGGGAGCGGAGGAGCAAGCAACCGTGAATGCCGGATCAGACCCTCAAGCGCATGGAACGGCGGGCGCGCCGCTCTTCATCATTCCGCCCGGCGCCGACGGCGAACCGCTTGCGGCGCAGATCGAGCGTGCTCTGGTAGAACGCCGCGCTGCCAGCGACAGCCTGCCCCTGCTGACCGATGTTGCACAGGGAGACGCCTACCTGGCGCAACAACTCGCCGCGCTGCATGATAGCTGGGAAGTGCGACCACCGCCGTCGCGAAGCCTGCTGGAGCGGTTGCGCACCCGGCTGGCCTGGTGGCTGCTTGGCCCGGAGATTCGTCAGATCAATGCGACCCATGCAACCCTTACGCGCCTGATCGACAGCCTGGTTGTGCTGGCCGATAATGAACGTGCGGCGCGACGACGGATTGAAGAGCAGAATATCGCCGCCGAGTGTGAATAAGGCCTCACGTACGAAACAACTCATGAAGCATGCAGTGTCACTCGCCCGTTTCTGGCCGGAAGCGGGAGCATCTGTGCTATCCTGCATCATCGCCAGCGTGCTGCGCATATCCTATGTCGGCCCGCTTAATGGTTTCTGGTCGAGCGATCAGGGCGTCAAACTCATTCAGGTGCAGAGCATGCTGCTGAACAGGTTCAGCAGCAGCTCGATCATCTACCCTGGAGCAACGCTGGATCCGGAAGGTACGGTTAGCCCGCTGCGCGGGCAGTATTTTACGCACAACGGGCAAACCTATGCGATGTTCTCTGATGCGTTCGCGTTGCTGAGCAGCATCCCTTTCTTCATATTCGGGTTTGCCGGTTTGTACATCGTGCCTATCCTTTCCCTGGCGGCATTGGCGCTGCTCGGTGTACGAATTGCTCGCCCGCTGCTTGGCGCAGGCGGCGCCTTGCTGGTTGCCCTGACGATATCGCTTACATCACCGCTGCTGTTTTACAGTGTCATTTTTTGGGAACATCTCCCGGCCACACTCCTGGTGACGCTCGGCATCTGGCAAACAATACAAGCGCATCAACGCGACAATTGGCGCCGGGCATTCGGCGCCGGATTAGCCATCGGCATCTCAGTATGGCTCCGTAATGAGACTGCGCTGGCGGCTCCAGCCCTGATAGGAGCCGTACTCATCGCGCGCCACCCACGGGCGTTACGGATTGGAGGCTGGATCGGCGCCGGCGTGACGATCGGTCTATTGCCCTTGCTCATCTACAATCAACTCACCTTTGGCGCGGCGGTAGGGCCGCATGTGCTGGTAGCAGGCTCAGTGCAATATCAGAACGTAAGTAACCCGTTCAGCGCGCGGATTGCATGGGCGGATTTATTGATCGTACCGCTGGATGAACCCGCACTGAACGGCGCCATAAGTGCGCTGGCCATCATCGCGGTGATCACATCGTTCCGGCGCACGCCCGGATTGATCACCGGCGCTCTGGGGTTCTCGGTCGCCCTGACACTATTGACCGCCATACTTCTCCAGGCTGTCCCGCGCGGCGGGTTGCAGACAACGCTACTCGTCACCTTTCCAGTCGTGCTCTTGAGTCTCTTCCCGACCGCACCTGATCCATCAGCAGACCGAATGTACGAACCAGTGATCCTGGTTGTATTCGGAATGGCATTCATACTACTGGCATGGCTCGCGCGGCTACCCGATGGTGGCGCGCAGTGGGGGCCGCGAATGTTGCTGCCGGCACTACCGGCGCTGGCCATCGCAGGCGCATGGCGTGTGTTCTCGTGGATGCATCGTCCCGTGGCCGGCGCCATGGTCACAGGTGTCGCTGCAATCTTGATCTTTGTCGCACTGCTGACACAATTCGCGGGGTTACGCCAACTCCGCGCCTTCAACCTGGCGAATCATACTCTGCTCACCACGGTGGCGCAAAGTGGCGCGCGCGTCATTATCACCGATACATGGTATGGCCCGCCGCTGTTGGCGCCGATCTTCTATGACGAACGCATCATCTTTTTGATTGATGACGGCGCCGATTTGGACTATTTGCTCGGGCAACTGCATAGCGCGAGATTCAGTACGGTCTACTACTTGAGCGGGCATGGCAATACAATCGCCGCCGAGGCGCGACGATGGCATGAACTGGTCGCGCTTGGTGAACCCTCAGAGCTAGCGCATGGTCTCACCGGGCAGGCGTATCGAATCGGCGAGGCTGCGTCGGCTGAGCCGGCGCGTTGAACGACCTATGAGTAGAGATATCCGTCATGGTTCCATCCTCCGCTCGCCGGGCCGGTGAAACATCGCTCACCATGATCGTGGTGGTTGTCGCGGTGCTGCTGATGGCCGCCGCGCTGGCGACGATCCTGGCACTGGTTCAGTACCTGAACGCCATGCAGCGCCCGCCGGCGCTGGCCGATTTCTTTCCCATCGAAAGGAATGAGAGCGGCGAGTACCGCTTCACGCGCCCGCAATCCTTCATCCTTGTACCCCCGGCACCTGACGCCGGCGGCGTGTTGTCGTTGCGGACACGCTCGCCTGAACCCCTCCCTGTGCGCACGCTGGCAATCCGTCTTGATGAACTTGTCCAATTCACACTCGCGGCGACGGCCGTTCCACGCCGACTGATGCTGCTTCTACCACCCTCCAGTAGCGGGCGGTTACTGACGCTCGATGTGCCACCGGCACAGGCGCCGAACGACCTGCGGCGGCTTGGCGTCATGATCGATAGTGTAACGCTGCGCTTGCTGCAGCAGCCATGGATGTGGCATGCCGGACTCATGGTGCTGGCGCCTGTTGTTGGCTGCGCGATCCTTGCGGCGACGCGCTGCGGCTGGATCACGATGGCATGCGGTACGCTCGTAATCGCCGGGTCTGCACTCTGGGGGCCGGTGGTACCGTGGATGCTGGTAACCGTTCTTGGGGCGGCACGCACGATCGATCAAGTCGCATGGCGTGGCGCAGGCGCCGACTGGTTGCGCCAGGCTGATATTGCCATATGCCGGGCAGCGACACCGGCGTTGCTTACCATAGGAGTCGCTGCCACGTGGGCAGGGGTCGTGGGCTGGTTCAGTTTGGCGCTGCACGCACGCTACGCAACTGCAACCTACGATCTGGGATTGTTCGACCAGTGGCTGTGGCTGATCAGTCGCGGTCGACCTGCATACAGCACAGGCGCGGGCGTGCACGCTCTTGGTGATCATACCTCACTCCTGCTCTACCCCCTTGCAGCACTCTACCTGGTTGCACCCGACGTCGACATGCTCTTGCTTGTTCAGAGTATGGCAATCAGCATTGGCGGGATCATACTCTACCAGATCGGCAGCGCTCGTGGCGCACCATGGTTCGGCATACTCATCGCCGTCGCCTATCTCATGCATCCAGCGACTCATAATATGGCACTGTTCCATTTCCATCCCGATGCTCTGGCCGCCACTACGCTGCTAGTCGCAATGCTGGGGGTCGAGAAACGTGACTGGCGCCTGATCGCCGCAGGAGCGATTGCGACATGCGCTGCCAAGGAAAACTTCGCCCTGACGATCGCATGGCTTGGCGTCTGGCTCTGGCTTCGCGGCGATAAGCGGCTGGGAAGCGCGCTATTCCTCGGCGCGATTGTATGGTTTGGCATGGCGGCGTTCCTGATCCAGCCAGCACTGAATGGGCAGAGCCAGAGTGTATTCGTAGGACGCTTCGCCACGTACGGTGCAACACCACTCGACATTGGCCTGACGATGGCGCGCCGTCCCGATCTGCTGATCGCCGACATACTTACCGCGCGCAATGTGCAATACTTCTGGCTTGTGCTTGCGCCATTCGGCATGCTACCATTGTTCAGCCCGTGGCGCGCGGCGCTGGCGCTACCGGCGCTCGCACTGAACGCTCTCAGTAGCTTTGATGCCCAGCAGGAACTCGTCTATCACTACAACGCCCTTCCCGTTGCCTTGCTCGCCGTCTCTGGCCTTGACGCAGCGATCACCCTCCGTCGACGGCTTCCATCACGACAATGGGTTTCCGTGCTGTGTGTGGTCTACGTAGCGCTCGGCACTGCGACGGCGCTAAACGCCACACCGCTAAGGATACAGCAAGCGCTGCGGGAGTCGGCTCACAACGCAGAGCAGGTGCTGGCGCGCAACTACATCCTGGCCCGTATTCCTCCCGGCGCGCCGGTAGCGGCAAGTAACGCGCTCCAACCACATCTAACCCATCGGTCGCAAGCGTTTGCCTTCCCCAATCCCTTTGTGCGCATCAACTATGTGAATCCTGATGGCGCGCCGCTCCCCCCACGCGTCGACTACATCGTTCATGATACCTACGGCATGGGCGCAAGTGGGGCAAACCGCGACCAGGAGTTGCTCCGTGAACTCGAACGACGCGGCCTCTACGCGATCGTTGTTCGTATTGGCACCGTCGTTCTTCTGCAACGCACGAACGCCTCGCTTCCGGAGTCATGCTTCGGTGAGGGCTGGCAAGCCGCAATCTGCCATGCACCGAAGTAAATCGCCGGTCGCTTCAATCATGCTCCAGCAACTCGATCACCGCTCCCAAGCGCGCCGTGCCATCCACATAGGCATAGCGCCCGCCGGTGTATTCGCCGCGCTGCACCAGCGATGCACCGTGCGCGGCCAGAATCGCAAGCTGTTCATTCATTCCCTTGATCTGAAAGGCAATATGGTGCAGACTCGGCCCGTGCGCGTCGAGACCGTCTTTCCAGGTGCTTGGCCCATCAATCGGTTCGATCAATTCGAGTGAGACCTGGCCCAGACGGAAAAACGCCAGTTTTGCGCGCGCCGGCGTTGGTGCGCCCCGATATTCGGTGTGAGCCTGTTCCAGCGGATCGGTGATCATAATCGGCGGCTTGGGCACACCGAGTAGCGCGGCCCAGGCACTGGCCGCGGCGTCAATATCCGGCACCGTTATTGCAACCTGAACGACGACGGTGCTGCCAAGGGTGGGCCATTCCATGGCTGTCGCTCCTCCCTGCTGACATGGCTGGTAATGAATGTGATTGTACCGCGTTCCGCTTATCCTGCACAGATACAGACTGTGTGGTATGATCAGCGCATAAGAGGAGTGCCATGTCAGGCTCAAGCATCAAAAATCCATACATCCGGATCGCGCTCCGGCGCGCCCAGGCCGGAACAGGATCGTCTGTCGTTTCTCTGGATCGGAGAACCGCAGTGCAACAGTTACCCGACTTGAACCATATTCTTGGCGAAATCCCATGGGCCCTGGTTGGCGCGATGGCTTTACGCGCTTATGCCCCTGCACGCACGACCCGGGACGTAGATATCATCATTCACGCTGATGACGAACATGCGGCGCGGGCAGCATTGATTCGCGCTGGTTATCGCATCGGCGAAACACTCATGATCGGCGATTTTGCCGCTCATCCAGATGCCCAGGATGGTTATAGCATTGATGTATTGGTCAGTCACGAGGGCTGGTTGGAGCAGGCGTTGTTACAGCCATCGCGCGATCCGGCAGGCTTTCCGACATTACCACGCCGTTACCTCATCCTGATGAAACTCAAAGCCGGAAGAGCGCAAGATATCGCCGATATCACCCGCCTATTGCGCGGCACCACCGAAGCGGAACGCGCCGCAATCCGTGCTACGATCGTTCAATATGCCGCGGAGCTGCTTGAGGATTACACTGCGCTGGTAAGTCTGACTGATCTTGAATTCGGTCCGCCGCCACCAGAACCATAACCCAGCAAGCCACTTTGTTTCCACTTATGAGGTTTGTATGCAACTTCACTTTCTCCGCCTGACCGCGATACTGCTTCTCGGCATCTTTCTCGCCGCGTGCAGCATCACCACCCCGCCGCCGCCCGCGGCGGCGCCGGCCGCCGCGGATGCAACGACGGTCAAGCCGCCGGTTGCCGTGTCTGCGTCGGCCACCCCCGCACCTGCACCAACCACGGCACCTGCCCGCACGATCGCCGGCGGTGGAGTGGAACTCATCACTGGCGAGTTCAGCTACACCAATGACATCATTACTGTCTATTATGTCGAGCACGCAGTCGGGCTGATCGATCTCTATGGCTTCATCACGCGCGACGAGGAATGGGAACTCCCGGTCGAAAGCCAGGTACTCGGCCCGATGACGATTGACACCGCGCAGCAGCGTGGAACCTTCCGCCTGGCGTTGCCGGCACGGCCCGAGGGCGTTGCAACTGACGTTGACAACGACGCGCAGCAGGACACTGGCGTCCAGGTCTTCGTCATATCATACTGGCCGAACCTGTACGGCGGGCCGTTCTCCGAGGGTGACGACCGGAGCTACGGCTGGCCCAGTTACCTGGCATCCACCACCAACGACCCGGAAAATAACGATGAGATCACCGGCGGCAAACTGGTCGTCTGGGCCCCTGATGACGCCCAGCAATTCCCGACCGGGTTCGGACCCGACGGTTTGCTCTTCACCGCCGACGACCCGACTGGCCCGATTCCTGCGGGTTACTCGGTCATCGATCTCGATCAACAGCCATTTGCGATCATTCGTGATCGCGAGACGACGGTCACCCTCTATGAGCCGCCGGACTCGGCCATCAAGGATTATTCGGATCTCTCGTACACCGAAGCATTCGACACCATGTTCAAAAAGATCCGTGCAGAGTACGCATTCAACGGTATTGCCGGCAAGGAACCTGATTGGGATGCGGTGTACGCCGAACTGGCGCCGCGCGTGGCCGAGGCCGAACGCCGCCGCGACCGGCGCGCTTTCTTCCTGGCAATCCTCGACTTTACCAATGCCTTCCGCGACGGTCATGTCGGCGTCAGTTCACCACTGGAGGGGTCATTGTTCCGCGACCGAACCACCGGCGGCTACGGCTTTGCCATCAGGGAGCTTGACGATGGACGCGCGCTGGTGGTTTTCGTGACGCGCGACGGGCCGGCGGATCGCGCCGGCATGCGCGTCGGTGCAGAGTTGATTGCCTTCGACGGCACACCGGTGAACGACGCGATCAGTGCCGTCGAACCGCTGGGTGGGCCATTTTCGACCGATTTTGCGTTACGCTACCAGCAAGCACGGTACCTGCTGCGCGCCCCTGCGGGAACCGAAGTAACGGTCACCTTCGCCAACCCCGGCGGCCCACCACAGACGGTGACCCTGCGCGCCATTCAAGAAACCGACAGCTTCCGCGCCACGTCAATCTTCCAGCCACGCAACCCGGCGGCATTGCCGGTCGAGTTCGAATTGCGATCGTCCGGCGTGGGCTATATTCGCATCACTGATAACTATGACGACCTGCACCTGATCATCACCCTGTTCGAACGCGCGTTGCGCACCTTCGACGACCTGGAAGTTCCCGGCGTTATTATTGACATGCGCCAGAATGGTGGCGGCGCACCGCTGGGTCTGGCGGGATTCCTGACCGATCAGGATATTATCGTCGGTCAGGATGAATATTACAGTGAGGAAACCGGCAAATTTGAGGCGGAAGGCCCGATTGACCGAATCTTCCCCAACCAGAACCAGTATCGCTTCGACAAGATTGTGCTGCTCGTCGGTCAGGCCTGTTTCAGCGCATGCGAATACGAGTCGTATGGATTCAGCAAGGTCCCGGGGATGATTGTGGTGGGCGAGACGCCGACTGCCGGCGTGTATGCCGAAGTCTCGCGCGGGCAGTACCGCCTGCCGGATGATATCTCGTTGCAGGTGCCAACCGGGCGCACGATTCTACCTGATGGGACGCCATTGCTGGAGGGGGTCGGGGTCGTCCCGACGATTCGCATCCCGCGCACGGTCGAGACGGTGCTGGCCGAGGGGGATGTCGTGCTGGAACGGGCAGAACAGGAGATTGTGGGGCGATGAGAATGCTGGCTCACCCTCACCGCAAATACTCGCTCACCTGGCGCACCCCGTCGGCGGCGCCATACCAGAGCAGGTATGCGACGATCGTGATGGTCAGTGCAATTCCGGCGCGGCCGCGGCGGCGCCAGAGCGCCAGCGCCACACCCGCGCCCAGGCACAGCGCCGGGTAGAGAAAGAGCGTCCAGCGCACCGGTTGGTCGCTGACAATGAGGGTGCCCAGGCTCAGCAGCGTGCCAATCCAGCACGCCGCCAGCACGCCGCCGAGATCGGCCTTGCGCGACCGCACGATCAGCACCGCGCCGGCCGCGCCCGCCGCCAGTATGAATGGCGATACCGGCGCGGCCGCGCCAAGAACCAGCCCTGCCACCCACCAGTTCAGTTTGTCGGGCAGCAGATCGCCGGGCGGGCAGATCACTCCCTGCGCGGCAAGTTCCTGCTGTGCAATACGCCGCGCGTCGGCAACGTAGCCGAATGCAGAGTAGAAGAGCGCCAGCGCAAGGATACCCGCAGCAACCATCGCAACGCCGTGCGTCCAGGCGAGACGGGCGCGAACGTGGCCATCATTCGCCTGCGCCGCCCACAACTGCAACGAGAGCCAGACCGCCAGCGCCGCGCCGGTGGAGAGGGCAACACCGCCATGGCTGAGCAGGATCATCGCCAGGAGTGCAGCGCTGGCCGTCGCCAGGCACCGTGAACCGTCGCGCGTGGCCAGCGTGAGCCAGATCAGCAACGGAGCAACAAGCGCCTGCGCCAGCAGATTCGCCATTTCACCAACCGAGTAGGAACGCAGCAGCGGCGGCGCGAGCGTATACAGCACCGCACTCACCAACGCCGCGCGCCGGCTCACTCCCACGCGCCGCAATAGCAACCAGAGCAGCGCCGTCGTCAGACTCTCAAGCAGCGCCGTACCACCGCGCACCAGCAACGTCAGCGCCTCGCGATCCGCGCCGCCGAGCAGTACGCCCGGCAGCAGCACCAGGTAGCCGCCCGGCGGGTAGGGCTGCGGCCCGGCGCCCGCGCGGCACGGCAACCCTTCGGTGAACAGGATCATGCCGCGCGCAACATCGGCCAGGTTGTTGACGTGCAATCCCAGATCGCTGGTGCGTGCATACGGATGCAGCATCCCACCCATACGTGCAATGAACGCAGTTGCCGTCAACCCTGCGGCTGCCGCTCCGTCCTCGCGCTGGATGGCGCGCAACCCCGCCTCGACCATTGCGGCAAGTGGGTACGCTGCCCACAGCAGACCGGTAACAATCGGTGCAAACACCGCCAGATCCATGCGGCGCGCAGCAAGCATCCAGGCGCCGAACGCTACAACCGCCAGCGCCAGGAGCAAGGCAAACCGGTCGCCGACCCTGCCCGGCGGCAGGGAGCGCCGGGCCAGCACGTACATCCCGATGATCGCTGCCGCCAGCGTGAGCAGCATCACCGGCGCCGGGTGGTAGGGTGCGGCACCTGCCGGCCCGGCCATAACGCGGAACACAACCAGCCCGAGGGTGCGCGGGTCCGCCGGTGCCACAAAGGGCGCCGTTTCCAGCATGACCTGCAGGTTCCCCACAGGATCGGCGTGAGCAAGTACGGCATATGTGCGCGGCCGGGCATCGATCTGGAGCGTGGCAGACATGGCACCGGTGCGCCAGACGCTTGCGATCGACCGACCATCCGGCCACCCGCTGGCGGCGGTCACATGCACCACCCACAGGTCGCCGCCGGCAGCCGGCAAGGTGATTGCCGCACGGTCAGTGGCCCAGCGGTAGGGCGGCGGCGCACCGGCGTGCCAGGGGCGGCCCGGCAGATCGGCAGGTTCCGCGTCGTTAAAACCGGTAAGAAACGGAGTATCGAAACCGCGCAGGCGCGATACGGCGTCGCCGCCAATATCGAGGCGCACCGGCGACGCTGCCTGGTAGGCAAGGGTCCAGAGGAACAGACCGGCACCCAGCGCAAGCCACAACGGCAGCGCACGTACAATCGCGCCGAGCCGTCGGAGTTCGGCGACAACCCGGCGCGCGGGAGAAAGATGAGCGGCGCTAGAATGCGAAGATACCCGGTTCAACGTGTAACGTTCAACGTTGAACGTTCAACGTTTCGGCGTTCAACATTCAACGTCCTAAGCATTGACATCAAGGACGACCCGCCCACGCACCTGGCCCGCCACGATTGCCTCGCACAGGTCAACCACCCGGCTGAGCGGCTCTACCTGTGTCATCCGGTCAAGCAGGGCAGGCGGCAGATCGCGCGCCAGGCGATCCCACGCCACGCGCCGACGTTCTGTGGGGCAGAGCACCGAGTCGATGCCAATCAGGCGTACACCGCGCAGAATAAACGGAAACACCGTTGTGGTCAATCCGACACCGCCGGCATTGCCGCACGCCGCCACCGCGCCGTGGGTCGCCGTCGCGCTCAGAGCGCGTGCCAGCGCATCACCACCCACCGTATCCACCACGCCGGCCCAGCGCTCCGACTCAAGCGGCCGGCCAGGTTTCATCAATTCTTCGCGTGGAATGATCGTTGCAGCGCCAAGCTCACGCAGGTAATCGTGCGTTTCGCTGCGCCCGGTTGATGCAGCGACGCGGTAGCCGAGATGCGCCAGCACAGCAACGGCAACGCTGCCGACACCGCCAGCGGCGCCGGTCACCAGCACCTCGCCTGCACCCGGCGCCACACCAGCTTCTTCCAGCGCCATGACTGCCAGCATCGCAGTGAAACCTGCCGTTCCAATGGCCATCGAATGCAACAGTGCCATGCCATGCGGCAATGGAACCAGCCACTCCGACCTGACACGCGCCCGTTGCGCATACCCTCCCCAGTGCCGCTCGCCAATCCCCCAGCCGGTCAGCACGACCTGATCGCCGGGGCGATAGGCGGCACTGGCAGACTCAACGACCGCTCCTGCCAGGTCAATCCCCGGCACCATCGGGAAGAAACGCGAAATCTTACCCTTGCCGGTAATATTCAGGCCATCTTTGTAGTTCAGGCTGGAATATGCCACCTCCACCAGGGTATCGCCTTCCGGCAGATCTGCATTCGTCAACTGGCGAAACTCGGCATGGATCGTACCATCCACCCGGGTCAGCACAAGCGCTCTGAAGGTCTCCTGGCTCATAGGTCAACCCTTTCAGCATCGCACATTGAGCGTCGAACGTTCAACGCTCACCGTTTGTCCGGCAGCAGCGTATAATCAGGGAAGTTGCCATACAGCCGCTCACCTGGCGCACCGACGGTCACCGCCTCAACCAGATATTTCCCGCCGACGAAGCATCCCTTCCAGCTCTGGCCGAAGCCGCCGAATACCTCATCCCGATCGCCGCGCGATCGGATCGCATTGATGCCAACCTTGAACGCCCGAACTTCAGTGGCAATTTGCTGCGCCAGGCGCTCATTATCGCAGGCGACCGATGATACCAGACAGCCGTTGGAGATATTCATCTCACTGATCAATTCCTCAACGCTATCAACCACTACGATGGTATCAACCGGCCCGAATGGCTCATTATGATGCAAGCGCGCGCTACGCGGAACATTCAGTAGCGAAACCGGCGCCATATATGCCGAAATATCCTGATCCGGCAAAAAGTCGTGTTCAGAGAGCGTCCCGGCATACAGGCTGATTGCCCCACCGCCTGCTGCTTCACTGATCATGACCTGCAGCTCATCCACCTTCCGGCTATTGATCAGCGGGCCGAAATCAAGTGCCGGCAGTGGCGCATCCGGGCCGTCAACCAGCACCGGATTGCCAATCCGCAACGACTTCAGCACCGGCAGATACATATCAAGGAACTGTGGGAAGAGCTGGCGCTGCACCACAAAGCGAACATATGCAGTACAACGCTGCTTGCCATAATCGAAGCCACGCCGTAACTGCTTCGCGAGCACGTCCCACCGGGTGAACTGCCAGATCCCATAGGCGTTCACGCCCTCCATTTCCAGCATGTAGCGTTTCTCGCGATCATAGAGGCTTGCGGCAATGTCGCGTCCATTCGTCTTCCCGCCGACGAACGCCAGACATGCGACTTCCGGCCCGCGCACCAGCGCCTCGGAGAGCTTGCCGCCCGACCCGCTGACCAGTGACACCGGCAGGCCACAGCGGCGCGCCAGGGCGAGTGATACGGTCAGCGCAAACAGGCCGCCATCGCTGGGAGTTTTGGCGATCACCGGATTACCGGCCAGCGTCTGCACCAGCATCGCGTGAACCAGCACCGAGAGAGGGTAGTTCCATGATGCAATATTCGAGATCAGGCCCAGTGGCCTGCGCCCTTCCATCATGGCAGGAATCTGCTCGACATACCACTCTACACCGCTGATGCAGCGGTCGACATCGGTCATGGCCTGAGCGTGGGGCTTTCCGATCTCCCACATAAGGAGCCGCCCGATCAGGTCACGATGCTGGCGGAGCAGGCGAACACACGCATCAACGCGGCGTTGCCGCTCGGTAATATCGGTTGTTGACCAGGCGCCGAACTCGGCTGCTGCCGCTGCAACCGCCCGGCGCGCAGTCTCAAGGTCGATCATCGGAAAACTGCCCAGTGTTGTACCATCAACCGGTGAGAGAAACGGCTTCGGATGACCGGCATGGCCCCACTCGCCGGCAATCAAGTTCAGCGGATGGCCGGGGCCATCAAATGCTTCCGGAACGAGCGCGCTGGCCTGCTCCAGCAGGCGCGGCCATTCAACATCAGGGGCAATGATCTTGTGGGTGTTCATTATGATAACATCTCTCTCTGGTCAGAGCTACACCGTTTTCTGGCCTGCGGCAGCATGGACCTCCCGAGTCAAGGTGGCGCGGTGCGACGGTTTCGCCCGCCGCACCACAAAGCAGAGAAGCACCACGCTGCCGCAGGCAAGAAGGCCCGGCATGCAAGTGGGCTGTCAGGGCGACCGCGTCATCCGTGTCATTTCCAGGGGGTACATGCCCATCCCATCGGATGCGCTATGCCCTGAACGTATATCTTCGGCAGACCAGTGACAACAAAGGGCGCAGCGAACTGCGCCCTGGTGCCTATGCAGAACTATGTACCGACTAATCCAGCTTGCTCTCTTTGATACGCTGCACCAGGTCCGGAACATAGCGCGTCGATATGTTTCCTTCCCGAAACGGCGCATCTTCGAGCATCGCCAGCGTAAAGGGGATCGTCGTATAGATCCCGGTAATGACGAACTCGCGCAGGGCGCGCTGGAGGCGGTCGAGCGCTTCGTTGCGATCGGCGCCCCAGACGATCAACTTGGCCAGCAGCGAGTCGTAGAACCCGGGCGGCGAGTAACTGGCATACAGATGCGAGTCAACCCGTACGCCCGGCCCGCCGGGTGGCAGGTAGTACTCAATCTCGCCTGCCGACGGGAGAAAGTCACGATCGGGATCTTCCGCATTGATTCGCGCCTCGATCGCGTGCCCACGCATCACCACATCCGACTGGCGCACCGTCAGGTGTTCGCCGGCAGCGATCCGCAACTGCCACTTCACCAGATCGATACCCGTCACCATTTCCGTGACCGGGTGCTCGACCTGAATGCGCGTATTCATCTCGATAAAATAGAAATTACCGTCCGGATCCAGCAGGAACTCCATCGTACCGGCATTCACATACTTGATCGCGTGCACTCCTTTGAGCGCCGCCTCGCCCATGCGCGCTCGCAGATCCTCAGAGACCGCTGGCGACGGTGCTTCTTCGACAATCTTCTGGTGGCGGCGTTGCGACGAGCAATCGCGTTCGCCGAGGTGGATGGCATGGCCGTGACTATCGGCCAGCACCTGGATCTCAACATGGCGTACCCGGGGAAGATATTTCTCCATGAGAAGCGCGCCATTGCCAAACGCCGCTTCCGCCTCAGCTTTAGACGTCGGGTAGGCCTTGAGCAGTTCCGCTTCATTCTGCGCAACGCGCATACCGCGGCCACCGCCGCCACCTGAAGGCTTGAGCAATACCGGGTACCCAATCCGGCGCGCCACATCAATGGCTTCGTCCGCGGTCCGTAGTTCACCCGCCGAACCGGGCACCGTCGGCACACCTGCATCGCGCATCGTCTTGCGACCAAGGGCCTTGTCGCCCATCAGGCGAATCGCGGATGCATCAGGCCCGATGAACTTCAGCCGGTATTCGGCGCAGATTTCGGCAAAATACGAGTTCTCGGAAAGGAAGCCGTATCCAGGATGGATTGCGTCGCACCCGGTCATCAACGCAGCGCTGATCAGGGCCGATGGGTTGAGGTACGATCGCGCCGACGCCGCCGGACCAATGCATACAGCTTCGTCGGCCAGACGCACGGCCAGCGAATACTTATCGGCGTCACTGTACGCCACCACCGCACGGACACCGAGTTCGTGGCATGCCCGAACGATCCGCACGGCAATCTCGCCACGGTTGGCGATGAGTACTTTGTTGAACATGGCGCTTGTGTTGCCTTCGGCAGAGTGAAAGCTGCATCGGCGGCGCGGCTCATGTGCGGCTTGCACCCATCGGCATGATGAGATGCAAGCCGCCCTTGCCGGCATGTTCCGCAACCCCGGCTGCCGAACAACACCGCTCTGCCAGTATGCCCACACTGATTATCGTATGAGCATTATACTCGAACTTGCCCGTATCACCGAAGCTGCTCGGCCCACGCCTCGTACAACTCGTCCTTATCCTTGAGGCCCGGCCGCGGCAGGGCATGATTGACGATATAGGTCGCACCCTGGTGCCGATTTTCCCACATGGCCTGGTGCGCCTGCGGCAACTCCTGCCATTCCACCAGCGTCGGCTCAGTGATACTCAACAGACCGGCGCTGATCTCATCATTCAGCCGGACGATTTCGTACGCATTCGACAGGTGCGTCCCCCAGATATTGGCAGTCGGCATATAGATCCGGCGCTGACGCATCCAGACCTGTGGCGCGAAGAATGAGTAGCGCCGCCCGTCCATATTCTCGAAGTACACCACGCGGCCGGTAAACGGCTTGATCAGCATGACGCTGACCGCCAGCGAATCGTGGCCAGATCGCTCGATGATCAGGTCGGGGTAGCCGCGCGGATTGTCGTTGCTACGCAGGAACTGACCAACTGCCGAACCGAGCGGCTTGAAGGTGACATCATTGAACCGTCGCACAGCCGCTTTGAACCCCTGCAGATCGCCCTTCGCATCAGGCAGGGGCGGCATGGTTTCGGGCCACTCGAACTCCTCGCCGTAGCGGCGCTGCAATTCTTCCAGGCTCACGACACCCTTGAGCGAAGCGCCGAAGCCCAGGCTGAGCACAAACTCGCGCTGCGCATCAGTGTAGGTCACCACCACGATGCGCCCGCCCATCGCTCGCACCGACTCGATCGCTTCCAGCCCGATCTGATCGACCAGCGACACCTGGCGCCCATACGTCTCGGGAGTGGCGCCGGATTCATACCCTTCGTCTCCCTCGTACGACCGGTCATCAACGCCATAGTAGATCATCACCGCTTCACCGGCCCGCAACCCGGAGCGCCGTAACATATCAACCGGATCGGCAACCCCGGGCTTGCCCAGGAAGGTGAAGTGATAGCCGCTGGAGGCGCCATAGAAGGTGAGGGTCGGAATATGGCCATCACGCGGCTCACCGAGCAGCTGGAAGCTGCGCGGGAATGCCGTTTCGCCGGCATGGGACACCGCATAATCCGCCAGGTGGCCACCATTCTGCGCGCGGAAGTCGTCGAGCAGCGGGCGCCCGGCTGCTTCCCATGCCCCCCAGTGCGCCGGATCTTCCGGCACACGGGTGAAGATACCGGCGTAGCGCGGATCGCGGCGGTTGATCGTCCCCACAGCCCCGGCAGCGCGCACCACGGCGGCACGCTCCAGCGAACTGACCATACCGGTGACGTGCAGGCCGTTGCGCGCCGCTGAACGCGCCGCGTCAAGGCCGGTGCCAGTCGCTGCGCCTTCAACGAAGATCCGCTTACCGGATTGCACCTTGAGCGTGGTAAACAGTGCGCGGTAGATGGTTCCCAGGTTCAGCATATACGAACCGGCCGCCTCGAGCGTCAGATCCGGCAACAGCGGGAAGCACTGCGGCGCCTGGGCCAGCATAAACTGCTGATGCGAAGCATCCGGCGTATTGTATCCCTGGATAACAAAGTCGGCAGCCATTGGATCGAGGCCAACCATTGGCGACAACAGGTTGTTCTGGCCCGAATAGATCGCCACCAGATCACCGACTTTGAGCCGTCCCTCGCGCTTCACTTCTTCGCCAACCGAGGCAATCAAGCCGATACCGCCCGAACCGGTGACGTGCCAGTCACGATCGTGTTCATCGAACTGGCTCACCGGTACACCGGTAATCGCCCAGATATCATTGAAGTTGACCTCAGACGCCAGGATGTAGAGCTGGACCTGAGTTGGACCGGGCTTCTCCACCGGAATAATGATCTGCTTCTCTGCCTCGGCCGGATCGCCGTGCAACGGCGCGCCGGTCACTTCATCACGCACGGCGGCCATTGCATACTGTGCAACGGGCGTCGGCGTCACGCCGGGGAAGAAGGGCGAACCAATCGGGAGCAGCAGACCAGCATCTATCATGCGCTGCTCCTCCTCGGGTGTCAGATGGATGCGGCGACGGGTCGGCAATGGCGCACTGCGCTTATCTATAAATTCCTGGATACCAATCTTGCCTTCATCGGCAGCGACCACTGCCTCGGCAAACAGGCGCGCTTCACGTTCGAGGCCGGCGGGCAACCCGCGTGTATAACCGGTGCGTAGCGCGTCAATAATCCGTTCAATCGCCCTGGCGCGCCCGGCGCCGCGCGCCTGCATGAGAATGCGCTCAATCAGCGGGTCGCGGAGCGTCGTCTCCAGCTGGCGGGCCATATCCGGGTCAGGCGCTTCCCACTGTGCCGTCAGCTCACGACGTACTGCATACCCCTCAGCCAATCCGGGCCACAGGCCCTCGCCGGCGGTTGCCGGATCGTGGAACGGCGAGAAGAAGGTGGTCGGGTCATCCGAGGTATTCGGGATGACCCGCGGTCCCGCCGGCGCGCCGTTCCGATCGGCCAGGATCATCTCGCGCGCCATCCTGGCTGCGAGGGTCAGGGCATCCTGGTTACCGTGCGCCACCGCATCCACCAGGCCGATTTCGTAGGCGCGCTCGGCATTCAGCGTGCGCCCGCCCATAATAATCATCAGCGCCTTGAGGAGCCCGGCCTCACCACGGCGGCTGTAGAGCAGGCGTGGCAACCGCTGCGTACCGCCGTACCCCGGCAGCAGGCGCAGATTGATTTCAGACTGGCCGAACTCCGCGTGCAGATCAGCGATACGGTAGTGACAGGCGAGCGCAAACTCCATACCGCCGCCGAGCGCCACGCCATTGATCGCCGCGATGCACGGCTTCGCCATCGTCTCGATCTTGCGGAACGCCAGGTGCGCATTATTCGGCAGTGCCAGTGCATCCTCAACCGTGTGCGTCTCTTCCAGCAGTTGCTTGATATCCGCACCCGCCACAAAACTCTTTGTGCCGCTGCCGGTAAAGATGATGGCCACCACATCCTCGCGTCGCGCCAGGTGATCGACAATCGTGTTCAACTCGTCGAGCGCGCGCTCATTGAGCGCATTGACCGGCGGGTTGGTGACGGTCACAATCGCGAGGCGCAGGTTCCGTGCCAGCGGCGCAACACCAGCGGCCTTCCCGCCCGCGCCAGCAACCTGTTCGCGTATGGCATGGTATTCAATGCGGAAGTAGCGATACCGCTCAAAGATCCGCTGCTCCTCGGCCATGCGCTGCTTACGTTTCCACTCGTCGATCTTGTGGGCAATCTCGGCCAGTGACTCAGGATTGCGCAGCGTGGTCGTGTCGCCCAGTGGCTCATCAAGCATCATGTTGCGCAGGAAACGCCGCATATACTTGCCGGAACGCGTCTCCGGGAAGGCACTGACCTCGATATAATCCTCCGGCACGCTTACGACACCCTTCTCATTGCGTACCAGTTCGTTCAGGCGCCGACGATCCTCGCCGCTCAACTTGCGCCCCGGCACCGTCAGGATAAACGCCACCGGCGTCAATCCCTTTTCGCGATGCGGTGCACCAACCACGATACAGTTGCCGACGGGCGAGTCCGGCGTGATGATTTTGTCGCGCAGGATGGCGCCTTCGATCTCCTCGGTTCCCATACGGTGACCGGATACATTGATCACGTCGTCGGATCGTCCATGTAGCGTGAAGGAGCCATCGACATACTTCATGGCGAAATCACCCTGGACATAAGCCCATTCGCCATGCGGGCCACGCTTCCAGTAGGTCTTGACAAAGCGCTCGGCATCACCACGCCACACCCGCACCTGTTGCGCCGAAGGAGCGCCTTGATACGCCGCGACATACGCCTCAAACCCCTCGGGATCACCCCAGATCGTCCGTGTCAGGTAAGGGTAGGGCGCCGTAATGACGATCTCGCCCTTTTCTTCGTAATCCGCGCTGCGGTACACCCCTGCGGTTTCACCCCCCGCCTCGCGCCCATCACCTTCCAGCACCCACACATCGCCGGCGATCCAGGGCAAGGGATAGGTGTGCGCGTCGGGGCGCAGCGGATAATCATCGTTACCGTAAAAGTGGGTCCAGACGATGCCGCCATGCTCGGTGGCCCAGTATGAATTGATATACTGCGGCGACATCAGTTCCATGCCGAATTGCTGCACCGCAGGGCTGACCGGCTCAGCACAGAAGGTGCACACGCGCAGCGACGCCATATCGTACTGGCGCGCGTCGGCTGTACTCTGCGGATCGGTCATCACCGTCTTGAGGAACGTGACACCGGCCTTGAAAATCTTTACACCATACCGCTCAATAATGCTGGCAAAGCGTCCCGCCGAGGGGAACACCGGCGAACCTTCGGTAATAATGCCGGTGCAGCGCGTCGCCAGCGTGGCACAGATCATGTAGCTCTGACCGGTGATCCAGCCAGGGTCGGCGACCACATAGATGGTATCGCCTGGTTCGGCGTCAAAGCTCACCTTCATCGTATAGGCGACACCGGCGACATACCCGCCATGCACATGGATGACACCCTTCGGCTTACCGGTGCTACCGGAGGTGTAGATGATGAACATGGGGTATTCCGCATCGAGCGGTTCTGCACGACTGGTGGCATAGAGCGCGTGCACAAAATCTCGCGTCGGCAGTTTGAGCAATTCCTGCTCATTATTCACCGCGACCCCTGCCGCACGCGCATTCGCCAGAATCGTCTCCAGCGCCCTGGCGGCCAGTTCGTGACTCCAGCGGTCGCGCTCCGGGCGCCACAGAATATCCTGGGCCGTATGGCGCACAACGACCACCGCATCCACGCGTGGCGGCGTATTGACCAGCGCCTGGGCCACAGCAGTACGCGCGCGCGACTGCGTCAGCGCATCAATGCCGGTCAGGCTCTCGATCGCCCGCCCAACCGCGCGCATAGCATCGCTGCGCTCAATCGTAATATCATCCTTCAGCGCCTCGCGCACCTGAGCCAGGATCGCCTCGGTCTGCTTCGGCAAGAGCAACGCCACACCCGGCGCTGCGGCGTGCTTCCCGCCATTCAGCGCAGAGGCGATAATATCAAGTGCAACCTCGACCGGCACAAACTTGTCAAGCGCCTGGTCGGTATACTGCTCCTTGTAGGGCACCACCTGCGCATTACGATACGCCCCATCGCTGGTGATCACCACGCGTGCGCCGGCATTGTGGATACGATCGCTGAGGGTCTTGTCGGAGAATCCTCCGAACACCGGCGTATAAATGATACCCAGGCGCTTGGCAGCCTCAATATAGTAGATCTGCTCCATGATATTGGGCATGTTCAGAGCAATGCGGTCGCCCTGTTTCAACCCCAGATCACGTAGCACCTGCGCCGCCTTGACCACTTCCAGCAGCAACTGCTTGCGTGTTACCGCAAAACTGACGACCGGGCCACCACGCCCATTGTTGAGCGATGAGTCCCAGCGGTCGCCCTCAAAATAGAGTGCCACCTCATCGCCATGGCCCGTCAGCACATGGCGATCGACCTCATTAAAGCAGGCGTTGGTCAACCCGCCTTCGAACCAGCGGTAGAACGGCGGATCATCACCATTGAAGGCACGCTCCCACGGCTCATGATCGGCGCCATACGGAACTTCAACCGGCGCGCCATCACTATGGCGCAGCCCCGTCCAGCAACCAGCCTCCGTATCCCACGTAATCCACGCGCCTAGCTCGCGATCGAACCAGTGAATAGCTTCACGGGCGATTGCGCCATGAAACGCACCCGGGTCGGCCAGCGCGGCCTGGCGCTGCGCCTCCCAGTCGGCGCGCGTGCGCACCGGGTTGGCACGCGGTGGACGAAGAGCAGATTCGATGGTGGCCATAGGTTCATCTCCTGATCAAGATCCCTGGTATGACAGATGGGGCAAAGCGCCTGCTGCACCCTCGGCACGCTGCTGCCATTTCAACCGGGCGAATGGTCGCAATATCTCTGCGTCGCACCGATACCGTTACACAGTGATTGCATTCCCGCGATAGATACGCGCACGGTAGCGGCTCTCGAGCGGCGTCGGCAACGGCGCACTGGTCAGCAGCACCGCATTGACGAAACGCTGCAACTCCTCTTCTTCTTCCGCGGCGTTGCGTGGCTCTTCACTACGCGCCCGGCGGGTGAGATCCACCTGGTTGACCGGCACATGCGGCACGGTACGCTCGCTCTCGGCGCCAGCCGTGGCAGTCAGAGCGTGCAGCGTCGTCTTTATGAAGTTCCCCAGTGCAAACTCCTCTGCCGTCGAACGCGCCGATGTCGGCGGAGTGACCAGCGTCAGGTTCGCTCCCTCAATCAGGCCCACCTTGCGCACAACGCGGAAATGATGGGTCAGGTGGTGCTCCACGAACTGCTCGAACTCCTCGGTGGTCAGCACATCGCTCCAGTCGCCGTTGCGCGCACTCAACGGTCGGTGCGGCAGTGGGCGGAACGGCATGCAGATCACCGGTCCGGGCCGGCCATACTCGGCCATCGCCCGGTCGATCCCACCTTCAATGTCGCCACCGGTCGGTATGGCTACGAAGCAGCCGGCGGCTTCATGATCTGCAAGCTCGGCGGCCATTGTCGCAGCCGCCTGTTCCGTTTCGGTCAACAGCACAACTCGCGCCGCCCGATACTCCTCCAGAAAGGTTCGTGCCAGCAGCAGCACGTGTTGCCGCATATGTTCACCTATCAGGTAAACGATGCTACCTTCCAGGCGATCGAGCCGTTGCTGCCCTGGCTTACCGAACAACTCACCTTCGGTGACGGTGCGTTCAAAGCGCAGCCCTCCCGAGGGATGGAACGTCTCACCCGTCACGTTCCGATCGGCGAGGTAAAACACCGTCGCCAGCGCCACGTCAAACTCGGTCGGCATACGCTGCAGGTGCAGCATGCCGACCACACCATCGCGTACCTTCACCGCTTCACGTTCAATCTGTGCTTCGGTGAAGAACGGATCAGGCGGTTCGACAGCCAGCGAATACCGGTCGCCCGCAGCAATGTAGCCACCCGTCTCCAGGCGCTGGATCAACTTGCGTGCGATGGTCGCATTCATCAGATAGGATTGTGAACTCCCCGCCGGATCGCCCGTCTCATGCAACATTATTGCCAGCCGGCGCAGGGGCGCCGCCATTGTCGGGCTGCTCGCAATCGCCTGCACATTGTTCCCCAACACCTCCGACAGCACGTCGGCCAGCACGGCTCCCTCGTGGCGCGCGGCAAGCAATGCGGCGAACAGCTCATTCAGCCGTTTGTTTTCAAGGATGAGCCGGCCACGCCGCATAAACAGGCCCGGTCGGCTACCGGCGCCCTTGAGTCGTTCACCTTCCACCGGCCCGGGCGCAATGGCATTGATCTGGATCTCCGGCCCCAGAAAGCGCGCCAGGCTTTCGACCATCGCGCGCTGCCCGGCTTTGCTCACCGCATAATCCGACCGGTTCGGGTAAGGAATAGCAACATACTTTTCGCCGCCGAAATAGGATGACACATTGAGTACATATGCGCCACCACCCGCCTTCATTTGCGGCGCAAGCCGGCGCAACAGCGCATAGTTGCTCACCAGATTGGCGCGCAGCGTGTGGCGCCAGCCCGTGAGCGGCATATCAATCGCCATCTCTTCAGCGCCGGCGATTCCTGCGTTATTGATCAAGTAATCAACCTTGCCGAACACGCGCAACGTATGGGTGACCAGACGCTCCAGCCCATCGAGATCGGCAACATCGCAACCAGGGAAAATGGCAACGCGCGAGTCGGCGTCGGGATAGCTGGCGTCACGCACCTCGCGCACAATCGAGGCCCTCGTCTGCTCCAGTTGATCGGCGCTCCGCGCCGCCAGCATCACGTGGGCACCAGACAGCGCCAGCAAGCGCCCGATCTGCGCGCCGATACCCGCACTACCGCCGGTAATCAGGGCCACCTTGCCCATATGCAGACCAAACAGGCTCTCGGCCCAGCCAAACCCTTGATTGTGCACACCAATCGTGCCGACGATCTCATCGGGCAGATACAGATTGATCTCAGCCACCCGGCGGTCACTCCCGAGCAACTTGGCCGCCCAGGCACAGGCGAAATCGAGGTTGGCCGGCTCGGCGTTCACATAGCGAATCAACTGATTGGCCCACACTGCCGCGTGCCGTGGCGCGGTGGCCCTGCGATCTTCCGCCGGCGAATGCGCATGCAGCACCGGTGCCTCACCAAAGCGCGCCAGATTCAGCGCATCAAGCTCGCTCTCATGGCGCCAGACCCGCACCAGTTGCTCAATCGCCGCGCGCAGGATATCGGCATAGCGATTACCGCGCTGATCGTCCGGGTTACTGATGAACAGCACACGATGTGCGCCCGCGCCTGCCGGATGTTCTTCCCAGAACCGTGCCAGTTCGCGCGCCAGCGCCACCGTCCCCACCACTTCCTGCTGCAGGAAGCGATCAATCACGGCATCTTCCACATCTATCAGGCTTTCCGCCGGCGCGTGGCGGCTCATGCCAGGCAGGATGGCAACGTGATGGATCGCGCCGAGTTCTGCATGCAACTGCTCCAGAGTACGCGCCGCAGCGCGCGGATCGAGCGGATCGAGCAGCAGCAGGCGCGTCTCGGCAACCACAGCCGGGCGGCCATACATATCAGGGGCAAGGGCGTGGCGTGGTTCGCGCAGCAACGCTGCCGCGCGATCGATCGCGCGCGGGTCGCGAAACGCCACCGCGACCGTGGCACGGCAGGCGCGCAGCGAGTCGGCCAGGGCAATGGCATCATCGGCCTGGTCACCGGCGCAGATCAGAATCACCTTACCGGTCGCATCAACACTGCGCAACCCGGGGCGCGACACAAACGTCGTCCGACTCTCGACTGGCACATCCATCCCATGTGTCACCTCAAACGCATGGCCGGCAAACGCCGCCGAGTCATCGCTGCCGAGGAACACGGCCGTACCGGCGACATCGAGCGGGGTTGGGAAGCGTTTTGCCGGCTCACCATGCGCATCGGCGCGGTTCAGCCGCATGATGTTGAAGAAACCCTCGACCGTACTCCCTTCAGGCTGACCCTTGAGCGCATCCATGGCCTGAAACACGGTACGAATGCGCTCACTCTCGATCGGCCCGGGATAGATCGTATTCACACGGATGCCACGCGCGCCAAGTTCGCGCGCCAGGCCCTGGCTCAACGCATTCAACGCCGCCTTGGGCACTACATACGCAATCCGGCCATAGTACTCAGTGCGCGAGAAGATCGTCGAGACATTGATCACGCTGCTGCCAGGCGGCATATAGGGAGTTACGGCGCGCGTCAGGTTCCACGTGATCCCGACCAGGTTCCCCACCGCCTGCGCCAGGGTTTCGGTATCGGGCGGATGCAATTCCGCCGCATCGAGCGGCATATCAACCAGGCGACGACGCGGCCCGGCGCTACCGGCATTGTTCACCAGAATATCAATACGCTGCAGTGGTGTGGGCACATCGGGGCCACCCCGGACAATCTGGGCAATCCCGGCACGCACCTGATTGATGTCGCTTCCATCCATGCGTAGCGCCACAACACGTTCCGGCGCAACATGTTCTTCTTCCAGCAAGCGACGGCGGTAGGCAGCAAGCTTCTCAGCGTTACGCCCCGTAATGACGACCGTAGCGCCCTCGGCCAGGTAGCGGCGGGTGATCACTTCGCCGATATTGCCAGCTCCGCCCGTAATCAAGGCCACTTTACCCTCAAGGCGGTCGTGTCGCCGCGTCGTACTCATGGCTCTCTCTCCTCTTTCCATGGCACCCGCCCCATCGCGGTATAGATACACTCTTGCTGGACCACAGGGCCGTGTGCGCGTTGGATGCACATTGCGCGTGACCGTCGGGCAGCCTGCGTTTGCCTGCACAGAGGTTTGCAGTAGCCGCAGCAGCGAACCGTATCCAGGCCTGGCGCCTACGCGCATATGCTACGGTTGCGCGCGTTGAGCGCCGAACACTACCAGACCGCTATGCGATACGAACGATGCTGCCAATATGTATCATCGCAGCACCAGTTACAGTAGTGTCACTTGCGCCAGGCGCCGCGCCAGCGCATCAGGCAAAGACGACCTGCCGGCTATCCTCTTCGTAGCGCCCGATCGCCCGATAGCGGGCATACCGGCGGTCGAGCAACACAGCGAGATCCTGCGCCAGCAACTCTGCAAGATGGCGGCGCAGATGCAATCCCAGCGTCGCCACGGCTGCAGGCACATCGGTATGTGCGCCGGCGTCGGGTTCCGGCACGATTTCGTCAATAATGCCAAGTTCCAGTAAATCCTGCGCCGTGATCCGCATCGCGCGCGCGGCATCCGGCGCCTTCGCCGCGTCGCGCCAGATGATCGAGGCAGCCGCCTCCGGCGACGCCACCGAATACACGGCGTGCTCCAGCATCAGGATGCGGTCCGCCACACCAATTGCCAGCGCGCCGCCGCTGCCCCCTTCACCAATAACGCATGCCACAATCGGCGTCTTCAACCCGGCCAGCACCAGGATATTTTCAGCAATGGCGTTAGCCTGGCCGCGCTCCTCCGACTCACGATTCGGATTGGCGCCGGGCGTATCGATAAAGCAGATCACGGGAAATCCGAACTTCTCGGCGTGCTGAAAGAGGCGCAGCGCCTTGCGATACCCTTCGGGATGCGGCATACCAAAATTGCGCCTGATGTTTTCGCGCGAGTCGCGCCCCTTCTGATGCCCTACCAGCACCACCGTACGGCCTTCAAACGTCGCCACGCCACCGACGATGGCCGCATCATCGCCATAGCGCCGGTCGCCATGCAACTCAACGAAGTCATCACACAGCCCGCGAATATAATCAAGCGTGCGCGGGCGCTGCATATGGCGTGCAAGTTGCACTTTGTCCCAGGGAGTGAATGCTTGTGTCATACCTTCAACCACCTGTTCACCGCCGATGTCAATCCATACGGCACGCTAGATTGATGAGAGCGCAGTTTCGGCTGGTACGGACGCGGAGTGAGCCGTTCGCCCCCGGGCGGCATAGAGCCGCATCAACTTCGCCAGCATACTGTGGAGATCGCCACGTGGGATGACCATATCAATCATGCCGTGCTGCAGCATAAACTCAGACGTCTGGAAATCCGCGGGCAACTTCTGGCGAATGGTCTGCTCAATCACGCGGCGACCAGCGAAACCGATATTCGCTCCAGGCTCGGCGATGATGATATCGGCGACCGAGGCATACGACGCTGTCACACCGCCATAGCACGGATCAACCAGAACCGCAATATGTGGCTGGCGCGCAGCCGCCAGACGCGTCAGCGCCATGTTCACCTTTGCCAGTTGCATCAAGGCGATGACGCCTTCCTGCATCCGCGCCCCGCCACTGGTGTTGATCGTCAGCAACGGCACCCCCAGGTCAGCGGCTCGCTCGGCTGCCCGCGCCATCTTCTCGCCGAATACACTGCCCATCGATCCGCCAATGAACCCGAAATCACACACTGCCACCGACACCCTGTGCCCCTCAATCGCGCCAACCCCGCTGACCACCACATCGGACAGCCCGGTGCGGCGTTGCGAGTCGCGCAGCTTATCGGCGTACGCTTCCTTCGGCGACACAAAGCCCAGCGGATCGGTCGGGCGGAGATTGGCATCGTGCTCGGTAAACGACCCCTCATCCAGTAACACCAGCCACTCACGCGCCGTCAGCCGCATGTGGTAGCCGCACTTGCACACTTTCATGCGCTCGGCAAGTTGCTTGTGGTAGATCAGCTCGCGGCATGCCGGGCATTTCACCCACACATTTTCAGGCACATCCGAATCTGCGGGCTGCGCAACGGTGAAGCTCTTGCGCGAACGGTGGATAAGGTCTTTCATGTGTCCTCCCTTGACACAGATTACGCGGCTACCCTGCCAGCTAACCGCGCAATCATCGAGGGGTCTGGGGAAAACCCCTCATAACAGGCGCAGCGCCAAAGCGCACGCTTCGATCGCGCCAGCCGAGGTTATTATACCGGATGATCAGGATTTCCATGACGCAGTATATCATTGTGAGTTTTTGAACAAAATCATCAGAAGTACAGGTTTAACGCACGTAGAGATGAGGCCTCCCCCGTCAAACGGCGGGGAGGTACCCCCCTCATCCAATCCTTATCCGGCTCTCATCCCTCCATTATGCGAATATGCGATCCTCTACACCGAAGTACAGAACGATTGATCGCCGGGATCGCGCGCATGCAGGCGGGACGCCCGCGATCCCGGCACACCCATGGTTCTCAATGATGCTGTACTTCACTCTACAGCAGCGAGCAGCAACCGTGGTCGGCAGACGCGCCGCCGTTCCTGCGCGCTGCGCGCCCCACCGGGGGGGCACGGTTGTTGCACGTTGCTATCACGGCACCGAACTACGGCTGTAGGCGCGAGCGTAACATGTGCCCGTACAACTCCGCTCGTTGCCGCAGACGGGATTTGCACACTCCGGCACGCTCATGGCACGCAGTAGATCGGCAACCACACCACACCTTACCGTCACGATCGCGGGTAGAGCAGGCGTCGGATGGTCGTGATTGCCCGTACTCGCACCAGATTGGTTATGCCCTTCAGACGCCATGGTTCTTGACCGCATCACAACACGCATGCCATCCTGCCGCGCAGAAGTCTGTGTGGCCGATATTCGTGGCGCCGCCCCATGGGCCGCCGCGCTCATTGCGCTTGGCTGGACGCCGCACGTCGTCGCGATACGCGATTGGATTACCGGGCATCACCAGGGCCATTCGAGTGTCGATGCGCGACTGATCGACATTCGCCCACTCCGTGACCATCGTCTGCAGCGACTGGTCGCCGAGCGTGTGAGCGCCACCGGCACACCAACGGTTTTGCTCGGTGACGCGGCGCACGATCAGGATCTTGCTCGCCGTTTGCGCGCCATCGCGCTACTGCCGCCAACCTTCGCGCTCGATGAGCTTGACCGGGCGCTCGATCAGGCGCGTGCATTGGCGCCGCGCCCCTGGCGCTCTTCAGGATCGGCGTTGCCGCGTTGCTAAGGTGCCTGTCCGAAAACCCATGGGCATGCGGTCATTGCGAGGAGCGCCAGCGACCGCCTGCAGCGAGCGCAGCATGGCTGAAGCACTCGAGCGGCGCGAGCGGAGAGTGCTTCGCTCGCGCTCGCCATGACAGTGACCATCTGGTGTTCGGATAGGCTCTAAGATGGCAATGGGCTGCGGCAGTACCATCGCCGCAGCCCACCACTGCTTCTTGTCTTACTGTATCAGGAAGCCATCTGCGTCACCGGCATGATCGGGAATGCCTCACGGCACATCGGCGCCGGGTCATGGCGATCATACTTTCTCCAGCAACTCGCGCAACTTCGGCGCAAGATCCGCCAGCGCATCGGGCAACCCGTCGCCGCGCAGGATCGTCTGCCCCAGCGGCGAACTCTTGAAGTCAAGCAACTCACTTTCAAATGTGCTGTGCACCGTCTGGTCACTCAGAATGCGACCATCGCGCAGCGTGATGAGCCGGCGTGCTGCAAACGCCACTTCGTGATTATGCGTCACCACGATCAGTGTGGTGCCATGTTCGCGATTCAGTTGCCGCAACAACGCCATAATATCGGCAGTGATCTTCGAATCCAGGTTACCGGTCGGCTCATCGGCCAGCACAATCGTTGGCCGGTTGGCCAGCGCGCGCGCGATTGCCACACGCTGCCGCTCACCGCCCGAGAGCTGGTTGGGCAGGTGATCGGCGCGCTGCGCCAGGCCCACCAGCGCCAGCAATTCGCGCGCGCGCGCATGGCGCTCTGACCGGCTCAGTTCGGTCTCATACATCGGAATCTCGACATTCTCGGCAGCCGTCAGCGTTGGTATAAGGTTGTGTGTTTGAAAGACGAACCCGATCGTCCGGCCACGGAACTGGTCAATATCACGCACCTGCGACAGTGGCGTTCCACCGATAATCACCTCGCCGCTCGTCGGCCGGTCGAGTGCGCCAAGCAAATTCAGCAGCGTCGATTTACCCGATCCGGATGGGCCAACGATCGCCAGAAATTCACCGGCGCGAATCGTCAGGTTGACGCCGTCGAGTGCCCGGATTTCAGTACCATCGCCATAAATACGCGTCAGGTTGTGCGTCTCAACGACAACCGGCGGCTCGGTCATCATCGCTTCGTAATCGTGATTATTCATAGCGTAACGCCTCTATCGGGCGCAACCCTGCGGCGCGCCACGCTGGATACAACCCGCCAATCGCACCGAGGGCCAGCGCATAGATGAGCGCCTGCACGAAGAGCCCGGGCGTGTAGGTCGTTTTGAAGAATGGGCCATACAGCGGTTCGAGCTGGATCAAGAACCCGAGCCCCATGGCGATAAGTATGCCCGCCACGCCGGCCAGCAGGCTCAACGCCAGCGACTCGACCAGCACCATGCGCAGGATGCGCATCTTGCGCCAGCCAAGCGCCCGCAACACACCAATCTCCTGCGTCCGTTCGAACACGCTCATCATCATCACATTCGTCATGACGATACCGCCAACGACGACGGTGAGGGTCGCCAGCGCGCCAAACATGGCTCGCATGGTCGCAAAATCCTGCATGCGGCTGGTATGATCAGCCGAAGCGCTGATCATCAACTCCGGGAACGCTGCTTCAAGCTCCGCAGCCATCTGCGCCGCGCGCTCCGGGTCGGTTGTCTGGATACCAAGGAACGACACCTGACGCGGTTTACGGAACAATCGTTGCGCATCCTTCAGCGAAATGGCCGCGCCGGCATCTTCATAGGCCGAGCCATTCTCAAAAATACCGACGATCCGGTAGGTCGTGCCACCGAATTGCAGTTTATCCCCCACGCCTTTCTTCAGGCCATTCGCCGCCAGCCGCCCCAGCATGACCTCGCTCTGGCGTTCGATCGCTCGGCCTTCAACGATTCGATAGTGTTCGATGTATGCGCCGGCCGGGTCAATACCATAGATCAGCAGGAATGGCAGGTCAGGCAATGATGTCGTGCCGAAAAGCAGCCCCGACACCGAGCGGATCCCAGGTCGTCCGGCAATCTGCACAGCCAGGCGCTCGTCAACGACCGAAAACGATGCATCGGACGCACGCGCCTGCTGGGCAATAATATCCATCTGGCCGCCACTCAGGAGATGGGTGAACTCCTCTTGAGCCCCGTCTGTGATGGCAATCAGGAGCACCACAAAACCCACCCCGATCCCCAGGCCGGCGGCCGTCATCGCGGTTCGCGTCGGGCGACGCAGCACACTGCGCAACGCACCGCGGAACACCCGCGCCAGCAACTGCGACCAGCGCCCCCAGTGCACGCCAACACCACTCTCCTGGCGCATCGCCTCGATCGGCGCCAGTTGCGCAGCGCGCCACGCCGGGTAAGCGCCGCCGACCATCCCCAGCAACAGGGCAACCGCCATTGACTGGACCAGCAGGTCGGGCTGAATCATCGCCGGCAACATGTTGGCAACCGCCGGCGTGGCGCGCAGCAAGGCGACCATGCCCATGCCCATGCCGATACCCAGCATGCCACCCAGTGCGGCAACCGTCAGCGCCTCACCCAGGATCATGCCAATCACGCGCCGCCGTCGCCAGCCAAGCGCCCGCAGCACGCCAATCTCGCGCGTGCGCTCAAAGACGCTCATCAGCATGGTGTTCATCATACCAAGCCCGCCCACCAGCACCGCGAAAATACCGAGAAACCAGCCGAGTGAGCGGTACAGGTTGATAATATCATCCTGGCGCGACGGCTCACCGCTTCGCGTCACCGACAGGTCATCGAAGCGCGCCTCAATAGCGTCGCGCACCTCGTCGAGCCGGCTCAGATCACGCACCTTCAGGCTGAAATAGCTGACCCGGCCACGCATGTCCATCAGACGCTGCGCGTCTACCAGGTGCACCACGGCGCCGCCATCCTCGAAGCCAATGCCGGTCTCATAGATCCCGACGACTTTGTAGCCAGACTCCTTGATGCGGAACGTATCGCCAATCCCTTTCTTGAAGTGCTCGGCGGTCATCTTTCCCAGCATGACCTCGCGCCGGTTGGCAATCGCCCGCCCTTCGATGACGTGGTAATGGGCAATGGCGAAACTTCGCGGATCTTCACCCATGACGATGAAATAGGGGGACTCGGGAAGCTGCGTTAGACCGGCAACCGTACCGGCGACCTCGGTGACACCGGGGGTCCGGCGCAGTTCCTCGGCAACATCCTCGTCAATCGCACTCAACACGATCATGGCGGCATCTTTCTGCGCCACCTGCAGATCGGCGCCGGCAGCCGACGAGAGTTGCTCAAAGCCGCTTGCCATACCCTCGCCAAAGGTTGATAGCGCAATTACGGCCGCCACGCCCACAGCAACACCGAGCAATGTCAGCAGCGTGCGCGTCTTGCGTCGCCTCAGGTTGTTGAACACCAGCCGCATCTCTCGATCCTCTCGCACCACAGCGACTTAGTATACCTCGTGGCGCACTTACACGGCGGAACGATCCCACTACGTGGCGGTACGGCTACGCCATGAAGAGTTTTAGTCTTGCCTAAATCATATCATCTGGCCAGATCGCCGTCAATCCGCCACTGGGAGGAAGTTACTTGACACTGCGACGGTACAGACTATACTGAATAGTGCAGGCAGTTAAGGTCCGCCTGCACATGAAACGTATGATAGACGAAAACAACTCCAATATCCTCTTCGAAAGTCTCCTGATCCTGCTCCTAATCGTTGCCAACGGCTTCTTCGCCGCATCGGAGATCGCGGTCGTATCTGCGCGCAAGGGGCGGCTTGAACAGCAGGTGCAGCGGGGTCATCGCGGTGCGCGCATCGCGCTTGATCTCGTTGAAACGCCAAGCCGGTTCCTCTCAACGGTGCAGGTCGGCATCACCCTGTTCGGCACATTTGCAGCAGTATTCGGCGGCGCAAGCATCGTACGGGTGCTGATAACATCGCTACAAGGGATTCCGACCCTGGCGCCCTACGCCAGCGCCCTGGCGCCGGCAATCGTTGCGCTTGGCATCAGTTACCTTTCGCTGATCGTTGGTGAACTCGTGCCCAAACGGCTCGCATTGCAGAATGCCGAGGGCGTTGCCGCCGCCGTTGCGCCATTGATGTACTGGCTGGCGCGCCTGGCATCGCCGATCGTCAATTTCCTGACTTTTTCCACCGAACTGGTGTTGCGCCTGCTTGGACGCAGCAACGTAGCCGAGACCCCCGTTACGGAGGATGACATCATGGCGCTGGTGCGCGAAGGCGCCGCTGAAGGCACCGTTGCCGCCTCTGAACAGGCAGTCATCCACAATGTCTTCAAGTTCAGCGATCGTGCCGTCCGCTCGCTGATGACACCGCGTACGCAGATCGCCGCCCTTGATATTGAGACTCCACCGGAAGAGGCGCTGAAACTGATCACTGAATGGGGCTATTCACGCATCCCGGTCTATGAGCGCTCACTCGACCACGTGATCGGCATTCTCTATGTGAAGGATCTGCTCGCCGCCTGGGGCCATCCTGGCGCACTCGATCTGCGCACCCTGTTGCGTCCGCCGACGTATGTGCTCGAAAGCCAGCGCGCGGCGCAGGCCTTTCAACATCTGAAACAGTCGCGTAACGCGCTGGCGATCGTGCTCGATGAATATGGCCAGGTCGCCGGGGTCGTCTCAATGGAAGACATGCTGGAGGAACTGGTCGGCGACATTTCCGACGAGTACGACGAGGTCAGCGAGTCGATCGTGCGCCGCGATGATGGCAGTTATCTCGTTGATGGATTAACGCCCTTCAGCGACTTCCGCGATCGGCTTCATCTACCACCAGCCGATGCCCTCGTGCGTGAGCATGGCTTCGAAACCCTCGCCGGATTCCTTCTGGCGCTGCTTGGCCGCATTCCGTCCGCCGGCGACTCGGTGCGCTGGGAAGGATATACGTTTGAGGTTGTTGACATGGACGGGCAGCGCATTGACAAGGTGCTTGCCATTCCGCCACGCCCCGCAGCCGACCAGACCCAGAATGTGCTGGCGTCTCGCGCCATCTCGCCGAAAACCAACCGCAGCAGCGCTTAGTACAGGCTATCATATATTTGATCCGAGTTTGACATGATCCGTTTGGCATCGTATCCTGGGTGATGGAGGTATCAGGTATGCGTGGCCCAAAGCCCTTGTATCCCATTCACTTA
>JACAEQ010000021.1 GCA_013388755.1 Chloroflexota bacterium
CTCGAAGCCGCGCTCGACCTGCAGTTCGAGGTGTTCACCACCTACCTGAACGATGGCGGGCGGCTGCCGCAGCGCAGTGCGCTCAACAACGCGCACGCCTACCTGGCGGCGCCCTACGGTATCTACGCCACGGCGGACGGCTACCTGGCGCTGGCGATGGGGTCGGTGCCCCGGCTGGGGGAGCTGCTGGGGTGTGCCGCGCTGGCGGCCTACACCGAACCGGCGCGCTGGTTCGACGAGCGCGATGCGATCAAGGCGACGCTGGCGGCGCACCTGGCGACACAGCCGACGGCGCACTGGCTGGCGAAACTGATGTCGGCAGATTACTGGTGCGCCGAGGTGCTGGACTGGAACGCGCTGGTGGCACATCCGGCATTCGCGGCGCTGGAGATGGTGCAGCAGGTGACGCGGGGGGAGGGGGTGCGACTGGCAACGACGCGCTGCCCGATCCGGATTGACGGGCAGGTGCTGACCGCGCCGCGCGGCGCGCCACGCGTGGGGGAGCACACCGCGACGATCGTGGCCGAATTCGGCCTGGAGCCGGAGTGAGCCGGGAGGCATCCCGGGAGCGGAAATCGCCCTCGTGTCCGGGCGCTCTGTTCGCCCTTCCATCAATTCTGGTTATATCGCGTGCAGACGAGGAAAACGGCACGGTTATGAGAAGAGAGGAGAGTGCATGCATACCACCTTCAGCGGTCTGCTCACCGAGCGTGACTGGAAACGGCACATCAGCCATACCTTCGACTTGCCGCCTGGAGCAACCCGGTTAACCATCAGGTTACGGTTTGAGCCGGCGGAAGTCGACAGCGTGCAGAACATGCTGTGCCTCACACTCTTCGACCCGGCGGGATTTCGCGGCGCCGGGCATCGCGGCGGCGCGCAGCACGATGTGACCATTGATGCGGCGAGGGCTACGCCCGGCTACCTTCCTGGCCCGTTGCCTGCCGGGCAGTGGGATGCAGTGATTGATACACACATGATCATGCCCGGTGTGCCGTGCCGGTACACGCTGGAGGTGGCGACATCCGGCACCATGGTTGAGGCGCACGCGCCTGCGCCGCCTGTAGCCGGCGGAGGGCGCGTCCGCGGGCGTGGCTGGTACCGTGGCGACCTTCACGCTCATACCATTCACTCCGATGCCGACTGGGACATTCCCGATCTGCTGGGGGCGGCGCGCGCTCGTGGACTGGACTTTGTCACGATCACCGACCATAACACCATCGCGCATCTGGACGGCATCGAGCACCTGACAACCGACGATCTGCTGGTCATGGGCGGAATGGAACTGACGACCTTCTGGGGGCATGCGTTGAGCCTGGGCACACGGCGCTGGATCGACTGGCGGATTCGGGCTGGCGAGCGCACCATGCCGCAAATCGCCGCCGAGATTGCAGCAGAGGGCGGTCTTTTTGTCATCGCTCATCCCCTGTCGCCGGGTGATCCGCAATGCACCGGGTGCGACTGGCGCTATGTCGAAATGATGCCCGGTGTCGCACCCGCAGTGGAAGTCTGGAACGGCCTGTGGGATGGCGACAGTAATAACGAGGCGGCGCTGGCGCTCTGGTACGAATGGCTGAACTGGGGCCTGCGGATCGTCGCGACTGCCGGCACCGACGCGCACGGGCCGGCGCCGGCAGAGGTACAGCCAGGATTCAACGTCGTCCACGCGACACGGCGCGACGAGGTGTCGATCCTGCGCGCCGTCGCTCGCGGGAGGCTCTATCTCAGTTGTGGCCCGCTGCTCGAACTGACCGGCGAGTGCGGTGGGACCAGCGCGATGATGGGCGATGTGTTGCCTCGCGGTACAGCGACGATTCGCGCCCGCTGGCGTGACGTGCCTGCGAACGCCCGGTTGCGCCTGCTCACCGATGGGTCGCCGTTGAGCGAGGATGCGGTACCGCCAGAAGGTGAACGGTCCTGGGCGATTGCCGAGGGTGCGATGCGCTGGTGCGTTGCCGAGGTGCGCGCGGCAAACGGCGCGCTGCTGGCGGTGACGAACCCGATCTACAGCGGCGAGCAGCAACCGTGATTTGCGGACGCGCCTCTGTTCCTGCGCGCCGCGCGCCCCGGCGCAGCATTCGATGTTCGCACCTTACACCTGATTCACCGGATTGGGTGGCGGCTGGCCGGTCAATACCGCAACCAGGTTCGTCGCAGCCATGGTCGCCATGCCGGTGCGAGTTGCAACGGTGGCGCTGCCGATATGCGGCACGGCAACAACATTCGGCAATGCAAGCAGCGGGTGATCGGCCCCGATTGGCTCGACCTCGAACACATCGAGCCCGGCGGCCCACGGACGGCCACGCTTGAGCGCCTCGATCAGTTCCCGCTCGCGCACCACCGGGCCGCGCGACGCATTCACAAACACCGACGTCGGCTTCATCAGGGCGAACTCGCGTGCCCCGAACATCCCGCGTGTTTCCGGAGTCAACGGAACCATGACAACCACCACATCCGCTGCGACCAGAAGTTCTTCCAGGGTTGGCGCATAGCGGATCGACGCGCCGGGGATTGCGCCGATCTGCGCTTCAAGGTTGGCGGAGGGATGCCGGTTGTGATAGAGGATCGGCATGCCAAAGCCAACCGCGCGCCGGGCGACCGCCGTGCCAATTCGTCCGGCGCCGACAATCCCCAGCGTTGCGCCATGAACATCCTGCCCAACCATGAACATCGGCGACCAGGTCGTCCATCCGCCGGCGGCAATCAGCCGGTGACCTTCGACAATTCGCCGCGACGTTGCCAGAATCAAGGCCCAGACCAGATCGGCGGTCGTCTCGGTCAGCACGCCCGGCGTGTTGGTCAGCAACACACCACGCGCGGTCAGCGCCGGCAGGTCGACATTGTCATAACCGACTGCCATATTGGCTACAACCTTCAGCCGGGGTGCAGCGTCGAGCAACCCGGCGTCGATACGATCGGTGAGCAGCGCCAGCACGCCATCAACGTCGGCAACGGCGCGCAACAACACGTCACGCGGCACAGGGGCGGCGTCATTGTCCCAGAAGGTTGTATCGCACGCAGCGATAACGATATCCATCGCCGCCTGTGGCAGGCGACGGGTGATGTAGGCACGTGGTTTCATCTCATTTCAGCGGCGTCAGCGAAACGACGTCCAGCTTCAAGGTGCGTGCCGGGATACTACAATTCGGGAGCGCGCGCGCCTCCCATGCCCGCAGCCAGTAATCGGGGTGTTGCCAGTTGGGGCGCAGCTCACGACGCCAGCTGATCATGGTGGGAAAGCCCATCTCAGGGTCATACTGCACGCTACCGCTCCGCACCCGGTGACACATACAATTCTGTTTTGACGGGAAGCAGTCGGGCGCAGCCTCGAGACGACTGCTCAGTTCGAAGAGCCGGTCAACCGTCAATGTCGAAAGCCAGGGTGAACTGCATGTGTCGCGCAGGATGTTGAGCGTCATGGCGCGAACTTCGATCTCTTGCATACAGGTTCTCCCGGTAAGGGTAGCCTGGATCACGATACGATAGGCGTTGTGCGGCCAGCCACTCCAGACGCTACGCGCCGCGATCCGGCGATCGGCGCGCGTCTCCGGTATGCGGGCGAATGCCATCAAGCCGCAACCCAGCGAGATGACCGCAGCGACAAGCGCAACACGCCATCGAAGGGCGTGCATGGGGAACAATCGCATGCATTCACCTCCTGGTCTCAATCGAGCCACTTACCGGCGGTACGCTGGACGCAGCAGCGCGCATTGCTGCATTGCCGGCAAACAAGCCGTCCGAGGTATGAATGGGATCATCGCCTGTGCCCAGGGAGTGTACAATCTTCCGGTGTATGCTGTCAACCGTTCTATGCGGTGACGGGGTGTTACCGCTCACACGATTGCTGGTGGAGGATTGGACGCGATCAATGAAATCAACTGTCTTGCCAGCCTTGCTTGCCCTTACTGTGGCGTTTGCAGCCTGTGGCCCGGCGCCTGCTGGCGCGCCCGTGACGCCCACGTCGGTCGCCGCTCCGACAGCCACGCCGTTGAGCGGCGAAGCGGCGCTGCTCGCAACCATGGCCGCCAGTGCCCCGCCGACCTCGTCGCTCCCACCGACACCGACCGTCCCGCTCCCTACGCCGTTCCCGACGATTACACTCGGCCCGGCGGTTGAGCCACGCCCGTTGCCGGGTGGCTGGTGGGATAATGCCGTCTGCTACGAGATCTTCGTGCGCTCATTCTACGACAGCGATGGCGATGGTATTGGTGACTTGAACGGCCTGATTGCGAAGCTGGATTACATCAACGACGGCAATCCGTCCGGTGGTGCGGATCTTGGCGCGAGTTGCATCTGGTTGATGCCGGTTGCGGAAGCCGGCAGTTACCACGGATACGATGTCATTGACTATTACACCGTCGAGCAGGATTACGGTACAAACGAGGATTTCAAACGCCTGGTCATGGAAGCCGGGGCACGCGGCATCCGGGTGATTGTTGATCTTGTGCTGAACCATACGTCGAGCGCGCACCCCTGGTTTCGTGACGCGCTGAATAACCCCGCATCGCCCTATCGCGACTGGTACATCTGGTCGCCGGTCGATCCTGGTTATCGCGGGCCATGGGGCCAGCAGGTCTGGCATCGTTCGCCGGCGCGCAGTGAGTACTACTATGGTGTCTTCGTAGCCGAAATGCCCGATCTGAACTACCGCAACCCGGCAGTGGTTGCCGAGGCCGAGCGTATTGCCGCGTTCTGGCTCAATGAGATGGGCGTTGACGGCTTCCGGCTCGATGCGATCAAGCATATGGTCGAGAATGGTGTTGAGCAGGAAGGCACGCGCGAGACACATGCCTGGATGCGCGAGTTTGAGGCGGCGATCGAGCGTGCCAGGCCGGGGGCGTTCACCATCGGTGAGGTGTATGGCGGGCGTCCGGGCACGCTTGACGCCTACTACCCCGACCAGTCTGACGCCTATTTTGAGTTTGGCGTGGCGGAAGCGATTCTGCGCTCGGCGAACAGCGGCGCGCCCGGGCCATACCTGGCAGCAGTGAGCGAGGCGATGACACGCCTGCCGTTCCAGCGCTGGGCGCCGTTCCTCACCAATCACGACCAGGAACGCGCCATGACCACGCTCGGCGGCGACACTGGCAAGGCGCGCGCTGCTGCGGTGGCGCTGCTGACGTTGCCGGGCATGCCATTCGTCTACTATGGCGAAGAGATCGGTATGGCAGGCGCAAAGCCGGATGAACGCATCCGTACTCCCATGCAATGGAACGCCGAGGCAGGGGCGGGGTTCAGCGTCGGTGCGCCATGGCAGGCGCCGCAGAGCAATTATGCGGCAGTCAACGTCGCAGCACAGGCATTGGACCCGGACTCGCTCCTGAACCTGTACCGCACGCTCATCCGGCTGCACACGACACGCCCGGCGCTGGCGCAGGGCGATTTCACCGTACTCGATGCCGGCGGCCCGGTTGCAGCGTTCGTGCGGCGCGCCGGGGATGATGCCGTGCTGGTTGCCATCAATTTCAGCGCTGGCGCCATCTCTGGCAGCACGGTTTCAGTCGCGCGCAGTACCCTTGATCCTGGCATTTATGCGTATGACGCACTGCTTGGCGTGGCGGCGCCTGGCTTGCTTACCGTGAATGCCGGTGGCGCAATTGTGCCGATGGTGCTGCCGGATATCCCGCCCCATGGCGCATTGATCATGGGCCTGGCGCGACGATGACTGGATCGTGGCGCCATGTGCCTGTGTCGTGACGATCACGCTGTGTGAAGCAACTGCTACTCGCCGGTGGCGGGTGGTGCGCTACAATAGAAGACACATGACGCCAGCGCGTGTGTTATTGTGCCACCGCGACGGTTCGGCCACCAGGTGCGACGTTGCACTGCCATTCCTCCGGCGCCCGGCGCCACCCGCCTCCGTGGCATACGGAGGTTTGCAATGCAGTTCCAGATGGCAGAATCACCCCCACTGTTTCGCGACCGGCGCGAAGCGGGCGTGTTGCTGGCGCGCCGGTTGCTTGCTCTCGCCGACGAACCTGATCTGCTCGTGCTGGCGTTGCCCCGCGGCGGTGTTCCCATTGGCTACGAGGTTGCGCGGGCATTGCATGCGCCGCTGGATGTGTTGCTCGTCCGCAAGCTTGGTGTACCCGGCCATGCCGAACTGGCGATGGGCGCCATCGCCGAGGGAGGCATCCGTGTCGTCAACCATGAGGTTGTCAGGGCGCTCGGCATTGCATCGTGGACCATCGATCGGGTCGCTGCGGAAGAGAAGCGCATTCTTGAGCAACGAGAGCGGCTCTATCGCGGCGACCGCCGCCTGCCGGCCATCGCTGGCGCACGCGTCATCCTGATCGATGATGGCCTGGCAACCGGTATGACCATGCAGGCCGCAATTGCTGCCGTGCGCGCCGGTGGTCCGGCGGCGATTATTGTGGCCGTACCTGTTGCCGCGCCCGAAAGCATCGCCGAACTCAAACCGCTGGTGAACGACGTGGTCGCACTGGCTGCGCCAGAGTTTCTCTACGCGATTGGCATGTGGTACAGCGACTTCACACCGACGAGTGACGATGAAGTACGCGCACTGCTCGCGGAGTCGCTGCGTGGCCGCGCGAGCGATCAACCACACGCCAGGGAAGCCGCACTGCAACAACGCTGAAATCGTTCTCCGAAGCCCGTGCGATTGGAGCGCAGGAGGAAACTATGCTTGCTACGCACACGTCTGTGTCGCGCGACGAACTGCGCAAGCTCATCGAGCATACGAACGCGCCATGTCTCTCTCTGTTCCTGGCGACGTATCCACCCGGCGAGACCCAGCAACGTGCCATTCAGATGGAGAATCTGTTGCGGCGCGGCGAAACGGAGCTGGCAGCCGGCGGGTACGACAGGAGTGAACTGGATGCGATGCTTGCCCGGGCCTGGGAACTGACGGATCCGCGGGTTCTTGAGGAATACCAGGGCGTCGGGCTGGCGGTGTATGTTGCGCCCGGGTTGTTCCGGCTGTATCAGGTCGCACAGCCGATCTACGATATGGTCGTCGTTGGCCGGCGCCCACATGTGAAACTGCTGTTGACCACACCGGAAGTGGTCCAATCATTCTATGTGCTCGCGGTCAGCAAGAATCGCGTGCGGCTGCTGCATGCAACGCCACGGGGTCTTGTGGCAATGCCGCTGCCTGATGCACCGCGCAGCCTGAGTGACGCACTGCAGACCGACATGCTTGGCCGGCAGGCCCAACGGCACGTCAGCGCATCAACGCGCGGTGGTGCGAGTGGCGCAATGTACCCGGGCCACGGCGGCGGTGAGCCGGACGAAAAGGCGGACATCCAGCATTATCTGCAACTGGTGAGCAGCGCGGTACACAAAGCGCTGCATCAGTCACGCGAGCCGCTCGTGCTGGCAGGAGTTGATTACCTGCTGTCAATCTACCGTGCAGTCAACGACTATCCCTACCTGGCAGGCGCACATATCGCCGGCAGCCCCGACCACCTGACCGACGAAGTATTGTGTGCGCAGGGAGCCGCCGTGCTGGCATCACAACTGCACCTGACTTCACCCGATGATGAGGAGCGTTTTCAGAAGCTCGTCCAGCACAGCCCGCCGCGCGCCAGCGCCAACCTGCGAACAATTCTACCGGCGGCGCATGCCGGGCGTGTTGCGCGGCTGCTGGTTGCGAGCGATCGCCAGATCTGGGGATGGTACAACCCGGCGGACGGCACCCTCTCGGTGCACGAGACTCCCATGCCGGGCGACGAGGATTTGCTCGATACGGCAGCTCAACAGACCTTGCTCCATGGCGGCGAGGCGACAGCCATGCCGGCAGTGAAGGTGCCGGGCGGCGAGGCTGCGGCATTTTTGCGCTACTGATCGGCGCTTGTCAGCGCGAGGCAACCGGTACACCGTGCGAATAGAGATCGTCGGCGCGGGTCGCCGGGGCAGAAGGCATGACTGTACAGAGTTGCATGTGCCGGTCGCCAAGCTCGGCGCATGTGCGCAGTGCAGAGGCGCTGAATGCGCCACCGAGAGCCAGCAAAATGGCCGATCCAGGGCGGCGGAGTTGAACGAACTCCGCCAGGTCCTGCACATCAGACGAACCAACGAGCGGGCGCGCCTGCACCAGCACGAGGGTGACCTGCTCACTGCTATCGGTCAGGGTCAGCAGCCAGCGATTCGCGCGAAGTTGCTCCACAGTGACGACGTGGTAGCCCGCGTCCTGCGCCATTTGCTCTACGGAGCGTGTTGAAGGTCTCACCATACTGCCGGTCTCCTGACACTCGCGCGACGCCGGGCCGGACAGGCTCAACAAGGAGGCGACGCTGATCGTCTTGTTCGGCATGCGTTCGTGGCATGCCTCATGTTCGCGTTCAATTATCTGCACAGGTATCGTGCCGGATGCCTCGGGTTGAGTGGCATCCGTTACTCTACGTACCTATCCGAACACCTCTCCGCCGCCATTGCGCGGAGCGTCAGCAACCGCCTGCGGCGAGCGACGCATGGCTAAAGCAATCTCCTTCCGGACCCTTCCATCGAGCCGTGCCGGTCTGCCGGTGCTGCTGTTCGATGCACGGTCCTGTGCAGACGGAAACAACATACAGGCGCAAAAGCCGCGCCGTGCAGATCATCGTATGGTGCAGACTGAACTGTATTATTCAGTATAGCATGATCTCGTGAGGTAAACAACAGGTAAAAGTAATGAAGCTACGGCTATGCCAGGCTCCTTGCCCGAGCGCTCCACCTGGCGTACAATACGCCCCGTAACCCTCTTGCAGTCGGTGGACCTGGAAGGGAAGAACGATGCTCACGCGCAGTCGTTTTGCGAGCTACGTCTGGGGGGTGCTCGCGTACAACCTGCTGGTGATTCTGTGGGGTGCGTTCGTGCGGGCGACGGGCTCCGGCGCCGGTTGCGGCGCTCACTGGCCGCTATGTAATGGCACGGTCATTCCGCGCGCCCCTGCAGTTGAGACGATGATAGAATTCACCCATCGCCTGACGAGCGGTGGCGCGCTGCTCCTCGTGGTCGGGATGCTGGTGTGGGCCTACCGTGCCTACCCACGCGGGCACATCGTCCGTCGTGGCGCGCTCCTCTCGATGATATTCATTATCACCGAGGCATTACTGGGCGCCGGGCTGGTGTTGTTCGAGCTTGTGGCGCACAACGCCTCGTTGACCCGCGCCTTCTCCATGGCGGCACACCTGTTGAATACCTTCATTCTGATCGGCTGCATTGCGCTGACCGGCTGGTGGGCCTCAGGGGGCGAGCGCATCCGGCTGCGTGGCCAGGGGGCGGTGGCATCCTGGCTGATCGGGGGTATGGTGGGCCTGGTTCTGGTTGGTATGACGGGGGCGGTGATCGCACTCGGTGATACGCTCTTCTTCGCGCACACCCGTGCGGGTGGGAGCGAGGCTGACCTGGCGCCGCTGGTCGCGGCAATCGTCTCGATCCGCACCATGCACCCGGCGATTGCGATCGGTGTGGGCCTGTATGTGACGGTCGCCGCATGGTATGCGAACACGATGCGACCGGCGAACGCCACGCGGCGCCTGGCCATTGTCCTGACGTTGCTGTACGGCGTGCAACTGATTGCTGGATATATCAATGTTGCGCTGCAGGCGCCGGTGTGGATGCAACTGGTGCACCTGTTCCTGGCCGACGCGGTCTGGATCGCGCTGGTGCTGCTGGCGGCGTCGGCGCTGCGCGAAAGCACCGTTCCGGCAGCAGCAACCACTGCGACAGGCCAGGGGGCGCCAGCGGCCTCGTAGCACGAGCGGTGTGCGCTCCCATGGGCGCAACCATCACAGCACAATCTCCATCCCCTCATACGCGACGCACGTGTTGGCAAACAACATCCGGCTATAGAGTTGAATGGCGTCGAGCATGCTGTCGTCGTACGTTGGCTCGTGATGGAACAGTACCAGTTGCCCGGCATTCGTTTGCCGCGCAACCAGGCATGCCATGTCAACCGTGCTGTGCCCCCAACCCTGTTTCGGATCGGCCGGATTCACATAATCCTCCGAACGATATTGCGCATCGTGGATCAGCACGTCGGCATCGCGTGCAAAACGCACCAGCCGTTGATCGGTATCAACATACCCCTCAGTGTCGGTTGCGTACACCACGGTCTTGCCACGCCACGAGATCCGGTAGATATGTACGCCGTTTTTGGGATGGGCGTAGCTGTGGTAGGTGCGTATGCGCACCAGATCGGGTGATGCATCGATCTCGCTGTGGTACAGATTCAGTACCTGCACATCAGTAGGTGTGGCGCCGAGCAAGACGATGTCGTTCTCGTTGATGCTGCGCAGGATTTTGAGCGATGCCATCTCGTCGAGCGCCACGGGAAAACTGGGCGGGAGCATGGCGTGCGCGAGTGCTTCTTCCAGATCGCTCTGAAACACTTTGGGCCCAAGAATGTTCAGTGTGCTGGCACCGAAGTAGGCCGGTTTGAAGAATGGGAACCCCTGGGTGTGATCGTGATGCATGTGGCTGAAGAGAATCGTCGCCACCACCGGGCGGTTACCATTGGCGCGCGCGCGTCGCAGCAGTTCGGTTCCCAGGTTGATAATGCCCGTGCCGGCGTCAAGCACGATCGTATGCACGCCGGCACGTATCTCGACGCAGGCGGTATTGCCGCCATACCTCACCGTTGTGGGGCCTGGCACAGGATAGCTGCCACGTACTCCCCAGAAGCGTATGACCATGGCATCAGTCATTAGATGCCTCTTCCCGTTCGCGCGCGTCAGTGCGTGCGCCAATCCCCGTGGACGATGGGTATGTCACTTACGCCACCCATGCACGGAGTGCCTGGAGCAACAGGCGCACGCCAGCTCCAGTCGCCCCCTTCGGGTTGTATGCCTTTGGCTTTGCATCGGTCCATGCCGTGGCGGCGATATCCAGGTGTGCCCACGGGCAATCCCCGACGAAGTTGCTGAGGAACGCGGCTGCAGTGATCGCTCCCCCCTGGCGACCGGTTGAGTTCCGCACGTCGGCAATCTCGCTCTTGACCATTTCTTTGTACGGCTGCCACAACGGCAATTGCCAGGCGCGCTCACCGGCAGCTTCGCCGGCTCGGAGCAGGCGTTGTGCCAGCGCATCATCGTTGGCCATCAGTCCGATGGCATGCGGCCCCAGCGCCACGCCGACGGCCCCGGTCAGCGTCGCCAGGTCGATCATTGCCGTCGGGTTATAGCGCCGGGCATATGCCAGCACGTCGGCAAGCACAATGCGCCCTTCAGCATCGGTATTCAGCACCTCGACCGTCTTGCCGCTGAGGGTCGTCAGGATGTCGCCAGGGCGATAGGCAGCGGCGCCGGGCATGTTCTCAGCTGAGCCGATCAGGCCGATAACCCGCAGGGGAAGCTGCAACTCGGCAACGGCTTGCAGCGCGCCAAGCACCGCTGCTGCGCCGCTCATGTCCATCTTCATGGCATCCATGTTCTCGGCGGGCTTGATTGAAAGACCGCCCGAGTCAAATGTTATGCCCTTGCCGACGAGGCAGATAGCCGGCGCATCAGCATACTGTGCGCCATACTCAATGGCAATGAAGCGCGGCTCGTTCGCCGATCCCTGGCCAACGCCGAGAATGCCGCCAAAACCATGCTCCCGCAGCTCCGTCGGGCCGAACACGGTGATCGGCAGGTTATAGGTTGCTGCAAGCTCGCGCGCCCGGTCGGCCAGGCGCGCCGGATTGAGCTCATTACCGGGACGATTGGCAAGCTCGCGCGCCAGGTTCACGCCCCGAGCGACAACGCCGCCGATAGTCGCGCCGCGGACCGCTTCATCAGCCGATTCGGGCGTTGCCAGCAACGTCAGTTCCTTTAGTTCTCGGCGTTCTTCAGGCTTGAGATCGGTCTTGTACGCGAGAAAGCGATAGTCGCCGAGAATGCTGCCCTCCGCGATAGCTTCGGCGATGCTGGCGGGTGCCACCTCAACTGTAACGGGTAGCGCGAATGCGTAGCGATCGACGCCCAGGTCACGCGCGCGTTGTACGCCAACCGCGGCCACTTCACGTACACGGTCGACATCAACCGGTGCACGTTTGCCAAGCCCGAGCAAGAGCACGCGACGCGCCGGAATGGCGCCACGCGGGTAGAGTAGCTGTGTTTGCTTGAAGGTGCCTGACCAGTCGCCAGGCTCAATACTGCCGGACAGAGGTGGCGGCAGTGGGTCATCCTCCCAGAGCGCGATGATCAGTAGACTGGTTTCTGTCGTGAGTGGATCGCCAGATGTGACACTGATGCGCATAACAAAGCTCCATGCGCGACATTACAACAGGCCCGGCAGACCAGGGTTCAGGCCAGACGGTACATGAGCGCGGCGCCCTGGACAATACATCATGATGCGCCGGCAAAGCATGACAACGGGCAAAAACCCGTTGATGCCCGCCGCTCATTATAGCATGGCGATCAACGCGACATCGCCAGGCAACGGTTCTCCCGTCGAAGCAGCGCCGCTCGAAGGCGCAAGAATGACCGGTATGATTGACAGGACTTACGCGGTCGCCCGAGTGAGCGACTCGCGTAACCGATCGTCCTGGCTTCGGCAGAGTGGACGTACCTTCTTTCTTTTGTGCCGCCACAGCGCACCACCTTGATCGTGAATACCATACTGCCGCAGGCTCTGGCGGAGCCAGGAATACGCCACTGCGTACGTCGTATGATTGACAGAAGCACCACATGGCAGTATACTCAACCCCACCCCAGGGGGGGTGGGTCCTGGATACGATGATCCATGCAAGGAGCAAGCGCGATGACGATAGATCAATTTCGCGTACCGGCCATCTCGTGTCAGCATTGCGTCAACGCGATCACCAGAGCGGTCACTGCTCTGGAAGGGGTGCAGAAGGTTGTCGTCAGTCTGACCGACAAGAGCGTGCGGGTTGATCATGATGATCGGGTCACAGTTGATGCCCTGATCCGGGCGATCAATGACGCAGGGTATGACGAGGTAGCGGTGCTGGTATGAGGGGATGTCAGGGGGCGCAGGCGGCGGCCACTGCCGGCAACCGTGGTACCGGCGCTGGAACCCCTGACCTCCAGCTACCCGTCACCTATCTGCGCTCATAGTTCGGCGCTTCCTTCGTAATCGTCACATCGTGGGGATGGCTCTCGATCAGGCCGGCCATTGAGATGCGAATGAAACGTGCGTCACGCCGCATCGACTCAATGTCCTTTGCGCCGACATATCCCATGCCGGATCGTAAGCCGCCAACCAGCTGGAAGATCGTGTCGCTCAATGGACCTTTGTACGGCACGCGCCCTTCGATCCCCTCGGCGACCAGTTTGCGCCCGGTGCCGCTCTGAAAATAGCGATCGCCGCCGCCCTGTTGCATCGCGCCGATCGATCCCATACCGCGATAGCTTTTATAGCTTCGCCCTTCGTACAGGATCGTCTCGCCCGGGCTCTCTTCCGTACCGGCGAGTAGTGAACCGACCATCACCGTGTGCGCTCCGGCCGCAATCGCCTTCGCAATATCGCCGCTATAGCGAATCCCGCCGTCGCCAATCACTGGCACACCGAATTGCGCCGCCACACGTGCGCATTCGGTAATCGCCGTGATCTGGGGCATACCGGCACCGGAGACGACCCGCGTGGTGCAGATGCTCCCCGGCCCCTGGCCCACCTTCACCGCGTCCACGCCACGCTCGCAGAGCGCGGCGGTTGCGGCGCCGGTCGAGACGTTCCCCGCAACCAGTTGTACGTCCGGATGGCGCTCTCGAATGTGCACCACTGCATCCAGTACGCTCTGAGAGTGGCCGTGCGCCGTGTCAATCACCAGCACATCGACACCAACCTTCACAAGTGCAGCGGCGCGTTCAAGGTAGTCCCCGGCAGCACCGACCGCGGCGCCGACCCGCAGGCGCCCCTGGGCGTCTTTGCAGGCGTTCGGGTATTCGATCTGCTTCATAATGTCTTTGACCGTGATCATCCCCGACAGCTTGCCACGTCGATCGACCACCAGCAACTTTTCGATGCGGTGCCTGTGCAGCATCTCCTTGGCCTGTTCCAGCGTTGTCCCTTCCGGCACGGTCACCAGGTTGCGGGTGGTCATCAGGTCGCGGATCGGGCGGTTGCGATCCGTCTCGAAACGCAGGTCACGGTTGGTCAGAATACCTACCAGGTCGCCGTCAGGCGTGGTGATCGGAATGCCGGAGATGCGATATTCCGCCATCAGATCGAGTGCATCTCCGACTGTCTTGTCGGGGCCCATGGTAATCGGGTCGGTGATCATGCCGCTTTCTGAGCGCTTCACCTTGCGCACCATTTCTGCCTGGGCATCGATCGACATATTTTTATGGATAAAGCCGACGCCGCCTTCACGCGCCAGCGCAATCGCCAGGCGATGCTCGGTCACCGTGTCCATTGCCGAACTGGTGATCGGAATGTTGATCCTGATCTTGCGAGTGAGCTGTGTTGCGACATCAATCTGGCTCGGCAGCACCTGCGACTCCGCAGGTACGAGGAGCACGTCGTCGAACGTGAGCCCTTCACGGGAATACTTGCCATCCCAGTCAATCGTCACGTCGCCCTCCTGTGTTTGCCTGTGTGGAACAAAAGGCCCCCTGCGCACAGCAGCGCAGAGGGCAGTTGTGGCAACCGCCAGCCTTCAATTGTATGACGGTGGCGTGTCAGCAGCCGCATCAACTGGTGCATCAATGCCAATACCTGTCTGGGTAGTATACCTGGCAGCAAGAAGATCGTCAACGATGATCAGCGATCATCAGGGGTAGTAATAGCGTGGTTGCATGCAGACAGACACCGATCCGGAGTGACGGCAGGCACCCTGCGCGACGCCGCTGCGCGGCTCCTCAGGGTACGGTCATCCTGAACGATCGACTGCTACCTGGTATAAGTGCCTATCTGAAACCCCATGGGCCTGCTGTCATTGCGCGGAGCGCCAGCGACCGCGTGCAGCGAGCGCAGCGTGGCTGAAGCAATCGAGCGGCGCGCGAGGAGAGTGCTTCGCTCGCGCTCGCCATGACAGTGACCATCTGGTGTTCGGACAGGCTCTAAGCCCAATAC
>JACAEQ010000045.1 GCA_013388755.1 Chloroflexota bacterium
CCATCACAGTGACCATCTGGTGTTCGGATAGGCTCTTAGCCCCAATACCTTTCAAATAAGGCGTTATGCACCGCACAGCCTCCCACCCGATCTCCCCCCGCTGGGGGGAGGAGTCGGACTCCCTTCCCCGGCGGGGGAGGGCCGGGGTGGGGGTGACGGGCGTATGTGAAAGGTATTGCTTTTAGCCCGACGGCGGGTGGGCGATCTACCGGATGTAATTCGTAACAATCATCAGCCCGCCGGCGTGGACGTTCGGTCTACCGGATTTCATTGTTAATCTTCAGAAGCTCCCGGGGTTTACGCCCTCTTTTCCTAATCCTCCCAGAACGGCCTCACCCAGCCGCGCCGCGCCAGTTCAGCACGCAGATCAAGCAAGGCGGTATAGGTCGGCAGAGCATACAGCGTCGTGCCTTCCGGAAGATGCACCAGCGCGGTATCGAGTGCGCGCGCCGGGTCGTCCGCCACAATGATCCGCTCCACTGCCACGCCGGCATATTTCAGCCGCACTGCCATGTCGGCGGCGCGCGTTCCGCCCACGACCACCTGCGCCACCCGCCCGCCTAATCGCTCAAACTCCGCGTCCCATAGCCATGAAACATCTGTACCGTCGGCATAGCGGTCGTTGATCATGATCAGCAGATGAAGACCCGTTCCATATGCAACGTTCAACGTATCACGTTCCACATTCAACGTTTCGGTAAGCATCCGCACCGTTTCAGACGCGCCGACCGGGTTCTTGATCAGAGCGACGAGCAATGGCCGGCCACCGGCATCAACGCGCTCAATCCGTCCAAAGGCGGCGCCGAAGCGTTCGAGGGTTGCACGGATACGCGGCGCAGGAACGCCAAGCTCCAGGCAGGCGGCAATCGCGGCCAGGGCATTGATTGCGTTGTACAATCCGGGAAGCGGTAAGCGTAGTTCGAGCGCACCGCCAGGATAGGTCAGGCAGAGCGTTGCCGCATCGGCGCCGTGCAAATCAAGGCGCTCCAGACGATAGGCCGCCGCAGGTCGCGCCTGGCCGCACGTATCGCACACGTAGTGACCAACATGCGCATAGAACAGTGCCGTATAGCGGTAGGGTGCGCCACATGCCCGGCAAAAGCGGGCATCGCCGATCTGTGCCGCCGCACCCGCCGCGTGGCGCACATCCTCAAGGCCATAGTAGCACACACGGGCATCCAGCCCCGCCCCAAGCGCCGCGACCGCCGGGTCATCGGCGTTGAGCAACACCGTCGTCGTGGCCGGCAGATGCGCCAGCGCGGTGCGCCAGCCCGCGGCAATCGTATCCACCTCACCGTAGCGGTCGAGCTGGTCGCGGAACAGGTTGTGCAGCAGTACCAGGCGTGGGCCGGTTTCGGCGGCAATCGCGGGAAAGGCAGCTTCATCGGTCTCGAACAGACCGATCCGTGCCTGCGAGCGACCGGCGAGCGAGGCGCCGTCCAGCGCCGTGGCGGTGATCCCGCTCACAAGGTTGGCACCGGCGCGGTTATGCAATGGCGCACGCCCATCGGCAGCCAGCATCGCCGCGATCATCCGTGTCGTCGTGGTTTTGCCATTCGTGCCGGACACCAGCGCGACCCCCTGGGGCAGCGTCGCCACCAGTTTCCGCAGCGCGCCAGGGTCAATTCGGCGTGCAATGACCCCTGGCATGGTGGTTCCGCCACCGCGCCGGGAGATGCGGCTGGCGATGCCGGCAGACTTTCCGGCAGTAACGGCAAGCAACAGGCGGAAATCGATCATCGCCGGAATGCACGTTCAAGCAACGGAGCCGTTCCAGGGAACGGCGACAGCATACGCATCATACCTCTGCCCGTACGGTCACGGTCGTGGGCCGCCAGCATCATCACGCATGATTATACCAGCGCCGTACACCTACCACATCGCTCCGCCAGACGAACCCGTATGCTATAATGCTGTAGCGAACGGGCGCTTTGCGCTTTGCCATCGTTTCTGCCGCCCCCGCGCCATTGTGCGTGCGGGGCGTTCTCGTGACATTACCCATCCGCGATAGGCGGAGGAGTGCCAATGAAAGCCTTCTTTGAGAAAATGCTCGGCTTCGGCCCGGAACGCGCCATCAAACAGATCGAGCCAATCGTTCGCGAGATCAATCGACTCGAACCAACGATCGAGGCGCTCTCCGCTGCCGAACTGCGCGCCATGACCGACACGTTCAAGCAGCGTCTGGCTGATGGCGAAACACTTGACGATCTTCTGCCTGAAGCCTTCGCGGTTGTGCGTGAGGCGGCCCGCCGCACGATCGGCCAGCGCCACTACGACGTGCAACTGATCGGTGGTGTCGTGCTGCACCAGGGCAAAATCGCCGAAATGAAGACCGGCGAAGGTAAAACGCTGGTCGCCACCCTGCCGCTCTATCTCAATGCGCTGACCGGCAAAGGCTGCCATCTGGTCACCGTCAACGACTACCTGGCCAAAGTCGGCGCCGGCTGGATGGGGCCGATCTATCATCTGCTGGGCCTGAGCGTCGCAACAATCTCGCACGAGTACTCGGCGATCTATGATCCTACCTATGTCGATCCGCACGCCAACCCCGAGGATCAACGGCTCGTCCACTGGCGGCCCTGCACGCGCCGCGAGGCGTACCTGGCCGATATCACCTATGGTACGAACAATGAGTTCGGCTTTGACTACCTGCGTGACAATATGGCCTGGGACGTGGCGCAACTCACACAACGCAAGCTGCACTATGCGATAGTTGACGAGGTGGACAATATTCTGATTGACGAGGCGCGTACCCCGCTGATTATTTCGGGCCCGGCGCAGGAGAGCAGCGATGAATACCGCCGGTTCGCCACACTCGTGCGCAACCTCAAGCCAAGCCCATATACGCCGGACCAGGTGAAGAAACAGATGATTGAGGACCCGGAGGGCGACTTCATGATCGACCTGCGGGCAAAGAGCATTCAACTGACCGATCAGGGGGTCGCCAGAGTCGAGCACCTGTTGAAGATCCCCGACGGCGAATCGCTGTACGACCCGAAGTATTATCGCCTCACCCATTACCTGGATAATGCGCTGCGCGCCCAGTTTATGTATCACCGCGACAAAGATTATATTGTCGAACCAGATGGCGAGGTGGTGATTGTTGATGAGTTCACCGGGCGCAAAATGCCTGGTCGCCGCTGGTCCGATGGCCTGCACCAGGCGGTGGAGGCCAAGGAAGGCGTGAAGATGCGCCAGGAAAATGTTACGATGGCGACGATCACCTTCCAGAATTTCTTCCGCATGTATGAAAAGTTGAGCGGTATGACCGGTACCGCTTACACGGAACGTGAAGAACTGGGCAAGATCTATAACCTCGACGTGGTCGTCATTCCGACCCACCGGCCACTGATCCGGAAGGATATGGATGACCAGATCTACCGTACCGAGCGAGCCAAGTTCGATGCGGTGATCCAGGAAATCCAGGAAATGAACGCCATCGGGAGGCCGGTGCTGGTCGGCACCACATCGGTTGAAGCCTCGGAGCGGCTGAGCGAACTGCTGACGCGCCATGGCATCAAGCACCAGGTGCTGAACGCCAAGTACCATGAACGTGAAGCCCGCATCGTCGCACAGGCCGGGCGCAAAGGCGCCGTGACGATCGCGACGAATATGGCTGGTCGCGGTACCGACATTCTGCTTGGCGGAAACCCGGACGGCCTGATTGAAGAGATCCTGCACCAGCGCGGCATCAAATTCGAACAGGCAACACCGCAGGATATTCGTGATGCCCTGCAAGAGGCCAGGCTCATCACCGAGGCTGAACGCGAGGAGGTGCGCGCGCTGGGGGGCCTGCATATCATCGGCACCGAACGCCACGAAGCGCGCCGTATCGACAACCAGTTGCGCGGTCGCGCTGGCCGCCAGGGCGACCCCGGATCATCGCGCTTCTATCTCTCCCTCGAAGATGAATTGATGCGCCGGTTTGGCCCGATGGAACGCGTCAAAGGCCTGATGGAGCGCTTTGGCGTGGATGATAGCGTGCCGATCGAGGCCGGCCTGATCAATCGCTCGATCGAAGGGGCACAGACACGCGTCGAAGGGTACAATTTCGATCTGCGCAAACATACCGTCGAGTTCGACGATGTGATGAATAAGCAGCGCACGGTGATCTATGCCGACCGGCGCAAGATCCTTGAAGGCGAAAACATGCGGGAGCGCGTGCTCGACATGATCGCCGATGAGGTGCGTTTGTTGCTCGATCGCTATCTACCGGAAACAAAAGGCCGTGCCGATGATTTCGACGAGTGGGACGTCGAGGGCCTGGTGCGTGCCGTCCGCGCGATTGACCCGCTGCTGGACGCTGATGCATGGAGCGCCGAGGCGCTGGAAAAGCTCTCGCGCCAGGAGATTGAAGATGCCTTGATGGAAGCGATCGAAGCTGACTACGAAGCGCGCGAGCAGGCGATCGGCGAAGAGAATATGCGGTATGTCGAACGGCGCATGATGCTCGGCGCAATCGATCGCCAGTGGGTTGATTACCTGACCGGCATGGAAGATCTGCGCCAGGAGATCGGGTTGCAGGCGATTGCACAGCGCGACCCGCTGGTCGAATACCAGCGCAATGCCTTCAGTATGTTCGATGAACTGAAGGCCAACATCCAGCGCGATATCGTCTATCAGATCATTCCGGTATCGTTCCAGTATGAGCAGCACCTGCGCCAGGTCGAAGCGGAACAACAGCGCCGGCTGATCGCGGCGCAGCACGCCGGTATGACCGAAGTGGAGGCCCGTGCGGCGCGCACGGTTCGCCGCACGGTCCAGCTCCCCGGCCGGAACGATCCATGCCCGTGTGGCAGCGGCAAGAAGTATAAAGCCTGCCATCTTGGCCGCGAAGCAGAACTGGTCGCGCTGTTGCAGAGTGGCGCGGCACAACCGCCAGCGCCGAGCGTTGCCGTCCAGGTTGCCACCAATCAGCCTGCTGCGCCGCGCGCGGCAACGCAGGGGGCGCAGCGTGGCCGTGCGGCGCCGCCAGCCGCTGCTGCATCACAGCAACGCAGCGGAAAGCCGCCTGCGCAGGCGCCGCGTGGCAAGGGCACACCGGCAAAAAAGAAGTGAGGTCTGGCGCTGACGAATGACGCATTCACGCCGCGAGCGCTTCGTTTGCGGCGGCAAAGGAGAGCTGTATGACAACCCGTGCCCGCCCCCGCCCGGTGCTCCTGGTTATTCGCGACGGATGGGGCGAACGCGATTCCGCGGAGGCCAATGGCGTGAAACTGGCGCATAAACCCTACGACGACCGCTGGCGCGCCGAATGCCCCTTTACGCTGGTGCACGCTGCCGAGAAGGACGTCGGTCTGCCGATGGGCCAGATGGGGAACTCGGAGGTCGGCCATCTCAATCTGGGGGCCGGCTTCGTGGTGCGCCAGGATATTACCGTGATTGATGATGCCATCGCTGATGGATCGTTTTTCAGTAACCCGGTGTTATGCGGCGCAGTGCGCGCCGTGAAGGAGCGTGGCACGGCCCTGCACCTGATCGGCCTGCTCGGCCCGGGCGGCGTCCATAGCCACGTCAACCATACCAAAGCCCTGCTCGAACTGGCGAAGCGCGAAGGTCTTGAGCACGTTTTTGTTCACCTGTTCACCGATGGTCGCGATACGATGCCGCAGAGCGGTATTGACTTCGCTCGCGACCTGCTGGCGTTCATGCAGCAACAGCAGATCGGACGTGTCGCGTCGGTTATCGGTCGCTACTATGCCATGGATCGCGATAAGCGCTGGGACAGGACCAGGCTGGCCTACGATTTGCTGACGAGAGGCGAGGGGCGCCCCGCACCTGATGCGCTGAGCGCTATTCAGCGCTCCTATGACGATGGTGTGACCGACGAGTTCATCAAGCCAGCGGTGATCGTTGGTGACGATGGCCGGCCGGTGGCAACCATCGGCGACGGCGACGCGATCGTCTGCCTGAACTTCCGCGCCGACCGGGTGCGCCAGATCAGTCGTGCCTTCACCCTGCCCGATTTCGATGGTTTTGCCCGTGAGCCGCTGCGTGACCTGATCTACGTTGCTATGACCGAGTATGAAAAGGACATGCCGTACCAGGTGGCCATGCAGAATGATGACGTCGCCGTGCCCCTGGCAAAGGTCATTAGCGATGCTGGCCTGCGCCAGTTTCACGCGGCGGAAACGGAAAAATACCCGCACGTCACCTTCTTCTTCAATGGTGGGCGCGAGCAGCCGTTTCCCGGCGAAGACTGGCAGATCGTTCCGTCGCCAAAAGAGGTGCCAACCTATGATCTCAAGCCGGAGATGAGCGCGTATGGCGTGCGCGATGTCGTCTTGCAGGCGATCGCGTCCGGCCAGTATGATTTCATTCTCGTGAACTACGCCAACCCCGACATGGTCGGCCACACGGGGGTGATCCCGGCGGTGGTGAAGGCATGCGAGACGGTGGACGAATGCACCGGCGCGATTGTTGATGCGGTGGTGGCGCGTGGCGGCGCGGCAATTGTCATGGCTGACCACGGCAATGCCGAGTTGATGATCGACCCGGAGACCGGCGGACCGCACACGGCACATACCACCAATCCTGTGCCGGCATACCTGGTCGCAGCACCTGAACTGGGGCTCGCCAGAGGGCAGGTGACGTTGCGCGACGGCGGACGCCTGGCCGACATCGCGCCCACGGTGCTCGACCTGCTCGGCATCGCACCCGCGCCGCAGATGACGGGGAAGAGCCTCATTGTGCGGGAGTAGGTGGACCAGGAGAACGGGAAAATGGGAGACGAGGAGCAGCGTGGCGCAATGTCGTAAGGCCGAGAGCATGCGCCTGCCTGCTCCCCTCAGTCACCCAAACAGCCCGTCAACTGCGGCCACCAGCTGGCGCAGGTTGCTGACATGGTGAACCGCATCGCACAGCGGGCCATAGATGTGCATATGGTTATCCTCACGCCCCCAGCGATAGGGCGGCTCAGGATTGAACCAGACCACGCGGTGCGATCGGCGCTTGATCAACTCAAAGTCGCGCGGGTTCGGCGGCGACAGATGATCGTCGCCGTCGCCGAGGAAGATCACGGTTGTGCGGCGATCAATCGCGTCAAGATGATCGCGGGTGAAGGTTGCCAGGCATGCACCGAGGCTCGTCTGCCATGGGCCGCCCTTGACGCGCTCCGGGACGACGCGGATCGCTTCCTCAGGACGTAATTGCTGAAAATCGGCCTGCACATCGGCGATTGTGCGATAGTAGACGAATGGGCGCGTGCGGCTGATCTGGTCCTGCAGGGCATAAACCAGCATCAGCATGAAGCCGGTAACCGCGCGCATCGATCCGGAAACATCGCAGATCACGGTGATGCGCGGCTTAAGATGCTTGCGTCGGTGGCGAACATCGAGCGGCACACCGGCATAGCGCAGGTTGGCGCGAATGGTGCTTTTTGCATCGAGGATGCCTTTGCTGGCACGCTTCTGGCGCAGCGCGATGCGCGTGCGGAGTTGCGCCGCCAGCCGGTTGATGACGGTGCGCATATCATCCACATCCTGGTGCGCCAGTTCGTCAAATGCGCGATCCTGCAGGTCCTCGGCAGGCCGGCGACGGCGCTCTTCGGCGTCGTGCTGCAGCAGGCCGTTGCCCACCTCCTGGCCGATCTGCTGTGCCAGCGCCTCACGATTCTCACGCGCCGCTTCGGCCATCTGCTGCAGCGCTTCCTCGCTCACACCTGCCTCGCGCAACCTGTCGAGCAATTCCTGGAGCAACTGCTCAAGCCGGTCGAACTGCAACTCGCGCATGGCACGGCGTGTGGCCCATGGCTGAAAGCCAGTGGTCATCTGCATCGCACTGGTATGCTCGTTCAGGAACTGACGCATCTGGCTGTTGCTCATCCCCTGGCCAGTCATCATCGCCTCAAACAGGCGGCGCAACTGCTCGGGCGTCATACTGGCAAGCATCTGCTCAAGCATCTGCGCCAGCTTCTCACGATCCTCGGGCGACATGCCGCCGCCGGGTTGTTGCAACGGCGGCGGCATCTCCACGCCAAAGTAGCGCGGGAACATCTCGTCGAACGTCGGCAGATCGCGTGGTTCTTTCACAAGCGAGGCACGCAGGGCCGAGCGGAAGAAGCTCTTGTCGGCGATGCCGGCCACCTCAACACAGCGCATCGCATCAATGCTCTCGGCAAGCGAGATTCGCACCCCTCTGGCGCGCAGCGCGCTGATGAAATCCACGACACGTTGGTCCATAAAAAACCTCCGCAGGGGACCGCCATCTTATGAATAGGCGCAAGGTGGTTGCACAGTGCTATCGTCGCCCATCAGTTGCCGCGGTACCGACCACCCTCATCATCGCGCTCACGACGCGGACGGCCACTCTCGTCGCGCTCGCGGCGGCTGCGATCACTTTCGTCGCGAATCATCGCGCGCCGGGCACGTTGCAGATCACCCTCGAACTTGAGCAGCACATTGAGCGTATTCTCAACGACTGCCCGATCGAGGTGCCGGGCATTGAGTTCGAGCAGCGCGCGGGCCCAGTCAATCGTCTCGGAGACACTCGGATGCTTTTTGAGATCCATGCCGCGCAAGCGCTGCACCATCTCCACCGCCTGCTGAGCCAGTTTCGGCGGCAGACCCGGCACCTTCAGATTGACGATCTGCAATTCCTGATCGGCGCTGGGATAATCAATATGCAGGTAGAGGCAGCGGCGCTTCAATGCCTCGGAGAGTTCACGCGTATTGTTGCTGGTTAACACCACCATCGGCTGGTGGCGGGCGCGAATGGTACCAAGCTCAGGCACGCTGACCTGAAAATCGCTCAGCACTTCGAGTAGAAACGCCTCGAACTCGGCGTCGGCACGGTCGATCTCATCGATCAGCAACGTCACCGGGCGTTCGCTGGTCACGGCTTTCAGTAAGGGGCGCGGCAGCATGAAACGACTGGAGAAGAAGACATCCTCCTCGCTCGCCAGCCGGTCAGCGGCCTCAGCAAGCGTCGTCACACCGGCCAGCAAGTCATTGAGTTTATCACGCAACAACTGCGTGTAGAGCAATTGCTTGGCATACTCCCACTCATAGAGCGCCTTCGTCTCATCGAGACCCTCGTAGCACTGCAGACGGATCAATTCACGATTCGTCGCAGCGGCCCACACTTTGGCCAGTTCCGTCTTACCCACACCGGCCGGGCCCTCGGCGAGAATGGGTTTGCCGAGTTTCTCGGCAAGAAACACCGTCGTGGCAATTTCATCAGAGGGTATATACCGCTCGGCGCTGAGCGCCGTTCTGACCTCGCCGATCGCATTGAACACGGGATCGCACCTTTCTACTTATCGGGTTACTGGCTGTCCGTGGCCTTCATCTGCCGCGGGCCATACACCGTATGTTCGGCCATGCCGCGCTCCAGATCAAGCAGAACACCGTGGAAGCGACGCTGGTCGCGGCCCGGATTGATGCACCAGGTTGCCCCAATCCGGGTTATATATGTTCCGCTGAGTTCCGGCGCCTCGTGGATATGGCCGTGCAGGGTCAACGGCGGCTGGTGCTGCTCAATAAATGCACGCAGCGCACGGCTGCCGACATGGCGCCCACGCGGCATCAGGTCGAGTGGCGTATCGGATGGGGGCGTATGACAGACATAGACAGTGCGTTGCGGGTCGCTACGACCTGCAAGCGCGGCCAGGTCGGTGGCGATGGTTGGTAACGCCTCAAACTCCGAACGCTGTAACAGCCGGATCGCGCCGCCACGACTGGCATAGGCCTGGTCGAAACTGAACGGCGGCAACGGGCCATCGTCGCAGCGTTCGAAATCTTTGATGCTGAACGGCGTTGGTGGTACACAGGCATACCCCGCGACCCACAGGGTATCACACAGGCGATAGGTGCGTTCGTGCAATGGGAGCGCCAGATGCTCGGCTTCCAGCTCCTCGACGGCAGTGTATGCTGCAGCCCAGTCATCGTTGCCAGGGAGGAGATAGACACTCACCGACGGATGATGCGTACGAAAGGCGCGCAGCAATGGCGCAAGTTCACGGGCAACAAAGGCGCGCTGCACCTCCAACGCGGCCTCACGCCGTATCGCGTGCGGCAGCAGGTCGCCACCCACAATCACGGCATGCGCACCCTCCCGGGCCGCGAACTCAAATAGTTCGCGGTAGGCAGCGGCATTGCCATGCAGGTCGGCGGTATAGGCGATACGCATTCGGTAACCGTCTGACGAAACCCGTAACGGCGAAACGGACAGAAAAAAGCGGGGAACAGTATGCATTATAGCATGGTCGGCCAGGAAATGGGGGATGCTCCGTATTTGTTCACACCTGGGGTAACCGTGTCGTTTTTGCGTCGGCGGTTCGATGGAGCATGGCGCTGACACGGGGCTGAACGACACGGTGGCGGCCCGGATGAAAGAACTGGTGGGGAGTGCATGCAACGTGCATCTCTATGGTATCATCAATCGGGTCCGTGTACCCTGGATTATCTCGGCGTACCTTCCGCTGCACGGAACAACCGCTACACGGAGCACGCCAGGCACGCCACATCCATCCGGACGCATATGAGTTCCGCTGCTCGCCGTCGCTTTCGCGCGATCGCCCGTCTACCCGACGACCAGATGAACCTGGCCGAGGCTGCTCTGTGCATTGCGTGGGAAGAGCAAGGCGAGGGCAATCCGGCGGCGTCGCTTCAGGCGATTGACGATATGGCCGCTGCAGCGCGTGCGTATATCGAGGGGAAAGCCGGGCCACGCACGATTATTGCCGCACTCAACCAGTACCTGTTTGGTGAACTTGGGTTCCGTGGCAACCACTGGAACTACAGCGACCCGGCCAACAGTTTTCTCGATCGTGTCATCACGCGGCGAGTCGGCCTGCCTATATTGCTGTCGGTACTCTACCTGGAGATCGGGTGGCGCCTGCAGCTACCCCTCGCAGGTCTTGCGCTGCCGGGTCATTTCCTGGTGCGCTACATCGATCCGGCAGGTGAGGACCTGTATATTGACCCGTTCAATCGTGGCCGGTTATGGACCCTGGCCGAGTGCCACACACAGATCGCGGCGTTTGCCGGGAACGTGACGCCCGCGCTGGTCCGCCGCATGATGGCGCCGCCATCACCGCGTGCCATCCTGATCCGCCTCTTGCGCAACCTGAAGAGCGCGTACCTGGAACGTGAGCAGTTCGACCGCGCGCTTGCCGTGGTCGAGCGCATCATCCTCCTCGATCCCGACCCGGCCGAACTGCGCGACCGCGGTTTGCTGCGCGCGCGCCTGGGCCAGGTGTACGGCGCGCTCACCGATCTTGAGCGCTATGCGCAACTTGCACCGCAGGCTCCCGATCTCGACAGCATCCAGCGCCAGGCGCGCGCGCTGGCGGAAAACCTCGCACCGCATAACTGAGGCTACGCGGCCAGCTGGCTGGTTTCCGGGCATACCTGTGTGACGTACCATGCGCCTGATAAGTACCTATCCGAAAACCCATGGGCATGCTGTCATTGCGAGGCGCGCCAGCGACAGCCTGCAGCGAGCGCAGCGTGGCTGAAGCAATCTACCGGCGCGAGAGGAGATTGCTTCGCTCGCGCTCGCAATGACATTGACCATCTGGTTTTCGGATAGGCTCTAA
>JACAEQ010000017.1 GCA_013388755.1 Chloroflexota bacterium
CGCATGCCGTGGGGCTAAAGCCCTCGGCTAGGCAAGGCGAAGCCCGCCTGCGCGGGCTAACGCATGCCGTGGGGCTAAAGCCCTCGGCTAGGCAAGGCGAAGCCCGCCTGCGCGGGCTGGAGCGGATTATTTATTCAAAGACCATACATTTGGTTGTTGCGCCTCAGCATGACAATCTGCAAAGCTACAATGTAGTACTATCGGCTATCGCCTATCGCCTATCGTCTATCGCCTATCGGAGGTCGCATGGATCCCACCCAACTACCGGATCTCGCCCGGCTGCTGGTAGCGGGCATCGCCCCGCTGATCGCTGGCGGCGCGCTGGCGAAGATCGGCGAGAATGCCACAGATACCGCGACCCAAACCCTGGGCTGCGCCTGGGGGATGCTGCAGCGCCGCTTCCAGGGCCAGCGCAAGGCCGAGTCGGCGCTGACGATACTGGAAGATGAGGCCGACAGGCCGGAGAGTCAGGAACGGGTGGCGCAGCAGATTGTCGCCGTATTTCAGCACGATCCTGCCGCCATCGCCGAGTTGCGCGCCATCGTTGAAGAGTTGCGCCGGATGCAGCCGCAACCCCTGCCGCCGCAGCGCAGCCACACGCAGACCATCAGCGGCAATGCACAGGTCGGCACAGCGGTTGTCGGCGATGTGCATGGCCCGATCACGGTCACGCAGCAATCGGGCGGCATCAACTTCGGCAGCGGCAATGTCATCGGTCAGATCGGTGATGTTGTCGCCGGTAACAAACCTGTGACCACGGGCCCGACCATCAGCGGGCCGATCCATGCTCAGACCGTGCATGTCGCCACCGAACAGACGATCACGCACGGCGCTGCGGCATCCATGCCCGCCGCGCCCCAGGTGGTGCTGGCGGCCTCTGCCGCGCCGCGCGGTACTGCTGCGCTCAACTGGGAGATCGAAGAACGGGCGTTGCGCGACTGTCTAGCGCCCTACCCGGAGCGCTTTCGGATTGAGCCGTTGCCGCGCGCTACGCCGGAGGAACTCCACCAGGCGCTGCTGCGACTCAAACCGGCCTGCCTGCATATTCTCAGCCACGGCAATACCGGCGACCTGCTGTTCCAGGATTCATACGGCGACAAGCACCCGGTGCCGCGCGCCGCGTTGCTCCAGACCTTCGCCAACACCCCGTCGCTGCGTTGCGTCATCCTGAGCGCCTGTGACTCGGCGGCGGATCTGACGGCGCTGGGGCCGGGGATGCCGCCGCTGATCGCGATGCGCGCGGCAATCAGCAGCGATGCGGCGCGCGCGTTCGCGCAGGGGTTCTATGATGCGATCGCCGCCGGGCACGATGTGCGCGCCGCGTATGCCGCCGGGCGCGACCGGATGCGCCTGCTGGGTGTGGGGGATGCCGATGTGCCGGTATTGCTCGAGCGGTAGCTGCGCAAGGTCGCAGCGCGGACGCCGCGCGTGCAATGCGGACGCCGCACGCAGCGCGAGGTCGCAGCGTGTGCAACAGAGACGCGCCACGCTGCGTTCGTGGGCTTTGTATCCTTGCGCCTTTGTGGTCTGGCTTCTCTGAGCGGCATTGCGAAAAAGCGCAGAGATATGGGCCAGGTGGTACAATAACTGAGACATATGACATGACCTCAGGGGCGAGGGAGGAATGTGCAATGGTCACGGTTCAGGATCTTGTCAAAGCAAAGCTGTACGCTGATGATAATGCCGTCATCGTCGATGCGCTGCGTCACCTGTTGCGCGATCGTCCCGATCTGCGCATCGATCTTGCGATCTATCGGTATCAGCATGAGGCAATCTCCTTGGCCCGAGCCGCCGATCTGGCCGGTGTAAGCTGGCTCCAGATGCGCGACATCCTGCGTGAACGTGGTCTGCCGCTCCAGCTTGGCCCTGAAACGATCGAAGACGCCCAGGCGGAAGTGGACGCCGTACATCAGGAGTTGAGGGCGCGTTCGTGAGTGTCGTCAGCAGCACGACCGTGCTCTCGAACTTCGCAAGTATTGGGCAGCTCGCGGTGCTGCGCCACCTGTTTGGCGTCGTCTGTATGCCAACCGAGGTGTTTGCCGAGATCGAAGATGCACAGCATGAGGGATACCCGTTTTTCGCCGATATCGAACAGCAGACCTACCCGCTTGTCGAAACCGGATGGCTGCATCTCATCAGTTTGGATGAAACCGAGCTGCGCCTGGCTGCAACCTTATCAGCGGGATTGCATCGTGGTGAACGCAGTTGCATAGCCATCGCCCTCCAACGCAACTGGCTGATGCTGACCGATGACCGGGCTGCACGCGCCGAAGCGCGGCTACGGCAGGCGCGGTTTTCGGGATCGATTGGCTGTCTCGTCCTCGCAGTGGAACGAGGTCTGATTCCGCTGGCTCAGGCAAACGGATGGCTGGAGGCAATGATTGCTCAGGGCTATTATGCGCCACTTACCGACCTGAGCCTTCTCATCAATCGCGGACCAGCGTAAATGTGGCCACGCTGGGTGCCGATCAAATATCCAGGTAACACCCGACTGCACTTCACACGTATCGCGGCGCTGTGTCATCCTGAGCGCCTGTGACTCGGCGGCGGATCTGACGGCGCCGGGTCCGGGGATGCCGCCGCTGATTGCGATGCGCGCGGCGATCAGCAGCGATGCGGCGCGCGCCTTCGCGCAGGGGTTCTATGAAGCCATCGCCGCCAGGCACGAAATTCGCGTCGCGTATGCCGCCGGGCGCGACCGGATGCGCTTGCTGGGTGTGGGGGATGATGATGTGCCGGTGTTGGTTGGTGGGTAGGCGCACGTGATGCGATCAGACCGCAAGCTTATGAACGGCAATCAGCTATAGTTTGCATGCCACCAATCGAAAAGCGCATGGGTTCGATGCGGTTGAGACCGTCCACGCACATGCATCCACCTCAACGCATGTGCAAGATCCGCGGCCGCGCTTTGCGTTTCCTCTGCCCAATGCTTAAGCAGTTCAAGTGATGACACTATCTGGAGCTGTGGGCAACGTTGGGCAAAGAAGCGAATCGCCGCGCGATCGTCCGTGCCGATAGCCCAATCGCTCTCAACCGCGATTGCGCCCGTAATTGCCTCGCCATCATCGGCAAGCCGCGCCGCAAAATCGATGAAGCGCGCATGTTCAGTATCCAGTTCCAGATCGACGATCCGGATGCGCCCTTCATCGATCAGCGGCCCTGAGTCGATCGCTTCTCTGGCGCCTGAACCATCCACCCGCGACCACTATTAACCCGTGGTTGCGACCTTCCCACCCGCAATCGTGGCATTTGTTCTATGCTTGAGCTATGGCATTACCGCCACGTCGTCGTCATTCATCCGCGCGGAGCGATACTATGCAGCATCACCTTTCTACCCGCCGCCTCCGGCTCACCGATTTTTTGCTCGCTGGTCTGGCCATATTCACGCTCAGCGGCTGCGCTGGTGTCACGCTGCGACCACTCGCGGCAGCGCCGCCGCCGACCGCCATGCCGCAACTTGCGGGCGAGCCACTCGCCGCACCACCGACACCGGAACGCGTCACTGCGCCAGCTAGCGCCGTCGTGGCGACGCCGCCCGCCGCAACCGATACGCCAGAGCCGGCGCCGACACTGCCAGCCGTTGCGGCGACTGGAAGCGTCGTTCATGGCGGCAATCTGCGCGTTGTACCTTCCGGCGCCATTGTCGGTCAGCTCTGCCCTGGCGATACCATCGGGTTTCTGACGCGCGAGGGCGAGTGGTTCCACATCCGGCTGGAACAAACGGTCGCGGATTGCGTCCCCGATCGCGCACCGGCCGGAACCGCGGGCTGGGCGCACCAGACGTTGCTCTCCGCACCGGCCGTCACCATTGCCGAAGCGCCCGCCCAGCCGATCAGCGATGAGTCCGGTGCCACGATTGCGCCGCCGGCCGACGCCGCGCGCGCACAGGTCACCAATGTCGTCGATGGCGATACCATTGATGTCCTGATCGACGGGCGCGAAGTACGCATCCGCCTGATCGGCATCGACACGCCGGAAACCGTCCATCCCACCGACCCGGTGGAATGCTTTGGCCGTGAAGCATCGACCTTTGCCCGTGAACTCTTGACCAACCAGCGCGTCCTGCTAGAAGCGGATCCCAGCCAGGGAGAACAGGATCGCTATGGCCGCCTCTTGCGGTATGTCTGGTTAAGCGATGGCCGCCTGGTCAATCAGGAGCTCATCGCCCAGGGATACGCCTTTGAGTATACCTATAACACGCCGTACGCGTACCAGACGCAATTCAAGGAGGCGCAACGCGCGGCGCGTGAAGCTCAGCTTGGTCTCTGGTCACCCACAGCATGCAATGGTGAACAGAAACCAGCAGAACCGACGCCCGCCGTTGCGCCGCCGGCAGCACCGGCCCCAACACCGGTTCCCGTCACCCCGGCGGCGACGGTGTGGTTCAGCAGTTGTCGCTCCAACCCGGGCGGCGCGCCCAACGCCCCCGTCACGATTGCCGGCGTGGATAAACGCGCTGAAGCGGTCGTTTTGAAGAATGTCAGCAGCGAAGCCATCAATCTCGATGGATGGATCATGTGCAGTATCAAGGGCGGACAGATTCATAGCGGGATTGGCGGGGTGCTCCAACCTGGCGAACAGCGGCGCTTCCAACATGTCGGCAGCAACATCTGGAACAATAGCGAACCGGATCCTGGCGCGCTCTATGATGCGGAGGGTCGCCTGGTCGCCTACTGGCCGGATTGACGCAGGGTCGCGCCGGTTTTGTGGTGAGACGAATGCATATCCGAGACGTTGTTCAACGTGAGTATCACAACTTGTTAAGCACACACCATCATGTCTATACCCTCACATGCGCCCATAATAAGGTATAATCACCAGCAATTCGCCTAGTCACTGTCGCACCGGAGCGATAATGCGTGACAACCTGCTTAACATCAACCAGCATTCTCGCGGTTCGCCGAAAACCAACCCTACTGCCGATCGACCTGCTCGCTATAGGATATCCTGATCGACACAAACATTCAGTCGCCTCATAATGCCTGCTCAGCGATAGCAAGGGAAAACGATGAAGGCGCAGAGGCAGAGATAAAGACAAGACAATTGCTACACTACCATTTGGGACACCGATTGAACCGATTGAACCAGCTGGAGAAACACTAGGTGTTGACACCATTGAGCATGTTCTTACTGCAGGATTGAAGCCTGCCGATAGCTATGCAGTATCACACCAAGAAGTACACGATGGGTTTCGGAAGTTGAACTAGAGACCTTTGCCGCGTTACCCCAAACGTGGTCGCAACTAAACCGTGAAACCTGGCATTGATTACTTCTCTGAGAATATGCAACCGGCGCAATTAACTGGTGGATTGATCAACAAACCACCCCGAGCAAAAAGGGACACGCGGAATGCCATCCATTGAACCATCCTCACACTTTACCCAATTGCGCGACTGGTCCGAACGGAAACATCAGGTTTTGAAAGATTATCTCCCGGCTTTTTGCCGAGTATTGTCACGTCGGGCAGAAACGATATGGTACGTCGATGGCTATGCTGGTGCAGGCATCTACCGCGATCCAAATAACCCCGACGCTCCCGGACATCCTGGTTCGCCGGTGTTGGCAGCGAAGATCATTCAGACTCTGCCATATCCAATTAGGTGCATCAATGTAGAAGGAGATCAGGAGAATTTCGGGAGTTTGCAGCGTGAGACTGCTCATTTCGCGAACGTTGAAAGTATCCATGGCGATTTCAACGCTGTGATTGACCAGATCCTCTCGAGAGTAGCCGAGATGCCGGCATTCTTCTTTCTTGACCCCTTCGGAACGAAAGATTTGCCTATGGAAGGTCTCGTCGATAAGATCGCGCTCCGTACAAAACCGACTGATATCCTCCTTCGGTATGCGACGGAGACGGTGCGCCGCGTAGCTGCTGCATATGAAAAGGATGCCAAACGGGGAAGTGCCCATGGGCGCAATCTGGACAAGTGGTTTCGTGGTCAAGACTGGCGTACAATAATCGAACAGCATACCGGTGATGAGCGAGACGAGGCACTGATTCGGTATTACCTGAAGCAGCTTGTTACAATCTCCAATAGCCGGATGAGATTTGCCTGCGCATATCCCATCCGATCGACCGAAGGATTGACAAAATATCACCTGGTGTTTGCAACTGGCGATCGGCTCGGGATGAAAGTGATGAGTGACATACTCTACAAGGCTGAAGCCAAGTATGTAGAAGAGCACGCAGCATATATTGAGCAGAAGGAGGCAGGGAAGTTAAAAGGGCAAACGATGTTTGATTTCGCCAATCCACACACCGAGCCTTCAGCGGCTGATCAGTTGACGGCGAAAATTGCCAAAATAGAACAATCAATCCTCGATCAGCGGCAACACAGGACTCATTGGGAATTTGATGACTTGCGCTGTACCCTGATTGAGCATGGATGGTTTGCTCGGTTCAGCGAAAAAGAGTTTCGCGACGCTTGTAAGGGGCTGTATGCTAAAGGGCAGATTGAGCGTGTATCAGCCGGAAAAGGCTGGAATAAGGGTACGGTCTTCATCCTTCGATAGTAGCTGTATCATTGACTTATAGGCACGCGTGTTCTACAATTGAAGTGCATGATCGTTCCGCGAATCGTGCACTTTCTGCGCTGTTACGTTGGCGCTCTCAGATTGGAGGTCTACTCATATGGGCCAGAAGTCAGCAATTGAGTGGACTGACCATACCTTCAATCCGTGGTGGGGCTGTACCAAAGTCTCACCTGGGTGTGTTCACTGCTATGCGGAAACCTTCTCCAACCGCTACCAATTTGATGTGTTTGGACCTCGTAAACCCCGCCGCACCTTTGGCGAGAGTTATTGGCACGAACCCCTGAAATGGAATCGACTAGCGGCACAGACTGGTACGCGCGCCCGCGTGTTCTGTGCCTCAATGGCGGATGTCTTTGAAGACAACGCCAGCGTCGAGCCCGAGAGACAGAAGCTATGGCGCTTGATCGACGAAACTCCGATGCTTGACTGGCTGCTCCTCACGAAGCGACCACAGAATATGCGTCGCCTTGCTCCATGGGAGAATGATTGGCCGATCAATGTCTGGGCGATGACGAGTGTCGAGGACCAGGCGCACGCACAAAGCCGTATTCCTCTCCTTCTTGAGGTTCCTGCGCTCGTCCATGGCCTATCCGTTGAGCCGCTGCTTGAACCAGTTGACCTCGCGCCATGGCTGGATGACCTTCAGTGGGTTATTGTCGGCGGCGAGAGTGGACCAGGCGCCCGGCCTATGCAAGTGGAATGGGTTGCATTTCTTCGCGATCAGTGCATCGAAGCCGGCATCCCATTCTTCTTCAAGCAGTGGGGCGAATGGTCATATGCCACAGACTCGAGTATGCCTACGAGGCGTGTCGGGAAAAAGGCAGCTGGACGCGACCTTGAGGGCCGAACGTGGGATGAGATACCTGATGTTGAGAGCTTGTGGCTTGCGCGAACAGCGCATTTCTAGGTTGACTCGCCCCTGTTATTACCAGCCCTTAGCTCTCATACCTTCGCCCTCTACCTGTTCCCTTCGTGCCGTTTCCCACCCGTCGACGCATGCAGGACGATCGGGCAACTTGCGATCGCTGCGCCGTGCTGCTATCCTCAGGGTGCAAAGCGACGACCCCATTGGTGTGGGGAAGACTGATCACCCGCTAGGAAACGCCCCGGCTCTCCCGAGTCGGGCGATTGATTCTGGGTGCTGCCGTTCCGGGTGGTCGTAATCGTTGGCCGCGCTACAGATACTCACCACCTGCGCCCACATTCGGGTATAATCGTCCCATTCGTCCCGCTTGCACCGGAGCGACTGTGCGATGCCCGCGCCGACCTACGCTGATATGCGATCGACCTCGATCCGCTCGACGACGACGCCTTTCTGCTGCGCCTACGCGCGCATGATGGTGCGGAAGCACGCGTCACATTTATGCTGCCTAGCGTCACCGATCTCTTGGTGCGTTTCGACCAGGATGACCTCGATGCCGCCGGCGCGGCCGATCTTGGGCGCGCGCTCTTCGACGCACTGTTCTCTGCCACGGCGCGCGACCTGCTCCAGCGCGGTCTGAGTTACGCCGAACAGCGCGGCCAGCGCCCGCGCCTGCTGCTCTCGCTGCCGCGCGAGGCCCACGCCGCCGCCGCACTACCCTGGGAATTGCTCCACGATGCCGGCGGGACGCCGCTGCTGTGTCGTGAGCTGGCGATCGTGCGCCGCATCCCGCTCGATACGACGACCTCGCCGCCGCTGGAAGCGCCGGTGCTGCGGGTGCTGCTCGCCGCCGCGCCAACTGACCCACCCGCGCCCGTTGCCCGCGAACTGGCGGAAATCCGCGACGCGCTGGCTACCGTGGCTGGCCGGGTCGCGGTCGACGTCGAGGAAACGATCACGCCCGCCATCCTCCAGCGCCGGCTGCGCGAAGAGTTCCACGTCTGGCACCACGTCGGCCACGGTCGACCGGACGGCAGCCTGGCGCTGCTTGACGAAGTCGGCGATCCGCTGCCGGTCAATCCAGCGCAGCTCGGCGCATTCGGCAGCGTCGCATTCCTGCACAATGGCGCGTCTGTGGTCACCGTCGGCGCCGACGGCGCCATTCGTTGCTGGCACATCGACCATCGGGCGGCGATGGAAGCGCTGCGGAGCCGGTTACTGCGCGACCTGACGGCGGAAGAACGGACGCAGTATGGACTTGGCGGCGGATAATCGGCCTCACCGGCTCGCTCACGGTTCACCGCTGATTCCATACTGCGCTCGTTCATCATCGGTGAAATCGCGTAACAGGCGACGACGCAGATGCGCTTGCGTTTCACGCCAGTCGAGATGCCAGATTCGCGCGGTGGCATCGGCGCTACAGGTGAGGACGTACTTGCCATCCGGCGCGAACGACGCGCCATACACCGCGCTGCTATGCCAGGTGAACCGCCGGAGTTCCGCGCCGGTCCCCAGATGCCATAACCGCGCCGTGCGATCCTGCCCCGCCGTCAGGCCCAGGGTTCCATCGGCGGAGATACGTGCACTGTTGATGTACCCATGATGCCCGGCCGCCCGCCAGATCTCCCGGCCGCCGGCGAGATCCCAGCAGCGCACGCTGCCATCAGCGCTCCCGGTCAGCATGTGCCGCAGATTCGGGCTGACCGCGGCATAGACCATTGGGAAGCGCGGGTCCACCAGGCGCTGCACTTCCGCGCCGGTCGTTACATCCCAGAGCCGCACGCTGCCGTCGTCGCTGCCGGTGACGGCGTAGCGCCCATCGGGCGAAAACGCCGCGCCGACGACCAGGTCGGTATGGCCGGTAAGGACGTGTAACAGCTCGCCAGTGACTGCATCCCACAGCCGCGCGGTGCGATCATGGCCGCTCGTGAGGATGAGACGGCCATCGGGTGAAACCGCGATGCCCCAGATACGGTTCTGATGGCCGATCAGCAGCAACTCGACAGCGCCGGTCTCGATATCAACCACGCGCCCGATGCCGTCATCGCCTGCTATCGCGACACGTCGCTCACTTGGGTGAGTGGCCAGCCCGCCATGGATCGTTTTCGCCGGCACCACACGCCAGCAGTGGCGCTCGCGACCGCTGCCAACATCCCACACCCGTAGGGCAAGGTCATCACCAGTGGTAACGACGGTTTTGCCATCGTTCATGAACACGGCAGTCATCAAGCCGCTGGGCGAACCACGGAACACCGGCGGCGAGGGAGTCTCGTCAAGCGACCATAATGTCGCCACCCCATCAGTTCCGCCGGTAAGCACAAAACGGCCATCAGGCGCGCAGGCATGGCTCCAGATCAGATTATTATGCCCGGCGAAGCGCCGCAGTTCAGCGCCGGTCTTCATGTCCCACAGTCGCGTCGTCGAATCAAGACTGCTCGTAAGCATCCGCGCGCCGTCAGGCGTTACCGAGAACTTTTCAATATAGTCGGTATGGCCGCGATATTCACATGCGATCCTGCCGGTCTCACTATCCCAGCCGTGCACGATGAATGCATCATGCGGCCCGACCAGGATCATCTGTTCATCAGGAGTAACGGCAACATTGCCAGAGAACGGAATGTCGCGCAACAACGTAACCGGCGCAGGTTCGCCGAATGTCCAGCGCAACACAGCTTTGCCGGTGCAATAGATACAACTACGACCGTCCGGCGCCAGGCCGATTCTTCGCGGCACGCTACGGCGAGTATTAAGCGCCTCAAGCAGGACGCCGCCCACCGGATCCCACAGCCGCAGGTATGGTTCCATGCCCCAGGTCAACAACCGCCCATCGGCGGTGAATTCTACTCCGCTCAGATTAGCGCCATGCGGCAAGAGATGAAGCTGTGCGCCACTGGAAGTATCCCAGATCCGCACCGTCTGGTCATCAGCGCCGCTTGCCAGCAGGCTGCCGTCCGGCGAGAAGGCCAGGGCGTGCAGATTGCTGGTATGGCCTACGAATTGGCGCACGTCAACGCCCGTGGCGACATCCCATTGGCGAATCACCGGATCCTGACCGCCGGTCACCACCGTACATCCATCCGGCGCGTACGCGACGCAATAGATTCTGCCGGTATGACTGGTGAAATGACGCACCGGCAGATCCAGGAGCGCCGCGCCGCAGAGCGCCTCATCGCCTTGCGGCGTATGGCGGAGCGCAAGCGAGTGCAGCGCCAGCAGGGCAATCAGTTCGGCGCTGCCGCCGCGCTGGATGAGCCGGTTGGCCTCCGCGGCAAGCCGCTGCGCTTCGGAACGCGCCAGGCTCTCACGGAGCGCCTCCTGGCGCGCCTGTTCCTGTTCAAGACGTTGCTCATGCTCGTTCATGCTCGCCGTGAGAAAGGCGCGCTCCTGCTGATTGAGTTCAATCCCGGTCAGCGCTTCGAATTGCGCCAGGCGCGCGCCGCCGGCGAGGAAGCTCGGGTCACAGCCGGCGGCATACCACTCAGCGGCGGCATGCGCCAGCCCGCGGTGTACGCGCAGATCGGCGCGCTGATCGTTCACCCAGTCGCTCAGTCGTTGCCATCCCTCAATCAGCGCCTCATGGGCAAGTTCAACCGTCGCGCCGCCCGAATCGCGATCGAGCGTCAGCAAGCGATGGTTGGCGAACCGTTCGGCGATCGCATGCGCGCCGCCTGGCAGTTCGGTTACATGCGCCCGGCGACGCGCAACTTCGCCCGACTCCAGCACCGAAATCAGGCGCAGGAAGAGTTGGCGTGTCGCGTCACGCGCAGCGTCATCCAGCGACAGATAGAGCGCATCGGCGCGATGCGTGAGCGCGCCGGCAATCCCGCCGATTGCCTGGTAGTTCGCCAGGTTCAGGCCAGCGGCCGCGCGCTGCTCAAACAGTTCGGTCAGCGTGTACTGGAGCAATGGCAAAGCCCCGGGCCGCCGTTCCACATCGGCAACCAGCGCGGCGAGCAGCTCAGGTTCAGCGGTTACGCCCAGGCGTTCGAGCGGCCCCGTAATCACATCCACGATTTCATCCGGCCCCAACGGCAGAACAACTTCGGTACACTGGCGCAGCGCCGCGCCAAAGGCGCGATACTGCAACGGACGGTCATAGAAGTCGGCGCGCAGCGTGACCACCACAAACGAGCCGCCAGGCGCTTGCGCAAGCGTCAGCAGACGCGCTAAAAATGCGGCGCGCTCCGCTTCCTGCTGGCAGAGCGTCCAAGCCTCTTCAAACTGATCGATGACCACCAGCCTGGGAATGTCAGCCCCTTGTTGCGGGAGCGCATCTTCAAGCAGCGCAACCGGATGGGTTCCCGGCGTCAACAGCGTCACCGGCCAGTGCTGCGAGCCAGGGAGCGCGCCACGCCGAATGGCGGGCAGCAGCCCCGCGCAAACGACCGAAGATTTCCCGCTGCCGGATGGGCCAACCACCGCCAGCATGCGTAAGGTGCGCTGAGTGGAACCGCTGGTGTCAACAATTGAGCTGGAGGGCGATCCTACCTGCCGGGCAATCTCAACATGATCCGGCTGATCGATATGCGCGAGCCGAGTAAGCAGCCGCGCAATCAACGCCGCGCGGCCAAAGAAATCAGCAGCGTCGGCTTCGGTAAAGGCGCGTAATCCTTTGAACGGATTGCGCGGGTTGGCGACGCCGCGCGGCCGGCGCAGATGACGTATCAGGTTCTGGCGCTCTTCCGGCGTCAATTCAAGGGCGCGCAACAGATGGTCAGCCAGTTCACGCGATGGGCGGAGCGACCCATGTTCAATTCGTTTGAGTGTAATCACCGCGCAGCCGGCGCGGCGCGCCAGTTCGGCCTGAGTCAGATCAAGCGCGCGCCGGCGCTCCTTGATAATGCGCGCAAGCATATCATCCGGCACAGCAACCTCCCCGGCGGAACGAAGCCTGATCGGATCAATATATTGACTGGCTTGTGGAGCAGCGAATGTGAATTGTATACGCAATTGTATCCGTTGGCGTCTTGTTTATCAACCCGCGCGATGATTAAATCAGTTCCATCCCTGAACGCATTGGAACGTCCAATATAAAACATGCGGCAACTGCTCGCACTTGTGGCAGGAATGTTCTTTTCCGTCGGCGGGGCGACGTGTATTGGCGCTTGCGTAGTGGACGCAGCAAGCTGCGTTCCAACCCGCCGCCGATTCTTGATCTCGGGGGCTTCCCCCGAACCCCCATGACGCTGGTTACATGGCCGGTTGCCGCGGCTGCACAAAAAGGCGTTACCACTTTGCGCGGGCGAAGCCGCCCGCGCCAGAGACGTTTGAACCGTTAGTGAAAAGGAGCATCGGCATGCGAATGTGGGTTCGTGCGGTTGTGTGGAGCATCCTGATTGGTATGGCAATGCTGGCGAGCCGTCCGGTTCATGCCCAGAGCGCGCCTAGTGGCGTCGCCGAAGAAGACTTCACCGTCACCCTTGGCGACGGCTGGGTTAGCCAGGCGAAACTGACCTACCCGGCAGGCCGGTCTGGCCCGTTTCCGACGGTATTGCTGGTATTGCATCCCGACGTCAGTATGGATTTTCTTGTGCCGCCGGTTTCCAACGACCCGATCTACAAAGATCTGGCGGAGTACCTTTCGGCGCGCGGGATCGCGGTTGTGCGCTATAACCCGCGCTATGTCACCGGACCCGGCGAATATGCCGACCAGGAGAAGGTCTTTGCGCAGATGCCGGTGGATATGGTCGCTGATGCCAGACGAGTGCTGGAAGCGATCAAGACCAATCCGCGCGTGGACGCGCGGCGTGTGTTTGCCCACGGCTGGAGCTTTTCAACCCTGGCGGCCGCGGAACTGGTTGCTCAAACCCCCGAACTTGCCGGGTTGATCCTGGTCGGGCCGATCGCCACATCCGATCGGCAGATGTTTATCGAGGATTACACCGATATCGTACTGCCGTATTTGTTGACCTATGCGCCCGATGGTCGCATCACTGCCAATGCCCTGAAACAGGCGCAGGAAGGCGACGGCGGGTTTAACACGAAAGGTTTGCTCGGGTTCGCCTTTGTTGATGGCAGCGTCACTGATCGCGTCGCCGTCAATCCATTCTTCGACAAGAACAGCGACGGCGTGCTCGACCTCAATAATGAGATTCTGCCCAATCTGGGCGCATGGGTGGATACTGATCCATTTGTCGAAATCTATCGTAGCATCCCCAATGTCTACGACCAGGGATCAGTTATTCGGCAGCCGGTGCTGGTACTGCAGGGTGAGCTTGACGGCGCGACGCGGCTGCGTAACGTGCGCGGGCTGAACCAGGCGTTTGCGAACCACCCGGATTTCACGCTGAAGGAGTACCCCGGTCTTGGCCATGCGTTGGAGCCGACGCGCGGGCTAAGCTATAACCAGTTGACGTTCTATAGCGAACAGCCCAAGGCCGACTACGCCGCATGGGTGCTGGCGCGCAGCGCACCCGCCGTTCCAGCGGCATTGCCGCGCACCGGCGGCGCGGATACCCATGTATTGCTGGCGCTCCTGGCGCTGCTCAGTTTGCTGGCGTCTGGGATTGGATGGCGCCTGAAGCGGAGAGCAGTCACATAGTCTGGCCAACGTCGCATACCCGTGCTATATTTCACCTGTCGGACTTCGGCGCGGTTCCCTTCCGCCGGAGTAGTCGAACGCAAAGCGGCGGGCATTGGGCTCATGGCCCGCCGCTGACGGCTCGAACGGCAATTCAGGACGCAAAAAGTTTCACTCCCCCCTCTGCTTCAACCCTGTTATGCTTTCCCTATACGCCCGCGCCACAACCGCGCGTGTGCGCTGGCTTCGCTCCGCCGGTCGCTGCATGGCGGCGGCGCTCTGACACCGGGCCGAACTCGTGGCCTGTCGCTCATGGCGCTGCCGGCGTCTGGTCGCCGGTGCAATGGGCCAATGCGCGCGATGGAATAGCGGCGCGGGCGTCGTACATTGTTAGCTGAAGATTCTCATCCACAATTCCGTCCCGTTCAAACGGACACTACCCTTCCCCGCCGTGACTGATATGTCGGTTGATTCTATGCTCCAACTGTCATCGCACGGTCGGTATTGTGGTTTCACAATCTGCTATCAGCATGCACTCGCCGTGCTTTTCGGTTCGATGGCATGGTATTATTGACGCAACAGCCTGATGTTAAGACAGTTTAGTGATGAATTATGGATCAGTCTGAATTTCCTGCCGAACTGCATATCCAGCACCGATCGACAACGACTGTGTCGCTCAACATTCCAACCGACACACTGGCGCAACTCAAACAAGTCGCACTAGGCCGGGATATGTCGGTGGAGGCGTTGCTCAAGATCTATATTGGGCAAGGGCTACGCCAGGATATTGCACAGCGCTTCGCCGATCGCGTACTCGACCTTACCGCGCAAGTCCTCACACGCCACGGTCAGTCGGCTGAAGAGGTGGAGGCCATTGTGCGCGAGATTCGCAACGCGTCAACCACCTGATACTGCGTACGCGAGATCAATGCTCAACCATGTCGCTGATACGCCGCTGAAAGTCATGCTTTCACGGTGTATCGCATTGTCCTCTCTGCGAGGCTGGTCACGCAACCCCATACCCCCACTATTGTTCCCGCTTGGGCAGCGCTTTCTTGCGCCCCGCCGCGGGGCCACGCGCTGCCTCTTCATAGTTGAGAGGAGGTCTTACATGCATCGCCGTCCTACGCTTCTGGTTCTCTTTTTGCTGCCGGCTCTGCTGGCGACGCTCCACACACTGCATTGCATGCACCGACACCTGACCGCAGATGAGCGCTTTGTTGCGCAACGGCTCTGTTCCGCGCTGCTCATGCAGGGCATCTCCGCTACCGCTGCCGTCGCACCCGTGATTGGCCGCGATCTGCATACCGCAGTCACTCGCGCCGCAACGATGGTGCAATTCGCCAAAGTCGCGCAGCATCGCGGCATAGTCATGACCCAAGGAGCTTGCCATGACCGAAGCTGATATCCTGGAAACTGACGCATCTCCGCACATTTTTCCGCCGCTTGACCCGGCGCTTCGGCCAGACGAATCTGCTATCGAAGCGGCGTACCAGTATCTGTGTGCCGACACAGATGATCCGCGAACGCGGTCGGATCTCAAAAAGGCGCTGGCCGCTATCCGACGTGGTTATACCATCACTACCGACGGTGCAGTGGAAATCGTTGGCTCCGACGGTGCTACGATCTATGTCGTTCAAAACGGCATGTGTACCATCAAAGGCCAGTTTGAAACATCGAAACATGGCCGCCATCGTCCGGCGCTCTGTCGTGGCTGGAAGGCCGCACAACGCCGCACTGGCGCCTGTTATCACTGCTGAGCCACTGAGATTCTGCGCTGTGCCCAGGCCATTGAACGCGGCGATCTGTGATATCCGATAATCTACGCATCATTCGCTTTTAACACAGCCCATACGTGACGGTCATGCGGTACAATACGATTGGATAGCATCACGTTTTATCGTGGGAGAATAACTAATATGTTAAGCACTGTTCGCGCCATTGTTCGCAATGGCAAGATTGAACTGCTGGAGCCTGTCGATCTCGCGGAGGGAGCACAGGTGCTCGTCACCGTGCTTACCGATGAGGAACAGGTATTCTGGCAGGCAGCCAGCGCGCCTTCGCTTGATCAGGTGTGGGAAAACGATGAGGACGACATCTATGCCAAACTACTCCCAGTATGAGATCATCCTCGTACGTTATCCATTTTCTAATCTGTCAAGCAGCAAGGTTCGGCCTGCTGTCATTGTGAATACTTCGTATCCCAGCAACGATCTATTGATTGTGCCAATCACTAGCCGACTTGTTGGACTATTGCCAGGTGAGTTTGTACTTGCCGAGTGGCAGACTTCTGGTTTGAATGTTCCATCCGCAATCAAACGCGGGATCTATACAATTGAGCAGCGTCTGGTTCAACACACAATCGGCCAACTTGCGCCAAGTGATATCGCTAAACTCACAACTGCACTGCGGTTGTGGCTCGGCTTATCCTAGACCAAGAACCCAACGATCCGCGTCCACTTCACCCTCTGTGTTCACTTTCATTCAATGTGAACGCCAATCATAGTATTGGCTCGCCCACGCGGTTTGTACGAGAAGTCTCGTGCAAACCAATGTAGTCGCTATCATTGCCTTGCGCTTCGCGTTCCCTCGTTCCCGCGCTCGCGGGCTGTTTGTGTTTGTCTGAACAGCAAGGAGGCGCCTACCGATCCACGTCCGCCAGCGGCCACTGGCCGCATCGCCCTCCCCGCTCGGGGCTGTACTGCTGTATCGCCGGTCGAGCGTTCGGGGCCGGTGGATCTGTGTTCGAAGGAGGCTGCTATGGCTATCCCTCTCACTGCTGGCGATCCTGAGCCGGATGAGGTTCCCGAATTGGAGCCGTTTTCTGATGATGAGATCGATGATCTCTTTGACCACCTTGAGGGCAAGGATGCCGCGACGTAAGTCGCGCCGGTTCACTGTCGCCTGACACGCCATTCGTGGCGTGTCGCCCGCTGTTCGGTTATTCGACCGGAGAGTGGGCGCGCACCTGCTCCCCTGCGTTCAGGAGACTATTCCCATGCCACCGACGACTCTGGTTGCCGATGACCATGATCTGATTCGTGATCTGATTGATCGTGTGCTGCGCGGCGCGGGCTACGAGGTTTTGCTTGCCACCAACGGCGAGGAACTGCTTACCCTGACATCTGACCGACGTCCCGACCTGGTGCTCACCGACCTGGAGATGCCGCTGCTCGACGGCTATGACGCCCTGCGCCAACTGCGCGCTGATGCGCGTACGACGGCGGTACCGCTGCTGGCGATGAGCGGTCGCGATGATTGCGCTCACCTGGCGCTCGCTGCCGGCGCGGATGCCTTCCTGACGAAACCATTTTCACTGGATTGGCTGCTGACGCTGGTCGCTGAGCATCTGCACGGCGTCCATGCGCGCCAACCGGCGTGAAGGAGCGCGCTGCAATGACAACTGAATCCGATACGCCACGTTTGCGCGATCTGCGCGCTGCCTTAAGCCGTCCGTTTCCGCTGTCCGCGATCGAAATCAAGCCAGGCGCATTGACCAAAGATCGCCGCCGCGGCCTGGCGCTGGCGTATGGCGACCCGCGCACCTCTATGGAACGTCTTGATGAATTGCTTGGCCCCGAGGCCTGGCATGTGTCGTATACGGTGCTGCCGCATAGCGTCGTCTGTCGTCTCACCGTATTGAGCGTCACCAAGGCCGATGTTGGCGATTTTCCGCTTGACGCCGGCGACCCCATCGGCTGACGACTGCGGCGATGCAGGCGTTCAAGCGCGCGTGCGCGCTCTTCGGCCTGGGCCGCTATCTCTATCATTTGCCACAGGTCTGGGTGGAGTATGATGACGACAAACGTTCATTTGTCGATCCCGCCGGCGTGATTCGCCGCATCTACACCCTGGCCGGCTTAACCTCCGACGGCGCGGTGCGACTGAATCAGAGCATCGCTGCTGCTGAACCCATGCCGGATGGCATTCCTGCTACCAATGATTCATCCGCGCCAGCGGAGCCGGTTACTCCCGCGCCCGCCAGACATGGCGCTCCCGCGACGCGCCAGGCCAGCGCGCACCCTGCCACGACTCGCCAGGTGCATCGGTTGCGGAACCGCGCGATGGCCGCGATAGCACAGGAACGCTTTGGCGTGACCCGACTGGAAGATCTCAGCTTTGCCCAGGCCTCCGCCTTGATTGGGGAATTGCCCCTGCGCGCGACCCGCGCCACAGGTGGCGGCATTGCCCACACCCCATATCGCCCGCCGGCGTGCCAGTGGTCGGCGGGTGCCGCGCACCCTCAGTTGTTTCCGCCGCGGGCGGTTGGTGCTGGTGAGCGCCTTGCTCGATGGCGACTCGCTCCCCGTCATGCGGTTGATCCCAGAACCCTGGCCGAAAAGTCTTGACACTCCTGATGGCAATCAAACTGAATTGCGACCGCATCACAATGCGGTGGAGCAAAAAACCTACACTTGAGAGAGGGCCGGGGTAGGGGTGACGGGCGTATTTGAAAGGTATTGGCACTAAGCCGCCGCAGAATGCCACAGGAGAAGACTGATGCCCACTCATCGAACGCGCCGCGACCGACGAGCGCAACGTTGTGAAGAAGGCAGTCAACTGGGCGTTGCGCACCATCGGCAGGCGCAACGCGCGCCTCAACGCGGCGGCGCTGGAGATGGCCAGAGTGACTCAGCGACTCGACTCGAAGGCAGTGCGCTGGATTGCCGCCGATGCCATCCGTGAATTGCAGCGTGAGGCGACGCGCACGCGGTTGGGGGTGGGGCAGCCGAAGATAACCAGCGAACAGCGCTTCCCTCGCCTGGGAAGCGCTGTGATTCAGAACGACTCGCGATCAGAAGCGACGTTTATTCCCCGTCATACACACTGCCCGTAGGATGTCCGCCCGGATACCATGGCTCCACCGCACGGGTGCTGTAATCGCCGCCGTCGTACACACTGCCGGTCGGATGCCCGCCTGAATACCACGATTCCGCTGCTCGAACGCCGTAGTCGCCACCATCGTAGACGCTGCCGGTCGGGTGGCCACCCGGCGACCAGGGTTGCGCCAGCGGCGCGGGCACTGCTGTTTCCTGCGCAGGCGCTATCCGCGTCTGGCTCAGCGCCAGCGCCGCCGCCAGCGCCAGCAGCGCCACGATGCTCAACGAGATCATCGGGAAGGTGATGTTCCGGCGGGTCGTCGTGGTCTGCCGCATCTGCTGCGTGCTCATTGGTTGGTTCCTTTCATTTCACTTCGTGTCTGCCGTCGTGTCGATGGCGCTATTACACCAGCAACCCGCTGTACAGCGGTACCATCTTTCAGTACAATTGGCGTACACATCTCACGTCCATACACCAGGTACATCATCCGAACCGGCAGTTGACAGTCATTATTATGGTCACTATAATAACTGTAATAATGACTAAAACCCTGAACAATGCCGCAGTACGATGTTATCTATGATGCCGACGTTCTTCACCATCTGGCCATGATTGAGCGAAAATACCATTCGCTCATTCGCGAGACGATCACGCTGCAACTGAGCACTGAGCCGCGGGTGACGACGCGAAATCGCAAACCGCTCCGTTCGCCAGCCAAAAGCGGCGCAGATTGGGAACGGCGTCTTGGGCCAGATAATCGCTTCCGCGTGTTCTACCGCATTGATGTCACCCGACAGCTCGTCGTTATCCTCGCGATCGGCGTCAAGGTACGAAATCGCCTGTTCATTGGCGGAGAGGAGATACAGCTATGAAGATTGCACCGGTGGCTGAAGTGAAAGCACGATTGAGCAGTTTTCTTGAGGAAACCGTCCATGGACCGGTGATTATTACCAGGAATGGTCACGCCATTGCGGCGCTGGTGGCGGTGTCCGATGATGACGATATTGAGCGGCTGTTGTTGGCGCACTCGCCCCGACTGCGGCAGTTACTCGAGCAGGCCGCGACGCGAGTCGCTGAGGAGGGCGGCCTGACCCATGAGCAGTTCTGGGCCCAGGTTGATGCCGACGCCGCACTTGCGGAGGATATCAGCAGCAAAACTCTGCCTGAATAACTGGTAGTCCGCGTGAAAGGGTATCGCTGGTACGTGATGTTCTCTCGTTTGGCGACCGGGTGCGTAAACGGCGCAAAGCGCTCGACCTGACCCAGGACGACCTGGCGCAGTGCGTTGGTTGCTCGAAGGAACTGATCGCCAAGATCGAGGGTGACGCGCGCCGCCCATCGAAAGAGATTGCCGCGTGCTTGCGACCGCGCTGCAGCTCGATCCCGCCGACCATGCCGCGTTCGTCCGCGCCGTGCGCGCCGATCTGGCCGCTGACCGGCTCGCGCCGCCAACTCAGGGCGTACCCCGCCCCGCCTTCATCGCCGCGCCCGTGCCGGACGTACCATCTCGCATCACTGTCGCCGTCCCACAGGAACTGCTGCCATCCGGCACGGTCACCTTCGTCTTCAGCGATATCGAAGGCAGCACCCGGCTGTGGGAACAGCATCCCGCCGCAATGCGCGCCGCGCTGGCACGTCACGATGCCATTCTGCGCCAGGCGATCACGTCTCACAGCGGCAGCGTGTTCAAGACCGTCGGCGATGCCATGCACGCCGCCTTCGCCCACGCGCCCGCCGCCCTCCAGGCCGCGCTTACCGCGCAGCGCGGTCTGCATACCGCGCCCTGGGATGCCGATGGCCTGCCGGAGCCGCTGCACGTCCGGCTGGCGCTGCACGCCGGAACCGCCGAACCGCGTGATGGCGACTATCTGGGCGTACCACTCAACCGCATCGCCCGGCTGCGCGATGCCGCGCATGGCGGGCAGATTCTGCTCTCAGGCGCGACATACCAGTTGCTGGCCGACCACCTGCCGCGAGACGTCATCCTGCGCGATCTGGGTAGCCACCGGCTGAAGGACCTCAGCCGGCCCGAACAGCTCTACCAGGTGGTCGTGCCTGGTCTGCCTGACGACTTCGCCGCGCCGCGCACGCTGGATGCCCGCCCCGGCAACCTGCCGGCCCAGGCCACGGCGCTGATTGGCCGCGAACGCGAACTGGCCGACCTGACCGCGCTGCTGCGTGAACCAGACGCGCGCCTGGTGACGCTGACCGGGCCAGGCGGCACGGGCAAGACCCGCCTGGCACTCCAGTCCGCCGCCGAACTGGCCGATGCCTACACCGACGGCGCATGGTTCGTTGACCTGTCGCCACTCAGCGATCCGGCATTGGTGGCGTCGACCATCGCCCACACCCTGGGCGTGCCGGAGCATGCCGACCGTTCGCCCGCCGAGACGGTTGTCGCATTTCTGCGCGCCAGAGCACTGCTGCTGGTGCTGGACAACTATGAGCAGGTGCTGGACGCTGCCGGCCTGGTGGCGGCGATCATCGCCGGCGCGCCGCGGGTCACGGTGTTGGTCACCAGTCGTGTGCCACTCCAGTTGTATGGCGAGCGTGAGGTCGCGGTTGCGCCGCTGGGATTACCCGCGCCGGGAATGATGGATGTCGATCGTCTGACGCAGGTTGACGCGGTGAAGCTGTTCATCGAAGGGGCGCGAGCGGCGCGCGCCGGGTTCCAGGTGACCAATACGACCGCGCCGGCGGTGGCCGAGATCTGCGCGCGATTGGATGGCCTGCCGCTGGCGCTGGAACTGGCGGCGGCGCGGCTGAAGCTGTTCACGCCTGACGCCCTGCTGGCGAAACTGGCGGCGGGCGGGAGTCTGCCGCTGCTGGCCGGCGGGGCGCGCAATCTGCCGGCGCGACAGCAGACCATCCGCACCACGATTGCCTGGAGCTACGATCTGCTGAGCGACGGAGAAAAGACCGTGTTCGCGCGGCTAGGCGTCTTTGTCGGCGGGTTCACGCTGGATGCGGCGGTGGCGGTGGCGGGCGGGAAGGTTGAAGGTGCGAACGTTGAAGGTGGGAAGGTTGACGGCGACGGAGTATGGCCGAAGCATTCGCCTGCACATGACACCCCGGACTCCAGCAGCGCTGCGCGATTGCTTCAGCCCGGTGCCGTTGCCCCTACACCCGGTCTCGTCCCACACGCCGCGTTTGCGGGCCTTCTCGAGAACCTGGCGGCGCATAGTCTGGTGAAGGTTGTGGGAGGCGTGGATGGCGAGCCGCGTTTTGGCATGCTGGAGACCATTCGCGAGTTCGCGCTGGAGCGGCTGCGCGAACGGGGTGAAGAAGCGCAGATTCAGCGCCGGCATACAGGGTGTTTCCTGGCGCTGGCGGAGGAAGCGGCGCCGGAGTTGCGCAGCCACGACCAGATTGTCTGGCTGGATCGAATGGAAACCGAGATTGACAATTTCCGCGAGGCAATGCGCTGGACGCTCGCTCGTGATTCACTGGAGACTGCGGCGCGCATCGCCGCGGCGCTGGACAGCTTCTGGGAGTTGCGCGACTATCTGCCGGAAGGGCGGCGCTGGCTGGAAGCGCTGTATCTCCAGCGCGACCAGCTCGCGCCACAGGTTCGGGCGCGACTCTGTCATGTACTGGCCAGGTTGCGCTGCCTCCTGGGAGATGGTCCGGCGCCCACGTTGTACGAAGAAAGCATGCAGTGGTATGAGCAACTTGGCGACACTGTCGCTGCCGCGCGCGTCGGGGTGGATCTCGGATGGTACACGATAGGCATCGCTTCAGAACAAGCCCGCGCATTGCTTGAGCGTGGACTGGCCACGCTTGAGCCGGCCGGCGACCGCCTGGGCGCTTCATGGGCTGGCTTTGATGGCTACTGGGAATCATAATGCTGACCGCCAGCGTTCTCTGCTTGAGCAGAGCCTCGTACTGCGGCGCGCCGCCGGTGACCGCCAGGGGATCGCATGGGCATTGGTCGGCCTCATTCAACACGCCTTGCGGTGCGGAGATACCGTTGCAGCACGAGCTTTCAACGCAGACCGTCTGCTTCTGGAACGGGAACTGCGGCATAAGTATGGCGAAATTGCGTGCCTGCTGACGTTCGCGAACATTGACGCCGCATCTGGCCACTACGCCGATGCGCTCGATCATACCTCTGCTGCTGAACAGATTGCCCAGCATGCAGCCATGGAGTGGGAGGTCATCGAGACGCGAATGCAGCGCGCCTGGCTGGCGCTGCGAGCCGGCGAGACCGCACATGCGACCGAACTGGCGAGTCAGGTCTTGAACGAGCTTCGCCGCTTCGACCGAACGTTACGCTATGCCCATCTTATCAGGGGAATCGGCGTTCATCGGCTTTGGATCGGATTCGTCACCGAGGCAAGCGCACTCATTGAAGAAGCGTTCGAACTGGATCGCACGCTTGGCGGTGATACTCGCGACGACCCATTTGTGTTCGGTTGCGTCGCCTATCACTGTGGCGACTTTGCCAGCGCGCAAACGATGTTTGCGCAAGACCTCCTGCTGATGCGAGCGTCGGGCAATCCGATTGCGATTGCGGACACGCTGACATGGCTCGGTCGAACGTTGACGGCACGCGGCATGCCGCGTGCCGGGCTACCGCATCTGCGTGAGAGTATCACGTTCCTCCCACACAACCATGATCTTGCAACTCCTGCGCTGGAGGCGCTGGCGGTGTGTTCCAGCGCCCTGGGAGATCCGACACGCGCTGCGTGCCTGTGGGGCGCCGCGGCGATTCAGCGGGAACGCCTCCAGTGTTCGATGTGGCCGGTGGATCGCCCGGCCTATGAACGCGACATTGCCGCCTGCCGCGCCGCCCTGGGCGACGAAGCCTTCGATGCCGCCTGCCTGCCCGAACTGGCGCTCGCGGTCGCCATGCTGTTCGCCGGCGCGCCGGATACGACGCTGTAGACCAACAGGTCGCCGCGCTCGTCACCCCAAAAAGGTCTGGGGGACGATAGACCATCTATACATCTGTCAGGTATGGCTGACTGCGCTCTCATCGACACCCCAGCACCTCCTCCAACCTTTCCCGCCACTCCGCCGCCGCGCGCCGCCCCTTCAGCGCACCGCAGCACTCGCGCAGCAGCGCATACGCCGTTCCTTCGGCGATGGCACAGCACTGCGCGGCATCGGCCACGCTGGTCGCGCCGTCGAGCGCCGCGAGCAGTGCGGTCAGATAGGGGCGTTTGGTTAACGGCGTGGGTTGTGGCAGGTTGACCCACACCTGCCCTGGTGCGAGGTCGAGCGGCGCCCACAACCCCATGCCGCCAGCGTCGCGATCATTCAGATTACCGGCTGGTGGGATATCCCCAGCAACTGCGCCAGAGAGAAAGGCATGCTGAACAGGAGTCAGACACCCGGGGCTAAAGAAGCGCACGGAATAACCAGGGTTACCGGTCGTGCACGTACGCCACCACACAGCTCCGCACACGACGATCGCACCATCGGCAAGCGCACTGCACGCCGCAACACGGCGACGCTGGAAACCACAAGAGCGATTAGCGGCTCGACTCCAAGGTGGCGCGCTGGATTGCCGCCGATGCCATCCGTGAACTCCAGAGCGAGGCGACGCGCACGCGGTTGGGGATAGCGTAGGGAGAGACCGACATTGCGGCAGTCCGCTCTTTCCCAGGCCAATGTCGGCGCGCACATATCCGCTACGCAGCCAAGCCGGGGCGGGTTCTGCGTCTGTTGTTATGCGCCTGGGATGCGTCATTGAAGTTCGGCAAGCGCCTCGGTTGGGGTGAGGGTGGTCACAATCGCCGCAGCACGCTCACGCTGTTCGCGGTCGAGTGAGACCAGCGTACAGTTGTACTGGCGCGCCACCGCGACATAGGTCGCGTCAGCGCCACGCAGTGCATAGTCGGCAGCGATCTCGGCGGCAGCGTCGATCAGCGCGTCGTCGAGCGAAACGATCTGTACATGTGGGAACGTGCGCCATGCATCGACCATCAGACGGGCACGGATCGGATCTCGGGTGAGCCGGCGTGCCAGACCGGCGATTTCCGCCAGCAGCAGTCGGGGCACAATGACCCGAATAGCCTGCTGGTCGAGCAGGGCGATCAATTCGTGGCACGCTGCATACTCAGGGTCGCCCGGGTCGAAGTCGCGGGCAACGATACTGGCATCAAGCGTGTACATCGTCTTCTGTATCTTCATGGCGTCCGAGGAGCGCGCGGTCGCGGTCGCGCCGGTCGGCTTCCAGTTGCTCACCGGCAGTCAAACGTGGTTGGGGAAGCGCGGCGACCACCTGCCGCATCTCAGCCAGAGCGGCACGCGCCTCGTCGGGCGTCATAGCTGTTCGCGGTGGCGTATCAGTCGCCAACTCAAGCGCCAGGCGGGCGATGAGTTGCCCACGTTGCTCACGTGGGAGCTGGTGCGCCAGGTTCATCACCTGATCAAGCGTCGGTATAGTCATAGGCAGTCCTCCTTTATCGTAGCGTACCAGTGACCCCTTGCAGCGCAACTGTACCACAAAGCCCTTTCTGGCCATACGACGAGTTGCTACCCATGGATCTCTACTGGACGCTCTCGCTCGCGGCATGCCAATGAGTAGCTGTGGTGTTCAATTATACGGTCGTGACTGCTGGCTGTCCACTGAATTCGTGCTTGTTTGCTTCTTCAGAATGGGCCATAGTTTGTTCGTGAGCGCGCTACTCAGAGGTCATGTCCATGTGACCATCGAACCAATCATCGACACCCCACCACCCCCCTCCAACCTTTCCCGCCACTCCGCCACCGACCGCCGCCCGTCCAGCGCGCCGCAGCACTCGCGCAGCAGCGCCCAGGCTGTTCCCTCGGCAAACGCGCAGCGCTGCACGGCGTCGGCGATGCTGTGCGCGGCGTCGAGCGCCGCGAGCAGTGCGGTCAGATAGAGGCGTTTGGTTAACGGCGTGGGTTGTGGCAGGTTGACCCACACCTGCCCTGGCGCGAGGTCGAGCGGCGCCCAGAGCCATGCTGCGATTGTCGCGCTGTCGGTGCGGTCGAGGATTGCCGCACGCAACGCCGGCAGACCAGCGATCAGGCGTTGCTGACCGATCGCTGTGCGCTACCATGGATATCAGCCCGTCCTCTATCTCGCGCCTGCACTGCGGCAGGGTCGATTTGCCGGCGCAGATGTGCAACCTGGAGAGGGTGCGTAGTATCCGCCGCGAGACTTATGCAAGAATCTCAACCATCTGCTACGATCCGTTGCGCGATGGAGAAGGATGATAATGAGTGGATGTCTCGCGGAAGTTCATGGCGCCATACTGACCATTCCCGGTGATGGCGCCGCACAGCGCATCATCATGCTTGAAACGCCTGAATGGTTCTCCTGGCTGGCTGATGATACACAGCGCGCCTTTCGTTACCGGCATGCGCGGGGTCTGCTGACCATCCGCAAAGAGCGGCGCGCGCGCGGCATGTGGTACTGGAGCGCCTATCGGCGTGTTGCGGGTCGGTTGCGCAAACACTATCTGGGGCGCTCCGCCGAACTGACGATTGCGCGGCTGGAAGCGGCGGCGCATGCGCTGGCTGATCCATCCGCGCCTGTGGCGGCGGAACCCGCGCCTCCCGGGCCAACGCCACTGCTTGTCGCCACCAAACTTGCACCGCCGCCGATTGACGAGCGGACGGTTGCGCGTCCGCGCCTGCTTGAGCGTCTGCGGAGCGCACTTGGTCGAATGACGCTGGTTCAGGCGCCGGCGGGGAGCGGTAAAACGACGCTGCTGGCGGCATGGTTTGCCGATCAGGCGCGCACGGGCGAGGGGCTTCCGCCGGGTATGGCCTGGGTGACGCTCGATGCCGCTGATAATGAACCGCTCCGCTTCTGGCGGTATGTCTTCGCCGCGCTTGGTCATGCCCTGCCGGCGCTGCATTCCGCCGCGCCGCTGTTTCATAACGCGACCGATGAAACGATTGGGCCGCTGGCGGTAACCGCGCTGACGCATTATCTGGAGATGCGCCAGGAACGGATTATTCTGGCGCTCGACGATTACCATGCCATTCAGCATCCGGCGATCCATGCGGCCATGACCCAACTGCTCGATCACCCGCCGCGCATGCTGCATCTGGTGATTGCCGGTCGCCAGGAGCCGCCGCTGCCGCTGGCGCGCTTACGCGTGCGTGGGTTATTGCACGAAATCCGCGCCGCTGACCTGGCGTTTCGTATTGATGAAGCGGAAGCATTGCTGGCGCGTACCCTCGCGACGCCGCTGAATTCGGAAGAACTGGCCTGTGTAACCAGAGAAACCGAAGGATGGGCCGCCGGTTTACGGCTGGAAGCGCTGGTGCGCCACGACGGCGCGTATGCGGGTCATCCATCCGCGCCGCGCTTAACCGGCGAACATCAGTATCTGTTCGACTATCTGATGGAAGAGGTTTTTCAGCAGCAACCCGCGTCAGTTCAGCGATTTCTGCTGGCAACCGCATATGCGGAACGTATCTGCGCGCCGCTCTGTGTGACGCTTCTGCGCGTCTTGAGCCGCTCTGAAGGCGAGTCTGAGGCGCTGAGCCATGAGCAGGCGCGGGAGCTGCTGCTTCAGATTGAGCGTCAGGGCCTCTTTCTCAGCGCGCTTGATACCGAGCGTTCCTGGTTTCGGTACCACCATCTGTTTGCCGCATTTCTGCGCCAGGCGCTGGAACGGCGCGATCAGGCGCTTGCGCCGGCATTACAGCGCGCGGCGGGCGAATGGTTCGCCGAACAGGGGTTGGTGGGCGAAGCCGTCGCCGCGCTGGTGGCAGGCGGCGCGTATGAACAGGCGGCGGATCTGGTGGAACGGCATGTGGAACGGACGCTCTGGGAATTGTTCGATCCCCTGACGATCCGTTCCTGGCTCGCCATGCTGCCGCCGGACGCGATTCGCCGGCGCTGGCGGTTGCTGATCGCGGCGATTTTGACCGCGCAGACCAGCGGGCCGGCGCGGATGAAGGCCGAAACCGAAGCGCGTATCGCGGAACTGTTGCAGCATGTGCCTGCCGGTGCATTGCGCGATGCCTGGATGCGTCGCGAACCACCGCCGCAGGATTGTTCGGATACTGATGATACCTTCGTGTTGCTTGGCCAGCTCGCATTCATTCAGCTTAATCTGGATCGGCTGATCAATGGCGGGCAGCAGTATGCCGTACTGGCCCCGTTTACCGAACAGTGGCTCAGCCGGCAGCGCTCGATTTTCTCGCCCATTCTGATGGGCGCGGCGGCGATTGCCGCATTCTTCCAGGGTGATATCGCCGCCGCTGAGCAGAGCTATCGGCGGATGTATGAACGCGCGCTGGCGATCGATAATCGCGCCATGGCGAGCGCGGCGATCGTCGGCCTCGCGTCAACCCAGGCGGCGGCAGGGCAATCAACAGCGGCGCGGCTGACCTATGAACAGGGTTTACACAACGCCCGGGCACATGGTCAGGAGCAGAGCACTGCCGCGGCAATGGCGCACGGTCATCTGGGCCGCATCCATTACTGGCGCAATGATCTGGCAGCGGCGCGACGCCATCTGCTGCAGAGCGTGACGATTCCCTGGCAGTGGTGGGAGCCAGAGACCTATCTGCCGACCGCGCTGGCGCTGAGCCTGACCTATGCCGCGGAAGGAGCGGCACAACAGGCGCTTGACCCGCTGGATCAATTTGCTCAGGTGGCGCAGCTTGGCCATCATGATGATATTGCGACAATTGTTGCGGCATGCCGGGTGCGCGTCTGTATCCGCCTGGGTGATGTCGATGCCGCCCGACTCTGGCTGGCGGATACGCCGGTTGCCGCGATCCGCGCCCGCTATGCATCGGCCTTTCTGGTGTTGCGCGAACTGGCGGATCTGGCGCTGGCGCGCGCGCTGATGGTGACCGGGCGCGCCGCCGAGGCGTATGACCTGCTAACGGAACTGGAAGCACTGGCCGTCACCCAGGGGCGCACGCGCAGCCTTTGCGAGATCCGGCTGCTGCTGGCGCTGGCGCTTGAGGCGCGGGGCGATCAGCGCGCGGCGCTGCAGACATTGGGCATGACCCTGCCGGCGCTGATGGCGGCGCAACTGGTGCGTCTCGCGGTTGATGAAGGCGCGCCGATCGCCGCGCTTGTCGCGGTAGCGGGGGAGCGGGGACTGGTAGCGGGACATATCGCGCGCCAGGCGCTGGCCGCATTCCCGGCGCATGAGCGCCCGCGCCCGGTCGGAACCGCGGCGCTGGAGAGCGATATGGCGCTGATGGTGGAGCAGTTGAGCGAGCGGGAGCGGGAGGTGTTGCGGTTACTGGCGGAAGGCGCGAGTACGCGCGATATCGCGGAGAAACTGGTCGTGGCGGAAAGCACGGTCAAGTGGCATGTGCGCAATATCTGCGGCAAACTTCAGGTGCGCACCCGGCTACAGGCCGTGGCGCGGGCGCGGGCCTTACAGTTACTGTAGCTCCGGCTTTCACTCCATAAGTAGCCTCATCATTGCCTGTACAGTGTTATCTATCACATCTGGCTGATTGATAATCACCAGCAGCGTTGCACCCGCCGCCCAGGGGATGACGACATACGCGGCGCGCGCGCTCCGTAGTAACGCATACTGCCGCGGCGTATCGCCAAGTTCGGTCGCCATGCGCTCGCCAATACTGTTCAGCGCCAGCGCCATAATCCCGGCTTTGTCACTAAATTCAGCGGAATGCCCGCCGGAAGCAGCGCCCGGCGGCATCAGCGCGCGACCATGCCGGTCGAACAGGAGCAGCAGCGTATCGGGCGGCGCGACTGCCGTAAGGCGTGGCAGCAGCGCCCGCCATTGTTCATGAAGCGCGTTCTGTTTATCCGTGGTCATATCCCCCTGGCGCGCGTCCCGACTCGCGCCGGGAATAGCGGCGATGGCCAGCAAACAAACACCAGCAAGCAATAATCCTATGACCAGCGAGTTCAGTTCGAGTACCTGCTGAGAGCTGGTCGCGAACGTGGCGATCAGGCCGGTCGCTGTCAGAATCAGAAACCCGATCGTCTCCATCCATGGCCGCCATGCGCGCTGACGCCATGCAGCGCGGGCCGACCTGATCCCGGCCCAGCATGTAAGCATACTCGCCACGATATACAGCAGCATCATAGCACCTCGCACCTGTTGCGCACGGAGTTACCTTATCCCGTGCAGCGGCGCTGCTACCCATTCAAAAGGAGAGGGTCGCGCGCGCGCAACCGGAGTATGATTGGCAATTGTTCACCCATGTAATCAACCTCGCGGCGAATGTGAACAGTTAAACAAGCGAACATTCCATATGCAACAACCGACAGTACGCGATATCTTGAGCGTGGTCATTGGCGGCAGCCTTGGGATGCTGGCGATGCTTGGCATGAGTCTGTGGCTCCTGGACGTGGAACGCAAGGCGCAGGCACAGAACCGCCCGCTCGAAGACCGCTGGATCGTGGCGGCCAGTCTTGCAGGCGTTTCTGTCATGGTCAGTACGCTCAGTTCCTGGGCGATCTCATCCGGTCCCGGCACCGCGCTGCTGGCGGCGATCCTTGTTCCGCTGGCCGGTATCCTGGCTGGAGTCGCGATACTGCGGAAGGCGTTTGCCGGCGCCCGGCGACCCTTCTTCATGCTGGCGGCATGGCTTATGCTTGGTGGTGCGCTGGCAATCGTTCTGGCGGTTCAGCGGCTCATGATGTTCCTTGAGGCGCAGCCCTAGCGTCAATACCTTGCAGATACGCTCTTCGCCCCCACCCCAGCCCGCCCCCGCTGGGGGCGGGAGACCGGCTTCTCCCCCAGCGGGGGGAGTTGGGGGTGTATCGCGCCTTATTTGCAAGGTATTGGCCCTGGCGTGGGGAGATAGTCAATGACGGTTCTCTATCATATTGCGCCGCGTGCTGAATGGGAGGCGGCGCTTGCCTCCGGCAGCTTTACCCCCGCCGCGACCGGCGGATCAGCCGCGTTATCGATGCATTCGGCGCACTCCGCGATGGCGTGCCGTTTGTCCGACCTGAGATTGTGCTCCTGTTCAAATCAAAAGCGCCGCGTTACAAGGATTCACGCGATTTCGCGCGAGTCGCGCCATTACTTGAGCCGCCCGCGCGGGAATGGCTGCGCGCGGCGCTGCGTATGGCACACGCGGCGAGTCCCTGGCCTGGCTTGCTGTAGACCATGCTACGCGCGCGCTTCGAGATAGGCCAGCGGGATGCTGAGCCGGAGTTCGCCGGCATGTCTGGCGTGCGCGTTCAGGCGCGCTTCAATATCGGAGAATAACGCCGCCATGTCCGGCCCTGCCAGCGCATCGCGCCAGGCCGGCAGAAATGCCAGTTTGATGAACCAGTGACGTAGCATGGCGCTGCCATCGGCAAAACGCAGTTCGGCCGTCTCTTCAGCCGTTCGCGTCATCTGAAAGCCCGCCGCTTCCAGCGCCGCCGCCAGCGCCGGTATGGTTGCGCGCTGTTCGATATGCCGCTGCAACCGGGGGATGAGGTGATCGGCGCGCGCGGATTCTAACGCGGCGAATGCCACGGTATAGAATTCCTGCATATGCCCCTGAAGATTCGTGGTGAGCGCGACTACCGCGCCAGGCCGCGCGACACGGCGGCATTCGGCGAAAACGGCGACGCCATCGGCAAGATTATTAACGCCCAGGTTGGAAACAATCAGGTCAATCGATTCATTCGGCAACGGCAGACTCGCCGCATCGCCAGGGATCAGCGTGACATTGGCGACTTGCCACTGGCGGGCTTTGGCGCGAGCGCGGTCCAGCGCCGCTTCCCAGGGATCGACGCCATACACATGGCTGCCCGCGCCCAGTCGTTGCGCCAGTTCGAGCAGCGGGAACCCCGCGCCGCAGCCGATATCCAGTGCGACACACCCGCGCCGCAGCGGGACGTGACGCAGCAGCAGCGCGCCGGCATAGGCCGACCAGAGCGGCAGTTCATCATAGTGCGCGACAAACGCCGGATCGTGGATATTGACCTGGTGGTTGAGATAATCGCTCATACGACTGCCTCCAGCAGCGCATGGGGACGCCGCGCCAGCAGCCATGCGCCAATGCGCTCAATCGCCTGGCGCGCCTCGGGGAGCTCCGCCGCCCAGCCATGCCAGACATGCCACATACCCTCCCAGATTTCCAGAACGACCGGCACGCCCGCCTCGCGCGCATACCGCGCCAGGCGCTGTGCGTCATCCAGCAGCACTTCATCGCCGCCAACCTGAATGAATAGCGGCGGCAGATCATGGAGTTTGCCATAGAGCGGCGATACAACAGGATTGCGCGGATTGGCGGATCCAAGATAGCGATGCGCGGCCAACTGTAATCCTTCCGCCGAACAGAGTGGATCGCGCGCCGCGTGAGTCGTGAGGGTCGCGCCAGTCAATGCAAGATCGACCCATGGCGAGAGCAGCGCCGCGCCGGCAGGCAGCGCCTGACCAGTAGCACGCAGACGTAGCAGAAGCGCAAGCGCCAACCCGCCGCCCGCCGAGTCGCCGCCAAGAATGATGTGCCCAGGCGCAACGCCCTGCTCACGCAGCCAGGCATACGCTTGCACAGCATCGTCAAGCGCTGCGGGAAAGGGATGTTCCGGCGCCAGGCGATACTCGGGCAGCAGAATACATGCACCGCTGGCGCGAGCGATACGCGCGGCCAGGTCGCGATGAGTAAGGCATGAGCCGGCGAAGAAACCGCCGCCATGCAGCCAGAGCACAACCTGCCGCGGAATGAGCGGCGCGGCGCAGACCCATTCGGCACGCATGCCGTCGATGGTGAGCGGGTTGATATCTATGTCGATTGGTAACGGCTGCCGCGCTGCAACCTGTTCCCATTCGGCGCGCTGAACCGCGATAGGTATGGAAAGCGACTCGCGATCATTGATCAGCGTGGCGCGGATACGCTGGCTTTCCGGGCTGCACATTGGGTTATGCTCCATGATTGGCCATTTTTCTGATGGTTATGATATGCCATCTGTTGCTGGAATACCCTACGCCAATGGAAGGGAGCGATAGCAATGAACCAGAACATCATGTAACACTCAATGTTACACAACATGCATCTGTTCCCGGTTGCGGGGATTGATTGGGTCGGTTACGCCAGTTTTGCTGGTGCAACCAGCCGAAACAAGAACATGCGGGGTCGCGGCTTCGCCGCGCCACAACCCCGCGCCTGTTTTGCATGTTCCGGCAAGGTATGCGGAAATCAGCGCAGGCTATAGCGCATTGCAGTGCTTAACCCTTAACCCCCCAACCCCTGCGCCGAAGGCGCGTTATACGGTGAACGGCAATGCGAAAATGAAAATAAACCATGCAGTACCACCTTCGTTACCTGACGCCGCCGCCAGGGCTTGCTATGCTCAGTGCACTGGACACGCTGATGCAAACAAAGAGGTGGTTCGTATGGATATTACTCATTCTGAAGCGGTTGGAACCGTAACGACACGACGTGATCATACCGAGATGCGTTCGCTGCTGGCATTCGTTGGCCTTACCTTTGGCATTTCCTGGGTTGTCTGGCTAAGCCTGGCGGCGGCGGTGAATGGTTTGCTGCCGGTACCGGTGACTTCCAGTTCGGTCACATTCATGGTCTGGATGATTGCCGGCGCATGGGCCCCTACCGTCGCCGCATTACTGATCACGGCGCGTACTGAGGGCCGGGCAGGCGTTCGCAGCCTGCTTAGCCGTCTGGGGCGCTGGCGCGTCAACTGGCGCTGGTATGGTGTGGCGCTGCTCTTGCCATTCAGCCTGGCCGCGCTGGCGTCGGTCATGCATGTGGCGCTTGGCGGGAATCCGCCGCCCGGGCCGGCAATGGAGCCATTCTTTGCGCCGCTGATTGTGCTGCTGGTCAGCCTGCCGATTCATCTGGTGGTTGGGGGCGCGCTGGCCGAGGAGCCTGGCTGGCGCGGCTACGCGCTGCCGCGATTGCAGCAGCGGCTCGGGATGATGGGCGCTGGCATCGTGCTGGGACTTATCTGGTGGACCTGGCATTGGCCAACATTGCTGATCCCCGGATCGGGTCAGAGTCATCTGCCCTTTGGCGGCTATTTCTTGCTGATGATCGCCTGGAGCCAACTCTTCGTCTGGCTTGTCAATCGGGCGCGCGGCAGTGTGCTGCTGGCGGTGTTGTTCCATGCCGCGATGAACGCCGCAATCTCAACCGCGCTGCCCGTGTTTCTGGGCGACGACATGCGCGCCGGATGGATCTTTATCGGGTTGCTCTGGCTGGCCGCGCTGGCGACCATTGTCTCGGCAAAAGTTCCGGCGGGAGCGAACCGGGAGAACAATTGAGTGTTCGGCCCCTTTATTGTCGCGCCATCCACTCGCGGAGCATCCGCGCCCGTTCGGCGCGCCCAAGACGTTCATAGGCCTGCGCTTCATAGGCAAGCGAGAGTACCGGGGCGCGCCAGTCGCCAAATGGTATCCAGCAGCGATGCCGCAGCACATCAACCGGCGCTTCCCAATCGCCATCGGGCAGGCGTTTCTGGATGTGGCCCATGATTTCGACTTCCACGCCCTGGATCTGGAGGGCGCCAAGATGCGAGCGGATGGTCGGCGATTCCCGGTACGCGACTGGCCGGATGATATATTCGGCGAAAAGCCGCGCAATGGCATACGCACCGGCATCGCTGGTCTGAATATCAATATCATGAACCGTCACCGGCAGACCGTGGAGCGCGAAGCCGCAACTGCCGGTGATCGCCCATGGAATGACAGCCGGGGAGAGCCGTTCCAGCAGGGCGTGCAACACCCGTTGATGCTCACTGGGAAGATTCATCATCGGGAAGCCCCATCCGCTCGACCCGGGCGACACGCCAGGCGGGCGCTTCGAATGGGTCGGGCCAATACTCAACCTGGCGTGTAATCAGGCCGGCGCGCACTGTGGAAAAGGTAATCGCCCGCGCCAGGATGACGCCATCGGTCACGGTGACATCAGTGACCACATCACTCCCCTGGGCGATCAGACGCTGCACCGTGAACTGCCAGCGGCCAGCGGCCGGGTAGTGGGTATTGATAGCCGCGAAGTTCGCCGGGCCGCGGATTCGTTCGCCGGATTGCGGCCATTCCAGCGTATAGTCAGGAGCAAGCAAACCAGCGGCCGCGTAGAAGTCGTTGGTCTGCATCGCATCCCAGAACGCGGTCACGACCCGCGCGCTTTCCCGGCTTGCGGTATCGGGGGTGTGATCGTTCATAGCGTTATCTCTCCATCGGCTTATGCAAACATGAATCGCCTGCACACGCCAGTATAGCGCGATACTCAATCATCATGCCCCATCTTTCGGCGGGCGCGGCTCCGGTCTGGAAACAGTACATGTATTGGGCGACGCCATAACCGAATCATAGTTGCGTGGCTGAGGAGCATACTTCGATGACTATTCCCACTATGAGCGATTTTACGGTAACCCGCGAATTTCAGCGCTTCCTGACGGTCAGCGCCGAGAAGCTGGCGATTCAGACCGCACTGCATACTGGTCTCTGGCAACTGGATCAGGCTGAATGGTTGCTGAGCCAGGACGAAGGAACCATAACCTTCATCGCGCCCAATGGTATGACGGCAACCTGTAGCGCGCAAATTATCGGAACCTATGATACGCAGGATCAGACATGGCTCTGGGCCTGGGATCACCCATCAGTCGCCGAGCCGTTACGCCAGGCGGCGCATACCGTGCGCGCATATGGCGTTGCACATGCATGCAACCAGTTGACGACCCGTAAGCTTATCTGTACTGAGCAGCATGCCTGGGAGTTTACCGCTCTCGCGGCGCATCTCTGCAATGCACAGGGCGGCTACCGCGGGGTAGCGGGAACGACGTTGGTATTTGTTGTGTATGATCATGTGCGCCTTGGTCAGACGCCAATGCGACAGGAGGTGTCACAATGGCAGGGAACGCTTCCGATCGCTGGCATCAATGGCTGATGAATCGCCGCG
>JACAEQ010000022.1 GCA_013388755.1 Chloroflexota bacterium
GAGACGGGAGATTGCGTCGCTTCGCGCGCAATGACACGTGAGACGGGAGATTGCGTCGCTTCGCGCGCAATGACACGTGAGACGGGAGATTGCGTCGCTTCGCGCGCAATGACACGTGAGACGGGAGATTGCGTCGCTTCGCGCGCAATGACAGTGACCATCTGGTTTTCGGACAGGCTCTTAACCCAAGAATCCATAGTGCTCATCGATCTCGCGCTGGTAGATGTCTACCGTGCCGTCGAGAACTTCCTGCTGCGTTACGGTTCGCCCTGCAGCCGATGATTCGAGGATCGCGAAGGCACACGCCAGGTCATGCAATCCTTCCTCGCCACTGGTTTCCGGGTCGGCGCCGCGCTCAATCGCCCTCAGCCAGTCGAGATTCTGGATAGCGCATGGGTCGGTCAATCCCAACGGAAAGAAGCGTTCGCGCTCTTCGACGGTCATACGCTGGTCAAATGTTTCCAGCAGTGGCAGGCGTTCGCCGCCGGCAGTGACGATCTGCCCGCCGCGAATGGCCCCCGCGCTGCCGAGCACCGCCGGTGCTTCGCCAATGCTGATCTCGTCTGGCGGGCCGGCCCAGCTCCACCATAACTGGCCGATCGCGCCACGCTCGAACTGGAGCGTTGCCATGTAGGTATCGTCAACCTCTGCCTGAACCGTTTCGACAATGTGCCCGTTTGCGTCGCGCAGATAACGAGTCGGCGAAAAGGTGCGCGCCACGGCGTTCACCGCCGCCACCTCACCGACGACATACCGCTGAAAATGCATCTGATGCACGCCGATATCAATACTGCCGCCACCACCACCCAGCAATTTCTGGTGCCGCCAGGGAGTTTCAGCCACGACTTTATCAGGCGACCAGAGGCCGCCGAGCATGCCCATCACCGACATCTGCGGTTCGCCAATCAAGCCGTTACGCACAGCCCATGCCATGGCCCGCACACCGCGCGACTGGCGCACATTTTCGAACACGCCGAATGTCACGCCGCGCACGCGCGCCGCTTCGACCATCTTCTGCGCTGCTCGAACCGAAATTGCCAGCGGCTTCTGCGACAGCACATGCAACCCGGCATCGATCGCGGCCAGGCCAACCTGGTGATGCACGGCCAGCGTCGTCAAATCATTGATCGCATCAACCTTGCCCGACGCGATCAGATCGCGGTAGTCGGTATACACCGCGACCTCAACATCATCGTGAATATCTGAGACATACGTATGCGGCGCGGCAAGCGGGTCGCCGGTGGCGGGATCGAGCACCGGCGGGCGGGGTGGCGGCCCTTCGCCACGTTTACGGAACATGAGCGCATCATCACGCCTGCGCGCGCAGAGCGCCGTAATGCGAAAACTATCGATGCCCTTTTCACGAAGACGCAGATAGCCCTGGAGGTGGGCATTCAGAATGCGTCCGCAACCGACGATGCCGATACGGATCATATGTTCCCTCTCACGTCATATCGTATAGGGATGAGCGTGCTTCATCCGACCTCGTCGGACGGAGCACGCCCCGTCCTACGCCAGCGCCGCCACCGGCAACGGTAACGATACCATGCGCCCTTCGGCAGCGGCGAGGATGCCGGCCTCCAGCACCTCCTGCGCCATCACACCGACTTCCGCGCTGCACAGGCCGGTGATCGGCTCGCCGGAGCGTACGTGGCCGAGGAAGTATTCTGCACTATGACGCATACCGGCCGGTAGCTCGGGAACATCAAGCTGGATGCCGTCCCTGTGCTCACGATCCGCCAGCCACAATTCTTTCCCGTGACCACGGATATGAATCGTCCCTTCACTGCCGTAGATCATCGGCTCGTAGCTGGTCATATCACCAATCTGCGTCCACGAGGCGGTTGAGGTGCTGATTGCGCGCGCGTGCTGCATGAGGATGACGGCATTATCCTCTGCCGGCAGGTCTGGCTTCCACAACCGGCCCGACATGGCCGTCACCCGGCTGGGCAGGCCCAGCAACGCGCAGGTCAGCGCCGCGCCGTAGCAGCAGTAATCCATCAACGCGCCAGCGCCATTGCGGCGCGGGTCATACAACCACTCGGAGAAGAACGGCGAACATCCCAGTTCGCGTGGGCCGCTATGCGCCGAGCGGTAGTTTACCTGCCATATCTGGCCAATGCGCCCCTCACCAATCAGGCGAAACGCATACTGCACCGCCGGCCACCACATGATGGGCCAGTTGACCATCAACTGGACGCCGGCAGCGCGCGCGGCGCCATGCATCCGTGCCGCACCGGCATAGGTCGCCGCCATCGGCTTTTCAACCATGATGTGCAAACCACGCTCCGCCGCCATCTCGGCCAGTTCAGCGCCGCGCAGGTTGTCGCTGAAGATATACACGGCATCCAGCGCAACCGTATCCAGCATGTCACTGTAATCGTCGAAGACATGCTCGCATCCGAGAGACTTGATGTGTTCGCGCAATTCGGGGTTGGGATCAGCGGCAGCGACCAGCATGCCACCCTCGTAGTGGCTCAGATCGCGGAGATTGCCCCATACATGATCGTGGGTCAACCCGAGCACGCCGACACGCAGTTTGTCTGTCATCGCAAGTTCTCCTCTGAGCCTATCGGAAAAAACGGCGACACCCCGGCAGGGCCTCCGTACCGCGTTGCAGCGGCGGATGCCCCTCGTATGACACAAACATGACCCTGAGCCCTACCCGATACGCTGCGCGGCTTCGTAGAATGCCAGGCACGCTGCCAGGTTCGCCCGTCCATCCACCACCGTCGCGACCGGTGCGACCTCACCGCGTACCACGGCCGCCACATGGTCAAGCACACCGCCGCCGCCACGCGCCGGTTCCAGCGAGACCCACCCATCGTAGCCGAAATCGCCGCGCAGCGCGACCTTGCCCGACACGCCCGCGTCGAGGCAGATGGCGCCATGGGTGCCGATCAGTTCGCTGCGACTGAATCCATAGCCACGATCCGCCGTCCAGGTATCTTCAACCGACGCAACACCGCCGGCAAAGGAGAACGTCGCCATGCCGTAATCCTCGAGCGCCAGGTCCGTATGGCGCAGGTTCGCCACGTACCCGCTCACCGCCGCCGGTTCGTCGCCAAACAGCCAGCGCGCCGTGTCAACCGCATAAATCGCGTGATCGATCCAGGCTCCACCCGGCACGCATGCCGGATCGGTCCACCAGCCAGTATCATCACTATCCGGCCAGGCTTGCGGCAGGCTACCATTCAGCGTATGCGTGAACCGCAACAGTCGCCCGATTCGCCCGTCGTCCACCCACTGCCTGACCCGGCGGGTTTCGGCATTCAGGCGACCGAGGCAATCGAGCGAGAAGTAATGGACATGCGCCGCCTGCACCGCTGCGACGATTGTGTCAGCCGCTTCGAGGGTCAGCGCCATTGGCTTCACACCAACGATATGTTTGCCCAGCGCCGCCGCCTCACGCGCAATGGCCGCGTGGCGGTCGGTACTGTACAGCGCCACGACAATCCTGACATCGGGCCGGTCGAGCGCAGCACGGTAGTCGGTGGTCGCAACCTCGGCGCCATACCGTTGCGCTACCTGCTCGGCTTTCGCCGCGTCGTCGTGCGCCACAGCTACCAGTCTGACATGCTGGCTCTCAGCCGCCTGGCGCACCAGGTCAAAGGCGGCATACCAGTGATCAAGACCCAGCAGAGCTACACCAGGGCGTTCCATGATATCTCCTTCTTGCTCGACGGTTCCATGTCATATGCTGTTGTTGAGTGCTGAGTTCCAGGTTGCAGGTTCGTGGCTCTCACTCAGTTCTCAATTCCCAACTCCCGGTACATGCTCCTCACGCCCCCGGCACGGGCGCAGGAGCCTCAGTCGTGGACGGTGCACGCAGGCGTGGCATGAGCCAGGCCGTTGCCAGCGCCACCGCTCCCATCACCAGGGCCACGCTGCGATACATCGGTGGCAGGCCAGACAGCTGGGCCGCCGCTCCCCCCAGCGCCGCCCCGGCGATGCCGCCAACGCCACTGGCCGTGTAATACAGGCCGGAGAGACGGCCACGCTGGCGGCGCAACCCGAGTTCCGTGGCATACAGCATCGCCGGCGTTTCAAACGCTGAGTATGCCAGCGAACGGATCATCTGTACCGGAATGAGCCACGCCAGCGTGGTGGAGAGTGTGTAGGCGGTATAGACGAACGCCATACCCGTCACGCCGCCAATAATCACCCACTTGCGTCCCCAGCGGTCGGCCAGCCAGCCGGCAATCATCAGGCACGGCACTTCCCCCAGTGCCGCCAGCGCCCATAACCCGCTGACGTACGTCTGGGTATACCCGACGCCACGCATGTACACCGGCCACAGTGACACCACCGACCCCATCCCGAAGAACCAGACGAAACTCAGGGCCAGGAACGACCAGAGAACCATGCGCGCCCGCGCATCGCGCGGCAGCACGTCGGCGAGTCGTTCGGGCGCAGCCGGCGCGCCGGCTAGAGGCATCGCGGCAGGCGGCGGTTGTGCCACGACGCGTTCACGCACCCCCAGCAACAGCAGAAACGCCAGCGCAAGAAACGACGCCGCCAGGAGCAGGGGCGTCCGCAACCCGAACTGATCGGCCAGTACGCCGCCGGTAAGCGCCGCACCGGCGAATGCCAGCGAACCGAGGCTGCGGTAGAGGCCCATCAGGCGCCCGCGCGCCGCTTCATCTTCCAGCACATCGCCAATCAGCGCCAGGCTGCCTGCCTGGTATGCCGCCATCGCCAGCCCTTCGACGATCCGAATAGGGAACAACCAGCCATACCAGTTGACACTCGCCGTCGCAACATACCCCAGCGCCATCCCGGCAGTGCCGATCAGGACAAGCGGCTTGCGCCGGCCAATCCGGTCAGAACGGTTACCCCACCAGTACTGGGATGCCAGCGACGCGGCCTGAAAGACGGCGACCGTGAGGCCTATTTGAGCGGTACTTGCGCCGACCGACTGAACATACACCGACATGAGCGGGTTAATCAGCCCTCCGGCGGCGAATACCATAAAGAGCACGGCGGTCATCCGCAGATACGCACTGCGGTCGCGAACGTTGAGCCAGGACATTCATGCTCCGTTCCACGTTCCCACGTTCAACGTTTCCACGTACACTCTGGATGCTCCGTTCCACGTTGAACGTTCAACGTTTCAACGTTCCCACGTTCAACGACGGTTACACCGCCACCGACGTCGAGACCGATCGCTCCCGTACTTCCTCGGGGGTGACTTCACGCCCTTCCGCCGCAGACAGGTAGATACCTTCGGAGATCAGCGCCGCCGCCAGGGCGAGGCTCGCCGTATCGATCCCCGGCACGCGCCCCTGCAACGTCGCAATCCAGTGCTTCTGCGGGCTATCATAGCCGTCGTAGGTCGGGTCGCATGCATGCAGGCGGAACTCAGGCCCCTGCAGGTTGAACCCGCCGTCCATTTCCATGTCGGCGATTGTCGTGAAATACTTCAACGGATCGAGTCGGACACCGCCTCTGGACCCCAGCACTTTGCTCGATTCGCTGCCTTCATAGTGTTGCGCCCAGCTGACTTCAATATCAAAGCTGATACCGCCGGCAAGGCGAACAAAACCAAGCGCCATCTCCTCGACATCATAGCCGCTGCTGGCGCGTCGCTCCTCGTACATGCCGATTTCCTGGTGAATAGCGCCGGTGATCGTTTTGATTGCCGGATTACCCAGCAGGTAGAGGATCTGCGCCAACTGATAGATTCCTGAGTCAATCAGCGCGCCGCCAGAGGCGACTGCTTTGCGCACGAAATTACTGGTACCATACCCATCGACATAGGGCCGCCCGCGCCGCCGGAATGAGACCGCGCGCGCATAATACAGCCGTCCAAGCGCATCGGCGTCGATCAAACGGCGCGCGGCCTTCGTCTCCGGGCTGAAGACCGTCGCCATCTGAACGCCAAGCCGGCGGCCGGTGCGTTCCCTGACCTCGAACATCGCCAGTGCATCGGCATACGTGCCGGCCATCGGTTTCTCGCAGAACACGTCTTTACCGGCTTCCATCGCGGCAATACTCACCGGCGCGTGGAAATTGTTGTGCAGGCAGACATCAACGGCCTGAATCTCAGGCAGTGCCAGCAGGTCGCGGAAGCTGGCAAACGCCTGGGGAATACCATGCTCACCGGCCACCCGCCGTGCCTCGGCCTCGTTGATGTCGGCCACGGCGATAATCTCAACCTGCGGCATCTGGACATACTCCGCCACGTGCCGTTTCCCGATCTGCCCGACGCCGATCACACCGACTTTGATCTTGTCCATCGAAGGCGACCTTTCGTGTTGCAGAACAAACGCGAGAATGTTGAACGTTGAACGTGGGACGTTCTGACGATGTATAATGAGCACAGGTCAATGAACGCGTTATTGACGCGACCTACAGAGATGAGCACGTCACACGTCCGCTACCAGTGCAACTCCTGCGGCCATATTGCGCCGCGAACCACTCTGCGCCAGGGTGCATGGGGCGACCTTTGCTGCCCCGAGTGCGGTGGGAACGACCTCGAGCGTCACCGGACGCGTTTCGAGCGCTGGTACGCAATGTTCTTCCTCTACAAGGTCTACTGAAGTCTCACCGAACCGTGTCAGGTTGACACGACGCATAGTTTACTTGCCGGTCATCTGGTGGATGGGTAGACCAGAAACGGGAGAGCACGAGAACGGGAGAGCGCGAGAATGGGGGAGCATGAGAACGGGAGAAGGGGAGTACTCTGGCGTTTTCATTGGCTGTACAGCTACGAGTATAGCTTTTAGAATACTACACTCTCCGCGTCTTCGTGTCTCCATGTCTCCGTCTCCCTCCCTCACCGCGCCGCCTGCCGCGCATACGGCTCCAGTTCCGCCAGGATGCGCTCGCGGTCCATTGCCGGGATGAAAAACGCCCTGTCGTCGGTCACAATCCGCGCGTTGGCGGCAAACTCCGCTACCTCCTGTTCGGTCATGATGAAATCAGCCGCCAGCAGGCGACCATCGCCGAGATCAGTTCCCGCCGTGCTTTCTTTCAGGCGCGTGTCGAGCGCCAGCACCTGTTCGCGAGTCAACGGCTGCGGCGTCGCCACCAGGAAGCTATGCGTCGCGCCGGTGTACCACAGCGTTGTATGCGGAAACACGCTCTGGAAAGTGTGGATGATGTCGCGATAGTCGCGTTCGGCGAGATCATGGAACGGCAGCCACTGGATAAACACACCGTCGTCGGCGAGCCTGCCCTTGACCATTGTGTAGAACTCGCTGGTGAACAGCGCCCAGCTACTACTGTTAATCGGGTGGGTTGCGTCGGCGGTAATAATGTCATACTGTTCGTCGCTGCGTAGCAGGTAATTGCGGCCATCCTCGATCGTTACCTGGAAGCCCGGACGATCGAGAACGCCACGGTTCTCCGCCTGGTACAGCCGCGCTGCCTCTACCTGCTCCGCCACCAGTTCAATCGCATGAATGCGTGGAATCGGGTGCGTCGCCATTGCGCCAGAAGCGATCCCGTTACCGAAACTGATCATGAGCGCGTTCTGCGCCTCGGGGTGCAACAGCGCTGGCAGGTGACCCAGCAGATGGAAGGCGCGCATACTGTGCCGGTCGGTCGGCACCTCACTGCGCCCATTCACAAACGACATCTTCAGCGGCGGGTTTTTAACTTCGAAGACGGCCACCGTGGCGTCAATACCTTCTTTGTAATACACAAGCTCAGGAATAACACCCTCGCGGAAGCCGAGGTAGACCCCCGGCGGCAGCAGCGCCGCGCCAAGCACCGTGACTCCCAGCGCCCCCGCCAGACGCATGCGCGAACCAACGCCGGCGGGGGTTGCCAGCAACGCCACGGCTCCAACAGCTAGACTCAGCAGCGCCAGCAAGAGTGTCGCGTTCCGCAACCCAAGCGCGGGAATCAGCACAAACCCCGCGGCAAACGCGCCAATCGTCGCACCGACGGTATTCAGCGCATACAACCTGCCGATGTCAGAACCAAGAACCGAGAACTGAGATTCTGTATCATGAACTGAATGTGAAGCTAACGTATGGCGTACACCAGTGGACAGGTCCAGAGTCTGGTCTCTGGTTCTTGATTCTTGGTTCTGCGTTGTGTACAGCCGTGCAGCAACCGGGAACACCGCGCCCATCAGCAGCGTCGGCAGGATCATGATCACGGCGGCAGCGAAGAACTCGGCCCACAGACTGGATGCGAAGGTCGTCCGTGCAGTGAACATGGCGAGCAACGTCGGCATGCGTGCAAAGGCATAGAGAGCCAGCACCGCACATGCGCCGATCCCCAGTTGCAGCCAGCCGAATAGCGCCAGCGGTCGCGGCGACTGGTCAACTCGTCGCGCCATCCACGCGCTACCCGCTGCCAGGCCGATCAAGAAGGTCACCAGCATAATGGTGAACGAGAAGACCGCATTCAGGCTAAAGATCGCCAGGGTCCGGGTCCACACCACCTGGTATCCGAGCGCGGCAAACCCCGATACGGCATAGCCGATCAACGCCAGGCGCGCCGGGTTGAGCGCCAGCAACGGTCCAGCCGCCACATCCGGTGCCTGCGAGGCGGCAACCGCGCCGCCGCGCGCCTGAGTGCGAATGCCGCCCCCCGCCGTCTGCATCGCGACAACCGGCTGGCCGCCTGAGCCCTGGCGTGCTGCGGTGCGCCGTGCTCGCTTCGACTGTTCAGCCGGTTGAGGTTCCGGTGATTTCAATACAGCCGGCGCCGGTTGCTTCGGCTCATCCTGAAGTTGCGCGGGCTCCGCCGGCCATTGCCGCGCCAGCCAGAACGCTACGGCGGCGACTACAAGATCCAGACTACCACCGAGGTAGAGTGCCCCGCTGACGCCAAGTGCCGGGATCAGGAACAGACCGGCGAGCAGCGCGCCAACCACCCCACCGAAGGTATTGACCGCGTACAGCGCGCCAAGACGCCGCCCGCGTTCGGCCTTCTCGATCGCCAGCACCTGTGCCAGCACCGGCAGCGTCCCGCCCATCAGGAACGTCGGTGGCACGAGCGCCAGCATCGCAAGCAGCGTGCGCACGGCATTGTAGGTGGCCTGATCAGCTCGAAACTCGCGTGCGAGCCAGACATAGAGATCGGTCAGCGAGCCAGAGAGCGCCGGCGTCACAAAAGCAAACAGCGCGACGCCAATCTGGAGCACGGCGAAGACCCGTAAGGGCGCAGCGTGCTGCGCCCCACTCATGATCTGCGGTAAGGGCGCAGCGTGCTGCGCCCCGCGCATGATCCGCCCGAAGAACCAGCTCCCGAGCGCCAGGCCCCCCATAAACGCCGTCAACACCGCGCTGGCGGCATACACGCTGACGCCGAAGCTCAGGCTCAACAGGCGAAACCATGCGACCTCATAGATCAGGCCGCTGGCGCCACTCACGAAAAACACCGCAAGAACCAGCTCTACCCGTCGCGCCATGATATCCTCGTCTGTCGTCAACCCGTGCCCGGGCTGCCTGCCGCCCTGGCGGGGCGGATGCCGACGTCGTCGTGACCGATCCCGTGCCCGGGCTGCCTGCCGCCCTGGCGGGTAGGGTCGCATCACCACCACGGGTAAGGCCGAAGCATTTGCCCGCCAGAGCCGTGGACGAGCACAGGGCATGTCTCAGGCACATGCTTCGGCCCTACGTATGCGTACCCGGGCTGCCTGCCGTCCTGACGGGGCGCATGCCGGCGTCGCGGTGGCCAACGTGTATGCCGCCCTCGCGGGATGCATGCCGATATCTCTATCCCCTATCGTACCATCAACGAAAAGCGCCTCGCACGGTGCACGCACGCCGCACGAAGCGCCCCGCAAGCCCGAGCGGCATGGCAGAACCGGCATCGTCCGCCATGCGCCCTGTCCATCACCTACTTCTCAGCGTTGATACGCTGCAGCGCCTCGTTCACCGCCTGCTCGACCTGCGGTAGGACATCGGCGGCCTTACCCTCTGGATCGTCCCAGTACGAGCTCAGGATGTTGTTCCAGGTCGTATTCAGCTCGTCCCAGCGGACCAGCAGGTGGTTCGACGACTCGCGGCCGTGGGTGAATGCACCCTCGAAGACCTCTTTCATCTTCTCCGGTGCCATACACTTCTCATACAGCTTGTAGTAGTCGGCCAGGAGCGATGCCCGCACTGGCGGCGTGCCGGTAGCATTGGTGTAGGCCGCCTGCTGTTCCTTCGAAGTCAGGAACTTGACAAAGTCCCATGCCAGGTCGGTGTTTTCCGCGTCCATACCAGCCGTGATCACCCACGGATCAGTATAGATGACGGTGCGAAGCTCAGCATCCGGCGAGCCCCACGGCATCGGAGCAACACCCCAGCAGAAGCCGTTCGGGTCATCAATATAGTCCTTAAAGACCCAGTGACCCCAACCACCTTCCATGTTCATTGCCAGCTTGCCTGATCCAAACGAACCGCCAAGCTGGTCCATAGCCTGGTTAGCCGCCGCATCTGGTGATACCTTATGAACGTAGACCAGGTCGTGCATTGCCTGGTATGCCTGGATTGCCTTCGGATCGGTCACATTGACCTTATCAGCAAAGCCAGTGCTGTATGCATCTTCTGGCCAGACGAAGTGGCCAAAGAGCATCGGCGGACCCTCAAGGTTCAACACCGCATAGTCGGTGCCGAAGACAGCGGTGTTAATATCGTCGGTATTCTTGGTCAGTTTCTTGGCCGTCTCAACGAAGGCATCCCAGGTCCAGCTCTTATCGTTCCAGTCGGTTGTCGGATACGGAACGCCGGCCTCATCAAACAGCTTCATGTTGTAGTAGATGTACGAGCCGGTGGTGAGGAACGGGATGCCCCACTGCTTGCCCTCACTCTGGTAGATTGCTAGGACGTCTGGCAGGAAATCGCTCATATCGACCTTGTCGCGCTCGATCAGCGGCGTCAGGTCGGTGATCAGGCCACGGTAGCGGTCGCTGGCGAAGCCGTCGCCGCCCCAGTTGGTCGACCAGACATGCAGCGGTTCTTTGGCGGCAATCATCGCCTCGCGCTTCACCGTGATGTCCGGCTGGTTAATGTTAAGAACTTTGACAAAGACGTCAGGATTGGCCTGGGCATAGGCCGGCAGTACGACGTCGCGTTCCCAGCGATTCTCCGTCTGGCCGGTGCGCACCATCCAGACGATCACCTTCTGGCCGGGCTGGGGTTGCTGTGCAAACTCGATCACCGGAGTGGCAGTTGGCCCCTCAGCAACCGGCGCGGTAGTTGGCGCTTCACCCGCCGGCGCAGCGGTCGGCGCACCTGCCTGCTGGCCACCGCATGCCGCCAGCACCAGCATCAGTGCGCCAAAGAGTACGATCCAGGGGTACTTTTTGAGCCTCATGCTCGCGTCTCCTTCATCATGAAAGGATCCACCCTGCAATAGAACGTCTGGCTCAGCACACCTCCTCTCCAGGGAGTTATCTGTTAGAACGGCGACACCTCGCGATACGGAGCGGCGGTGAGGCCGGGATGATGACCCTCAGAGCATCTGTTTGTTTCTCACACGCGCCGCATCATCGCCGCGGGATGTCGGGATGGAGCCAGTGGTAAGCATTGAATGTTCAGTGCCTCGATGTCATTGCGAGCGAAGCGTCGCAATCTCCCAGAACTACCCCTTCACGCCCGAAACCACGATACCCTGAATGAAGTAGCGTTGCGCGACAAAGAACAACACGATCGGCGGCAACAGGGTCACCAGCGACGCAGCCATCAGCAGATGGAACGCAGTACCGCCGAATGGCGCCTGGAATTGCTGCAGGCCGAGGGACATTGGATAGTTGTACTGCGAGTTGATATAGATCAGTGGCCCGCCGAAGTCATAGTAATGATACATAAAGCTCATAATCGCCACTGCGCCGATCGCCGGCAAAGAGAGCGGCAGTATAATTCGCCACCAGATACCAAGATAATTCGCGCCGTCAATCAACGCCGCCTCTTCATAGTCTTTCGGCAGCGTCTTATAGAACTGGCGCAAGAGGAAGATCAGGTAGGCGCTGCCGAAGAACTTCGGCACCAGCAGCGGCAGGTAGGTATCGATCCAGCCAAGGCGAGCAAACACAATATATTGAGGAATAAGCGTCACCCATCCCGGTAACATCATGGTCGCCAGCACCAGCACGAACAGCGCATTCTTACCAGGAGCGCGCAACCGGCCAAAACCATAGGCCACCAGCGTGCACGAAAGCGCCTCACCAATCATTGAGCCGCAGGCGTACAGCATGGTATTCCAGAAATAGACATCAAAGCGATTCTGCCCGGTCAAGGCCATCGGGTAATTCTCCCACTGTGGAACCGAAGGTATCCAGACCGGCGGAAACTTCGCTACTTCAACCCGTGTCTTCAGCGAGGTTGAAATCATCCAGACCAGTGGGAAGAGAATAACAACCAGGCCAACCAATAAGATCGTGAGCGAGACGTATTTCACAATCTGCTCGCGCCGCCGCTTACTTGCCAGACCGCCGCGCAGAACAACCGCTGCTGACCGCACGGTTGGAGACGTCGTTTGTGTCGCCATAACCTACTCCTCCATCCAGACACTATGTGAGCCCGTGCGGCCCGACTAAATCGCCCCTTCTTCATCCGACTCATAGTAGACGTAGCGTCGCGAGGCCCAGAACATCGCCAGTGTGAGCAGCAGAATGACGATCAGCAAAATCCATGCCTGTGCCGACGCAACACCCATCCGGTATCGCCGAAACGCATTTGAGAAGAGGTAGAGATTGTAGAACATCGAGGAATACGCAGGCGCGCCCAGGCTTTCACCGCCGGAGATCACATATGCTGCGGTGAACTGCTGCATCGCGCCAATCACTCCGGTGATGAAAGTGAACAACACCACCGGCGAGATCATCGGGATGGTTACGTTGAAAAACTGCTGGATGCGCGTGGCGCCGTCGATCTCGGCGGCTTCATAGAGTGCGGTCGGCACGCCTTGCAATGCTGAGAGGAAGATCAGCATACCGCCACCGAAGCCCCATAGCGACATGATGGTATAGGACGGAATGACCCAGTTTGGATCCTGCAACCAGCGCGGCCCCTTGAGTCCAAGCGGAATCAGGCCGTTCGGCCCGACCGCTTCGCTGATCAGCATGTTAAAGATGCCGAACTGTGGGTTGAAGAGCCAGGAGAAGAGGAGGGCCACCGCGACGCTGCCACTCAACAGCGCCGGTAAATAGTACAGGGTGCGGAACAGGCCGAGCGCCGGGATCTTCTGGTTTAGCAGCACGGCCAGCATCAAGCCGAATGCGATGCCAAGCGGCACGCTCAAGAGCGTGTAATAACCGGTTACCTGGAGCGATTTCCAGTAGACACTGTCTCTTGAGAGCGTGATATAGTTGGCCAGGCCAACCCATTCCGGCGGTTTGTTAATACTGAAGTTGGTGAAGCTAAAGTAGGCCGAAGCGACAATGGGGTAAAGTGTAAAGGCCAGGAACCCGATAACCCATGGTGAGATGAAGAACCAGAACCATAATGCTTCACGCCGTTCGATTTTCCCGGCCGGGATAAGCCCGAAGAGTGCCGGCTTTCGCCGTGGCCTCGCCGGAACCTGTGCTGTCTGTACCGCCATCTCCGCGCCCCCTTCTGGAACGTTGCACGTTGAACGTGGCAACGTTACCACGTCTAACTCAACAACTCCACCACGCGCCCGTCGGTCGTGCGCACATACACGGCGCGCCCGGCAATCACCGGCGCGGTCGTCGCCAGTTTCTGCACCGCCTGCATCCACGCGCTTTCGCCGGTTGCCACGTCGAGGGCCGCAACCCGTGCATCGGCCCCCATGCCGCTGACGACAAAGGCGTATCCGCTGGTGAGCGCCGGCAATGAGACATAGTTCAGGTTCTGAAATGACCAGAGTTCGCGCCCATCTCCCGGGTCGAGCGCAAACAGCGTATTCGTCGTCTTGACAAACACACGGTTGCCCTGCGCACCCGCAGGGATCAGCGCTTCTCCTGGCACACTCTTTTCCCAGCGCATCGTTCCGTCGCGCGCATCGAGCGCGATCAGGTTCTGGCCACTGCTGATCAGCACAATGTCACCTGTCGCAACCGACGCGAAATACATGGCCGAGTTGGCCGGGTAGCTCCAGCGCATGGTGCCCGTTTGCGGATCGATTGCGTAGAAATATTTGAAGTCGGAAATAAACACCTGGCCGCCGGCAAAACTGGCGGACGAGGTCACGTAATCCTGGGTGTCGAACTCCCAGCGTACCTTGCCGCTGATGGCGTCAAGCGCATAGAGTTCCTTGCCGGCGCCGACGTACACGATATTATCGGCAATGATCGGTGAAGTCAGATGGCCGCCGAAGTACCCGCTTCCCGCGTTGCTGAGTCGTTTCGGCGTAAAGGACCAGCGCTGGCGCCCGCTGCTCAATTCCAGCGCCACCAGTTGCCCCTTGTTGCCTGATTCGGCGCGGAAGTAGACATTGTCGCCAACCACCGCTGGCGAAATATAGGTGCCACTCTGAGGGTACGCCCAGCGTTGCCGGCCAGTACGGAGATCGATCGCCGTGAGCGCGTCCTTTGTCTCCACCAGCATGAGGCCACGGGCGATCACTGGCGGCGAGACCCCTTCTTCAAACGAGGCGGACGCCATGACCCGCTGGCGCGTCAGCGGCAGCGCGATCGGCGTCTCAACGGCACGGGTACGCGCCGGGTTCAATCCCTCCATGGCCCAGTCGCCGGTAATCTCGGCGCCGGTAGCGGCGGGTTGCGAAAAGGCATTGCCTGGAGCAACAATGGCGCCGGCAGCGGGAGGCGCTACTGGCGCCATTGCGCCCTGATCAACCGAGGGCGAGCGCAACGCAACATACGCAATCCCCGCCAGCAGGGCGATTACGGCGATCATCCACAAGCCACGTTGCCAGGTGCTGCTCATGCCATTCTCCGCGGAGACGACGAGGTTCTATAGCAAAGTGCAGCAATCTCGTGTCCCGCTGGGATGCGCGGCGCGCAGGAACAGAGACGCGGCCGCGGATCACGGTTGCTGCTCGCCGTTGTAGAGAAGCCAGTACGGCATTGGGGACGCGGCGACACTCTTGAGCCGTTGTACCACATCGTACTGTTGCATTTCGGGATTGCGCCGGTTTCGAGATTATAGAACCGTCAAGATTGCTTGTCAACACATCGGGCGACGACTCGTCGAGGCGCGCACCACCAGTTCGGACGCCAGAACATAGCGCGACTGTTCCGGCGTCTCGCCGTCAATCAGGCGGCACACCAGGTCGGCAGCCAGCTCCCCCATGCGCCCGAGCGGCTGCCGCATGGTCGTCAGCGGCGGCCAGCAACGCGCCGCCTCCGGCGTGTCGTCAAACCCGATCACCGATAGATCCTCCGGCACGCGCAACCCGCGCCGCGCAGCGACGTGTAACGCGCCGATCGCCATCGGGTCGTCGCATGCAAAAATAGCAGTCGGCGGATCAGCGAGTAACAGAAGTTGCTCTGCACCCGCAAGCCCGCTTTCGAACGTAAAATCGCCCGGCGCGATCAGCGCCGGGTCGAACGGCAGACCATGGTCGCGCAGCGCCGCCTGGTAGCCGTCCAGCCGCAACTGGCCGACCGGAATGTCGCGCCGGCCGGCGATCACGCCAATCCGGCGATGCCCCAGGGTGATCAGATGCTCGGTCGCCGCATAGGCGCCCTGGTAGTTATCCACGCTGATACCATACACATCCATGTCGTACTGCAGATCGACATGCACGGTTGGCACGCGGCTTGGCGCCAGGCGCCCGAGACCGAGGCTGCTCGCCAGCGGCAGCACGATAATCAACCCGTCAATGCGGCGGCTGCGCTGCAATGTATCAACAACGTCAAACTGCGTCGCATCATCAACCGTCGCCAGCAGCGTGAAACGCCCACGGCGGCGCAAGGCGCGCGTGGCGCCATTAACGATATGGGTAAAGAATGACTCGGTAACCGTATCAACAATCACGCCGACAATGTCGGTGCGATTACGCGAGAGACTGACGGCCTGGGCGTTGGGGTGATAATCAAGCTCTGCAATAACACGCCGCACATGTTCGCGTGTGGCTTCCGCCACATCGGGGCTGTTATTGATGACCCGCGAGACGGTCTGGTACGACACACCGGCTCGGAGTGCCACTTCGCGAATCGTGCTGCGTCGCATCGATCGGCCCCCCAGGCAACACCAGAGGTGAACGGGGATGCATCCATGGAACTTTGTGATCGGTCACAAGCATATCATGACTATTGAGAGATTGTCAAGATAGGTTAAGTGCCTCTCCGAACACCCATGGGCATGCGGTCATTGCGCGGAGCGCCAGCGACCGCCTGCAGCGCGCGCAGCGTGGCTGACGCAATCGACCGGCGCGAGCGGAGAGTGCTTCGCGCGCGCTCGCCATGACAGTGACCATCTGGTGTTCGGAGAGGCTCTAAGC
>JACAEQ010000029.1 GCA_013388755.1 Chloroflexota bacterium
AACAGGCGATTGCTGCGTTTATCACCTATCACAATGCACAGGCCCGCCCAATCACCTGGACGTACACCAGCGACAAGCTCGAAAAGAAACTCGGATCGCACTTATGATAGCCTGTACTAAGTAGGCTATGAACACGAAAGGATTCACGATGTCGGTTGATTTCAGTCGCGCGGTGGCTGCGTGCCTGACATATGGAACCGGTGTTGATCCTGCACCTATTGAGGTTGTTGTACGCCAGGTGCTCAGTGACCGTGTGGCCCATGACTCGTTATTGCCGAGCGCTGATGATCTTATTGCGCTTGACAACACATTCCGGCGAGCGTTGGTAGACGCTGGTCTGGCGCCGGACCTGCAGGTCGCGCTGGTATATGGCGGGCCGACCAGGATCAAAGGATATGTCTTTGAAGCGCCAAAGTTGCCCGAAATACGAGGTGCGAGTGCACTGCTCGATTGGGTGAATGAGGAGCGATTGAGGCAGCTCTGGCATGAGCGCCTGGACGCAGCGTTTGGGGATCGCGATCTTGTTGTTCGCTGCATCATCTACGCCGGTGGCGGCGCGTTCCTTGCATTCGCGCCCGCCGCGCTGGGCGCCGATCTGGCGGCCGCGATCGAACGCGAGTTCACAGAGCACACGCTCACTGCCAACAGTGCGGCAGTCGCAGCACAATTCAATGTCATCGAACTGCGCTATGGTCGCAATCCGCTCGCCTTCTGGCTTGATGAGTTCCTCGCCGCCTGGGATGATGCGTTGCTCCGCGCGGAACTTGAGCGCTACTATTATCCGCCGCCTGGTGACAGTTTTGCTGCGTTACTGACCTCTGATCAAATAATGCCGGCGCTGCCTGCTGGAAAGCGTACCACCGCGCATATCGAGGCGGCTCGGCGCTTTGTTCATCGCAAGACCTTTGGCGAATTAACCACCGTACTGGCGATGATGTTCAACCGTCGGCGGGATGAACGTGGCGATGGTAACGCACAGCGATTCATCTCGTTCTATCCGATGTTGCCCTGGGCCGTCAAATGCGATAGCAGCGATGTGCGTCCTGCAGTCTGGCAAGGTCGGGTAGCCGGTGAAGAGCGGGCCTATAGCGAGGCATCCGCGCGCAAACGTTATGTGGGCCAGATTATCAAGAGAGATGATGATGGCGCAACGCTCTGGTATACCTCGACATTTCGTCACTGGCGTGCGCCGGCGACACTACGCCAGCGATCGTGGGAACAGCTCTGGGACGCGTTCTTGCGGCATGAGGGAGCCAGCACACCCTACGCGCAATCATTGACGTCACGCCTGGATGCGTTGCCCGCACATGATCTGCATGAGATCGGCACTGCATCCGATCCTGAGCGATTTATCGGCATCATCTATGCCGACGGCAATAATGTTGGGCGGCTGATCGCTACCCTGCGAACGCCGCAGGATTTCCACGATGTGTCGCAGCACTTGAGTGATGCTGCGGTCAAGGCTGTGTTTCATGGGCTTGGCCAGCATCTGGGTGGTCCCGTGAAGGTCAAGCGCCCATCAGGAGATGTCACGGTCCATCCGTTCGAGATTCTGACCATCGGCGGTGACGATCTACTCCTGATCGTTCCCGGTCATTGTGCATTTGATGTGGCGCTGGCGATAGCATCAGTGTTTGAGCGATCACTGGCGCGCTCGATACCGGCTCCACCCGATGCTCGCGCATCCGACGCGCTGCGCGGACGTTATGCCGGCACAACACCGTTCACCGTCGATCCATACACGCCATCAATCGGTCTTTCTGCCGGTATCATCATTGCCCAGGAGAATACGCCGATCTTCTTTTTGCGCGAACTGGCGGAAGAGGCATTGAAGCGTGCGAAGAAGCTCGCCAGGCTATCTGCCGATCAGCGCTATTACGGTGGCGCGGTTGATTTCATGGTGTTGAAATCCATCGGTATGGTTGCCGATACGATTGCCACGTTCCGCCAAGCTGCATTTGCAGATCCGTTTCCACGGGGCGAAATGAACCACAGGAACGGCGATCGTCAACCGTTTCGCCGCCTGACGGCACGCCCATATACCTGGCACGAGTTTGCTGGTCTACTGGCGACTGTGCGAGCGCTGCGGCACAGTGATTTTCCGCGTTCGCAACTCTACCGTCTGCGTCGCATTGTGGACGATCATCCCGGCACTGTCGCCACCACAATGGAATACCTCTATACCCGCGCTCGGCTCAGCGAACGTCGCCGCGAGGCACTGGTGCGTTCGTTTGAACTGTCCTGGCAACCGGCGGTTACTGCTGGCCGGCGTCCACTGCCACCCTGGCTTCCGGTGGGGCATCAGAGCTACGAAACCATCTGGACGGATCTGGTAGAGATCTACGACATGGTCGCTGCACAGCACGAGGAGCAGTGATGGTTGTTATTGACATTGCGCTTGAAGTCACCACGGTCACACCGCTAAGCGTCGGCGCGGGTGGCAGCATCGGCATCCTTGCTGACAAAAGTATCATGCGCGATGGGTGGGATCGTCCGATTATTCCAGGATCCCATCTGAAAGGGCGGACGCGCCATGCCGCCGAGGCGATTGCCGCTACATTTGGTCTGTTCATGCCAGCGGATAACGATGCCGAGGCAGATACACCAATCCGACGCATCTTTGGCTCACCGCAGTACCGTTCGCCACTCTCGTTTTTCGCCTTGATCGGAGCTTCCAGTGTGGGCGGATCGGCTCCTGGTGAGAGTATGGCGATGCATGGCTCCCAGAGTGGTATTCGCCCGAGTGTGGCGATCAATCGACGTCGTGGCACGGCAGATGATAAACGTCTCCTGTTTCAAGAAACGGCGCTCGAAGGGCTTCGCTTTTCGGCAAACCCGGCGATCTGTGGCGCCCTCCCCGATCTTGGCCATGTGGCATTGCTCTGGGTAGCGCTACGCACCGTGGATCGTTGGGGCGGTGCGAAGTCACGCGGCCTGGGCTGGGCAACAACAACGATCGCTGTGACAGCAAATGATCACCCTGTTGTACCGGACGATCTTGAGCGAGAGTTGCGCGCGCTGGTCGCCCGTGGAGGGAAGGCGCAATGAGACAGACAGCCCTCTGGATCACGGCGCGCGAGCCGCTGGCGTTTCCCCAGAGTAAGCCCGGCACGCAATTTCGTGCCAGCCTGCCATATGTTCCTGGTGCGGCCATGTTTGGTGCCATCGGGCAGGCGCTGGCGGATCTTGGACGTTTCGACCCGGCAGTGTTGCTGGGTCTACGCTGTCGTAACGCATATCCTGCATACGACGGCGACGTGTGGACACGTCCATTACCTGCGACAGCGATCCATCCCAAAGGTGAGGAAGAGCAACTGGAAGACTCGCTGATCCAGCGCGTATGCTGGGAACGACAGCGGCCGGCGGCATTGCTTTTTGCGCCGGTAGACAGTGGAGGCCGGCCACATGAAGGTGCAAGGCAGAGGTTCTATACCGTACGTGAGGGAAAGCCTGTACTGCGGCAGATCACGCAACGCATTCATACGCGGGTGGCGATTAACCGCCGCCGTGCTACTGCCGAGGATCGGCAACTCTATTCGTTCTTCACGTTGAGTGAACGCATGTACGGTAGCCACGATCATCCAGCCGCATTTGCCGGCAGTATCGCGTCCGTGCAGGTGGAACACGACGATGAATGGCAGCAGTTGCTGGCGCTCGCGATGACGATCGGGCGACTGGGTGCGCGGCAGACAACCGGAATCGGTGCCGTGACCGTGGAGGAGACGACGTGGCCCGGCGGGGCAGGCATTCGTGAACGGGTTGAGACGCTCACACAGCGTTTTCGCCAGCAGATCGATCGCTATGTGCACCTTGGTGGTGCACCCTGGGAACTTGGCGAACACCAGATCTTTACGGTCAACCTGCTGTCAGACACAATCCTGTTGCGCGATGGCTGGCTGCCGACTCAGGAATTAACTCCTGAATTGCTCCGCACAGCGACGCGCGACGAACGCGCCGGTTATCCCGGTATTGACGCGGTGCTGGTGCGCGCGTTTACTACAACGCGCATCGTCGGCGGATGGAACGTTCTGTGGCAACGCCCTAAAGAAACCCATGTCGCTGTGCAGTACGGCGGCGTGTATCTTTTTGAATCGCAAGCGCCGCTGAATGATGCTGATTATGCGGCGCTGGAGCGGCTGGAAATAGATGGTATCGGCGAACGCCGGCCAGAGGGTTTCGGTCAGGTGCGAATCTGTGATGAGTTCCATCTGATGGATGTGGGAGGGACAGCATGAGCCAGCTTGATCCGGTAACGCTGAAGCGGGAACTGGCGCTGAAACAGGCGCTCGACACACAACTTGATGCACTCGTTCAGAGGGCGAATCGGGCCGTACTCGTGCTGGAAAAGAGCAGAATGGAAGAAAGCGGCCTGCGCAATTTGCTCAATACTGCAATGGAGTCCGGGTCGTTCGAGGTGACGGCCAACTTCATTCGCTATCAGATCGGCCGCAGCCGGGAGACGTGGCAGAGTTTCGGCCACCACGTGATCGATGATCTCTACGCACTCGGGAAGGAACCAACCGAGGATGTCATCGCGGCGCTGAAGGAACGCCAGATCGAGAATGCAGAATCGCTCAAATCGCGCATTCATGTTCGCCTGATGCAACTCTATCTGGGGTATGCCAATCGTGCGTTTGTCTTCGCGAAGAAAACCGGCGACTTTGAACGGCTCAGGGAGGTGTCGAGTGGCGCGTGAACCGATCTATTCATTTGCGGTATTGCGCAATCGCCTGACGGTACGCGGCGATCTGCTGGCGCTGACGGCGCTGCGTGTCGGTGCCGGGCGCGTCACCGATGTCACGTCCAATGATCTGCCGGTGTTGCGTGGCGCGCTTGGTGCACCTCTTGTGCCCGGCGCGTCACTGAAGGGCGCATTGCGGGCTCAGATTGAGGCGCTGGTTCGTGCGGTGCATCCCGACCAGGCGCTCGATCTGGAACAGATTGAACGGACAATGGGCCAGAAAATCGGTGCACTCAAAGAATACGTGGACTTGCGCAACAATGATCGCGCATTGAGCGATGCGATCTGGCGCGTGTCGACACTGATCGACCTGACCTTTGGTGCGCCATGGATCGCCGGACGCCTCTTCTTGAAAGATGCCGCGATCGAGCCGTCGCTCTGGTTCGGCCAGGTTGAAGTGCGTAATGGTGTCGGTATCAACCGTGATACCGAAACGGTACAACAGGGCTTGCTGTACGATTACGAGGTCGTGCCGGCGGGAACACGCTTCAGCTTTGATCTGATACTCGAAAACGCTGCGCCGTGGCAGCTTGGCATGCTTCTGTCTGCCCTCAAACCCTGGATGCGCGGCGATGTGCAGCTTGGCGGGTTCCGTTCGCGCGGTCTGGGGTACGTGCAGCTGGTGGGGCGCGATGGTCAGGTAACGCCTGACATTCGCTACCTTGTGGTACGTGAAGGCATCGCGGGGGTTGATGATGTACTGGCGCTGCTTACCGGCGATGGCGGTGCACCGATTGATCAGGCGCAGGAACAGGCCTGGATCGCAGCGTTTCGAGACGCACTGCGCGATCCGAGCGTGGCCCGGAAGGAGCTGACCGATGCATAGGGCGATATTTCTCCAGGGCACGCTGCGCCTGATCATTCGACCCGATGGACCGATCCTGATCAAGGCTGGTGAGAGCGGTAGCGGTGACCCGACCTTGCCGGACATGCAATTCGTGCGCACGAAGCGCAGTGTGCCAGATGGCAGTGGTGCGATGTCGAGCCAGGGAGCGATCTATCTCCCCGGACCATCGCTCAAAGGGGTCGTCCGTGCACACTGTGAACGGATCTGCCGTACGCTCGACGGTGAAGATTTGCAGGAGCGAAAGTTGCAGCGCCGCCGCATGCTTGACGAAGCCGCCGGGATTTCCATCCCTGATCAGCGTGTTCCGCTGGCGGATAATCCGCTGGGTGAAGGAAGGCGCTATAAGGGGCTGGAGGATATGGACTATAGCTCTGGCCGGGCGATCGAGGCGATTGGTGATGAGATTGCTCGTCACCCTGACCGTACCGCGGTTGTGTACCGGCGTTCGTCGTTTGTCTCACAGATGTTTGGCCATACCGCACTCGCGGGGCGGGTGCGCTTTGCTGACGCCTACGGTCAGAATGTCGTTACCGAAGAACGTAATGGTGTGGCAATTGACCGGGTGTATGGCTCGGTGGCGGTGGGGCCGTTCAATTATGAGACGGTGGTCGCCGGGGAATTTCCGACACGGATCGACTTCAAGAACGTGACCCTGGCGCAACTGGGATTGCTTGGTCTGGCGCTACGCGACCTGGCGGAAGGACGCATTGCACTGGGGTTCGGCAAGTCGCGCGGCCTGGGCCGGGTGACGGCGACTTTCGAGTCGCTGGAGATCCATTACCCGGTCTGTGAACTCGATGGTGCAGTGCTACAGATGCTTGATGGGAGCGTTCGTCTGCCGGCGGGGCATTTTGGTGGCCTGGGCGCCTTTGGCGGCGATGCCTACCGTGCCTACGATCTTCCGGCCCATGATACTGTACTGCTGCCGGAAGGGGTGAGCCTGACACCGGAGGAACCTTTTGGGGTCTGGCTGCGCGCCATTGGGGGTGAGCACGTCAGGGCATTCTGGAAAGCATGCATGCCGGCATGGAAGCGGGAGATCGGGCTGTCAGATACGCAGGGCTAACGCCGCTGGGCCTGTGCTCGCTCCTCCACCCGAAGGTGGCACAGCACAAGCGGCCGTCTGACGGGCGGCCCGGCACAACGAACGGTGTTGTGAGTGGCGCGGACCGAGAACCTTTTCCCCGGCAGCAAGTTCGCTGCCGGAACTCCCGAAGGCTCAGTTGGAAACGTGCAAACTGTTGCTCGTGGTGCGCACCACGAGTGCCTGAGCACATCTGGACGTCGTAGACCAGTAGTCGCATGCCCGTGCACACGTGCGCTCACGCGGGCGAAAGCGGCGCGCTCCTCCCGGTGCTCATGCTGCCGGGTTTCCGCGCCAGAAGGCAAGCTTCTATGAATGGCGCAGGATACATCTATCGCATGGCGAACGCCTCTTCGGCCCGGCTGTTCGAACTGGTGCGCGACTATGTCGGGTTGCCGTGCTGGACATTCGGCGGCGCGACGTTGTGGGATGTTGAGCCTGAGCGCGGACGCGAAAACCTGCGTCCGAATGAGCGCCTGACCGATATGGCCAGACTCGATCCAGGTGGCGACTTTGGCCATGCCTTTACTGAACGTGCCGAGGTGCGCTGGAAGCGCCTGGGCCGTGATGTATACGATGTGCTGGTGCTGAGTGAGCAATCGCTCGATATCGCCGGTGCACGCCTGGTGACCTGCGAGGGTGCCGCCTGGCAGACCGAAGCTGGGAACGGGGCGGCAATCGTTCAGACGGATCATCGCCCGCGTATCAACTACATCCTGTATCGCGCACCGAATGCTGCTGTGGAGTTGATACGTTACACGAGCCTGGAGCCGGAGGGACAATAATGAGCGACCGCGACCGTGGCGGGCGAGGCCGTTTTGAGCCGCCGCTGCCGAAACCTTACGAGTTTGTGCCGTTTGCGCGCCGGATCGAGCGCGGCGCACCCGCCGGCCATCAACGCGTCAGCCATCTCAACGGCACGCTGCATGGGCAGATTATTGCTCGTTCGCCGCTGCATGTTGCTTCTGGTTTGCTCGAGCAAACCGGCAACCGTCGCTATCCGATGGTCAAAGCGCATTTCCGCACCAATGGAACACCGGTGATACCGGCGACATCGCTTAAAGGATGTATTCGGAGCATTCTAGAGGCAATCTCTCCTTCGGTGCCCGCCGTGACACGCGCGCCGTCGTTGCCGCGTGAACTTGAGGCTTCACACCGGCCGGATCATCTTGACGTTGCACAACGTATCTTTGGCGCGCTTGGTTATCAAGGGCAGGTTCGCTTCAGCGACGCGGTGCTTGAGAGCGGCCAGATGGAAATTGTGGAGACGCCGGCCCTGTTCCGGCCACGCCCTGGGGCCACGGGTGCCTATGAGGATCGCGGGCAATTGAGGGGACGGAAGTTCTATATGCATGGCAAACCGGCGCAAGGCGATCTACCGCTGGAGGCCTGCACCGAGGGCAGCACATTCAGCTTCCAGATTGATTTTGAGAACCTGACGCCAGGTGAACTCGGGTTACTCTTGACCGCACTCGGGCTTGGCGAACCACGACTCTGGCCCAAACTCGGCGGCGGCAAACCGGTCTGTCTAGGAACGGTGGAAGTGATCAATGCGCGACTGGAGCTTGAGGACGCAACACAACGCTACGCCGACTTTGATGTGCCGCCAGCGCGAGCAGTGGAGATGCCACCATATTTTGAAGCAATGCGCGCCGAACGATTGATACTGAACGATCAACTACGCCAACTGGCGGCAACGTTACGCTGGCCCCGTGATGAGAGAGAATGTCCGGATCGGAGCTATTAGCATGATACAGGCAGATAAAGCAGCCCTCCTGGCTTGCGATCTTTTCGAGGCGCACGTAGACCCCAACGAAGCGCAGAAGGCACTGGCATACCTGCGCATACACAGGGACAGCGCAGCCTATTTTATGTACCTGCGCACGATTGTGAACGATGGCCGCGCCGTTATTCGTTCCAATCAGACGATTGGCTACTACCGCGAGTTGCTCTCCGCCAGCGAACGCCATCTGCGCCATATGGCGCCGCACCAGATGGCCGAGACGCTCGGCTGGGCGATCAGGCTGCTACGCTATTATCGTGCGGTACCGGACGCAGAACGCTCGCGCGTGGTGTCACCCGTCGGGCGCGAACCGTTTCCGCCGCGGGCTCGTACCACGCCGCCTGTGGCCAGGCAGCAACCGGTCAGAAGTACGCAGACGATAATCGCTGAACCTGCACCTGCTGGACCCACCGTTCCCGCCATCGGCGCGACCTTCACCGGCAAGGTCGCGGCGGTCGACGAACAGGCTGTGCAGGTGAACGTGCCGGGCTTTGACGAGGAAAAAGTCGTCGGCATCATGAAGGCGGATGTGGTTCCAGGTGGTACGGCAAAGTATCGTGCCGGTAATGCAGCGCGGGTCGAGGTGATCGGTGTGCGCACGCTGAAAAATGGACGGACCGTGATTGAACTCAAGCCTGCGCCGAAGAAGTGATGGGGCGAAGCGGCATTACCCGAACAACTGCTCGGTTGCCACCGACCAGCCGACAATCACCGTACTCGGCAGGATGGCCTGACCACGATACACATGGACGAAGCGGTGCTGCGCGTCATCAAGGATGAGTAATTCAACCGTATGGCTGCCAGGATCGACAATCCAGTATTCGCGTATACCGACGGCGGCGTAGGTGTCCCGCTTCTCGCGGCGATCATAACTGGCGGTGCCGGGTGAGACAATCTCGACGATCAGATCAGGTGGCCCCACAGTGCGCTGTTCAGTGATCTGTGCAACGCCAGTGACGAGGACCACCACGATATCTGGTTGAACAATGGTTTTGCCGGCCCAGGCTCAACATCGACTGGCGCGGCGAAAACCCGACCATGGCCGTCTAACTGCACAGTCTGGAGGAGATAGTAAAAAACAAGCCCGCTGATGCTCTGATGAGCAATGTCTGGCGCGGGTGTCATTCGCAGCATGACAAAGGATCTTCCCTATGTCCCGCAAACTCATCTCGTTTCTCGGCAATATGCGCCTGGAGGAAACCACCTACTGTTGTGGCGATCAGGAACATGCCACCTGTTATATGGCCGATGCGGCCACGCGCTTCTTCGCGCCTGATCGGGTGTTTGTGGTGGTGACGGCAAGTGCGCGCGAGAAGCATTTTGCTGAACTCACCCGCCGCATGGCCGGCCGGATGCTGCCTGAACCGGTCGATATTCCCGATGGCGCGGCGGAACATGAATTATGGACGATCTTCAACCAGCTGGCGGGCGTGATTGATGATGGCGACCAGATATTGTTTGATATTACCAATTCGTTTCGGTCGTTGCCGATGCTGGCGCTGCTGGTCACGTCATTTGTCCGTGTCGTACGCAATGTGACACTGGAGCGCATCGTCTATGGCGCGTTTGAGGCGCGCGATCAGGCGACCAACCGCACCCCGGTATTCGACCTGACCCCATTTGCCCGCCTACTGGATTGGACGACGGCGACGGATACGTTTCTGCGTTATGGCCGCGCCGATGGTCTGGCAGAATTGCTCAATATGATGCCTGCAACGACGCAAGCTTCGACGACGGGCGCGCAACAATTGACGGCCAGCCTGCGGTCACTGACCTCGGCGCTGCATACGTCGCGCCCGGCGGAGGTTATGCAGCGTGCTGCATCCCTTGACCAGGTTATTCAGCAGTTTCGCGATGATGCTCCCCATGGCGAAGCGGCGGCATTTGAACCATTAGCGCTGTTGCTTGGCCGGATTGAGCATGAATACCGGCGTTTCCGGCATGCGCATCCTCATCGAAGGGATCAGGCGCGCGAAATCGTTGATCGCCAGCTCGACGTTATTGAATGGTACGCCGCAAAGTCCATGTATGTGCAGGCATTTACCCTGGCGCGCGAATGGCTGGTGTCGGTGGTGCTGGCCGAGGTTGGCGCGGATATCTACCATCGTGAGGAACGTCTGTTCGCGGAGGCGGCACTGGGCGGATTTGCTGCCGCTAAAGAAACCGGGCGTGACGTTCCAGACTCAATGAAGCATATTGTTCATCGAGGTAGACTGAATAGTCTCTGGGAAGAGATACGTATACTGCGCAATGATCTGGCGCATGCCGGGATGAGCCGTAATGCCAGACCTGCAAGTGAGGTTGAAGCGCGTGTTGCCAGGGTCTGCGCCCAGTTACGCCAGGCGCTGGCGACGGCTCGCGCTCATTCTGGAGGGTCATCATGACTCATCGTGTCCAGACCCGCGGCCGCGGTGATAAACGTAGTTCGCACTTGATTCACCGCCGCCGTCTCTATCTGGTGCGTCGCCTGGTGCGTGGCCCTGCCGATGGCCCGACATTAATTGATGATGCCAACGCCGCGTTCCCGGATGTCCCCGAGGGGGTCTACCCCGCCGACGCGCTGGCCGCGCTGCGCCACGATCTGACTGCGTTGCGGCAGGAATATGGCTGTGACATTCAGCGGGCGAACGATGGCCGCTATACCTTGCTGTCACCCGGCGACCTGGCGCTGCTCGACCTGCCCGATGGCGAGATGGAGGCGATGGCATTTCTGGCCAGCGTGTATGGTGACCATGGTATTCCCAACGCGGGACAGATTGCCGCATTCCTGCAACGTGTCGCGTCGCTGATGCCCAGGGCGCGCCGTGACCAGATGCGCACCATCAGCGCCCAGCCGCGGGTCGATCGACCACAGGCGGAACACGCGGTCGCTGAGATTTTCAAGCAACTCAAACGGATGGTTGGGAAACGAATTATCGAATTCGCCTATCAGTCGCCCCATACGCCGGATGGCGCCGCCGCGCGCCACCAGGTCGCGCCGATCGAACTGTTCTATCGCGAAGGGCATACCTACCTTGATACCTTCTGTCTCAAGAGTGATATCCCTGGCCTGGCGGATGACTTTGTGCTCTACCGGCTTGACCGGATCGTGCCCAATAGTCTGAACCCGTTACCAGGTTCGCCGAAACGCGCGTATCACCGCCCGCCCTATCTGCTGCGTTACTGGCTGGCGCCGGCGGTAGCGCGGCGGCGTGACGTGGCGCACTGGTTCCCACAGACGGTCATCAGTTATGCCGATGATGGCTCGGCGGAAGTGATGGCGACCGCCACCGATCTCTGGCGCGCGCAGCAGATCCTGATGCGCTATCGTGAGCATTGTCGGGTGCTGGAGCCGCCGCAACTGGCAACGATGATGCGCGAAAGCGCGCGGCGCATGGTGGCGCTGTATGAGCACCCTGACGTTGCCGGGCCGGACGGAGGCTCGCCATGAGCCGGCAGCGTCTCAGCGATGTGCTGGCGCGGTTTCTCGATTCGCGCGCGCCGGTACTGTTCATCATCGGCTCGCTGGCGCTCGCGCTGCTGGGGAATGCGCTCTATGCGCTGGTGTTGCTGATGTTCGGTGAGCAACCTGTCACCCTGGTCGGCATCGTTATCGGTGCTGCGTTGATCGTGCCATTCATCGCCTGGGGCGTTCGTAGTGTGAGCGCTGCAATTGCGCAGCGTGCGCGCATGCGCCTCGAAGTGCCGCCGGCGGAACGGATCGCGCCACATCCTGGTCTGGTCCTGGCGGTCGGGTTGCGCCCGAACGGGCCTGAACGGGCAATCCTGGAGTGGCACATGCAGCAGGCAACCCTGCGCCACTGCTGGCTGATTGTGTCGCAGGATGTGCAGCAGAGCGCCAAGCTGAAGGACCTGCGGCAATGGTTGCTCGAATGCAACGTGGAACATCAGCCCCTTGCGGTGACCGATCCCTGGTCCCTCAGCGATAGTTATCACGCCGCGACCGAGGCGTTGCAGCGCGCGCGCGTCATGCTGCGGGCATTGCCGGTTGCGGTGGACATCACCGGGGGCACGTCGGTGATGAGTGCCGGCCTGGCGCTGGCGGCGCGCGAGCAGGGAGCAGCGTTGCAGTATTACCCGGCGCGCTACGATGCCGGCGGCCATGTCATTCCCGACAGCGCTACCGCGCCGCTCCTGGTGGCATTCGTGGCTGGCGGAAAGGAAATGCCGTGATTGTCCTGAACTATTCGCATCCGCTGACGGAGCAACAGATCGCGCACGTCGCGGCGATCATTGGTGAAAGGCCGCTGGTGCGGGCCATCGACTCACAGATCGACCGTGAGCGGCCGCTGGCCGAAGTGGCGGTGGAGCTGGCCGACGCGGCGGAGCTGTCGCCTGACGAGTGGCAAACCATACCGCTGATCATCAACCCGCCGGCACTCGCGCCGCTGGCTGTCGCCATGCTTGCGGAGATCCACGGGCGCGCGGGAGGCTTTCCGGCCATGCTGAATGTTCGACCGGTTGCCGGCTCGATCCCGACGCGCTATGAAGTGGCGGAGATTCTTAACCTTCAGGCCATTCGTGAGGCGGCGCGCCGCCGGCGCTGACGAAATCGGTGCAACGCCCGATTCACGGCACGTGCAGGAGAACCATGTTTCGCTAGACAATGACAACGTGCCTATCCGAACAACGCTATGCCTGTTACACGGCGTCACATTTGTGACGCCGTGTTTTGTTATGATGAACTCGTCAATAGGTGCGTCGTCTCCGCCCAATCCACTCCAACATGCAAAGAATGCCCACCGGAGTTGCAACGAATTGGCGGAATCCGGCTCCTTCTCTGTGAAGAGCAAACATTGAACAAGGAGGCCCGCTATGAACAAAGTGGACATGTATCTGGACATCCTGGCTGATCTCGGCTTTCGCCCCGAGCGCACCAGTGCAGGGAATGTTGTCTTTAAGGCGGAAGGTCTGACCTATTGCCTGTATGCCAATGAGTCCGATCCGGTGTATTTCCAGCTGGTATGCCCCAACTTCTGGGCGATTGAAACGGCGGAAGAATTGCAGCGCGCGTTGTACTGCGCCAGCGAGATTTCGCGCGATACCAAGGTTGCAAAGGCCTACATCAATCCTGAAGAAACACGCGTTAGCGCAGCCGTTGAGATGTTCGTCGCCGAACTGGATCACCTGCGCCCGATCTTCACGCGTGCGCTCAGCGCTCTCGGCTGGGCAATCAGTGAGTTTCGGCAGCGTATGCACGCGCGTGAGGAACGTGCGCAGCAGGAGGAACAGACGGCGATGATTCGCCGCTGGCTGCAGCGCGCGATCGGTCAGGGCATCATGGCCGAGGCCGGCGCTATCTTTGCGGCCGATTATGTTGAACGTGGCGCTCTTGCCGCGTTCGCGCCCACACGTGGTCCGGAACATGCCCAGGCGATTGCCTCGGCAATCCACGCGGCCTTTGCCGACCTCCGCATTCTGGTGGCGTCGCAAGTGGTGGAAAACGACCAGATTGTGACGCGCTGGACATTGACCGGTCTGCACCGCGCGCCATTGATGGATCTCTTGCCATCCGGCCAGTTAGTAACCTGCAATGCTGTACGTATTGATCGCGTTCGTGAAGGGCGTGTCGCTGAATCGTGGACGATGATTGAACGCCCCATGCCGGTCGATCGTTAGGAACGTGGCCGATGCCGGGAGAGCTGCAACGAATCCGGGTTATGCGGCTCTCCCTGGATAGTGCCTGACGTACGACTCCCCTCGGGTCATACATGCGAAAGAGGGAGACGGCAATGATCTGGTGTTTGACAATCCCGGCCATCCTTACCGCGCTACTGGCGCTGGTCGCCTTGCTTGCCCCGGCGCCGCGCATCAAACGACCACCGCCCGGCAAACTGCTCCGTGGTTGTGCGGCAACCATGCTGCTGCTCATCGCCACCGGACTTGCCGTCCTGGCGATGATGCTTCACGAGGCGCTGTTATGACGCGACTGCTGCTGCAAGTTGATGGCACGCCCGGCCAGCCGGCGCGCGGCATGGCGGGATTGGGCATTGTGGTACGCGATTCGGCGGGAAAGGTACTCGCCTGGACATGTGAACGCGCGCCGGCGAAAACGAATAATGAGGCTGAGTATCTCGCCGTGATTGCCGGCCTGACCTTTGTGCTTCAACGCTATCCCGGCGCAATTGTCTGCTGTCTGACCGACAGCCGGATTGTGGTGGAGCAGCTGGCAGGCCGACACGCGGTACGCGCCGCAGCGCTCCAGCCGTTGCATGCGCGGGCCGGTACGCTGGTTCGCCAGTGCGGCAAGGTGACGTTTGTCGCTATTCCGCGTGAACTCAACCGCCTGGCAGACGCGCTGGCATGGGAGGCGCTCGATGGCCGTGGCTGGCTCATGCGCGTCGGCAATGACCGTCATCGTTTGTAATCAACGATGATGGATGTAAGCACCGTTTTGCTGATGGTTCCGCTTTTGGCACGGGCGCGCCGCATCGGGGGTTCGGGGGAGGCCCCAGAGAAAAAGAATCGGCGGCGGGTTGGGACACAGCTTGCTGCGTCTACTATGCAAGCGCCAATACACGTCGCCCCGCCGACGCAAAAACATTCCTGCCAGAAGTGTGAACAGTTACCGGCAAATAGAGACTTGCGCTGTCTTGGCGCGGCGAAGCCGCGCTGCCACAGCGCAACAGAAAGGCGTTTCTGCTGAATCTGGTGCGATACTACAGGAGAACGAACGATGAGCACAGAACTGGTTTCAACGGTTCGTGAGACGGTCGGTGAGGCCCTGGGCGAAGGGTTAGCGGTATTGAAGGGCGAGACTGGCCAGCCTGGCGGCGAACCGCTGGCAAAGCTGCATTTCGCCACCGGTCTGGTGACCGCCCCCAGCGCGCTGCCGCGCCAGGCGTTTGGCATGCTGGCGCATCTGGTGACGCCGCCGGGTACGGTTGCGGTGGTTCACCTGCCGGGAGGCGAACGGCGCGTCTATCACCCGGGCAGTTATACCCTGCTTGGCATGCAACCCGGCGCTACGCTGGTGCAGTGGGTGGATATGCGTCGTCGCCAGGTGCCGGTCGGGCCGATCGAGGGCTGGAGCGCCGACAAATGGCGCGTCCGTCTCTGGTTGACCGTTGATGTTGAGGTCTCCGATCCCATGAAGATCGCGGCTCACCGCGAACCGATCGCTGCCCTGGTTGCGGCGGCGCGTACCGGCGCCCTACGCTATATCGAGCAACAGACTCATGCTGCCTTGACGGGGATGACAGGCGAGCATGGTGGTCTTGATGCTCCGGCTCAGGTCATCCTCGATCGCCTGCGCGCTGACCCGGCGCTTGATGGTATGGCAGTCATCAATGTGCGCGTCATCGAACGCCAGGGTGATGAACGACAGATCGAAGCGGCGACGGCGGCGACCGTCGCGGCGGCGCAGATCGATGAGGAGTTGCGTGTAACGGCAGCGCGCCATCGCGCGCGTATCCAAGAACTTCAGGCTGCCGCGGTGCTGGCGGCGCAGGAACATGATATTCGTATGGCAGCAACGGCAGCAACGGCGCGTGAAAAACTGCTGGTCCAGCAATCGGAGGTGCAACAGGCCGCGTTAGCCGCGCGTCTTCAGGTGGTCATGGCGCAGATCGAAGCACAGGTAAGCGAGATTGCGCGCGAGGAGCAGATCTGGCAGGCTGAGCAGGCGCGTCTGCAGGCCGAGTGGGAGCGCGTCCAGCAGCAATTGCTCGATGTCCATCGTACTGACCAGCAATTGCGCCTGATGGACGGTCAGCAGGGCATGCTGCGCGCCGAGGGCGAACTGGCGCTGGCAGCTGAGGAAAAGCGCAATACCCATGCGCTGGCGCTGGCGGAAATTCAGCAACGCCTGGCAGAGCAGCGCGCCGCGCAGGCGCAATTGCAGGCCGAGCGTCGCGCCGCGCACGAGCGTGACCTGCTGGAACTCCATCTGCGTCATGAGCAACTGGTTGCCGAACAGATGCAACGCCTGGAGCAATGGCGCGCTGAACGCATTCAGGTGGGCGTCCAGCAGAAACGCCAGCACGAACGTCAACTGGCGGCAATCGCCGGAACCGCCCAGATTGCTGCGGCTGCCGCATCATCGGTATTACCGGCGCCAGCCGAGACTGATGGCGATGAGAGCGGCGAAGTCGCTGATGCCGGGTTACGCGCACTGCAGGAACTGGTGTGATGGGGTGATTGTTCTGATTGTTCTGATCGGGTGGGTGGGGTGATGGTTCTGATTGTTCTGATCGGGTGGGTGGGGTGATTGTTCTGATTGTTCTGATTGGGTGCTTGGGGTGCCCGGGTGGGTGGGGTGATTGTTCTGATTGTTCTGATCGGGTGCTTGGGGGGCCCGGGTGGGTGATTAATCTCCCAATCTCCCAATCCTGGAGGAAGCCCATGCGTCTATTTCCACAGCACAACGGACCGCCACTGTTGCCGCGTATCTGCAGTGTCGAGAACCTGACGCTCGCCTGGCGACGGGTGCGCAGCAATATTCAGGTATACCGCCGCAGCCGTAGCGCCGGGATGGATTCCATCACGCTCCGTGATTTTGAGGCTGACTGGGCGCGCCAGATGAGCCAGCTATCCGACGAATTACAGAGCGGAACCTACCGGCCATTGCCCGCTAAACGGGTCAATATCCCAAAGGCCAGCGGCGGCGAACGCGCGATTGCCATTCTGGCGGTACGCGACCGCGTGGCTCAACGTGCGGTGCACCAGGTGCTTGAGCCACTGTTTGAGCCCTATTTTCTGGACTGTTCCTATGGTTGCCGCCCCCATATCGGTGTGCCGGAAGCAGTCGCGCGTGTCCAGCGTTACGCCGACCAGGGTCTGGGATGGGTGGCCGATGCCGATGTTGCCGCCTACTTCGATAGCATCGATCAACGATTGCTGTTGGGACTGGTGCGGCAGCGGATTGACGAATTGCCGGTGCTGAAGCTTATTGCTCAATGGCTCGAAGCGGGCGCTATGACTTGTAGTGTGAGTCTGCCCGAAGAAGCTGCGGCAACGCCATTGCAGCGCGGCGAGGCGGCGTTGCGCCGCGCGCTGGCATGGGGTGCGGATCGAGTCGCTATGTCGCCGCCGGTCTCTGGCCCGTATGCCGCCGCTGCATGGGAAATGCCAGGTGGAGCTTCTGACGAGGATCCATGGCCAGCGCGCCAGAACGGGCTCGACTCGCACCTCTGGACGGCCATGATGCTGGCGCGTCCCGCAATCGATGGCGCGCGGCGCGCGTTGCCTTATCTTCAGCGGATTGGCGCGCGTCGCCTGGCGATTGCCGGCGCGGTTGCGGTTGGTGCCCTGGCCCTGAGTGAAGCGGTGGCGCGTGCGCAGCCGGTCAATGGACGCGGCACGCCGCAGGGTGGCGCGCTCTCGCCGTTGCTGGCCAATATCTATCTGCATCCATTCGATGTCGCGCTTATCAGTCAGGGGTTCCGTCTGGTCCGCTTCATGGATGATTTCGTCGTTATGTGCGCGACGGCGGATGAGGCCGGGCGAGCGCTGCAATTCGCGCGCCGCCAACTGAGTGTGTTGCGTCTGTCGATCAACGAAGAAAAAACCCGTGTTGCCTCATATGCCGATGGCATTGAGTTCTTAGGCGCATCCCTGGCGCCGCGCGCGACCGGCCCGCGTCTCGGTGAAGGTTTCGTCGACTTCACCGAGGCGGAACGCGCGTTGCGTGAAGCCGCCCAGAATGCACGTCGTCGTATCAGGAATCGTCGCTGATTTAGACGCTCATCAGGCACTTCTGACCTCACTCCCGCGCTGCCGCACTTTCCCTCTCCGACGCGGAGAGGGGATTGGGGGGTGAGGGCATACTGGGGTAAGCAGTCATTGGCATACGAAAAGAGAACAATCACACCATCATCATAAGGAGGACCACGATGCCGACGCTGTATGTCCAGGAACAGGGAACCATGGTGCGGAAACGCGATAACCAGGTGGTGATCACCAGAGAGGGTCAGACCTTGAGCGAGGTGCCACTGGCCAGGATCGATCAGGTGGTACTGATGGGGCGCGGCGTCCAGCTCTCGACCGCGCTGCTGATCGATTTGCTGGAACGCGGGATACCAGTCACGTTAACCAACCAGCATGGCAGCCGGCATTATGCGACGCTGACCGCTGGCCCGTCGCGGTTCGGCGACTTGCGCACCAGCCAGATGCAGTATGTCAATGCCCCGCAGCAGGCGCTGGCGCTGGCGAAGGAGATTGTACGCGCCAAGTTGACCAACCAGCGCCGCCTGCTGGCGGCGACCGGATGGCCGGCGGCGGCGACCGCGGTAATGCAGATCGATGCCGCGCTTACCGCCGCCGCGAATGCTGCCAGTGTCGATGTGCTGCGCGGCCACGAAGGCGCCGCCGCCGCAGCGTATTTCGGCGCATGGCGCGCATCTCTGCCGCCGGCCTGGGGGTTTGGTGGGCGCGCCTTCTACCCACCACCGGATCCGGTCAATGCGATGCTCTCATTCGGCTATACGCTCGCGTTACACGATGTCATCACCGCGATTCAGATTACCGGTCTCGACCCATACCTTGGAACCTTCCATGTGATTGAGGCTGGCCGCCCGTCACTGGCGCTCGATCTGCTGGAGGAGTTTCGCCCGCTGATTGTTGATCGCCTGGTGCTGGATCTCATTCGCACCAGTGCGCTGGGGCGCGAGCACTTCAATCGCCCGCAGGAGCGGCCGGATGCCGTTTACCTCGATAATGCCGGACGCACGCTGCTGGTACAGCGCTACGAGGCGGCCTTACAGGCAAAGATGCGCCTGCCGAGCGGTGAACAAACGCCGATGCGCCGAGTCATATTGCTGCAAGCGCAGGCTGTGGCGCGCGTCTTACGCGGCGAACAAGAACGCTATGTGGGCTATACGCCGTGACCACGGCCAGTGGAATCGCGACCGGAGAGCCTGTCGCTATGGTGACACTATGAGCATAAGGAGCAAGGAAATGACCATCGAACAACCCGATCCAGCCGCCCGGCCGATTCCTGACGCGCAGGCATACCAGCTTGCTCAGATTCTGAGCGTGCAACAAGAACAACTGAAGGCGCTCCAGTTCCAGACTGAACGGGTCGTCGCGGCGATTCAGGCCCTGCAGCAGCGTTCAGGCAGCCGCGATGTCGCCATCAATGCCATCACTATGTCGTTTGGCGAAATGGTGGGCCTGCTGGTCAAGATTGCGCTGGCGTCGATCCCGGCCGCAATCATTCTGTTCATCCTGTCTGGCATCATTTCCGCGCTGCTCGGCGGCATCTTCGCCGCGATGCTGCGCGCGGCTTTCTGACGATGCGTTCGTTCGTACAGGCATGCGCGTGATGGAGCCGCTATGTTCACGATCATCAGCTATGATATTGTTCAGGATCGCCGGCGCACCAGGGTAATGAAGTATCTGAAGGGCTGGGGCACGCGCGTCCAGTACAGCGTTTTCGAATGTGAACTGGACGCGCGCGAATTCACCAGGGTGATGCGTGAACTCACCAATCTCATCGATCGCACTACCGACAGTGTGCGCTGCTATCGCCTTGATGAGGCGGCCGTGAAGCGCATTCAGATCGTCGGCATCGGCGTCATCAGTCGTGACCCGACCCACTATATGGTTGGCGGAGAGTAGTCAGTGGGTTCATCATTGGCCATACGTTTGTCTCACTTGCACCCTATCCTGCGTATGATCAGGAGGCCCTGCCATGAAAAACGCGCGTCTCTGGATCGTCGGAGCAATGCTCTGCACCCTGGCAAGTTCAGCCGTCATGGGGCAGAGGAACACTATCATTTCAGAACAATCGCCATCGCTGCTGCTTGATGAGGCGCGCGTCGTCTATCTCGGCAATCTGGAGCGCCGCGCCCGCGGTATACCGCCGTTACGCTGGAATCGCCAGCTGACCGGCGCGGCGCGCTGGTATTCTTGGGACTCAACGGAAAACCGGCCGGTAGGGTTCTGCGGCCATCAGGATACTGCCGGCAACTGGCCCGACTACCGCACGCGTGCATCTGGCTACCTGGGTAATGCCGGTGCGGAAAATGCGTTTTGCGGCTATGTGACGCCAGAGATTGCGATTCAGGGATGGATGAATAGCCCTGGCCACCGTGCCAACTTGCTCGATCCCAACTCGCGTGAAACTGGCGTCGGCTATTATCGCCGCAGCGATGGGCGGGGCTATATCACCCAGGATTTTGGCAATGATCCGGTCTACGCGCCGGTAGTTATTGAAAACGAAGCTATGACGACTACCACGCCCAGCGTCAACCTGTACATCTACGATCGCCCGACCAGCGGTGGCTTTGCCGCGCCCGGCGCAGCGACTCAGATGATGATCAGTAACTCGCCATGCTTTGCTGGCGCGGTATGGGAACCCTATGCCGCGACCCGCACCTGGACGCTTGAGGGTGGCGAGGGATGGCGGCAGGTGAATGTCAAAACCCGAGATACGTTCGGTCGCACCCTGACAGTAAGCGACACGATCTACCTGGGCGCGCATGCCGTGCTCGATGATGCCGATCTCGCGAGTTCCACCCGCGCACAGGTGACGATCTACAACGCGGCAGATGGTGGTGCGCCACAGGTGCAGTTCAGCGCGGGATGGCTTGCCGACAATAGTTTCAGCACCTTCGAGAAGCTCTGGGGCAATGGAGAGCGCGTGACCGACTCGGAAGCTCTCGGTGGATCTGCGTTTCGGTTATCCCCTGGCAATGGCGAATCTGCTGCCTGGGTATGGGATACCGCTTTCATTACAAATACGCCAATGACCGGCTATTTCCGGTTGAAAGTGAACGACAACACATCAGGTAGCGAGGTGGCGCGGATCATGGTGCAGGGCGGCAGCAGCAGCTATGGTCCCATCAGCCTGCGCGGCATCGATTTCACCGCGCCGGATCGCTATCAGGAGTTTCCATTGAACTTTGTCTTCAACCCCAGCTCCAGCGATCCCTTTCTCATGTTTCGGATCTGGCGCAGCGGAAGCGCCGATGTGACCTTTGATGCAGTCTCGATCTTTAGCGCGCCACAGCCGGCCAGTGAGCCGCTGACATGGGCCGTTCCCGGTGGCAACTATCGCGGTCAGGGGATCTGGCTGCGCTATGTGAATGGACATACGTTTTCGGACATCGTGGAAGCGATCACGTACTCGACCGAGTTGCGCGTATCTCCAGCAGAGCTGATGTTCCTGGCGGCCCGGGATGGCGAATCGCCTGCCGACGCGTTGCTTACCCTGACACAGGGGTGTCCTCCCGCGCGATGGCAGGTGAGGAGCGATACCCCCTGGCTCCGCGTTGAAACGCGCGATAGCGTCATCATCGTGCATGTCGATCAATCCGGCCTGAACACTGGCGTACACACTGGCGCCGTAACAATCACGCCGGAAGGCGTTACCGGCGTGGCGACCATCAACGTTCCGGTGCGCTTCATCGTCGTCGAGCAATTGTTTACGGCTCATTTGCCGGTTATCAATCGCTGAAGGAGACGCTCTGCGAGATTACGAGATTACGAGATTACGAGATTGTCTGATAATAACGATCCAATTCAAATAATCAGGTAATCAATCAGGTAATCAATCAGATAATCAATCAGATAATCAATCACGTAATCCCGTAATCGATAAAGGAGACAGCCATGACCAACTATGCGCTCATTATCGGCGCGGGCGATGTTCCCGGATTAGCCCCCTTACCTGCCGCCCGGAGCGACGCGCAAGCCATTGCCGAAAGAGTACAGGATCTGCAATACAGTTATATCCCGGTTTTTCCACAGCAGGCCATTGTGACGCTTTATGACGCGGACGCGCATGCGGCGGCGATACGAGGCGCCCTGATGGCGTGGGATACCGCGCAGGTTGACATGGCGCTCTGTTCCTTCGCCGGTTATGTATCGCTCTCAGCGGCGACGGAGCCCTTCCTGCTTCTGCCCGGCGAGACGGCGGAAACCGTCAGCGAATTGGCGGTGGATGACCTCTTTCGCGACCTGAGCAAGACAAATCCACGCTTCACGCTGGCATGGTTCGATCTCTGCGCGGTCGTTCCCGAACAGGCAGAACACATCGCCATGGCAGTTACATCCGCGGCGCGCCGGCATAACGTCCTGGCGCTGGCGGCATGCGCGCGAACCATCGCCGAGCGTGATACGCTGGAACGTCCGATGGGGCGCTTGACGAAGACACTGTTGCATGGATTACGCAATGATGACCTGGTGACACTCTACGAAGGAGACTTGACGTTCGCGCGCCTGGCGCAGTATGTTGCGGGCATATGGTCGCAGCAGGCGGGCGATGCGCCCTTCATTCGCGCGACCCCTGGCGGTGACGATGTGATTCTGCGCACGCGATGGACGCCGCCGCATCAGGATATGATGGTTCACGTCTACAATAACCGCCCCAAACCGCACTGCACATTCTGCGGCGCGCGCTACAGCTTCGATAATATCTATCTCTGTTCGGTTTGCGGCGCTCTCTACTGTATCCGCTGCATTCATCAGCGCGAGTCCGTCCAACCCAAGGGCCATCGCTGTGATTGCGGCGGGCTGATTTTGTAGGATTGCGAGATTGCGAGATTGCGAGATTACGAGATTGCGGGATTGCGAGATTGCGAGATTGCGAGATTACGAGATTACGAGATTGCGAGATTACGAGATTGTCTGCATGTCTGATAATAGCGATCAAATCACGTAATCAAATAATCGAATAATCAGGTAATCAGGTAATCAAATAATCCCCCTAACCCTTCAATCTCGTACGCAAGGTATGCAAGGAGGAAACGGTCATCGCAACGATCTCATTGGCTTCACGGCGGAGATCAGTGAGACGTTCTTTTGGTAACAAGCCAGCATCAACAATCATATCAAGCCAGAAGAGCGTCTCATCGGCTTCTTCGAGCACAATATCCAGCTTATGCGCCATCGCGCGTGGTCGAGCGCGGGCACGGCAAGCGGCGCGATAATTCGCGGCAACCGATGTCGCACTGCGTACAATCTGTCGCCCGATCACTCGTGCTGCCAATCTGGGCGGGAGCGCATCGGCCATCCGAATAACCCGTAACGCTAATGCCTTTGTACGCTGCTGGAATTGCTGTTCGTCCATTATTGCGCCCTGTTTCTCTATGGTTGCATTTGTCTGATAAACCGTTCCTTAACAACTACAGATACGCGTGATTGCGGAGATTACCTGATTACCTGATTGTAGCGACCTGACCAGACACTCAAGTAATCCAGTACTCACACGATCATCCCAATCAAGTCATCCCCCAATCACACAATCCCCTGGATCCGATCAACTCGAAAGGTACGTTCCGCCTGGCGCCGCAAACAATACGCGCGCACATACCAGGCATCGCCGCGTTGTTCGAGTTCCAGCGGGCGAATCGTTCGTCGTTCCGTCGAACCTGTACCGCCAGTATCATAGTCAATGGTCACCGGGTTGCGTTGATCCAGCGCCCGCCGCAGGGTACGCAGATAGACCGCGTGAGCAGAGACGTCATTGGCTATCGGGTGGTTATCGGGGGAATGAGGAGCGGCCGGCGCCGCATCAGTTGCGTGATCCTCCAGTATGGTTGGGAACCGGCGTGACGCACCTGGAAGGTTTAACGGAACATGGTCCAGCCGCGCCAGCGCTTCATCCACAGCGGCGCGCAGCGGCGGCGGCAAGGTCACGCGGAGCCGGGTTTCCAGCTGGTCATCAACCGTTAGCGGCATTCCGCCAGGCGCATAACGCCGGTAAAAGGCGCACGCCATAACCAATGCCGCGCAATCGCCAGGACTCAGCGCATCAGGGGGCGTCGCGGGATTGGTTGGTTCCGGCGGATCACCGGCAACCATGACACCCTGGCGCGCCAGCGCGCGGTATACCAATACCTGTTCCGCCCGCCGCGTCAGCGCGATTCCTGGCGCGGGCCGCGCGCGCACATAGCGCCGCACACTCCGCGCCCGCAAGGCTCGCGCCAGATCGTCGGGCGTTTCTGCCAGCAGCAGAACGCCATCAAAGACCTGGAGTGACGGTCGTTGATCCTCAAGCAATTTGCTCCACCCGGCCGGCGGAGGTCCGGCATAGCGCGACAGCAGCTGGTGCAGTGTACTCTGCTGGAGGGATGCTGGTTTAGCCGAGTGAGTCAAACGTGGCGTTACACGGAATGTCAACCCATCATGATCGCCGCGCACCCAGCAGCCATGCGGCGCAAGCTGCAACGCCGCATCAGCCGCGGCAAAGGGGATGAAGACCTCGCCGGCGGCTTCATAGCGCCAGCCGGCATCGACGCCGGCATACGCCGCCGGGCGATACACATACTGATGGTACCAGGCGACAATGCCAAGCCAGGCAAGTGGTTCGCGCAACGCGGTATGGAAGGCCTGCGCCGCATTCTGCGGTTGCCAGGGCGTGCGTCGAATCGTACGAAAGCCATGGGTCTGGGCATCGGCGAGCGGGCCAAACGATGCGGCCAGGGTGTCATACAATGTCTCCGGCACGACGAACTGGCCGGCAGGCACGGCATTGGTCCAGGTTATCAAGCGCCGGCGCAAGAGCGGCCAGTCTATACCGCGCAACGCCAGGCGTAGCCGGCGCAACCAGCGATCTGGATCAGGCGACGCAATCCAGGCATTGGTCAAACGCTCGCGTTGTTCGCTGTGCGGCAAGGCCAGGAAGGGAGCTGCTCCAGGCGTGATCGTGCAGCGACCATGGTAACAGACGACCAGGCCAAGCTGACGCAAGAGCGGCAGCACAAAGGCGTAAAGATCGGCAATTATATCGGCTTCGTGCGCCGGGAAGAGCGGCATCAGGGCGCGCAACGCGGAACGGCGCAACATACCATCAGCGCGAACAGCCAGCGGGGTCGCGGCGCACACCAGCAGGAGGCTTATCGCCGCGCGAAGCGCGGGCGCGAGCGGCGCATCCGGCGCTGTACCGGCGGTCGCAACCGCCAGTGGCAGCGGCAGCGCGCGGCGCAATTCCGGCGGCAGCACATAACGTGGCGGATGATGAGGCGTGGCCGGGCGCGGCAACAGCCAGCCAAGTACGAGCAGCCGTTCCGCGATGGACTGAGGTCGTGGATCGCGCGCCAGCTGGCGCAATGACCGGATCGGGCCATACTGCCTGACCAGTTCATTGACGTCGATGCCGCCGCGACGGCGGCGCAATGCATCAAGCGCCGCGTGTGTATCGTCGTCAAGCGTGGCATAGGTGGAGCGCACCGCGGCGGCAGAACAGAGCGCGCGGCGCAGGCGACGCAAACGTTCCGCGGCATCGCAGCCACGCGGCAGCGATACTCGTTGCACGCGTGCAATCAGGCGCTGCAATTCCGGCGGTGACTGTTGCAGCATCAAAGCCCAGCGATTCATGCTTGACCTCACAACCAATGACCTGATACACTGTCCGTGATCATTGATGATAGTCGGTTCTGGCCAGATTCGCAAAACCGTACAGCGAAAGGCGTCCATGGCATACCACAGATATGGTAGTGTTACGTCATCAACTGTCATGGGTGTCGTGCGAAGGTGAGGAAAACAGCGCCCCGCTATGAAGGGGTTTGAAACGAGGCGGGAATGCTTTCGACCAGCTGGCCGTCGGCGGAGGAAAACAGCGCCCCGCTATGAAGGGGTTTGAAACGTTCTCAACCGCACCGTAGGCAACTGTGTACAGCGGAACGAGGAAAACAGCGCCCCGCTATGAAGGGGTTTGAAACTCGAGGTGCTTCCCTGCCAAGACGTATGATCCGATGCGAGGAAAACAGCGCCCCGCTATGAAGGGGTTTGAAACTTCCAGACTCCCAGTCTGGATAATCACGAAATCCGTTGTGGAGATCAGCGCCCCGCTATGAAGGGGTTTGAAACGAGTTCGTCTCATTCATCGTGTCCGCGCCGCTAGCGCGAGGAAAACAGCGCCCCGCTATGAAGGAGGGGTGGGCTAAACATAAGGACGCTGATTCCGTGAGGAACCAAACATAAGGAATAACGCATCCTTATTTGTGGTTATCATGTCGTGCAGTACGGCAGCGGTCACGCTGGCGGAGCGCCGCTTCAGCGGGTAGGACGCGCACCCGCTCCCACGCTGGCAGCGCGTCGCCGCTGTTGGCGCGCGCCGCTGGTTGGTCGGGCGCGCGGGATCACGCCCCGGTCACGCGGTGCGCGTACGGGTTGGTCGACCAGGATCACTATCGCTCCCATCTGGCGTGCCTTCCGGCGGCCCGCGCCTGCTCCCATCCACCCGACGAAACCAGCAGGCCGCCATGCGGTTACGCCGCGCGGCGCGTCTCGTCGCTCATAGTCGGCCGCACCTCCGCGGCGGCCTGGCGGATGCGCTGCAGCGCCCGCAGATTAATCAGTACATAGGTGAGCGTGTGCTGGTTGATAATCGCCGTGCCGCGCCGCAGCTTCGGGTGCGTTATGCCGAGCGCTTCGGCCTGACTGTTGATCCGTTCGACCATGGTGCGTTGAGCGTAGAGTGTTTGTAGGCGTTGCTGTCGCGGTCGAGTTGCCAGCGAATGCGCGACCCCGGCCCGGCGGTGATATCAGTTTTGCAGCCGCCGTTGGCGAAATGGGCGTCAGCCACCGGACGGGCCGCGCCGGTTGGCGTCGGATGCAGCAGTGGACAGCGGAAGCGCTCCTTCTGCTGCGGCGTCAGGTCGCTGCGGTGGGTGTAGCGGAACTCCAGCGCCATCGCCGGATCCGCCGCACACACCGGCGCGCCATCGGCGGCGAAGCGGCGGAACGGCTGGCGCGGGTTATCAATCCGCGGTACCGCCGCGAAGCCGCCCGCCTGGTGGACGTAGGTATAGACACAATACCTTGCAAATAAGGC
>JACAEQ010000046.1 GCA_013388755.1 Chloroflexota bacterium
GCGGCCAGGGGGATCTGCTCGGCGCGTGCATACGCAGCAGCCGCCTCCCCCGAACGCGCCCAGGCAATCACCAGGTCGGCCTCCAGCTGTGCGCGCTCCACATCGTCGCCAATCTGCGCCGCCAGCGCAAATGCCTCACGATACCGCCCTTCTGCCGCCAGGATCCGCGCCAGTTCCTCGAGCGCCCATCCACGTTCATCATCGTCAGCAATGGCGTACACGACTGCTTCGGCCCCGGCATAATCACCGCGCCGCGCCAGCGCGACTGCGATCCGTGAATGCGCCCGATCGCGCTCTTCACCCTCCGGAAGCAGGGCCGCCATGCGCATGCCTGCATCTACCCGGCCGCTTGCTGCCTCGGCCGCTGCCAGCACGGCAATCAGCGAGACGCGCTCCTCGCCTTCGACGGCAATGGCTGCGGTAGCCGCCGCGTCAAGCGCCTGAAACGCAACCGGCGGATGTTCGAGCGCCATATCAATCAGGCAACGCGCCCGCGCATCGTGTGCGTCGATCATGCGTGCAGCCTCGAGCGCAATCTCTGGCGCGACCTGAGCGATCAATGCGCGCGCTGTCTGTGCCAGTGCCCGGTCGCGCAGCACCGGGTCGGGGAGCAGCGCCACACGATCGGCGGCGCGTGGGTTGCCGCGGCGCGCGGCGTCGCATGCCAGTTCTGCCGTCACCCAGGCAATCGCCGTATCGGTTCTCAGGGTGTCGAGCACCAGAGCGGCGCGTTCATAATCGCCGGCGCGCGCGTGGCCGACGGCAACCTCGGCCATTGCCCATTCATGATTGCCGGCATGGCCGATGGCATACGCCACTTCCTCGGCGCGCCCGCGGCGCTCGTGGGCGATCAACCAGCGGACGACTTCCGTTTCGATCATGCCGCGCCGCTCGGTGTGCACGATGCGTGTGGTGATACCAAGCGCCGTATCGGGGGAATCAATGCTGATGGCGGCGCGCGCCAGCGCAACCAGTGCCTCCTCACGTTGATCGAGCCAGCGCCGCGTTGGCCCGGGTGCCTCCAGATCGAGTGCTTCGGAGAGCATCCGCATCGCTGGCGCGCGCATACGCAGCGCGTAACTTACTTCGCCGAGCTGGCGCAGTGCGAGCGCCTTGTCGTGCCCATCAGGAAGCTGATCCACCATGGCGCGCACGCGGCGCAACATGGTGTCGCGTGGGTGGCCACGATCGACAGCTGTTGCAAAGGCGGCGGCAGGTGCGCGCGGCGGCAGACTGCGTCCAAGCAATGCCAGTGTTCCGGCCAGGGCCGCCGCGCGCACAAGGTCAAGCAACGACCCGCCGCCTGCTGCCGCACGCAACGTCCAGAGCGCATCCTCGGCTGCGCTGCGCAGATCGCCGCTGCGCCGCTCCTGGGCGCGTATCCAGGCACGATCCATGATGAACCTGGCGCCGCTGAGCGGTGTTCCATTGCTCAGCGCAATGTGGCGCGCCAGCCCGCGGCTCAATGCGTGCTCGTCGCTCCAGCCGGAACGCTCTGGCGCGCCGCCCGATCGGTGTTGCGCCAGGGTGACGAAGGCAGCATGCGCGGCTGCCAGGCCATCGCTCGCCGCTGCGCCGATATATGCCCGTGTGACTTGATGGTAGAGCCAGACTTCGTTACCGGCGCGTTCAATCAGTGGTCCCCAGCGGTGGAGCGTGTGCCTGGCCGCGTCCTCGGTCAGCCCGGCAAGCTCCGCTGCCAGTGCCAGCGGTAACGGCTCGGCAGCTGCGGCCAGCACGGTGGCCAGTGTACGCGCGCGCGGGTCCAGGCCATCCCACCAGCGTTGATGCAGATCTGCCACACCGCGTGGCAGCCGCCGCGGCTCCAGCACTCGCGTGGCCAGCAAGCCTGATGCAAGCCGGATGTAGAGGAGCAACCCCTCGCTGCGCTCCGCCAGTCCCAGCGCCAGGCTCCGACTGCATCCCCGCCGGGCGGCGACATCGGCCAGGAACGCTTCACTGGCGGTCAACCTCAGCCGCGTTACAGCTATGGTGGCGGGCACCGGCAACGCCATGCCAGGCGCTGTTGCGATCACAATGACAACACCCGGCGGTATGGCCTGCGGAAACAGCCGAGGAGTCTGCACGAGTGTATCGTCCGGCATGCGACCGACCAGCACGACGAGCGGATCGCCGGCTGGCCGCGCCCGCCCGGCCTCGGCAAGCACCTGCTCGATCACGGTGGCATCACACCGGGCGGTTGGCGTAACCAGTGGCACCGCCAGATCGCCCAGCGCCAGCACCTGGGCGCAGAGTGCCACCGGCCCGTCACCGGCATCATCCTCCGGCAGCCAGAAGGCCCAGCGGCGTGTTGCTGCCAGGTGACACAATAATGCCGTTGCACCACTGCCCGGCGGGCACTCCAGTGCGACGATGCCGCCAGAAGAATCTCGCGTGGCGGCAGTAAGTGCATCGCTCTCAACCGGGCGCGGCAGAAACAGTGAGCAGCGTTCGCTTATGCGGCGCAGCTGCGCTGTGAGTGCGCGCTCCGCCTGGTGTTGCAAGTGCGGGAAGGTTGCCACCGCCACCGCTGCCGGCGGGAGGAACTCGGTGGTCTGGCTTTCCATAACCATCACTCACCTACGCCGGCTGTGGCCTGCCGTCGCGCCGGAGCGCATACGCAACGATGCCGTGCCGCCTGGCCAGGCCAAGATCATCGGCTGTCGCCTCGGCGATCACGAGCGCCGCGTTCAGGCCGCGTCGCCGCAGTGCCAGGACATCGGGCAAGACACCACTGGCGCGTTGCCCGGTAACGATCATGACCGTGCTGCCCCAGCCGAGCCCGGCTGTGGCGTGCAGCAGCGTCGCTCCCAGATTGCCGTCGCGGGCTGGTTCCAACCGGCCAAGGACGCCAAGTACCTGCATGAGATGGGGCCGGCCAGCGCCGGGCGGCACGACCGGGGCTGGAACGCTGGTCGCTGCATCAATACCGGTTGTGCACAGGCCAACCGCCTGGCGGCGCGCGATCAGGTGGGCGGCGATCGACGCCGCTGCCGTGAGTGCGCATTCCATCGTATCGTAGGCATATGCTCCGCCATATTCGGCACGCGAGAATGCCAGCGCCACCAGCATATCCACCGCGATCGCTGGCTGGTAGCGCCGCACCTGTGGTTCACCGGCGCGTGCGGTCGCCTTCCAATCAATGCGCCGCACGCCGTCGGCTGCCTGGTATGGCCGTACTCCCGCCGGTCGCGCCGGATCGGTAAACAGGCGGTACCGGGTTGGTACTACCCCGAAGGGTAGCGACGCCGGTAACCCCAGGTCGGTCAGAGGCAGGACTGCCGGGTAAATGGTCAGATCCACCGTCGGTAAGCCGGCCAGCGTGCGTTCACCCACACCGAGTACATCGCCGGTCTGAAGTGCCAGCGGGCCAAGGCAGTAATATCCGCGCCGGCGACTGGCAAGGGTGTAATGTACGTTGTGTTGCTCACCGGCGCCGAGTGACACGACTTCACGCACCATCGGGGGGGTATGCAGCGCGGGAGGCAGCGTCTCGTGCAGTGACAACCACGGGATTGGCAGCAGGCCGGTGTTTTGCAATTCAAGCGTTACCGGTACGTATTCGCCGGGGAAGGCGGCATGGGGCGCGTGGCGCGCGATGCGCAATTGACGCGCGCTGTGGCCAATCCACAGGCGAACCGCAATGTGGAGCCCGGCCACCAGATAGAGCAGGTAGAAGAAGAGTTCGCTGCGCAGGATGGCGGCGAGCAAAAAGAGTACAACGATTGGCCAGAGCATGTCGCGCATGGCGGGGTCCCTCAGCGCGGGGCGGCGCTCAGTTTTCGATCCCCACATCCACTTCTGCCAGCACCGAGTCAAGCAGGGCGGCGGCGGTACGTCCGCGCAGCGCACTCTCCGGGCGCACCAGCAACCGGTGGCGCCAGATAGGATGCGCCAGCCGTTTGACATCATCAGGAAGCGCGTAGTCACGCCCGTGCAATGCGGCGAATGCCTGGGTTGCCCGGAAGAGCGCCAGCGTTGCGCGTGGGCTGGCGCCGAGCACAAGATCGGGATGGGTGCGCGTTGTATTCGCCAGCCGGATGATATAGTCGCGCAGCAGGTCATCAACATGCACCGACCAGACGGCGCGCTGCAACTCCAGCAATACCTGGCCGTCTACTACTGCCGTGAGGGTCTCGATCGGATGGACTCCTGCAAGGACGCGCAGCATCTGTGCTTCTTCTTCGGGGGTGGGGTACCCGAGCGCGACCTCAATGAAGAAGCGATCGAGTTGCGCCTCGGGCAACGGAAACGTCCCTTCGAACTCCACGGGATTCTGTGTTGCCAGCACCAGGAATGGTCGCTGCAGCACACGTGTCGTTCCATCAACGGTGACCTGGCCTTCACCCATCGCCTCAAGCAACGCACTCTGCGTGCGTGGCGTTGCGCGATTGATTTCATCGGCGAGTAGAATGTTGCTGAAGATCGGGCCGGGCTGAAAGACAAAAGATGCATCTCGCGGGTTATACACGGAGACGCCAAGTACATCATTCGGCATCAAGTCCGGCGTGCATTGCAGGCGGCGGAATCCCAGGCCAAGCGAGATCGCCAGCGCGCGCGCCAGCATCGTCTTGCCTACCCCTGGCACGTCCTCGATCAATGCGTGTCCGCCGCAGAGAAGGGCGACCAGGAGCAGATCGACGGCCTCGGCCTTACCAACGATGACGCGCGCGACATTCGAACGCACGGTTGCCGCGAAGTCACGAATGGAGGGTCTCTCGGTCATATGGAAGTCGCACGTTTTAGATGGCACACGTCAGATATCAGGCGGCGGCTCCGGCTCGCCCATCAGATCGCCACGCCAGCGTTCCAGCCATTCCAGCGCCTCATGCAGGCGCGCCGGAGGCATGCGCCGGTAGGAAGCGATGCCGAACTGGCGGTACAGGCCGCTGTAAATGCCGGGATACTCGTTACGCCGGGTGCGCTCCGCTGCTGCGAGCGCCACGCGGCGCACTGCGCGCGCCAGTAATGCCGCCTGCGGATCATCAATCGTCGAGCCAGCGGCGTAGGGGTCACCAGTTTCGTCATAGTCCGGGCGTAGATCGAGTTGACGCTCGATCAGCAACTGGTGGCGCGCCAGGGTGGCCATTGCCAGCGCCCCGGCATATGCCTGTTCGACCGGACGTTGTTGCAACAGGGGCGGTAATAACGCATCTTCCGGGCCGAAGCCCTGCGGGCGGAACGCCTGCCAGAGCACCGAGGCGCATTCGCGCTGCATGGCTTCCAGTCGTGCGCGCGCCGCTTCAACGACCTTCCCCGCGTCAATGCCCGCGAGCCAGAATGGCAGCAGGTCGACTCGCAGGCACAACGCCCGCTCATCGCCATGCTCCGTCTCGACGGTCAGAATCTGTGCGCCGGCGGCCATGACCCTATGCGCGCGCACACGACGCTCTTCCGTGCGCCGGTCGATTCCGAGCGCCTCGCATAACGCCGCTATCGGCACATAGCGATCGTTCGGCTCAAGTTCCAGCAGCGCCAGCAGATCACGGCTGTAAAACATTCGACCTTCCATCCACTGGTATCCCACGTTGCTGCACGGCATCCTATCGCTGTGCAGGTGGCAGCGCGTATGAGGCGAACTCACGCCCGATCTCCACGTCGCCGGTGAACCCGCCCGCGCGCGTCTCAGCGATTGCCTGGTCGGCGCTCATCGTCCAGCGTGGGCTGTAGTGGACCAGCACGAGCCGGTTGACACCTGCCGCAGCGGCAATCTCGCCCGCCTGTCGTGGCGAGGTATGCCCGGGAAATGGTCCCGGCGTGGTCGCTTCGTGGATCAGGATCGCTGCGTTGCGCGCCAGATCGCGCACGGCGTCACATGGTTCGGTATCGGCGGAGTAGACCAGCGCCCGCCCTTCCGAACCTTCAAAGCGCAGCGCCAGGCACGGTCGCGAATGGGCCGTCGGCGCCGTCCGCAGCCGGTAGGCAGCGCCGGGCAAGTCAAGAGCGTCGCCGGCATTCACCGGAATCCAGTTCGTTGCCGCCTGGTATTCCTCAAGGTCAAATGCCTCCAGGATTCTCCGTGCCGCTGCCAGGGTTGGCTCATTGCCGTAGATTGCCAGTTGCTGCGCGTAACCTGCCAGTTTCAGTGAGAACAGCAGGCCGGGAAGACCATTCACATGATCGGCGTGGGAGTGGGTCAGAATGATCGCCCGCAGATCGTGCGGATCGAGGCCAGCGCGCAGGAGCCGCTGGTAGGTGCTGCCACCGGCATCTATCAGCACCAGTCCGTCCACCGCTTCCCAGACCATGTGTGTATAATCGCGATCAGCATCCGGCACACCGGTCCCGACGCCCAGCAGGATCATTCGCACGACGATGCCCTCTCTGTGAACATTGGCAATAGTGTATTATGGTTCACGCGTGGTGTTCATTGCAGGGCAGCCGGTGCGACGAAACGTTCTGCGGAACAGGGCGGGAAGCCCGGCAGCTCTGGTGCCGCGAGGAACACATCCTCGCTTCAGCGGCTTTCGCCCACGTTTGACACCGGCGAACCTCTGTGCTACAACCCGGGATATGCAACTGATCGCACGACTGAAACTGAAGCCGATGCCTGAACGGGCCGATGCACTCACACCAGGGCGATGGCGCGCATTGTAGCATCCGGCGGTTGCCGGCGCAAGCGATGCATCACTGGCTGGCGACGAACCTTGCGTCGATGGTAGCGAAAACAATCCATTGGTCTGCCGTGCCTGTATGACGAAAGTGATATTCTCCATGCCGCGAGCTATCTATTTTGACTGTTTCTCCGGAATCAGCGGAGACATGGCGCTTGGTGCATTGCTCGACGCTGGCCTGTCGCTCGATGCACTTCGTATGGAACTACAGCGCCTCAATGTCACCGGATGGGAACTCGATGCGACGCGTGAGGTGCGTGGGCCGCTGGCCGGCACCCAGGCGCACGTGATGGCGCCAGAGCAGCATGTGCACCGCACATTGCATGACATCCGCACGATCATCAGTGGCGCCGCGCTTGCTCCTGCCATTATTGAGCGCAGCCTGCGCGTCTTCACGTTGCTGGCCGAGGCCGAAGCGCGCGTTCACGGTACGACGGTTGACCAGATTCATTTTCACGAGGTTGGCGCGCTTGATGCACTGATTGACATTGTTGGAGTTGTTGCTGGACTGGCATTGCTCGAGATCGAGCATGTATTTGCGTCGCCGTTGCCGCTTGGCGCTGGCTGGGTACGCAGTGCCCATGGTCCGATTCCGGTGCCGGCGCCGGCAACCCTGGCATTGCTCGCCGCCGCTGGCGCACCGATCACCGCTGATGAGACGCCATTCGAGCTGACCACCCCGACGGGCGCAGCGCTCCTGGCGGCACTGGCGACCTTCCGCCGCCCGCGGTTACGCCTGGCGTCCATCGGGTACGGGTTCGGCGCGCGGCACCTGGAACGCCCGAACGCGCTGCGTGTCTGGATTGGCGACCTGGACGATCCGCGCGTGGAGGAACACCCGGCAGCGCACGCCACGCACGATCGTGAACAGCACGCACTGGCGAACGATACGGTTGTGCTGCTGGAAACCAATATTGACGACCAGCCGGCGGAGCAACTGGCCTATGCCGTGGAACGGTTGCGCCAGATGGGTGCGCTTGATGTCTGGCTGACACCGATTCAGATGAAGAAAGGGCGTGCCGGTGTGCTGCTGGCGGCGCTGATGCCAGTCGAACTTGAGGAACGCGCCGTTGCCCTGTTGTTGCGCGAGACGTCAACGTTCGGCGTGCGCCGCCGCCTCGTTGAGCGCCATATATGCGATCGAGACAGCATTGAGGTGCTGACGCCGCTGGGCGTGGCGCGTGTCAAACGCAAGCACTGGCGGGGTGAAATGCTGGGTGTGGCGCCAGAGTACGAAGATTGCGCGCAACTGGCGCGCAAGCATAGTGTTGCCCTGACCAGTGTGTACCACATGGTGATGCAGGCAGCCGCCGCTGAGGCGTAAGCGGCGTGCAGAGCGCCTATCCTGATCCTGCTGCGATGCGGCGCAGCATTGGCGCGGAATAGGCATGGCAGATCGCCACGGCCACCGCATCGGCAGCATCATCGGGGCGCGGGATGGCAGGGAGGTGCAACGTGATTCGCACCATCTCCTGGACCTGGCGCTTATCGGCGCCACCATACCCCGCGAGCGCCTGTTTCACCTGCGTCGGTTTGTATTCATACACCGGCACGCCGGCCTGGGCAAACGCCAGCAAGGCCACGCCGCGCGCCTGCCCGACGGTGATTGCCGTATTGACATTCTTGCCGAAGAACAACTCCTCGACAGCTGCGGCATCGGGCTGGTGGTGTGCGATCAGGAGGCGTAATTCATCATACAGGCGCAACAACCGATCGGCCTGTGGCGCACCGGCGGGGGTGGTCAGTACGCCGAAGCCGATCAGGCGCAACACACCAGCAGCCTCTTCGACAACACCCCACCCCATCCTGGCGGTCCCCGGATCAATCCCGATCGTGCGCATGGGCGAAACTCGATCAGCGGCTACGCGCCTGCAAACTGCTCGGCCAGTTCATCGGTGATATCGAGATTGCTGTAAACCTTCTGTACATCATCAAGGTCTTCGAGCTTCTCGATCAACTTCATCGCCTTCAGTGCATCACCACTGTCCGGTTGCACCGTCGTCTTCGCGATCATGGTCTTCTCGGCGCTGGTGACCGGCAGGCCGGCGGCAATCAACTGCTGGCGCACTGCGGCGAGTTGCTTAAAATCGGTATAGACCTCGATAAGGTCCTCCTCAACCTGCACGTCATCAGCGCCCGCATCAATCGCAGCCAGCATCACCTCGTCCGGGTCGAGCGCCTTTGTTGTCAGGTCGATTGTGATCAGACCCCGGGTTTCAAACATCCAGCCAACCGAGCCCGGCTCACCGGGGCTACCGCCGCCTTTGGTCATTGTCGCCCGCACATCGGAGGCGGTACGGTTGCGATTATCGGTCGCCGCTTCAATCAACAGCGCGACCCCGCCGGGTGCATATCCCTCGTAGTAAATCTCTTCGAACGCCGTGGCATCAGCACCCTTGCCCAGCGCCCGGTCGATGGCGCGCTGAATATTGTCCATTGGCATATTCGCGGCGCGCGCCCTGTCAACGGCCAGCCGCAGCCGGAAATTCGCATCGGGATCGCCGCTCCCGCCTTCACGCGTAGCGATCGCGATATCGCGCGCCAGTTTGGTAAACAACTGGCCGCGTCGCTGGTCGAGCACGCCTTTGGTGCGTCGTATCGAGTGCCATTTGGAATGACCGGACATAACGAACTTCTCCGAAACCTGAAACCACCGCCGCATGTTACCCTGTTCCGGGCATTATAGCACACAGAAAATGACAGCAGGGGAAGACACGCTTCCCCTGCTGGATACCCCCGGTGATGGATGGTGGATCTACGCTTGAGTCGCCGGTGACGAAGGAACCTCCGGCGCGGCCGGTGTAGACAGCACGCCATGTGCCCCGTTCGTATGCGTTTCAACGCTCTCGACCTTCACCACGCGGCTGATCAATTCTTTCAACCGATCGCCGTCGAGCGATTCATACTCAATCAACGCGCTGGCCATATCATTGAGCACCTCGCGATTGGTCGTCAGAATCGCGCGTGTTCGCTCATAGGCCTCCGAGACGATGCGATACACCTCGCGGTCAATTTCGCGCGCCACATCATCACCGTAGTTACGCTGTTCGGTAATCTCGCGCCCGAGGAAGATCAGTTCCTCACGCTCGCCAAACGCGATCGGGCCGAGTTTGGCACTCATGCCATAACGGGTGACCATCGCGCGCGCAATGCGCGTCACCTGCTGAATATCGCCCGATGCCCCGGTCGAGACTTCATCGGGGCCGAAGACGATCTCCTCAGCAACGCGCCCGCCGAGGGCCGAAACGAGCTGGGCCGCAAACTGTGACGCCGTTGTATAGCGGATGCTATCTTCCTCGGGCAGATACAGTGTATACCCGCCGGCCCGGCCACGCGGAACGATCGTCACCTTCTGCACCGGGAACGCTTTCGGCATACCGGCTGCGGCAATTGCGTGGCCCGACTCGTGGTACGCCGTCAGCAACTTCTCGCGCTCGGTAAGCACCCGGCTGCGGCGTTCCGGCCCGCCGAGCGCCACACGCTCAATGGCATCCTGCAGCTCCGACATGCCGATTTTCTTCTTCGAGCGGCGCGCCGCCAGGATCGCCGCCTCGTTCACCGCATTGGCCAGATCCGCGCCGGAGAACCCGGGCGTCTGGCGCGCAATCACGTCAAACTGCACATCATCGGAAAGCGGCTTGCCTTTGGTATGAACCTTGAGCACCTCAATCCGCCCCTTGACATCCGGCGCATCAAGCACCACCTGGCGATCGAAGCGGCCAGGGCGCACCAGTGCCGGATCGAGGACATCAGGACGGTTCGTGGCTGCCACGACGATGACATTTGTATTGGTATCGAAGCCGTCCATCTCAACCAGGATCTGATTGAGCGTCTGCTCACGCTCGTCGTGCGAGCCGCCGAGGCCGGCGCCGCGCTGGCGACCGACGGCGTCGATTTCATCAATAAACACGATACATGGTGCGTTGCGCTTCGCCTGATCGAACAGGTCGCGTACGCGGCTTGCGCCGACACCGACAAACATCTCGACGAACTCCGAACCGGAGATTGAGAAGAAGGGCACGCCTGCTTCGCCCGCCACCGCGCGCGACAGGAGCGTCTTGCCGGTTCCGGGCGGGCCGACCATCAACACGCCGCGCGGAATACGCGCGCCGAGCGCAGCGAACTTATCGGGAAACTTCAGGAACTCGACGACTTCCGTCAGATCTTGCTTGGCTTCTTCCTGGCCGGCGACATCGGCAAACGTCACTGTCGGCTTATCGCCTGAGAACATGCGTGCGCGGCTCTTGCCGAATGACAGCGCCTGATTGTTCGACCCCTGTGCCTGCCGCATAAAGAAGACAAAGAAGCCAATCATCAGCAGCACCGGCAGCAGGATGGTAAAGACGTTCAACAACCCGCCCCATGCCGGTGCCGCGCGCACCTCGACATTGACATTGTCGAGTGGAACGCCCGCCTGCACCAGGAGCATCGTGATACTGTCATTGGACTCGATGCGCGAACGTACTTTTGCCTTGGTGTCGCGGTAGGTCACCAGGATTTCCGTATTGCCCGATTGCGCCTCGATCTTTTCGATCTTGCCGCTCTTGGCATCGGCAAGCACCTGGTAGATGCCGCGCTCCTCGGCCTGGCCCTGCGCATTGTTGAAATAATTGAAGAACAACGCCAGGGCAGCGACCAGAATAATGAGGTAGACGAAGCTATTCTTCAACCAGCGATTATCACCCATAATTATTCGCGTTCTAGGAGTCTCAGCTCCTGATTGATATCCGGCGGCGTGGGGCGGGTACAGACAATGACGCCGGCCCGCTGGCCGCCGCAATTGGTATTATACCAGACGCCTCACAGCGCGACAATGTAGCGAGATCACAATTTCGACCGTGCGATCTCGTCATGTGCAGCAACGAAACAGTGGCCGGGCTGGATGCATGTGTCGGGTCACGATCATCGTGCCGCGTATGCTCGACATGGGCGAGCTGCCCACATCTCTCAGGATGGCTCACGGTTCGGGAGGCCCTGGCTTCGAGCGCCGGCGGCATCAGGAAGCGGAGGCACAGGCGCCAGGAACGATTCGAGGGTGCCCGGTCACCATACCACCCCGCCTGATCGCATCCATGCCAGCAGCGCCAGGTCGCGCAGCAGCAACACGCGCCGTACTGCAAAATAGACGAGGCGATACAGGCGCCCCTGGCGCACAGGGTCATAGTCAACCAGCACGATACGGCATTCAGGTGCCATACTGAGCACCAGGTTATGCGATCGGAGCAGATTGCGCTGTACAAGGAAGCTCCAGAGTCGCCCGGGCAACGTGCCGAGCGCTCTCATACGCTTACGTTCGGCGCTGCTGCCGCTGGATCGGCCATACAGGTCGGGCATGCTGCCGGTTACACGATAAAACGCGTGGGCGCGGCGAACAATTTCGCCAAGCTGAATGGCTATCTCGGCGCGCTGCGTGGTGCTTAATGCGCGATAGTCAATGGTGTCGAGCGGCTGTGCGCCCTCGACGAATGGCTGTAACACGAGCGCATGGGCCTGCCCGTCACCATCGCGCGCCACAACGTAGTAGTTAGGGATGGTATGGCGCGTTCCCAGGCAGAGGGTATAGTGCTCGGCCACGGCGCGCATGGCGCGCGCCCATGCAACCGCCTCGCACACGTCGCCGCCGAGTTCGTCCTTGAGCTTGACCACATAGCGGCGATCATCGGTCCAGTAGACTTCCGTCTCATTGCCGCCAGCCAGCCGTTCAAGGACATGGTCCCGGTCAAGCGGGGCAAAGACATCATTGGCATATGCGGGCATCGCAGTTTCCTGTGCAGGCAGTGGGTTGCTGCTGGTGAGACGCTGATGGACATCGGCGGGTTGCGCCAGCACCAGCGGAATCGCTGCCTGCGGCGGATGACCTTACTCCGGAAACGCGATCCCCAGTTCCGCCAGGCGTGCCCGAGGCGGTTCGCCATGCTCGTCCCAGTTGTGGCGGCGGTAATACTCTGCCAGCATGCTGTCGAGCGGCGGCAATTTCCCGGCCGCCGGGCCATCTTCCAGCGGTGTTTCCGTCCAGCGGTGCGGCAATGCGTCGCGCCCGGCGCCATAGCGGAACGCCAGTGTGCGTTCCAGTGTCACGATGCGCTCGCCGATCATTGCCACCTCGACCCCATTGAATGGCCGGCCGAGTGTTGCGGCGAGCAATTCCTGAAGTTCGGCCGGCGCGACCTGGCAGGCCAGCAATGCCAGGCGGCGGCACAATCCGGCAGCATCAACCGCTGCAGCGAACCGTTCATGCCAGATCAGGCGTGGCACCTTACCGCGAATCGCCTGGGGGTGGTTGGGGTCGTCGGGCAGCCATGCCGGTGGTTCAGGCAACAGCGGCTCGTACAACATGGCAGAGCGATAATCGCCGCCGATCGGCGCGACAGCATCAGCGAGCGCAATCTCCGGCAGCGCGCGCGGATCGAGCGCCGGCAGGGCCAGCCGGCGCGCCTGCGGCGCAAAGGCGCTACTGCCGTAATAGACCTCCTGCATCTCGCCAACGCCCAGCGAGAGAATATCGCGTTTCTCCTGGCGCTGGCCAAGGCGGCGGATCGCGCCGACCACAGCTTCGACGTCGCCCCACGCCAGGTTCCCGCTGTTGGTCAAGCCGCGTTCACGGCATTCCATCATAAACGCCAGCGCCGCGCTCGTTTCGACCACATCGAGGCCCAGGCGCAGACAGAGATCATTCACCAGGATGACGGCATCGGGCGTTGCCAGGCCGCAACTCCAGCCGAAACCGGCGAGTGCCTCAAGATCGGGGTAGGCGATCGGATCGCCATTCTTGCGAATATAGGCGCTATGACACGCGAGCGGGCACCCCTCGCACCCGCGCGGCTCGCGCCGGCCACGTTGCGCCAGTGCCGCCCGGCCAAGAGCGGCGCTGTGCGGCGCAACACCATCCTGGCCATTCCGCGCGCTCAATGCGCCCAGCGCCTCGGCGCGTTGTGCATAATAGAGGCTACCGTACTGGCGAACACCGGCGGCGACTTCGTTGCCTGCCACGCGCCTGGTGATGCTCGCCAGCACTGCCTCGACGCGCCGCGTATCCGCCACCGGGCAGAGGGATGTTCCACGCACCGCGATCGCTTTCACGCGCTTACGTGCCATCACCGCGCCCGCCCCGGCCGGCTCGACCGCAAACGCCCCTTCGGCGACGATGGCGCTGTACGACACGCCGGCCTCGGCGGCCGGACCCACGCAGACGACAGCGTATTCGTCGCCCAGTTCCTTGCGCAGTGCCTGGGCCGTGGCGACAGTATCCAGGCCGGCTAGCCGGTCAACCGGGAGGATCTCGGTGTGGGTGCCATCGATCCGGATCCAGCACCACTCAGGGCTCTGCCCTTCGATCACCAGCATATCATACCCGGCGCGGCGAAGGTGTGCGCCCCAGCGACCGGACGCCCATCCATGCGAGAGTGAGTTCGTCAGCGGCGACCGCGTTGTGACGGTGAAACCGCCGGGGGCCACGCCGGTGAGCGGGCCGGCGCTAAAGATCAGCGGATTTGCCGGCGCGAGCGGCCCGACCGTCGGCGGCGCGCGATGGGCCAGCAACCAGGCCGCCGTGCCGCGCCCTCCGAGAAAGCGTTGTTCCACGTCGGCGGGCAACTGGTCTGTCATCACGCGCTGATCAGCGAGCGAAATCTGGAGTGTTCGCAGCGACATGAAGTTCCCCTCCGTCTGGCGAGTTCTGGCGCGCTCATCCCGTGGGTGTCTGTACCCTGACTGGTTGCCCCAGATAGATTGGTTCAAGCGTGGCGACAGTATCGCGTTCACCGGCGGCGAGGCGCAGCCATGCCAGTTCTGCCAGATACGCCGGGCGGCGCAGATTGGCCGCCGGCGACGGGAACAACGCGCGCTCTCCCAGCAAGCGGTGAAGCGCCGCGCATGTGTCTGCGTCAAGATCGCCGCAGAAGAGCGCCGGGCCATCAATGGCTGCGGCCAGTTCGGCAAGTGTGACATTCTGTGCCGTCAACGCATCGTCGCCCAGGGTCGCGACGCGCCCGCGCCCGAGTTGAATAATTGGCGTCACGCGCGCTCGCGGCGTGCGATGCTGGTAGGCCAGTGTCTGGAGGGTTCCGACACCGATCAACGGCACGTCGCGCGCCAGCGCAAACCCTTTAGCGACGCTCATCCCCACCCGCAGTCCGCTCCAGCTGCCAGGGCCAAGCGCCACGGCAACGGCGTGAATGTCGCTCCGCGCGCGCCTGACGTGACGCAATGCCAGTTCGATCTGCGGCAGGAGTTGCGCCGTATGGTCGCGTCCGGCGCGCCAGGTGCATTCGGCAAGCACACCCCGATCGCCATCATAACAGGCAATCCCCGCATCGGCCGTCGAAGTGTCGATCGCAAGCAACATGGATCAGGAAAACGCAGCTTTCTTCAGAGCGTCAACCAGTTCCTCATAGCGCCGGCCCCGCGGTACGAAACGCACCACGCGCTTGGTCTCGCTCAGATGACCGAGGTACACATCGAGCCGTTCGGCAGGCAACCACCCTTCGGCGCGCTCGGCCCATTCGATCAGGCAAACGCCGTCGCCGTCGAGGAGTTCTTCCAGGCCGATGCCGGCCAGTTCCGCCATGCGTTCGATCCGGTACAGATCAACATGGTAGATTGGCATGCCGTCACGCTGCACACCTGCCCGGTACTGATTGATCAGTACGAAACTCGGGCTATTGACCATGTCGGCCGAGCCAAGGCCAAGCGCGATCCCCTTGATTAGGTGCGTCTTGCCGGCTCCCAGATCGCCCTGCAGCGCCACCAGGTCGCCGCGCTGCAACAGCTCGCCCAGGCGTTGCCCGACGCGAATCGTCTGCGCGGCGCTGTGCGAAACAAAGTCGAGAACATGGGGCGAATGGACGATTCGGGCACGGCGATCACTCATAGCTCTGTATTGTAGCACACGTCAAAATAGTCTACGCTGCTGCCGGTTCGCGCGTCTCCAGGCAGGCCGTCAGATGAGCCGCATCTGGCGCCCGACATGCTCGAAGACGTTCAGCGCTTCGTGCAGATCCTCCGGCGTGTGTGCGGCCGTGACGATCGTTCGCACGCGCCCCTTGTCGCGCGCGACGGTCGGGTAGGCGATTCCCTGGGCGAAGACCCCGGCGGCGAAGAGCCGGTCAGAAAGCTCCATGGCCCTTGCGCCCTCACCAACAATCACCGGCGTAATCGGCGTCTGCGAGATACCGGTATTGAAGCCGAGCGCTTCAAGCCCGCGTTTGAACAGGCGCGTGTTCTGCCAGAGGCGGTCGATCAGCGCTTCTCCTTCGGCGCTCTGCAACAGATCGAGTGCGGCAATACATGTTGCGGTCACCGATGGCGGGTGCGAGGTGCTGAACAGCAGTGGGCGGGCGCGATGCTCCATCAACTGGCGTAGTCGGGCCGAGCATGCCACATACCCACCGATGGCGCCGATGGCCTTTGAGAGCGTGCCCACCTGAATGTCCCAGCGGCCATGGAGCTTGAAATGGCTCACCGTCCCGCTGCCATGATCGCCGAGTACGCCCGACGCATGCGCGTCGTCCACCATGGTGATTGCGCCATACCGTTCAGCAAGCTCGGCGATCCGGTCGAGTGGCGCGATATCGCCGTCCATGCTGAACACGCCGTCGGTGATGATCAGCGTCTTGGCATAGCGCCCCTGCGTCTCGCGCAGCACTGCCTCCAGCGACGCCACATCGCAATGGGCGTACACGCGCCGGTCGGCCTTCGTGAGGCGGATACCGTCAATGATCGAGGCGTGATTCAGTTCATCACTGATCACCAGGTCCTGTTCGGTCAGCAATGGCCCGATCACGCCGGCGTTGGCGGTAAAGCCGCTCTGAAACACCAGAGATGCTTCGGTGTGTTTGAATGCCGCCAGTTTGCGTTCCAGCTCCTCATGGATCGCCATTGTGCCAATGATCGTCCGTACCGCGCCCGACCCGACGCCGAGCGCTTCGATGGCGCGGATCGCCGCGGCGCATAATGCCGGATGCGTATTCAGGCCGAGATAATTGTTCGCCGACAGGTTTATCACTGTCTGGCCGTCGATCGTCGCGCGCGCGCCTTGCGGCCCGTCAAGGATTCGTAACGTGCGGAACAGGCCCTGATCGCGCAATGCGCCGAGTTCACGATCCAGATAATCGTCCAATGATTTCGGCATCGTTGCCTCGCTCTCTGGATAGGAAGCGCGCCGGAGCGCCGGATGCGCAACGGCTCGACCGCTTTCGTCCTCCGATTCTTATACTTCCAGACCATTCGGATAGAACGCCACCTTGTCGGCCTCGCCACGCATCATCAATTGGAAGCCGTGTTCATATGCTTCAAGCGGCATATGATGCGAAATCACCGGTGCGATGTCCACCTTGCCGCTCTGCAGCAGGCTGCGCGTCTGGTACCACGTCTGCCACAGCCGGCGCCCGAAGACGCCATACACCGTTGCGCCTTTGAATACCACCTCATTGGTCAGGTCAAACGAAGGGAGCGGGCGCTCCGGCAGGCCCAGCAGCGCCGCAAATCCACCCGGGCGCAGCGCGGTGAACCCCTGATCGATCGCCTGTGGGCTGCCGCTCATTTCCAGCAATACATCCACCCCATCGCCGCCGGTGGCGCGTAGAATCGCGCCAGTCACGTCGCTTCCGGCATCCAGCGGGTCGGTTGCGCCCATACGGTGGGCCATCTCCAGGCGATGTGGTTGCAGGTCAGTGGCGAAGATTCGCTCTGCGCCTGCCGAAGCCGCAATTGCGACGGCAAACAGGCCGATCGGGCCGCAACCGGTGATCAGAACCCGTTTTGCGGTCAGGCAGGTGGCGAAGGCGGTATGAACAGCGTTGCCGAACGGTTCTTGCGCCGCTGCGATCGCCGGCGGCAGGGCCGGGTCGTTCTGCCAGATATTGGCGGCGGGGAGGGTGATGTACTGCGCGAAGCATCCAGGGTAATCAACGCCCAGAATGCGCACATTGCGGCAGACGTGGTTGTCGCCGGTGCGGCAGGGATAGCACTGGCCGCAGACGATATGCGACTCAGCCGAGACGTAGTCGCCCACCTGGATACCGGTGACCGCCGCGCCAATGGCGATCACCTCACCGCTCAACTCATGGCCAAAAATGAGCGGCGGACGCATACGGCCCGCCGCCCAGGCATCCCAGCGATAAATATGCAGGTCCGTACCGCAGACCGTCGCGCAGCGCACGCGCACGAGCACTTCGTGGGCGCCGGGCGTCGGAACAGGGACGCGCTCGAGATGCGCGCCGGGCGCGGCAGACGGCTTGACAAGCGCGAGCATGGTTTGTTCCATCGCAACCTCCTCGTTGCTGACGGCAGACGACAGCCAGGCGCCCTGATGTATCAGGTGCGCCCGCACAATGCGCGATAGCGCCGGATCAGGGTGTTGGTCGAGCTATCGTGCGCCAGTGCCGGCGTGGCTTCACCTGCCAGTTCAGGCGCGATCCGCCCGGCCAGCACTTTGCCCAGTTCGACACCCCACTGGTCGAACGGATTAATGTTCCAGATCACACCCTGCGTGAACACGCTATGTTCGTAGAACGCGGTGAGCGCGCCGAGCGTTGCGGGCGTCAGGCGCGCGGCCAGGATGGTATTCGACGGGCGGTTGCCGGCGAAGGTGCGATGTGGCGCGAGCCATGCCGGTGTTCCTTCGGCCAGCGCCTCCTCGGCCGTCTTACCGAAGGCCAGCGCCTCGGCCTGCGCGAACATGTTTGCCATCAATAAGTCGTGATGGTTCCCCAGTGGGTTCAACGTTGTGGCGAAGCCGATGAAATCGCACACGATCAACCGTGTTCCCTGGTGAATGAGCTGGTAGAATGAATGCTGGCCGTTCGTACCCGGCTCACCCCAGTAAATCGGCCCGGTCTGATATGCGACCGGCGTGCCCGCAAGCGTTACCGACTTGCCGTTGCTCTCCATGGTAAGTTGCTGCAGGTAGGCGGGGAAGCGCTTGAGGTACTGGTCGTACGGCAGGATCGCTACGGTCTCCACACCAGAGAAGTTGGCATACCAGATTGTCAGCAATCCGTGGAGCGCCGGAAGGTTGCTGGCGAACGGTGCCGTGCGAAAGTGCTCGTCCATGGCATGGAAACCGTCGAGCAACTCACGATACCGTTCTGGCCCGAGCGCCACCATGGTTGACAGGCCGATGGCCGAGGTCATCGAATATCGCCCGCCGACCCAGTCCCAGAAACCAAACATATTGGTTGTATCAATGCCAAACTTCGCCACTTCGGCAGCGTTGGTCGAGACCGCGACGAAATGCCGTGCCACGGCGGCTTCGTCGCCGAGCGCGCCAAGCAACCAGGCGCGCGCCGTACGCGCATTGGTCATGGTCTCGAGCGTGGTGAAGGTTTTCGACGCAACGATGAACAACGTTTCTGCCGGGTCAAGATCGCGCGTCGCCTCGGCGAAATCGCTGCCATCAACATTGGAAACGAATCGTACCGTCAGGTGACGGTCGCTGTAGTGCTTCAGCGCTTCATACGCCATCACCGGGCCAAGATCCGAGCCACCGATGCCGATGTTCACCAGGTTGCGAATCGGTTTGCCGGTGAACCCGGCCCAACCGCCAGCACGCACCTGCGCGGCAAACGCGGCCATACGGTCAAGAACCGCGTGCACCTCCGGTACGACATTGACGCCATCCACCTCAATCACGGCGCCGCGCGGTGCACGCAACGCCACGTGCAGCACGGCGCGGTCCTCGGTCGTGTTGATCCGCTCACCACGGAACATCGCGTCGATCTTTGCCCGCAGGCCGCACTCCTCGGCCAGCGCCACCAGCAGGCCAATCGTTTCATCTGTCAGCCGGTTCTTGGCATAGTCGAAGTACAGGCCGGCAGCCTCGGCGACCAGTCGCTCGCCACGATGCGGATCGTCAGCGAACAACTGGCGCAGGTGAGCGCCGCGGATTGCCTGGTAATGCGCTTCGAGCGCGCGCCACGCAGGGCGCTGAGTGAGCATCGTCATCATTCACTCCTCGGCCGCAACACATTCGCGTTTTCGCGCCCCTCCTCGAAATCGGTGATATTGCGAATCGTCGTTTCCGCGATCGTGGTGATCGCCTCGCGGGTAAAGAATGCCTGGTGACCGGTAACGAGCACGTTCGGGAAGGTCATCAAGCGCGCCAGCGTATCGTCAGTGATGACGGTGTCAGAACGATCCTGGAAGAAGACCCCTTCTTCCTCCTCATACACATCAAGGCCGACACCCGCGATCCGCCCGGCGCGCAGCGCCTCTATCAATGCCTCGGTATCTACCAGGCCGCCGCGACTGGTATTCAGCAGGATGGCGTCCGGCTTTAACAGCGCCAGCGTCTCGCGGTTGATCATGTGATAGGTTTCCGGCAATAGCGGCACATGCAGGCTAACGATGTCGGACAGGCGCAATAGTTCATCGATCGGGACATAGCGCATCCCCAGCGCGACACACTCCGGATTCGGCGCAACGTCATACCCCAGCAGCGTACAGCCGAAGCCGTTCATGATGCGCGCGAAGACCGCGCCGATCTTGCCGGTGCCGATGATTCCCACTGTCGAGCCATGGATGTCGCGCCCAAGAAGGCCGGCGAGACGGAAGTTGAATTCGCGGGTGCGATTGTAGGCACGATGAATCCGCCGGTTGAGTGTTTGCAGCAAACCGACGGCGAATTCGGCCACGGCATAGGGCGAATAATAACCAACCCGCATTGCGGTGACACCATGGCGCCGGGCGGCGGTCAGGTCAATGTTGTTATAGCCGGTCGAACGCTGAGCGATCAGTCTCGTTCCGCCGGCCGCGAGCCGCTCGATCACCTCAGCCGAGGCACGATCGTTGACAAAGCAGCAGATCGCGGGAAACCCCTGAGCCAGCGCCGCAGTGTGCCGATCGAGTTGCGCTGCCGTATAGGTGAGATCATGTCGTCCCTGGTTGGCGGCGTCGAGAAACGTTCGGTCGTAAGAATGTGTATCGTACACCAGCACGTTCATCGCGTCTCTGCTCCTTGCTATGTTTCAAGGTTCAACGTTCAACGTTCAACGTTCAACGGCAACATGGCCCGAACCGGTTGAACCTTCCAGATCTCCTCACAATACTGGCGAATCGTGCGATCCGAAGAGAAGAAGCCGCTGCGCGCCGTATTCAGGATCGACATGCGGGTCCAGGCTTCCCTGTCGCGGTAAGCTGTCTCAACAGCCGCCTGTGCGGCAAGATACGCTTCATAATCGGCCAGCACCATATACGGATCATTGTTGACAAGCGTCTCAACGATCGGGCGCAGCGTATCACGGTCACCACGTGCGAAGCGCCCATCGGCAATCATGTCGATAGCGGTGCGTAATGCGGGAACGCGTTCGTAGATCTCGCGCGGGTTATAGCCTCTGGCGCGCAGCGCCAGCACGTTATCGGCGGTGAGCCCGAACAGGAAAAAATGCTCCGCGCCGACCTGTTCACGAATCTCGATATTTGCGCCATCGAGCGTCCCGATCGTCAGCGCGCCGTTCAGCGCGAATTTCATGTTACCAGTTCCGGACGCCTCCTTGCCGGCGAGCGAAATCTGTTCGGACAGATCGGCGGCTGGATAGATGCGTTCAGCCAACGAGACATTGAAGTTGGGCACAAACACAACCTTCAGACGCCCGGCGACGATCGGGTCGGCGTTGACCACTTCGGCGACACCGTTGACCAGACGAATGATCCGTTTAGCCATCCAGTACCCTGGAGAAGCTTTCGCGCCAAAGATAACCGTCCGTGGCAGCAGGTCGGCTTTCGGATCGGCAAGGATGCGCTGGTACAGTGTGATGACGTGCAGCACCTTGAGTAACTGGCGCTTATACTCATGCAGCCGTTTGACCATCACATCGAAGAGTGACGCCGGATCGATCATCAACCCCATGATACGCTGGATCTCATTGGCGAGCGTCAGTTTGTTCTGCTGTTTTACGGCATGCCATTCGGTGCGAAACGTGTGATCGTCGGCGAGCGGCTCAAGGCGGCGCAGTTGCTCGAGATCGGTGAGCCAGCCTGTGCCGATCCGCGACTCAATCAGCGCTGAGAGTTGTGGATTGGCAAGTTTCACAAAACGCCGCGGTGTAACGCCGTTGGTCTTGTTACTGAACTTTTCCGGCCAGTATTCGGCGAAATCGCGCAGCGTGTGTTCCTGCAACAGGCGGGTGTGCAGTTCGGCGACACCGTTAATCGCATATGCACCGACGCATGCGAGGTGTGCCATGCGAACGTGACGCTCCGAGGATTCGCGAATGATCGACATACGCGTCAGGCGATGAATGTCGCCTGGGAACTGTCGTGAAACTTCGGCCAGGAAGCGCGAGTTGATTTCATAGATAATATCAATATGGCGTGGCAGAATGCGGGTAAGCAGATCGACCGGCCATTCTTCGAGTGTTTCCGGCAAGAGAGAATGCACGGTATAACCAAAGCAGCGCGTCACCAGCGGCCAGGCGATATCCCACTCCAGTTCTTCTTCATCGATCAACAGACGCATCAGTTCGGCGATCGCGATAGCCGGATGGGTGTCGTTCAGTTGAATCGCCACTCGTTCGGGCAATTGACTCCAATCGCCCCCCTGTGACCGGAACGACCGCAGAATATCCTGGAGCGAACAGGCCACGAAAAAATACTCCTGTTCCAGACGTAACTGGCGGCCTTGCGGCGTCGTATCGTCAGGGTAGAGGACACGAGAGATATTTTCTGCCAGCGCGCGCACTTCAATGGCGCGTATATAGTCGCCGGCATTGAACAACTGGAGATCGAAGGCCTCGCTTGCCTGTGCACCCCATAATCGCAGCGTATTGACATTATCGGTGCCATAGCCGGGGACCATCGTATTGTAGGGTACGCCATAGACGGTGCGCGCGGGTTTCCAGCGCGCGCGATATTTGCCGGAGCTGTCGGTCCACGACTCTACATGACCGCCGAAGCCAACCTGGACGCGTTGATCAAGATGGGCGAATTCCCAGGGATTCGCATTTGCCAGCCAGTGATCCGGCTCTTCGACCTGCCAGCCGTCAACGAATTTCTGGCGGAAAATGCCATACTCATAGCGAATGCCATAACCGACAGCGGGGATGTTGAGCGTCGCCAGCGAGTCGAGAAAGCAAGCGGCCAGGCGCCCCAGGCCGCCGTTACCCAGTCCTGGTTCGGCCTCGAGTTCATAGAAGTCTGCGAGATCCAGGCCGAGTTCGGCCAGCGCCTGGTGCGCGATGTCGGTCAGGTTCTCATTGAGCAGATTGTTTGCGAGTTGCCGGCCAAGGAGGTATTCTGCCGAAAGATAATAGACAACCCGCGACCGTTCGTGGGTACGGCGCGTTGCCAGCCAGCGATGGATCATACGATCGCGTACAGTATAAGCAAGCGCCTTAAAATAATCCTCGCGAGTCGCTGATGAACGATCCTTACCCTGAAGATAATAGAGATTATCGAGGAATGCATGCTTGAACGCTTCCACCGTCATTCCAGTGCGTGTTGGCACAGACTGCGTCGTCGTCATACCTTCTCCTCTCTCACTCCCATTCCCACAGATCATCCGCATGGTCGAAGGTCACAGGGCGTGGCGCGCGCACCATCTCAACGCCTGATAGTTCCAGCGCTGCGGGCAGAAGATTCACACTCACCTGGATCACATCCAGGTGAAGCGTACTACGGATCCGCATGATCGCCGGGTCCGTGATGCCTCGCGTTGCCAGCAGGTCGCATGCGAGCGTGAGCGCGGCGCGGTCGTTCGGTGCTGCCGGCGGAACCACGCCGCGCAACAGGAAACCGCTGGTTTCCACATTGATGCGGGTCATCTCCGCATCCATGGCATCAACCAGGCGTTGTGACACCAGGTCGGCAAAGCCGATACCGGTGGCATTGCCGTGGCTGGCCGGCGTCAGGCGACGCGCATACACCAGCTCAATTCGCGGCGACTCCGGTTCAGGTTCACCGGCGATCCGCATCCGGCCAAGCACATTGTTGTCCATACCGGCGCCGCTGATATCCTTTCCCATCCAGTCAACAATCAGGATATGACAGGCATCGAGCGGCAGGCGGGCGCGCAGCGCGCGGGCGCGTTCCAGCAGGGCAGGTTCCTCCAGCGCGATCGTGGTGGCGGGCACGGCGCGCACCAGGCTCACCTGATGTGCGCCGTCCTCGACAATCGCCACCCCGCAGAGGATGGGGGCGCGATGGATCTGCAGCGCTGCCACACGCGGGATATCGTCGCGCAGGCCGCGTGTGCCGCGCGCGTGAATCGCTTCCGCACCCTGGCGCTTCCCCAGGCCGATCGCCAGCATTTTCGTCAGGCCGCTCTCGGTTGGGCCATGAAAGTCGGTATGAACCTTGACGCGATTGACGATAATGATTCCGTCGCTGTGGAAGGCAGCCGCATCGCAATAGGCGTCAACGCCGCTTTCGGTGCAGCCGAGGTGCACAATGTCCATCGCACTGTGGATGGGGCATCCCATCGCCGTTTCGGTGACGCCCCACTCGGCGAGCACCTGGCGTTGCCCTGCCGCGGTTGCGCCGCCGTGGCTGCCCATGGCGGGGAAGATGAAGGGTTCGGCACCGTAGCGGCGCAACTCCTCGACAATGGTGCGTACAATAAGCGCATAATCGGTGATGCCGCGACTACCCGCGCCAATAGCGATGTGCGCGCCGGGGCGGATGCGTGCAGCAAGCTCAATGCGCGCCAGTTCTGCGCGTACGGTCGCCGCCACATCGGCCAGTGGCGCCGCCGGTACCGTCTGGCGGATGATTGCCATGTCGGGCAAGATGGGCATATCTGCTCCTCAGGGGCTAAGTACCTATCCGAACACCCATGGGCCTGCTGTCATGGCGAGGAGCGCCAGCTACAGCGTGTAGCGATCGCAGCGTGGCTGAAGCAATCGAGCGGCGCGCGAGGAGATTGCTTCGCGCGCGCTCGCCATGACAGTGACCATCTGGTGTTCGGATAGGCTCTAAGGGCAATACCTTTCACATACGCC
>JACAEQ010000050.1 GCA_013388755.1 Chloroflexota bacterium
CAGGTCGCCGCCTTCATCAACTTCTATCTCTCGTTCATGAATGAAGAAATCCTCGATGTCGGCTATTTCCCGGCATCGGAGGCTGCCGTCGCGACCGCCAGGCAGAACTGGCTGAACGCGATGAAGTAGAATTATCGGAATGGCGTGTAACCGCTGCTGGCTGCAACAATCGTGTTGTCGCAGCCAGCAGTATTCATTGTCTGAGTCATCGCCGATAGTGTGTTATTGAGAGGCTGTGCAACGTCTGTGTGTACGCGAGACGCAGCCTGGAGGTCCGGCGGATAGCTTGCATTTCAGTGACGGTGCATCTTTCGCCAGGCGCGTAAGGATGTACCACGCTGCGCGGGTGACCGTGTAATTCGTTTATTGAGCTGTCCGTGTGCGACCGTGCTATACTGGAAGAGCAAACAAAAGCCCCAAATGAGCAACCATTTATAAAATTGTTGACTGAAATACTATGAACTACCACAAGACTCAGGAAGGATCCTTAGTATGGAACAAGAAGCAAGCGTGAAAATTGAACGTGTCACAGGCGTTGTGCCAGGTGAAATCGATTTACGCGGCAGACGCCGGTTGAGTGAGAGCGTGATTCAGGCAATCACGTACCTGTGTGGTGGGATATCGATATTCACCACCACAGCGATCGTCATTGTATTGTTTCGAGAGGCATGGCTCTTCTTCGGCTCCCCCGAAGTGGACATCGGTGAGTTTTTTGGCACAACAACATGGCAGCCGGAAACCGGTCGTTTTGGCATCTGGCCACTGATGACAGCAACAATGATCACCAGTCTGATAGCATTGCTGGTCGCAGTGCCGCTGGGTCTTGGTGCGGCTGTCTATCTGAGCGAGTATGCCACGCCGCGCTCGCGCGGCTATCTCAAGCCCATTCTCGAGATTCTGGCAGGTGTTCCAACCGTCGTCTATGGCTATTTCGCGCTAACCTTCGTCACCCCGTTTATTCTGCAGAATCTTTTTGGCAAGGAGAATGTTGAAATTTACAACATGCTCTCGGCCGGGCTGACCATGGGGATCATGATCCTGCCGCTGGTGGCATCTATGAGCGAGGATGCGCTCAGTGCCGTGCCGCGTTCCTTGCGCGAGGGCTCGTATGGCCTTGGGGCGACCAGGCTCGAAACGGCGGCGCGGGTCGTCGTGCCGGCTGCGCTGTCGGGCATTTTCGCGGCGGTGATTGTCGCAATGTCGCGCGCGGTTGGCGAAACGATGATCGTGGCGCTGGCATCCGGCGCGGGACCGAAATTCACCTTCAATCCATTTCAGGCTGCCGAGACCATGACCGGCCATATTGCCCGCATCAGTGGTGGCGACATCAGTTATGCCAGTATTCAGTACACGAGTATCTTCTCGATTGCACTGGTGCTGTTCTTTGTAACGCTGCTGCTTAACCTGATCAGTGGTTGGGTTGTGCGGCGCTTCCGCGAGGTGTATGAATGAGTGCCGAGTCTGGACAGCCCGCTGGTCGTGCAATCGGCTATTTGCCGGAAGGCGACGCCATCTCGAAGAATATTGCCGGGCGTCGCATACGTGGCGCCGTCTGGCGCATCCTGTTTCTTTCATCGCTCATAATCGGGATTGTTGCCCTGGCGACATTGCTCTATACCATCGTGGATGATGCCTTTGGCTATATTGTGGTACAGACCAAGGTTGACCCGGATACACTGGCTGATCGGCCGCTTGCGGAGTTATCGAAAGAAGAACTGACCGAGATTCTGCGTGCCAACATCTCGTCCGGCCTGTTCCGACGCTTCGATCGTGATGAGCCGTTCAGCGAACGCAGCAAAGAGAGCGTGCTCGCGCTGGTGGAAGAGCGCGTGGTTGGGCGTGAGGTCGTCGCAGTCTACAAATTGACCGAGTCATTGCTTGATCGCGAACGCATTGAAGCTGAGACACGCGAGAAATACCCACGCGCCGAGCTTGAGTTCCACAGCTGGATCAATCGCGAATTCTTGAGCCGTCCCATGAGTAGCATCCCCATACTGGCGGGGATCGGCAACGCGATCCTCGGGTCGCTGTGGGTCATTGTGATCACCATGCTCCTTGCCGTGCCCGTGGGTGTCTTTGGCGCGATCTATCTCGAGGAGTACGCCAGCGATAACTGGTACTATCGTCTTGTAGAGACGAATATCAACAACCTTGCGGGGGTGCCGTCAATTATCTATGGTATTCTCGGACTGGCGATTTTTGTACGAGCGCTGGAGCCATTCACCAGCGGCGCCATGTTCGGTGTCACCGACTCAAACGGTCGAACCATCATTTCCGCCGGCTTTACGATGGCATTGCTGATATTGCCATTAATCATCATTAATGCCCGCGAAGCCATTCGCGCCGTGCCGCAATCGCTACGCCAGGCATCGTATGGGCTTGGCGCCACCAAATGGCAGACGATCTCGAATCATGTGCTGCCCAATGCGTTACCCGGCATTCTAACCGGTACCATTCTGGGCATGTCGCGCGCGATTGGTGAAACCGCGCCGCTGATTGTGATTGGCGCTTCGACATTTATTGTCTTTAGCCCGGATAGTATTTTCGACAAGTTCACGGTTATCCCCATCCAGATCTATAACTGGACGTCGCAGCCCGGTGCGCAATTCCGCAGTATCGCAGCGGCGGCGATTATTGTGCTGCTCACTACGCTGCTGACCCTGAATGCGACCGCGATCCTGTTGCGCAATCGTTTCCAGAGGAGTTACTGATGACCGCCATTGAGACAATGACACCCGCTGCGGCGGCGAATGGTAAATACGCGATTGAACTGCGCGATGCGCATATCTATTATGGGTCGTTTCGCGCCGTGAAGAATGTCAATCTGCAGGTTCAGCGCCAGAAAATCACGGCGTTCATCGGGCCGTCGGGTTGCGGCAAAAGCACCGTCTTGCGCTCGATCAACCGCATGAATGACCTGATCCCCGGCGCGCGACTCGAAGGCGAGATACTGTTCCATGGCAAGAATGTGTATGGCGCGGGCGTCGATCCGGTGGAGGTGCGGCGGCGCATCGGTATGGTGTTCCAGAAACCAAACCCATTCCCCAAGAGCATTTACGATAACATCATGTTCGGCCCGAGAATCAATGGCTGGCGCGGCAGCAAGGCCGAAGCCGACGAACTGGTGGAACGGGCACTGCGCGGCGCGGCGATCTGGGACGAGGTCAAGGATAAGCTGAAACAACCGGGCACGGCGCTCTCCGGCGGTCAGCAACAGCGACTCTGTATTGCTCGCGCGCTGGCGGTCCAGCCGGAAGTTATTCTGATGGACGAGCCGTGTTCGGCGCTGGATCCGATTTCAACGCTCAAAATCGAGGAATTGATGATGGAATTGCGCCGCGATTACACCATTATTATCGTGACCCATAATATGCAGCAGGCCGGGCGCGTCTCGGATCTGACGGCGTTCTTCCTGATGGACTCGGATCGCGCCGGCCAGCTGGTTGAGTATGGCCCGACCGATCAGATTTTCACATCACCGACCGATAAACGAACGGAAGATTATATCAGCGGGCGCTTCGGATAATGTGTGATCGGCATGCACCGTGTCCAGCATGATTACGAGCGTCTGCGCAATACATTCGATGGGCTGGCGCGCCGCGTTTCCGGCGCGCTCCATGATAGCCTGCTGGCCTTGCGCCGTTCCGATGCAATCGGTGCGGCGCAGATCGTCAAAGATGATGCCGATATCAATGCGCTGCAGCAGGATGTCGAGGAGCAGGCAACTCGCCTGCTCGCTCAGTGGCAGCCGATGCTACGCGACCTGCGACGCGTTGTCGCGATCCTGATGGTTGCCGGCGAACTCGAGCGCATTGGTGATTATGCCAAACAGATTGCAGCGCATGTGACCCAGGCCAGGGCCGTCAACCACGCGCTGCCGGCACTGGCGGAACTCCAGCGTCTCGGTGCATTGACTGAGCAGATCCTCGCCGCCAGTATTGCCGCATTTACCGCTGAAGATGTGTCGGCAGCGCGCGGCATTGCCCCCCTCGATGACCAGATAGATGTTCTCCGGCATGCCATCGTAGCAGCCGTACGCGGTGCCCCCCTCAATGATGCTGCCGCCTTCGACGCCGGCCTGGCGACAATCGAGATCGCTCGCACACTCGAACGCGTTGCCGACCGCGCCACCAATATCGCTGAACGCACAATCTACCTCGCCACGGCAACGCACGAGTCGCTTAACCCATGAACGAGACCTGCAGATCAGACGTCGATTGACAACAGGCATCTCGACATTGCCAAAGGAAAGACGGCGCCGTCGAGTTTAGCCCGACCGGCGGGCGGCGGCCTCCATCAGCGCCTGAATCCGCCCGACCATGTCGGCCGGGTTCGGGTGGAGCCCTTCGAGTAGCAGTGCGCTGTCGTACATCTGCTCAATCAGGTGACGCGCCAGCGCCTCGTTCGTCCCTGATTCCACCAGCCGCGCCAGGTCCGCAATCAGCGCGTGGCCGCGGTTCAGTTCGACAATCTTCGGCGGAACTTTGAAGTCACGGTCGAGCATGCGCTGGATGCGTGCCATCTCGCGGTTATGCTGGTCCTCTGGCGACACCAGGCGCAGCGGGTTGTGGCGCAGGACATTGGAGGCGCGCACGGAAGCAACGCGGTCACCCAGGGTCTCTTTGAATGCCGTCACCAGCCTGGCAAACTGTTCATCGCTGACGGACACGTCGGGTTTCGGTGCTTCGCCCGGCAGCGACAGGTTCGGATCGTCCACATTGCGCAGTTTTAGCCCCTGGTAGTCGCGCAACCCGCCGAGCATGAAGCCATCCATCACGTCGTGCAGCAGCAGTGCCTCGATACCCCGGTCGGCGAGTGCGTCGAGGTGCGGGCTGCGCCGCGCGCTCTCAAGGTCGCCAGCCAGGACGTAATAGATCTCGTTCTGGCCTTCGATCATGCGCTCCTTATAGTCGGTCAGTGATGCCAGTTGATCACCGGACGTCGTCGTATTGAAGCGCAACAACGGTAGCAGATCATCACGTGCTGCCGGGTCGGTCGCCACGCCTTCCTTGATGAACGGGCTGAACTCGTTCCAGAACACGGCGTACTTCGCAGGATCCTTCTCGGTCAGTTCGAGCAATTCTTTCGTCAACCGGGCGGTCAGCGACTTCCTGATCCGCTGCACGATCGGATCGCGATTGGGGCCACTGTCGCGTTGCACTCCTTCGCGCGACACATTGAGCGGGAGATCCTCGCTGTCCACCACGCCCTCGATAAAGCGGAAGTGATTTGGCAGAAGATCCTTTGCTTCCTCCTGGATCAGCACCTTGCGCGAGTAGAGACGAATCTTCCCTTCCATGCGACGCTCGATCAGGCCGCGCTCACGCTTTGCCGGCACAAACAGAATCGCGTGCAGATCCAGCGGCGCCTCGGTCGAGAGATGGAGGTGCAGCAACGGGTCCTCAAAGTCGAAGGTCATCTGGCGATAGAACTCGTTGTACTGTGATGCTTCGACCTGCCGCGGCTGTTGCCGCCAGAGCGCGACAGTTTCGTTGGCGCGTTGATCGCCGACATAGATCGGGAAGGCGACATAATTCGAATGGCGGCGAATGATCTGGCGCAGCTTCCACTCATCGGCAAATTCGTGCGCTTCTTCTTTGAGCTTGAGCACGATCGTCGTACCGCGTTGCTCCCGTTCCGCAGCATCAATCGCGAAGCTATCGCCGCCCTGGGAACGCCAGAGCGCTGCCTCCGCATCGGGGCGATACGAACGCGAGATGACCGTCACCTCATCCGCGACGACGAATGCCGAATAGAAGCCGACACCAAACTGGCCGATGATATTCGAGCGCTGCGCAGCTTCGAGTTGTTCGATCAGGGCGCGCGTGCCGGAATGCGCGATTGTTCCGAGGTTTTCGATCAGTTCCTCGCGCGTCATACCGATACCGGTATCACTGATGGTGATCGTCTTTGCATCCTTATCGACGCTGATACGGATTTCAAGTTCGGCATCCGCATCACGAACCTCCTGGTTGGTCAGCATCTCAAACTGCACGCGGTGCAGCGCGTCGGATGCGTTCGAGATCAACTCGCGCAGAAAGATCTCGCGATCGGTATAGAGCGAATGCGCCAGAATGTTGAGCAATTGCCGCACCTCGGCGCGAAACGGCACCGGCGTGGGCGAATGGGGTGTGACTTCGGTTTCTGTGGTCATTCTGGTCTCTCCAGGCAAACACATCGAGTGAACACGAGCACAGGCTGGATACCAGGTGCATCCATCCAGCCCGAGTTCATTGCGATCTTGCGATATCCACCGGTTATGATAGCGAAGAAACCAGGAATGTGCATGCTAACGTTTCGTTAGAGTTTTGCTGATTGTGCCTTTGGCAGACAGGACGGGGGGGGGGGGGGGGGGGGGGGGGGGCGGGCG
>JACAEQ010000060.1 GCA_013388755.1 Chloroflexota bacterium
CATGGATCCTCCTGCTGACGATTGGGTGTGGTAACCATATCGTAGCAGAAGCATGCCGCACCTTCAAAAACCCTTGACACCATGCCACCGACTGCTGAAAAACTCTACCCTTGAGAGCCCCAACCCGCCCCCGCTGGGGGCGGGAGTCCGGCTCCTCCCCCCGGCGGGGGAGGTTGGGCGGGGGGTGTGTGGTGCGTTGAGCCTGATGTGCAAGGTCGTGCACGTCGTGTCTATCCGAAGAACCGATGGCTGGCGGTCAGTGCGCGCGATAGCGACACAAGCACCCATCTTCCGGGTCAGTGCGCGTGCGGCGACGCACGCACCCGTCTTCCGGGTCAGTGCGCGCGATAGCGACGCACGCACCCGTCTTCCGGGTCAGTGCGCGCGATAGCGACGCACGCACCCATCTTCCGGGTCAGTGCGCGCGATAGCGACGCAATCTCGCCGTGCGAGCGGAGACCGCGTCGTCGCTGACGCTCCGCGCAATGACAGGCGGTCACTGACGCTCCGCGCAATGACAGGGGGCGTCGCGTTTTTCGGTTCGCCATTAAGTGAGGAGGATCGATGCGTCTTGCAATCCTTTCGGACATCCATGATCATATTGCTCGACTGGCGACGGCGCTGGATCGGGTGCGTGGCACGGACGCCCTAATCTGTTGTGGTGACCTGTGTTCGCCATTCATCATGCGTCAGCTCGGCGAGGGTTTTGCCGGGCCGATCCACGTTGTGTTCGGCAATAATGACGGCGACCTGTTTCGTCTGACTGCGACGGCGGCACGTTTCCCGCATGTGACCATTCACGGCGCATTCGCCGAACTTGAACTGCATGGCCTGAAGGTCGCCGTAACCCACTACCCGGAGGTTGCCGGACCGCTGCTCGACAGTGGGCGCTATGGGCTGGTATGCTGTGGGCATAACCACCAGTATGGCGTGATACGCCGCGGCGCGATGACACTCGTCAACCCGGGCGAAGTCATGGGCGAGTTGTATGGCGCTGCCACCTGCGCGGTGTATGACGCAACAACCGGCGACGTGATGCGGCATGATCTGCTGCTGGCGGGTGCGTGAGGGGTCAGGACACAGAGAGGTGGTTGTTATGGAGCGGATCTGCTTCTTGCTCAAAGTCAAGACCGACCGGATCGAGGAGTACAAGCGGCGCCACCAGGACGTCTGGCCCGACATGCTGCAGGCGTTGCGTGAGACTGGCTGGCACAACTACTCACTCTTCCTGCGCGATGACGGATTGCTGGTAGGATATTTTGAGACGCCCGATCTACAGGCTGCACTGGATGGCATGGCCGCGCGCGAAGTCAATCGGCGCTGGCAGGCCGAGATGGCGCCATTTTTTGAGGGGCTTGGCGATCGCCGTCCCGACGAAGGATTTCTCCGGCTGGAGCAAGTCTTTTACCTGGCATAAGGGAGATACGGATCATGACAGCACACCACGCGGCCTATGATCTGCTCGCCGAGCAACTCGCGGCGGATGGCACTGACATCAATGGAGTGAAAGCGGCCCTCAAACGACAGAAGATCGAGACGCCGAGCTGGGGGTATGCCAACAGCGGGACGCGCTTCAAGGCGTTTGCCTGGCCCGGTGCAGCCGTCACGACGCGCCAGAAACTTGATGATGCCGCCATGGTGCATCGCCTGACCGGCATTGCTCCATCGGTCGCGATTCATATTCCATGGGACAGGCCGGAAGATGGCGATTACACGGCGATGTGCCAGTACGCCGAGGCGCAGGGCATCATGATTGGCGCCGTCAACCCGAATGTCTTCCAGGATGACGCATACCGGCTGGGTTCATTTGGCAATCCGGATGGCGCGGTACGCGAGCAGGCACTCGACCATGTACTCGAATGCTGCGAGATTATGAGCAAGGTCAAGAGCCACGCCCTGAGCCTGTGGTTTGCTGACGGGACCAATTTCGCCGGGCAGGATAACCTGCGCATACGCAAGCGGCGTTTCGAGGAAGCGCTGAGCGTGGTGTACCAGAAGTTGCCGCCTGGCGGGCGCATGCTGATCGAATACAAGTTCTTCGAACCAGCATTTTACAGCACCGATATTCCTGACTGGGGCACGGCATATGCCTGGTGCCTCAAACTCGGATCACAGGCCCAGGTGCTTGTCGATCTCGGTCACCACGCTCAGGGAGTCAACATTGAGCAGATTGTTGCATTCTTGCTCGACGAGGGGAGGCTGGGCGGCTTTCACTTCAACAATCGCAAGTATGCCGACGACGATCTGATTGTCGGGAGCGTTAATCCATTCGAGTTGTTCTTGATCTATAACGAGCTTGTGGCTGCCGAACTCGGTGCTGATGAGCCGGCACGCGCAACGGCGCTCAACGTGGCGTACATGCTCGACCAGTGCCATAATGTCGAGGGGAAAATCGCGCCGATGATCTACTCGGTGATGAACTGTCAGGAAGCATACGCCAAGGCATTGTGCCTGCCGCGCGGCAAACTGCAGTTGGCACAACAGACCGGAGATGTTCTCGAAGCGCACCGCGTGCTGAGCGATGCGTTCCGGCTCGATGTGCGCCCACTGCTGGCACAGGTGCGCGAAGAAATGGGCGTGCCGGTCGATCCGCTCAACGCCTACCGCGCAAGCGGTTATGAAGCGCGTATTCGAGCGGAACGCGGCATTGCATCGACAAGCGGTGGGTTCCAGTAAGGAGTTGAATCAATGACAACACCGGCTGTTTTTACCATGTTCAACGGCCATCAATACATGAACCTGACCACGTTCCGTAAGAATGGCCAGCCTGTGCCGACGCCAGTCTGGTTTGCGCTCGAAGGCGAGCGTATGTTTGTTGTGACCTTCGCTTCCTCTGGCAAGGCCAGGCGCATTCGCGCCAATCCGCGCGTGCAACTGGCGCCGAGCGACGCGCGTGGCAAGCCACTTGGCGCGACGGTCGAGGCACAGGCGCGTATTCTCGATCCGCGCGAAGCAGAGCAAGGACGCCAGGCGCTGGCACGCAAGTATGGTGTGCTCTTCTGGCTCTTTGGCGTATTCTGGTGGGTACGTCGCATGACGCCGATCTTTCTGGAGATTACTCCTGCGGCAGGCGGTGGTGTGTGATGGTATAATGCTCGCCCGGTACACAGGGAAGTGAGATCGAGTGTGTCATATTCCATAGCGCTGGGGCCTTTCCACCCTGCGTGGCCTGGTCCACAGCGCTTCATTCTGCGCATCGCCGACGAACGTGTCGTCGATGTCGAGTATCAGGGCGGTTTCAATGAGCGCGGCTGCGCCGAACGGTTGTCGCGTCTGTCATTGCCCGATGCATTACATCTGGTGGCTCGTATTTGCGGCGAATGTTCGTTTGCCCACTCGCTTGCCTTCTGCCAGGCCGTTGAACAACTCTGTGGCCTGAATGTCGAAGTGCGCGCATCATTGCTTCGCACCGCCATTGCTGAACTCGAACGAGCCGCTTCCCACCTGCGTGCCGCTGCTGCGGTGTTGCACGCGATCGGTATGAAACCGCGCGGTACGGCACTTGATGCGTTTCGTGAGCAACTCCGCAATCTGCTGGCATCTATCGCCGGTGGGCGTATTGTTGCTGCAGTGTGTGCGCCTGGCGGATTGCGGCGCGACCCGGCGCCATCCGATCGAGATGCCGTGCTTGCGGCGTTGCCCGAGATTGGCGCTGCGCTCTATCGTTTCATCGACCGCTTGATCGACCAGCGTTTCCTGCTGGCACGCACGATTGACGTGGGTGCGCTGCCACGCGCGGCAGCCGAGCAGTTCGGTGTGCGCGGCCCACTGGCGCGCGCTTCAGGTATTCCGCGCGATGTGCGGGCGGACCATCCTTATGCAGCGTATGAATCGCTCGGCTTTCACCCGATTGTGCAGGAAGGGGGCGATGTGTATGCGCGCTTGCTGGTGTTCCTCCTCGAAGCGTATGAAGCCATCAAGCTGGTTGATGCCGCACTGCAGCGTCTGCCTGAAGGGAGGAGCGTCGTCGAGCTACCGGGCGAATTACCGCGTGGGCAGGCGAGCGTCTCGGTGGAAGGCCCGCGTGGTGCCATTCGCTACGCCCTTGAGAGCGATGGTGTGCGCCTGACACGGGTACAGATTGATACGCCGCGGCAGTTCGATCGACTCCTGGCGCGAACGCTGCTGAGCGCGGCGCAGATGGATAACGTCATGGCGATTATCGCGTCGGCCGATGTGTGCGTGGCCTGCGCGGAGCAGTGACAGGACAGATGACACTTCTGGCGCTTGTTCTGCCGCTTGCCGGCATGGTATCACTTCTGGCATTGAACCGCCGGGTTGCGACGCGTTCTGCTGCTCTTGGGGGTGCAGGGACGCTGTTGCTCAGTGCATTGCTGCTGTCCGGGGATCGCCTGTCGCGGGGGTTGCCGCAGACGGTGATCGCGCATGCGTGGATGTGGTTGCCTGAGCAGGATGCACTGGTGCTGACGCTCACGCTTGATGCGGTGAGCTGGCCGCTGGCGTTGCTCGTTTACGCTGGAGGGGTGGCCGCCATAGTGAGCGCCGCGCTGGCGTTGCCTCCCGATCTGCGTGGTTTTGGCGGCATGTTTGCAGCACTCCTGGCCGGGCTGGCGGTGTTGGCGTCAGGGGTTATGTGTGACACGCCGCTCTTATTGCCGTTCATACCGGTGGTTGTAGGAGTGACATGGTTCACTGCGCTACGTGCAAGCGGAGCACTGGCAGGATCCATGGCTCCACTCACGCTGGCGCTTGGGGGCAGTGCTGCGGCACTGGCATTACTGGTGGCGGCACTGGTCGAGCGTGCCGGCGGCACAGGTCAGGCGTCGGCAATCATTGTGGGATGCGCGGTCATGGCGGCGCTGCTACTGTGTGGTTTTGCGCCGGCGCATACAACCATCGCGGCAGCAGGCATGGCACCGGCGGCGCTGGCTGTGTTTGTGCCGCTGGGCCTGCCACTGGCCGGCGCGGTGGCGTTGCTCCGGCTGTTGCCGGGCCAGCTTGCGTCGCTCAGTGATGAGAGTCGCGGGATGCTGCTGGCCATCGGCTTGCTGGCAGTGCTCAGCGCCGCAGCACGCGCCCTCTGGTCACGAGCGTTGCGCCAGATCGTCGTCGCGCAATTCAGCGCGCAGCTCGGGCTGGTGGTGGTGTGCGCCGGTTGCGGCGAAGCAGCCTTTGCGGCCGTCGCTCCCGGCCTGGTGGCGAATGCCGTGCTGACGACGCTGGCTTTGATGATCGGCGTTGTCGCGCTTGAGCGTCGCACCGACAGTAATGATCTGATGATGCTCCGTCCTGACGCATCATTGTGGCTGGCGAGCCTGGGTGTTCTGATTGCTGCCGCCTCAAGTGTCGGGGTTCCGGGGACGTGGGGTATGTGGCCCAGGCTCTGGCTACTTGACGCTGCGATGGCTATGGCGCCGTGGGTCGTTGCACCGCTGCTGGCCGGCAGTGGTATGCTGGCGCTGGCGCTGGTCGCGCCGCTTGCGGTGTTCTGGCGAGTGGCGGCACTGGCGCCGGCGCCGGCACCAGCCAGTGTGACCGGTATCGTGGCAGTGACCGTGGCTGCGCCGCTCCTGGTCATGGGTGCCGTGCCCGGCGCGACGTGGGATCTCTGGTTTGCAGCGATGCAGGCTCAACTGGCGCCGGCGGCGACCACCACGCCCCGCCTGCCGGCGCTCATGGGGCAGATTGCCACGGCAGGCGCGTCAGGTGCGCTGATTGTCCTGTCGGTACTGGCCCGGCGCGCCCGGTTGCGCCGGGCGCCGCCAGCAGACGAGCGCCTCAATGGAGTACTGACCCCTGATTCCGCCGGCGCAGCACTGTACGGCATAGCATGGCTTGCCGCACCAGCAGCCTCTGTACGGTCGCGGTTGGTCGTCGCGTGGATTGAGCCGTGGGTACGCCAGGGCCTGCTGGTGCTGGGGAAACGCTATTACCTGGCAGTTGTGGTGGTTGTGCTGATCGTGATAATTCTGGTGTTTTCCGCCGGGTGATAATGATGCCAACACTTGCGATCAACTGGACGATTGTCGGTATGGCCGCCGCCAGTGGCATGATCCTGCTGTTGCGCGACTGGCGCGTGACCGTGCCGGCGCTGCTGGCGAGTTACCTGTGCGTGGTACTCTTCCTCGCACAGCAGCAGTTTATTACCCCTGATCTGGCATTTGGCGCACGCACACTCAGCACAACGGTTGTGGTCAAACTGGTCACAGGGCTCGCTGCCAGTGCCATTCTGGCGATTACGGCCATCACATTCTCGCGCGAGTATAACCTGGAGGAACTTGACGAGTTTTCATTGACCGAACTGCGCCGCGCCGCGCGCCGCGCGCAGCGGCAGCGGGCCAGCGAACCGTTTCGCATCTCGGAGTATATCGTGCCGTTCTGGGCACTGGTGCTGGTGGCGCTTGCAAGCCTGGCGCTGCCGCGCCTCTACCCCATCGGTAGCCAGGAGGTCGACTTTGCGTGGTACTGGCTGGGATTGACCGGCCTGTTCACGATTGTCATCGCTGGTGACATGCTGAAAATCGGGCTTGGCTTGCTTCTGATCGTCAGCAGTGTCGACCTGGTCTATACTGCGGTGGCCAGTACAGTTCAGGTGTTTCCGCTGGCGTTGTTGAGCCTGACTACCATCGTGCTGGCGTTGTCCGTCGCCTACTTGAGCGGCCTGTTGTACGGTCGCCTGAAGACGCTCGATCTGGCGGAGTTGTACCAGCGCTGAGATGACAGGAGACGAGAGGCGAACTGCTTCACGAGGCTGGTGCACCTTTACCCACGGAACGGTCATTGTTGTATCGGGTCCAGTACGGCACGTATGCCCTATCTTCTACTGATAACCTTTCCTGTCGCCATCGGTGCAAGTTGTTTCTTGTTGCGCACACAGACACGGCTGGTTATTGTGCTGGCAGTGGCGACGATGCTCGCACAAGTTGCGCTGGCGGTCTTCATTCCGGTCGATCAGCCAGTGCGCCTGCTAGGCCTGACGCTGAACCTTGACCCGCTCGGTCAACTCTTCCTGATCGTCGTTCCGGCAGTAACCGCGCTGATGTTCGTCACAACATGGCGGTTGCCCCATGGCGAGAATTACCTGCCGATTGCGCTTATGATCATCGGGCTGGCATCAACGATCGTCCTGTTGCTTCAGGAGCCGTTCGTCGCAGCACTGTTGCTGGTCAGCGCCGGTCTGCTCTCGGTGCTGGCGATCGTCGATCTGCCGACAGGTTCGTCGTTGCTGGTTGAGCCGGCAGTCATCGCTTCGGCGCTCAAATACCTGGTATTGATGGCAATTGCCGGTGTGTTAATGTACATGGGGTTCATACTGATCAATATGTACCGGCCAGGCGTGATGCCGCAGCAAGTCGAGCCGCCACGGATCGTTCTTGCTCTCCTGGCTGTCGGGTTTGGCCTGCGCCTGGCGGTGGCGCCATTCCACTCCTGGCTACCTGATCTGGTCGAACATGCTGCGCCCATGGTGGCAGCCCTGGTGATTATTGTCCTGAACACAACTGGCCTGCTGTTTCTGATCAGTGTATTTCAGTTCTTCCCGGTCATCGTTGCCGAAAATGAACATGGCCTGGCACTGCTGGCATGGCTGGGAGCGCTGGCTGCACTGGCCGGGGGCCTGATGGCGCTGGTGCAGGATCGCCCGCGCCGCGTGGCTGGCTATCTGGTCGTCTATAATGCCGGGATGGTGCTGTTCGGGCTGGCGACGATCACACCTGCGGGCCTGGCGGGTGCGGTCTTTGAAACATTCAACCAGATTCTGGCCGTGCCATTGCTCCTGCTCTCACTGGCGCTACTGGAACAGCCGGACGGCAGAGCACCGAATGTCGTGCGGCGCGATCTGCTCTGGCGCTGGCCGGTTGGTGGCGCCGGTCTCCTGGGTGGTGGCCTGGCGTTGCTTGGTTTGCCGCCATTCAGCGGTTATGCCAGCAAAATGCTGTTCTACGATGTAGCGGCGCGCAATGATATCGTGTTCCTGGGGTTGTTGGTTGGTGCGACGGCGCTAGGGTTGCTCGCGCTGGCACGCCTGGCCCATCAACGCTTGCTCGGCGCGCCGGAGGATCAACCGGTGGAAGAAACGCCACGTCTGCTTGGGATGACCGAGGTTGACCTGCCGGCGCAACGACGCCTGGAGCGCGAGCCGCCGGTTGTTGCTCTGGCCGTGGTGCTCTTACTGGCATGGTGCCTGGCGATCGGTCTCTACCCGAAACCGCTGCTGGCGATGATTACCGACATGATCCGCGGACTGACATTCGTCCGTGAGTTGTAATCTGTGTGTCATCCCGGGTAGCAGTCGATCGTCCAGGTTCACAGGACCCTGAGGAGCCGTGCAGCGGTGTAGCGCAGGGGGCATGCCGTCTCGACCGATCGTTGTATGTCTGAATGCAACCGGGTATAACACCTGCCAGGTGTTGAAACATGCTCCAGGTCTATCGTCTTAATACAGGATCATGCGGCGGATGCGATCTGGAAATCGCGGCGGCGATTGATGCTGCCGTGGATATCGCCTGGGCCGCGACACCGTTTGATGCCGATGTGCTGATGATCACCGGGCCCGTCACGGCGGGGGCCAGGCGTGCGCTGCTGGCACTGTTGCAAGAGCTCGATGGTCGCGTGCCGGTGCTGGCGGTCGGGCGCTGTGCCATCGACGGGCATCCGTTTGGGCGTGGCGGGCTGGCAGAGCTCGCGTCGGTGACCGCGCGTCTGAAACTCGATGGCTGCCCGCCGTCAGCGGTGCAGATCGCAGACATGATACGTCGTGTTGCCGCCAGCGATGAGGGCTGAGGTGGCTGCATCATTCATGGGATTGGTGCTCACACTGCTGCTTGCGCCTGTGCTGGCGGTTGGCTTTGGCGCACTGGTTGCGGCGATTGCGGCCGGTGACAGAATCAGGCTGCGCCCGCCGGAGCAACGCCTGCCGTTGAGCGTCGATGCCCTTGTGACGCTGGTGAGTGTCGTGCTCGCGGTGCTATCAATGGCGCTATTGCCCTGGCCACTGCACCCGGCCGGCGCCAGCAACTGGGTCGGGCATCCGTTGCTGGTGTGGGTCATGGTTGAGGGCGCGTTTCTTGCGCCGCTCCTTGCCGGTCTGCTGGCGCCGTCGCCGCTGGCTATGCGGGCAGCGTTGCGCGATGCCCAGATCAGTGCAGGAGGTCGCATCGTATTGTGGCTCGTGATCGGTGGTTCCCTGTGGGGCGGTGCAGGCTGGGAAGCACATGAACTTCCGGGGCGCGGGCTGTTGCTGGTTGCCGGGTTGATGGCAGTTGCCGCCGCGGCAGGGGTTGGCCCGTTTGCGCCTGACGATACCCTTGCGCCTGCCGGCGCGGAGGAAGGCGCCGATGCCATGGCGCGCTGGCTGGCATGCCTGGCGCGCCACGTGCGCGGTGGCCTTGCCGTGGCGCTTCTGGTCGCCGCCGTGATCCCGGGGCCGGCTATTGTGCAACCTGTGCCGGCGCTGCTGCTGGCGCTGGGATTGTTCGTCGTGATAACGCTGGGATTGCGGCAGGTTCGCCTGGCATTGCCGCGCTTCACACTGCACATGGCGTTGCGCTGGTGCCTCTGGCGCGCTCTGCCGGTTGGGATTGCCGGTGTGTTGTACCTGGCATTGACATAACAGTATGAATGTTATTGAGATTGAGGATGTCCATAAGGCGTATGAAGACGTGGCGGTCTTGCGCGGCGTGAGCCTGCATGTGATGCGCGGCACGGTCTACGGGTTGCTGGGGCCGAATGGATCGGGAAAGACCACGCTGATCCATGTGATGCTCGGCTTTCTGCGCCCCGATCGCGGTACGCTGCGTGTGCTGGGCAGCAACCAGTTGCAACGGATCGATGGCCGTGTCGGCTATGTGCCGGAACGCTTACGGTACCATACACGCTACACGGCTCGTGAGTATCTCCATTACCTGGGAAGGTTCAGCAACCTCTCCGGTGCGGCGCTGAGCAGCCGCATCAATGCTGAACTTGGGGCGGTTGGCCTCACTGCGGTCGCCGATCGGCAGTTGAGCACGTTTTCACGTGGCATGCTGCAGCGGATCGGTATCGCTCAGGCGTTGCTGAGTGAACCGGAGTTGCTGCTGATAGATGAACCGACATCCGGTCTCGACCCGGGCGGCCAGCACGATGTGATTGCGCTGCTTGACCGGGTGCGCACACGCGGCTGCACTATCTTCATGGCGACGCATTTCCTCGATGAGGCGGAGTTGCTCTGTGATCGGATCGGCGTCCTGCATGCCGGTCGTATTGCGGCGGAGACCGAGATGCATAGGCTGCGCGGTCCCGGCGGTAGTGTGGTCATCACCGTGGAGGCGCTGCCGCCAGGCATGGCCGAGATGCTGGCATCATTCTCGCCGGCAGTACGCTGCATCGGCCAGGAGATTACGCTGGCACCCAACACGCCGGCGCTCCAGGCCAGGGTATTGCGCGCGCTGCTCGATGGCGGGGTCGCCATTCTCAGCCTCGTGCCGCAGCACCGCCCGATCGAGGAGTTTTACCTGCGCGCTGTGCGTGGTGAGAAGGCGCCGGATCGCGCGTCTCAGGCGATGGAACCATCGCCTGATGCGATCGTTCCGCCGCCACCGGGACCATCCGGCACGGGTGATACACTGCTTCGTGAATTGCTGAGCCGTGAAGAAGGGCGCCAGCGCAGTGAACCAGAGAGCGATGCATGAGCGCTCTTCATCGCACGCTACAATTTGCCGTCTTCACGCTCATCGAGTATCTGCGTTCCGGGCGCATCATGGTCGAGGCGCTGGCGACAGCGGCTGCGTTCTATCTGCTCTTCCGGCGCTGGACGACGCCGATGGCTCCGGAGTATTTCTTTTCCACCGTGGGGCTCTTTACCCTGGGGTTGACGTTCTACACCGGATCGGCAATCCTCGCGCTGGGCGACCGGCCGCCGGGCTATGTGCTGCTGGCACGTCGTCTGGGGCGCGGCCCATATCTGCTCGGCCTGTACACGGCTATCCTGGCGGTTACCTGGGGTGTCTACGGCGTCATCTGCCTGCTCGTTGCTGCGACGAACCCGGTAGACGGCCTGGATCTGCGTGGCTGGTTGCTTGGCACGGCGCCACTCTTGCTGAACCTGGCACTACTGGCGGCGTTACTCACCCTGCTCTCGCCGATCGTCCTGCCCGCGCCGTGGCGCCTGGCGGTACTTGCGCTGGTTGCACTGGCTTTTTCCGGGAGCCTGATCGGCGGCCCGACGATGGCGTCGCTGCCGGCGCCGGTGGCGGTCGGGCTGGATGTTTTGCGCACCGTGTTGAGCACGCCGCTACTGCCGGCGTTTACCGGTTTTGCTATCTCGGTGAGTCGCGATTACAGCGGTGTGTCCATTGCAATTCCTGTTGCTCAGTTGTTTCTGGTGATCGGCATGCTGGCGCTGGCAGTGTATACGTTCGCGCGGCGCGAGTTGATCTTCTCTTCCTGACCATGTTCAGTCTGAACGGTGACCGATTCAGGTAACGGTGCACACTTCTCTCGCGTCTGCTGGCTTTGCACCCGTGAAAAAGCGGACGTGCCTCTTTGCCGCGCCGCAACGCCGCAGCCAGTAACAGAGATGTACCCCACCTGTGAACACTTATCGGTACGATATATCTTGACAGAAACGCACTCACGCGAGTAAAGTGTGGCGGAGAAAGGTCCGCCAATGGAGGCAGTGTACACATCGGACGATGAACGGTTCGCCGCGATGTGCCGGGCGCTTGCCAACCCGGTACGCCTGGCAATTGTGCGTTATGTGTGGCACCATCCGCGCTGCATCGGCAACCAGATCCAGTTGCACCTTCCGCCACGCATGGCGCGCGCGCAGTCCACGCTTTCCCAGCATTTGAAGATCCTGTGTGCCGCTGGCTTACTTCATGCCGAGGCTGATGGCCCGGCTACCTGCTATGTCCTTAACCATGATCAGTTCGACTGGCTCTGCCGAAAAATCGGCGCTCTGCGTGATTGACCGATGCCGATCGCGCCTGTTTGTGTGCGCGCTGCGATCCGTGTCTCCGTCACATGGCACGTAGGCTCCAGCAGGCGGCGTTCCCGCTTCTGATCCTATTCGGTATCATCCTGCTGGCCATCCTCGGCTACCGCGACCTCCCGGGACGCCCATTCGCTGCCGATGACTTCCAGTGGTTGCTGAATGTTCGCATGCTTTCTTTCCGGGAGGTCGTCGGGCGCGCCTTTGACGCCGACGCCGAATCGCACTTCTATCGCCCGCTGATCTGGCTGGCGTTCTGGATGCAGTGGCGTCTTTTCGGGAGCGACGCCGGCAGCTATCACATGGTCTCGCTGGTACTGCATATAGCAAATGCTCTGCTGGCCGGTGGGCTGGTCTATCGGCTGGCAGCAGCCGGATCGCCTGGCGCCAATCCACGCTTCTGGCCATGGGCTGGCGTACTTGCCGGAACAATGATAATGGCATTGCACCCGGCACCGTTCGAAGCCGTCGTGTGGGTGTCGGCACAGAGCGAGTTGCTGGCGGCGCTGTTCTTGCTGGGGGCAGCGCACTTCTGGTTGTGCACCGGGCCTTCGTGCTATCGCCCTGCGGCGCGTCGCTTCCGGGTGGCAGCCGCAACCGTGGCATTGGGCCTGGCCTGCCTTTCCAAGGAAAGCGCCGTGGTCGGGTTGCCGTTACTGGTGTTGCTCGAGTGGGAAACGGCACGCATTGCGCAACGGCGTCCAGCGGTAGCGTTGCTGGCCTTGCCGGCGCTGATCACGGTGGCATACCTGGCAGCAGCCTTGAGTGTGGCGTCACGCAACTATCTGGTACGGAGCGATGGTTACGGTATTGGCGCGCAGCTCGTTCTCAATCCGCTGCGTAGCCTGGGTCTGCTGGTTGCGCCGCTGCCGGGTGTAGAAAATGGCGAAGCGCCGTGGTTGCCGATCCTCGGCGCATTTCTGGCGATTGCCTGGCTCGTGGCGCTGATGGTCGGGTTGTGGCGCGGCAGGCCGGTTGCGCGCCAGGCGTCCGGTTTGCTGGCGCTGCTTGTCACGCTGCTGCCGGTCGCGCCATTCGCCTCGCCGCCTGATTCGCGCTACCTCTATCTGCCGGTGCTGATGATCGCGCTGTATGTGGGGCGATGGGCGGCGGGCGCGGTTCGGGTAGTCGTCGCTCCAGGCACGCCTGGTCAGGTTCCACATTCCGGCAGCAATCACGCTCCGGCACCCGGGAGACGTCTGGCCATCGGTGTTGCCGGCGTGGCCGTGGCTCTGTTGCTGATCGTGCCGGCAGTGCTTGAAATACAGGGACGCGAGGCGCGGTTTGCCGCCGGTGCGCGCCCTGGTGAAGAACTACGCCGCCTGGCGGCGCAACAGTGTGCTGCCGGGCAACTGAACCGCATGTTGATCGTCGAGCCGCCGATAGCTGCCGCGCACGCCGAAGCGATTGTACGCCTGACATGTGGCGCACGCCCACGCCCGATCGTCGTCGCGAGGCATGAGATAGAAGATCAACTGCGCACCAACACGCTGGTTGTCGTATTTGAGGGTGGCGTTCCGCGCGTGGTGCTGCGCACCCCGCCGCCAGAGTAAACAATCAGCGCACGCGTGTGCAACGATAAAAATACTATCAGCTATAATGCATCTGGCACACACGATGTAGCGATCAGGAGCCGCAGAGTGTTGCAGCGCAATGCACAGGGTATGCTGGATTCGGTGGATGCTGGCGGTGTTGCGCCTGAACGGCTGGCGCGTTATCTGCCGGCAGAGTTCAGTGCCGATCCCGCCGCACTGCGTGAACGTAACCGTGCCATGATGGCATTCGTGCACCTTGTCGCGGCAAGGTATACGATCTCGACCTACCTGCCACGCCAGATCATCCGGCGCGCATTGCATGAGCGCCGGGCGACTCCGTGGCTGCACTGGGTCGAAGGGTCGCTGTTGTTTGCCGATCTCTCCGGTTCGACGGCGCTGGCCGAACGGCTCAGCGCGTTAGGTCGTGAAGGCACCGAACTGGTCACCGACTTCCTCAATCGTTTCTTTGCCCAGATGATCAACGTCATCGAGCAGTACGGCGGCGACCTGGTGTCGTTTGGCGGGGATGCCGTGCTGGTACTGTTTGATGATGCGCATCATCCGCAGACTGCGGCCCGTGCCGCACTGGCGTTGCAGGAAACACTCAGGGGATATGGGCGCAGTATTGCCGGCGTGGGTGAGTTTCCGATGCATCTGCATATTGGTGTCGAGAGCGGCCAGGTGGCGCTGGTCAGTGCCGGCCGGCCGGACGCGCTCCATTATGCGGTGCTTGGCGCTGTGGTCAATGGCGTGGCTCGTGCGGAGTCGCTTGCCGGGCCGGGTGAAGTGGTGCTGGGGCGGCGCATCCGTGAACTGGTGGGTGATGCCCCGGGCGATGAGCTGCCGGATGGATTTCTGCGCCTGCACCGGATGGCCCCGATGGTGGCATTACCACCCGGGCCTGCTACCGACCTGGCCGTGCATGAGGCGACGAGTGCGGCGATTGCGCCGCTGGTGGACGATCTTGATCGGATCAGCCCGTACATGCCACCGGCGTTGCTCAGCCGCATTGTGGCAGCACCTGAACAACCCCAGGTTGAAGCCGATCTGCGCCCAGTCACGGCGTTGTTCGCCCAGGTTGTTGGTCTCGAAATGCTCGCCGAGGTGCTGCCGTCCGATCATGCGGCCCGCGCCTTTGAGTATTACATCATGGCGATGCAGGAGGCGATCGAGCGCTATGGCGGGGTCGTCAACAAGATTGATGTCGCCGAAGAGGGCGTCAAGTTGCTGGCGATCTTTGGCGCGCCGGCGGCGTATGAGGATCATGCGGAACGGGCGGCGCGCGCCGGGCTGGCAATGCAAGCGGCCATGGACGAGGTGAATGCGGCGATCGAGGCATTGTTGCACAGTGACGGCCACGACTCCGTGGCGCACCATTCGACGCCGATTGCGTTCCTGCGCCAGCGGATCGGGCTGAATTCCGGCACGGTCTTTGCCGGGAACGTTGGCAGTCTGGAGCGCAAGGAATACACGGTGATGGGGGATGCGGTGAATAGCGCCGCGCGTGTGATGAGTGCAGCACCGTGGGGTGAGGTGTGGGCCAGTGCGGCGCTTGCTGCCGCAGCACCGCGCATGCGGTGCGAGCCGCAGGGTACCGTGGCACTGAAAGGGAAGTCGGCGCCGCTGGAACTCTGCCGGATAGGCGGTGAGCGCGGTGCCGACGGAGCGCCTGTCGAGTTGATGGGGCGGCGTGCGCCATTCATCGGGCGTACTCACGAACTGGCATGGTTGTCGGCGGAACTGGATGCAGCGATTACCGGCACCGGACGGGCGGTGCGGCTGGTTGGCGAGGCGGGCGTTGGCAAGAGCCGGCTGGCCGCTGAACTCGTCGAACTGGCGAACAGCCGCGGTGTACGGGTCATCTCAGCGACCTGTCTCGCGTATACTGCAAGCATTCCGTACGCTGCCTGGGGTGAATTTCTGAAATCGCTCTGTTGCCTGGTGGCTGGCGAGAGCAGCGATGCGCGTGCAGAACGGATCGCCATGCATCTGGCCGCGCTTGGCCCCGGTATGCAAGAATGGCTGCCGTTGCTGGGCGACCTGGTACGCCTCGACATCCCTGATAACCGGTTGACGCGTGGCCTTGATCCGCAATTGCGCCAGGAACTCCGCTTCGATCTGATCGAGCGCCTGTTGTTACACGCGGCCAGTGAAGGCCCGCTTCTGGCAATGTTTGAGGATCTCCACTGGGCCGACCCGGTTTCGATCGATCTCTGGCAGCGGGTTGCTCACGTGGTGCAGGCACACCCGATCCTGTTGCTTGGCGTCCACCGTCCTTCACTGGCGCTGACACCGGCCGACGATGCTGCAGTGCTCGAATTGCGCGAACTTCCGGCCGAAGATAGTGATCGCCTGGTTGAGTCGCTGGCGGGCGATGCACGACTTCCTGAGCCGCTACGCCGCCAGATTGCCGCGCGGGCGGCAGGGAATCCGCTCTTTCTTGCCGAGTTGTTGCGCGCAGTGCTCGACCGGCTGGAGGCCGACCGGACCATCTCCGCCGCGTTCGATGGCCTGCCGGATAGCCTGAATGGCCTGCTGCTGGCACGCATTGATCGCCTCGACGAAAATAGCCGGGGCGTGCTGCGCGTGGCGTCGGTTATCGGCCAGCGTATCCCGTTCGGCGTGCTGCATGCCATCCAGACGGCTGACCGGGTTGCGCTGCTGCGGTTGCTGACACGTCTCGACGAGCAAGAGATCACGCTGCTGGAACGTACCGAGCCGGAGCGGGTACACCTGTTCCGCCATGCGCTCTTGCAGGAGGTAGCCTATCAGAGCATGCTGTACGCCCGGCGGCGCGAACTACATGGTCGCATTGGCGAATATCTTGAGCGGCGGTACGGTGACGATCTTGATGACTATTATGGCCTGCTGGCGCACCATTACCGGCTGAGCGACCGGCGGGACAAGGCGGTGCATTATCTGTTAAAGGCGGGTCATGCAGCGCGCGCCGTCTTTGCGAATGAGGAAGCGCTGCAATACTATCACTGGGCGCTTGATGCGCTGGCGGGCGACGAGTCCGATCCGCGCACCTGGGAGGCACGCGAGGCGATCGCCGAAGTTGAGGCGACGCTGGGCCATTATGGCGAAGCGCTGGCCCAGCTTGCCGCTATCCTGGAAGCACCCGGCGTGCTGCCCGACACGATGCAGGAGGCGTACCGCCGCCGTGGCGCGATTCTGGAAAAACAGGGGATGTATGCTGCAGCCCTGGAAGAACTTGAGCGCGCCATGGCCATTGCACAATCCCATGCTGCGGATGTTGCGTCTCTGGCTGTGCCGACGATCAGCGCGGATATTGCGCTGGTGCGCCGGCGACGCGGTGAGTATGATCTGGCGCTTGCGGCGTGTGAGGCGGGCCTGGCGGCGCTACGCCAGGCGGCAGATGAGCGAATCGAGGCGCGATTGCACGCTGAGAGTGGCGCAGTGCTGACGCTGCGCGGCGATTATGTGCGCGCCAGACAGTTTTTCGAACGCAGCCTGCAGGTGCGCGAAGCACTCGATGACTTGCCCGGCATGATTGCATCGCACAATAACCTGGGCTACCTGTGGCAGCTTCAGAGCGCTCATGATCGCGCACTCGAACACTACCGTGTGGCTGAAGAACTGGCACGCAAGATTAATCTGCGGTATGCCATTGTCTATGCCCTTGGCAATATCTCGTACGCATTGACCATTCTTGGGCGCTATGGCGAGGCAGAGGCGCGCTGTCACGAGGCGCTCGCGCTCTCACGTGAACTGCATGCCCGGCAAACCACGGCCCAGTTGCTCAATACGCTGGGCATCGTCTATTACCGCCGCGGCGAGTATAAGCGGGCGCAGGCGATCTATGAAGATGCGCTGCGCATGAATCACGAACTTGGTAGCGCCGACCAGGAGGCCAATGCCATTGTCCATCTTGCACAGGCGCATAGCGCACAGGGTGATCATGTGCAGGCTGCTGAACTTGCGCGACGTGCGCTGGCGACGGCTGAGGCGCTTCAGGCACTACCGCTCAAGGTCGAGGCACTCAATGCACTGGCCGAGGCAACCCTGGGTGCTGGTGATGCTGCCGCTGCGGCAGCGTATGCCGACCAGGCGGTCGTATTGAGTCGCGCACTCGGCGCTGATGATACGACGGCGATTGCGCTCAGATTGCGCGGCGAGGCGACGCAGGCGCGCGTTGCGGATTTTAGCGAGAGTGCAATATTGTGTGAAGTGGTCCAGGATCGATTCGAACTGGCGCGTACATGGCGGGCGCATGGGGACGCACTGGTACGGGCCGGAAACCTTGACGACGGTGCCGCGTATCTAAAGCGGGCATACGATACGTTCATGGCGTTAGGAGCTGATGGCGAATTGCGCCGCGTGGTGCCCGTCGATCCGGGGTTCACTCCCCGTGATGCCGGCTGATGCAACCCCTTGAGTGGGGCTGCGCACGGATTCAGAGAGGAGCATTTTCCATGTCGCACGCGGAAGTTGAGCGTGTCATCGGGCGCGCGGTTACCGATCCGGTGTTCCGCCAGGCGCTGATCGACAATGCTCGTGAGGCCTGCCAGGGGTATGATCTGACCGAGGAAGAACTGGACGCACTTGAGAAGCTTGATAGCAACAGTATGCAGGCGTTTGCGATGACGCTCGATCGGCGGTTGTCGAAACGAGGCGGGACCGGACTGATGTGATCCACAGACGCGGCGCGCCTGGCCTGGTGCGCCGCGTATATGCTGCCGGCGGCACAGGGTATGCGGTGACACGGGCGTAGGTATGCCGCCAAGAGCCTGTCCGAATAACGGATGGTTGGATGTCATGGCGCGCGAAGCGACGCAATCTCCCATCTCCCGCCGAGATTGCTTCGTCGCTGACGCTCCGCGCAATGACAGGAGGCGAGATTGCTTCAGCCACGCGTTGCTCGCTGCAGGCGGTCGCTGACGCTCCGCGCAATGACAGGAGGCGAATTGTTGTTCGGATGGGCCTGATTGTCGCCGGGCCGGCCTGGTACGATGAGTCGCGCCGAGTCGATCAGGACGCCAAGGTGCCGGCTGTCAGCGGCCACGAACGTCGGACTGCGCACCTCGATGGTCATGATCGGGTCGCCGGGTATGTCGAGCGCCAGCATGTAGCTGCGCCAGCCGGCGCGCAAGATGATCGTCCGGCAAGCATTCGCCACGCAGATCGTGGCCGGAACTGCTTCGGTCCCCGGGTGCGGTGCCGCAAGACGCAGGACGATGACCACAGTTGCCGGCGTCTCCGGTCCCGCGAGGCGCAATAACGCGCGTCCGGCGCTCCAGCGCGCCGATGTTCCCTGGAGTTCCTCCGCAGGATACACGCCGCCAACGTTGCCAAAGTCCAGACCGTCGCCAACATCCAGCGCTGCTGGCGGCTGCGCGTCGAGTGTGCGCCACGACCAGTCGGTGACACGTTGCGCATCAACATAATATCCCGCAAAGGCACGCCGCGCCTGTTCGATGTTGCCGAGGGTTCGTTCGAGATCGCCAAGGCGTGAGCTGGCGACGTAATAGAGCGGGCTGCTGCTCCACGCGGCACGGTAGGCGCGCCGTGCGTCTTCGATGCTGCCGCGCGCCAGATATGCCGCGCCAAGCCGCAGCCAGCCGTCGGCTGTCGCCTTTGCCTCAAGTGCATCATGATACGCTGCTACCGCCCGGTCAGGGTCTCCCAGGGCCAGGAACAGATCGCCCGCCAGCGCCCGCGTGCCGCGCGCCAGATTCTCGCCGACCCAATCCCATGGATACGCCGTCAGTACCGTCCAGAGAAAGACGGCTGCCAGCGGCGCGACGATCGCCAGGCGCTGGCGCCGGATCTCGGCGGCACGGCGGCACAATGCCGCGATGCTCCATGCGGCATAAGGAATGAGGACTGGAAAGAGAAAATGGCGGTACCGTGCCTCGCCATGCGTCAGTAGCATCGTTGCCACGGCATAGCCGATCCAGAGCAGGCACATCAGGGCCGGCCAGAATGGTGGACCTCGCTGATTGCGTCCGGCATGTGCCAGGCCGGCCATGGCCCCGAGCACAATGATGATGTAGAGCAGATCGTCGAAGATCAGCGCTGCGCCGAAGAGTGGTAGAGTGACATCAGCGTAGTAGCTCTCCATCAGGAAGCGATCCTGGATGGGCTTGACACGCGCGAGCAGCACCCAGTTCGGCCAGAGTTTGCGTGCAATGATTGCCGGATCCTCGCGCAGTCGTTCCAGGCCGCGTCTGGTGGCATAGTCTGCACGTTCAACCGGGTTCGTGATGCGTTCCAGGGTTTGATGAATGGTGTCACGGTCCTCACGCGGCTCATTAAACACCCACAGGTTGTATGACAGTCCGGTTTCAACAAGAATGATGCCACCATACGCCTGGATGTTGCGAATGGTCCATGGCGCGATGGTCAACGTTGCCGCTCCAAGGTAGATGGCTGCCGCCAGGAGTGGCGCGGCCATGCGCCGTCGCGTCGCTCCGTCGCGTGTGCGATGGACCTGTGCTGCGAGCCAGAGAGCCGCGCATGGCAAGAACAACAGGGTGATCGACCGTGTGAGGGTTGCCAGGCCGAAGCAGAGCCCGGCGGCCGCAATGAGCGGCCAGCGAATGGTGGTGGAGCGATCGCCGCTGCTATAGAGGAGGAAGAGCATGCCGGCCTGAAACAGTGCGGCAAATAGCGTTTCGGCCATGTACAGGCTGGCGAAGGTGGCGCTGGTCCACAGGATCGCGGCGATCAGGGCGGCAATGATCGCCGCGCGCTCATACGCCAGCCGGCGAGTCAGTAGATAGGTGAGGAACACGTTACCAACGCTGAGCGCAATGTTTGGCAGCGCCGCAAGGTGCAACGCGCGCGTTGCGCCCGGCCACGCATCGTCGCCCGCCAGGCGCCATGAAGCCGCCAGGAACAGCGGGTAGAGAGGCGCGCGCAGCCAGTGGTAACGCTCGTAGAACGACCAGCCACGTCCTTCGAGCAGGTCACGCGCGACGGTAATGTACTCCACTTCATCATTGGCTGGCTCGTGCAATGGCTGGCTCCAGAGCGCGAGGCGCAGCCCCAGCGCCAGCCCAAGGATGACCAGCAGAGAAATGTGTGCAGATCGAATGGATGCCATTAACGGACCGGATCTTCCTCTATCGTGTGTGTCACCCGTACCTCGTCCACCACCACGCCCAGTTCACGGTTGTCGGGGCTGGCGCGATCAACACTGCGTGGCCGGTAGGTCGTGCTGGAGATGGTGACGATGATCCTGCCGTCGCCGGTGGCTTCTGGCGGTAGTGTAAGCGACACGGTCTGCCAGCCCGGCTGTAGCCGCATCTGGCCGGCTGCACGGCCATCCACCTCAAACCTGACAACCGGCGGTGGCGCGCCAGGCAACCGGTCGCCGCCAAGGCGGAGTTCGATCGTGGCGTCAGGCTGCACCGCCAGGAGTATGTCCGCTCTGCTCATCGTCCAGCGAATGCCATGCTCAGCCGGATGAAACCCGCGGATGTAGCCGAGATCGAGGCCATCACCAATGTCCAGCTGTGCAGGTGGCGGCGCGATTGGTTGGAACGCCAGCCATGCCCAGTGTTGAAGATCTTCGAGCGATGCGGTTTCATAGGCCAGGTCGGCTCGCGCTGCACCGTCGTCGCCACGCGCGCGGGATAATGCGCCGCGCAGGAGATGGGCATACGGATGGTCGGGTATGGCGTCGAGCGCAGCATTCAGATGCGCCAGCGCAGCCGTGGCATCGCCTGCTGCCAGGTCGGCGCGTGCAAGTGCCACATGCGCCAGGGCGGATCGCGGATCGAGGCGCAGCGCCGCAGTGGCCGCGTCGCGTGTCGCGGCAGGATCGCCGTTATTGAGGGCGCGTTCGGCCTGCCACAGATGGGTGTGTTTCTGCGCCAGCATCAGCGCCTCGGCGGGGTAGAGACGGTGGGCAAGCATGAGCGCGACTGGCAGGGCACATGTGAGTGCCGCCAGGCCCCATGTCCAGGTGTGCGGCGCTACAGAGAGGTGCACGCGCCGGTCGGCGATCCACACCGTCGTCCAGGCGGCGAACGGGATCAGCGCAGGATAGACTGGCAGGCGGTAGCGTGCTTCGACATGGAAGACCAGCGCTGTCAGCAGCACATAGAGCGCCCAGGGACCGGCAACGACCAGGGCCCAGCGACGCGCCGGCGCGAGCCACGCGCCCGCGACGCCAGCGAGCAGAGTGATCAACCAGAGACCATCGCCGAGCAGCAGGCGCAGCCATACCTGGAGCGGCGGAACCCAGATCGCGGGCCGGTCGCGCATGTCGTCGAAGAATTGGAGCGCGAAGAAGAGCCGGGCCTCGCGCCAGACCCTGGCGCCGAACCGTTGTGGGTCGGTCACTATCGCTGCCAGGCCACGCTCCGTCGCGAGTTGCTGGCGCGTCGCCATGTCGTTTCCCAGCGCATAGAGCTGCCGCTTGACCGCTTCGCGCCCGGCAGGATCGTTGTCGAGCCAGAGATTCTCAGCACCGGTTGTATCCACAATAATCAGTGCATGGTAGGTCAGGTAGTTGCGCAGCGTCCAGGGGGCAATCACCAGCGCCGCTGTGAGCGCAAAGAGAGCGGCGGCACGTCTGTTTGCCGTGATGAACAGCCATACCGTTCCGAGTAGCAACAATGGCAGCGCCACAGAACGGGTCAGCGCCAGCGCGGCAAGCGTTACGCCGGCGATACCGGCCCGGCGCACCGGCGCACTGGCGTGTTGCAGGAGCCAGAAGAGCGTCGTGATGCCCAGCAGAAAGACCGTTTCGGCAAGTAACTCTGTCGCGGTAGCGGCGAGCGTGTAATTGAGTGCTACCAGCAGTCCGGCGACCAGCGCGATACGCCGATCGCGCCACAGGTGCAGCGTCAGTAAATAGATCGGGATGACCGTGAGCGCGCCAACAACCGCCTGCACCAGACGCAAGTTCTGTACCAGCGAGTCCACCAGCAGAATACTGAGTGCCAGAAAACCGGCATACAACGGCGGCCGCATCAGGCGTAATTCAACATAGCGCCGCTCGCGCAGCAGCGTCAATGCCTGCTGAAGGTATTCCTGCTCGTCGCCTCCCAGCGGGTAGAACTGGTGCCAGTGCCAGACGAGCAGGCGCAATACCAGCGCCACGATGATCAGCGCAAGGAGATCTACTGCATGCGATCGCCAGGTCGAGGCACCCGGCAATGCGCGATGGCGCGCGGCGTTGCGATCGACTGGCCATCCTGCGCTGTTCTGAATATCTGGTCTCTCTGTCACGGTATGATCTCGACCCGGTCGAGGCGCACCATCAGGCGCTGCACCTGGCCGGTGACATGTTCGCTCTGCTGGCTGAGATAACGCGCCGCATCAGGCACGAAACTTGCACCGCGCAACTCGATGACGACATCGGCGCCCTCCGAGGTGGCCGGTAATGGTAGCTCGAATGCACGTGGCCCGCTGCGATCGGGCGTGATTGCGCCGATAGTATCGCCCCCGACCAGGACATGGACCGGTGGCGTGGGTTGCAGGTCGGCGGGCCAGCCGCGGCCATCAACCGTGAAGACGATCCGTTGCGGATGTGTCCTGCCGGCGCCCGGGAAACGCAACATTGCGCCGCTTGTGCACCAGCGGTACGTTGTTCGTTCGGCGGCGTCACCCTCGCCGAGGTAGCAGCCGGCAATATAGCCCAGGTCCAGGTTGCCCCCCAGGTCAATGCTGCGCGAGGGTGCCGGGTGCAGCCAGTCCCACGCCCACTGGACCGGGTTGGCCGAATCGACATAATAGGGGGTGAATGCGGCGCGCGCGCCGCTGTCATCACCAAGGCTGCGCAATAGATCGCCGCGCACAACACTGCCGTAGACGTCACCTGTGGCGGCCATGGTATCGGGCGACGGGAGGAGCGCCAGTGCGTCACGGTACTGACCGCGCCGCGCCGCAATCAGCGCCGGGCCGAGACGAGACGTATCACGTCCCACCGATCCGGCACGCAGGATGGACTCGGCCCGGGCAAGATCGCCGGATTGCAGTGCGGCCAGAAAGCGTGCATCATTCAGGGCCAGTGGCCGGGCCGTGATGGCGATGCCGGTGATTGCCAGGCTGGACGGGTACGGCCCCAGGTAGGAGGCCCAGCGCGAGTCGCTGCCAGATGCGCGTGGCTCCAGGTACGCGTGAGGCGTCGCGGCGGTAAGCGTCAATGCCACAGCCAGCCCGGCGTAGCTGATGCCATGGCGGGTGCGTAAGGCAGCGGCGAGATCGCTACGATGCCGGATCAGGGCGTCAACAGCGATTGCTGCCAGAATGAAGACGAACGGCAGGAGTGGCACGCGAAAACGATTGATTGCAAAGAGCAGTGGTGCAAGCAGAACGTTGAACGCCAGCCAGATACCGATCAGGGACCGGAGATCGCTGGCTGCTGATGAGTGATGGCGCACCAGCGCCCATCCCAGCACAGCAAGCGGCAGTGAGAGCACATACAGCGTATCATCGAGAAGGAAGGTTGCAACCACGAACCAGATCGGCAGTCTCCCGGTGGAGAATCCGCTGGTGAAGCGCTCGGCGCCGGTGTAGTTGATCTGAAAGAAGTCAATCAATTCGGCCAGCGATTTCGAGGCGAAGGCAAGTGGCCGGTCGGCAATCAGGCAGATCCCTTCGCGTATCATTGCCGTCTGGCGAGCGGCCTGGTCGGGTTGCGGCCCGGGATGCGGCAGGCAGGTCCGGGCAGGTGGCGTCGTTCCACGTTCTGGGAACATTGCCAGCACAAAATCGCGGGTGGAAGCATCGCGGCGTGCACCGTCGTGCGCCGTCTGTGCGCCGAGTAACAGGTTGAATGCGCCGCTGGTATCTACAGGTACCAGGCCTCCGTATGTGCGTGAATTGTAGATGGTCCACGGCGCAATGGTCAGCGCTGCGGCGATGGTAAACGTTGCCGCGCTCCGGAGCGCCGGACCATGATGGTCGCGCCTGGCAAATGCCAGCCAGCCTGCGATCAGTGGCAAGACAAAGAGTGTCTGGCTACGGGTCAGGGTTGCCAGGCCGAGCAGTACCCCGGCGAGCATGTCTGCGGCCAGCTGGTGCCGCCTGGTGGGCGAGCTGGCCGTGAGTGCCAGAACGCCACCCGGCAACAGGCTCATGTACAGGGTTTCGGAGAGCAAGAGTTGGGAATAGATGGCGAACGGCAGATAGAGGGCGGCGAAGAATGCCGCCAGGTATGGGGCGATGTGCAGAGCTGGTGGGGTGATGCGCCTGGCAAGCACGTGGATCAGCAGAATGTTCAGCAGGCTCAGTGCCGTCTGAGTGCCAGCGATTGCAGCAAGGCCATCGCCGAAGAGGCGCAGATGAGCCGCGACGAACAGCGGGTAGAGCGGCGCGCGTGTCCAGAGATAGCCCTGGTGCCAGGCGAATCCCCGGCCCTGCGCCAGCCACCAGGCGGCGGACAGGTACTCGCCTTCATCGGAGATCAGGCCCTGCCGTGGCAGGGCGACCCACATGATTCCACGCACGATGAGCGCGACAAGCAGAATGCCGAGCAACGGCGCAGCAGCGAGGCGATGGCGTGCCCTGAATGTGTGTGTAACCTCCTGGCTCATGACGCCGGATTATACCCGACGTGACAGCAACAGCGGTGGGTCATGGAGCAGTGTCTCTGGCGTGGTGAGCGCGCGTTCGATTGCATCGTGCAGTTCGTGCGTAGTGAAGGGTTTCTGGAGAAAGCCGTTAATACCGAGCCCGGCATAGCGCCGCATTGCTATTTCTTCAGTATAGCCGCTCATCAGTACAATCGGAATGGCGTTGCAGATGCGCCGCAGGTCACTGATTGTCTTTTCAACGTTTTGCTGCGGCATCACAATGTCGAGCAGCACACACGCCAGTTGTGCGCAATGTTGCTCAGCGAGCTGGCATGCGGTTGAGACATCGCCGGTTGCCAGGACAGGGCGCCCTTTCCATTCAAGCATCCGTGTGGCGACGGCGCGTACTCCTTCTTCGTCGTCAATGACCAGAACAATGCCGTTGTGTGCCGGCTGGTGGGTCACAAGATCATGATCAGCCGATGGCACCTCCAGCGCTGGCTGCCGGAAACGAGGCAACAGGATGGTCACGGTTGTTCCCTTGCCGGGTGTACTATCCACTTTGATGGCGCCACGATGACTGCGCACAATCCCGAGGGTCGCCGGCAGACCCAGGCCACGCCCGGCAAACCTGGTAGTAAAGAACGGATCAAAGATCCGTCCGAGTGTGTCCGCATCCATGCCGCTGCCATTGTCGATCACATCGAGCGTAACATACTCGCCCTCGGGCAGATCGGGCGACAGGAATGTCGTTGCGAGGAACTGGTGGTCGACATGACGCGTGCCGGTTACGATACGAACCTCGCCAGGGCCATCGCCAATCGCCTCGGCTGCATTGATGGTCAGGTTAAGCAGCACCTGGCGGAGTTGCGCCACATCTCCCTCGATCAGCGGCAGATCCGGGGCCAGGCGATGGCTCAGCGACACGCTGCGCACGATTGAGGCCTGAAGCAGCGGTCCCATGTCAGTGATCAGCGCATTCAAGTCGAGCAGCGTGGTATTCAGCCGGTGTTGCCCGACGTAGGCCAGTATCTGGCGTGTCAGCGCCGCCGCGCGCCGGCCGGCGCTGGCGATGGCTTCGATCGAGATACGGGTCGGTGTCTCGCGGGGAAGATCGGCCAGCGCCAGTTCGGCATTTCCCAGCATGATGCCCAGCAAGTTATTGAACTCATGCGCAATGCCCCCGGCCATTACCCCCATGCTCTCAAGTTTCTGGCGATCTTGCAACGCCAGGGCCTGTTGCCGGCGCTCAGTAATATCGCGCGAGATGGCCAGCAGCGACTCGACATGGCCATCAGGTTCAAGTTCGGGCACGATACGCGACTCGTACGCGCGCATGCCGCGTGGCGAGGTAAGTTCGAACTCGGCCGTCTGCACGGACCTGGAGCTGATCGCTGCCTGGAAACGGGCGTCCCACAGGCTGGCGATCGTTTCGGGAACGCCAAGTTCGCGATGCGTTTTGCCGAGGGCCGCGTCGGGCGCCAGGCCAGTTGCCGCCTGGAACGCAGGGTTGACGTAGAGGTAACGGAATTGCAGATCATAGCGGGCAATAATGTCGGGTGCATTCTCGGCGATTGCCTTGAACTGCCGCTCACTACGGTACAGTTGTTCCTCAACCCGCCTGCGCTCGGTGACGTCTCGGCCGACCGACTGGTATCCCATCAGCCGGTCACCGTCGTAGAGCGCGCGATTCGTCCATTGTTGCCAGCGTATCTTGCCACTACTGAGCATCACGCGGTGTTCGATCGTTCCTACCGGCGACTCACGGGTGAGCGAGGCCAGATGCTGGTTCAACAGCGGAACATCGTCGGGATGCACAAATCGCCGCAGGTCATGGCCAAGGATCTCTTCACGCGGCATGCCCCAGTAGCGACAGTTTGCCTCGTTGATCAGCGTTACGATACCGTCCGCGCGAGAACGGCAGATCAATTCGGTCTGATCCTCGACGATGGCGCGGTAGCGCGCCTCGCTCTCGCGAAGCGCCGCATTGGTTGCTTCCAGCTTTTCCAGCATGGCATGCAGCCGGCTGCCGAAGCGCCAGAGTGTTGCGGCCAGGAGGAGCGTCACTCCCGCCAGCACGAACACGCGAATGGCCGGCGCAAGTGGCTCATTGGTAGCGAATGCGGGATGCGCCAGTTCAGCGCTGACCACCAGTGCCAGCGAAATCAGGCAGGCGACAACCACCAGCGGGCCAAGCTCACGTTTGTGCAGATGCCGGAGGGTGGTCATCAGAATGAGCGGTGGGATAAGCACGGTGACCGGGAGGCTGGCCGGCTCAATCCATACGGCTGTGATGGCGCCGGCGGCAAGCGTCAGGGTAAAGAGTGTCACCGTCGCATGACGCCTGCCACGTAATGCCAGACGCCGGGCCACGATCAGCATCAGGCTGGAGACGGCAGCGATCAGCGCGATGGCAGCGCCGGTCAGGCTGCCACTGAAGAGCGTAATACCGATGTTGATGGCTGCAAGGGCCAGTGCAAACAGCACCATCATCGTCATCAGGGATGCAAGAGGAGCAGCGTCGCGCAGCACGTCTGGTGACCGTTCTGGTTCAGTCATGGTTCCTCACCTGTCGCGTTATCGTACCCATGGGTCATGCGCTGCATTGCGACCCCATGTAGTACAATTGTATGCATGCATCTTCGTCATGCAGGCGCGGAGCAATGCTGTGACGTTCGCCGCTTCCAGTGCGGTAGCGACATGCGATCGTTGTGGCCCTACGGAGAGGAGCATCGGCACATGTCTGCCCGGATGCCCTGAAGAGTGATTACTATTGTAGCACGTTCACCCGCCATCCGGAGAGGATGTACCCGCTGCTTGACGGGTATTCTCGCTCCGGCTATACTCGCGCGCTGTGAGCCATACTTCTTTCCACCGGCCTTTGTACCGCAGGTTTCGCCTGCTTCTCCCGGCTATTGCGCTCCTTGCCGTTGCGCTTGCCGCATGGTGCTGGGTTGACAATGCGGTCAATCGCGGCGTGACCTACGAGCCGCCAGCCACACCGGTCGCATGGGCCGATGTGCCGCAGATTGGCGTGAACGCCTTCAATATTCAGTTCGAGCCTGATCCGGCTGATGTGACCCGCACACTGGAGCTGGCGCGCGATCTTGGCGCTGGTTTTGTTCGTGTGCAGATGCCATGGGACGATATCGAGATCCACGCCAAAGGTGATTTCGAAGATCGCCGTAATGCCGACCATGTCCGCAGCGCCTGGGAAAAGTATGATGTTATCGTCGCCGAAGCGAATCGTCTCGGCCTTGAACTGATCGTCCGGATCGATCGTGCGCCGCGCTGGGCGCGCCCGAATGATCATGACGATCCGCGCTTCCAGGCCGGCTTGCAAGAGAACCCCGACTCCACCGGCCCGCCGGAGAACTATGCCGACTATGCTGATTTCGTCGCTGCCGTTGCGCGGCGCTATCGCGGCAAGGTGCGCTTCATTCAGATCTGGAACGAGCCGAACCTGGCGTATGAATGGAGCTGGCGCATTCCTGAGCCGGAGCGTTTTGTCGAGTTGTTGCGCGCTGCGAGTATTGCCGCACGCGCCGCCAATCCCGAGGTCGTGATCATCTTCCCCAGCCTGTCGCCCACCGACGGTAAAGAACCGCGCAAGGCGCCGATGAGCGAACTGGACTATCTTGACCGTGTCTACCGTGCCGGGGGCGCGCCCTATTTCGATATCATGTCGGCGCAGGCGTATGGGCTCGGCCAGCCGCCCGACGAGAATCGCTATATTCGCCTGCGCTGGAGCCCCGCTGCACCATTCAACGACCTTGATCGGCCGATCGACTCGCGGATTGATGTTTCGCGGGTGGTGATGCTGCGTGAGGTGATGGAACGGTATGGCGATGGCGACACAGCGATCTGGATCAGTGAGTTCGGCTATAACAGTGCGCCTGAGAGTGTTCCGGAGCCGGCGCGCAGCAACTGGGGTCCGCCTGTGTCGGAAGAACTGAAAGGCGCATATCTTGTTGGCCAGCTGGAACGTGCCCGCCGCGAGTGGCCGTGGGTCGGCGTGATGAATGTCTGGTTCTTGCGCTGGGGTGGGTATCGCGAGCCAGATCCTGCCGATCCAACGCCATATTTCGCCATTGTCGATCGTGATTTCACGCCGTTGCCGGCATATGCTGCCTTGCGCGCCTATGCTGCCGGTGCACCGGTGGCCGGCGCGGGTGCGCATGCCTGGAGCCATCCGGCCGTAGCAACGATCAGTAACGGGGTGTGGCGCGTGCGTTTTACCGGCCAGTCGCTGGTACTCAGGCCCGCCGCGCCGGTTGACGTATCACTTGATGGCGCTGCGCCTGTGCGGTTCAATCCAGACGTGCATGGTGGCCCCGTCATTGTCGCCTCCGGCCTGGCGGATGATATCCACGTGGCCGAGATTCGTGGTTCGCTACCGCCACAGAGCTTCCTGGTCGGGCGCGAGCGCCCGTTCCCCTGGATCTGGACACCTGTGCCGGCGCTGCTGGTATTGCTGCTTGCATGTGCCACGGCACTGACCATGCTCGAGATTGGCCGGCGCGCAGCGTATGCCAGGGCGAGCAAGGTATGAGCGCCGCATCTCGCCGGCGATTACAGCACCTGTTGCAATGGTCGCCGCCACGCTATCCGTTGCTGGGGTTGATGGCGCTGGCACTGGCGCTGTTCTATTCCAGCGCGCCGCCGTTGCCGCTGCGCCTGGCCGGGGCGCTGGCGTTTACCGGTGCAGTGTTGATGTTGCCTGCGGGAGGCGTCGCGTACGCTATGGCGACCACGCCGCTCTACCTGATACCCGCCGCAATTGATGTGTCTGGTCGCACGTTACTGTTACCGCTCCACGAGGTTGCACTGCTTATCACCGTAGGCATGGTCGCGGTGCGCCATGCGCTGCTGTGGGTCATGGGGGCCAGCCCGGACGGCGCGTTATTGACACCTGCCGGCGCTCCGATCCCGCGGGTGACCTATGTCCCACATGTCCTGTTGCTGGTTGCAGGGATCGCTGGCGTCCTGATTGCGGTTCCCGAAGGGCGCGGCGCGGCGTTGCGCGAATTTCGCTGGCTGGTGGTCGAGCCGCTGCTGTTCTACGGGCTGTTGCATCAGCAACAACGTTGCGGCCTCGTGATGGGAGCCTTTGTACTGAGCGGCGCGCTTGTCGCCCTGGTTGGCCTGGCACAGTTTGTGGGGCTGGACCTGGTGCCATGGATCGGGGAGAAGCGCGCCTTCAGCGACAATGTGATCGCGATAGACGGCGTCCGGCGCGTCACGTCAGTCTATGGGCACCCGAATAATCTGGGCCTGTACCTTGAACGTGTCTGGCCGCTGGCAGCGGCGCTCGCGGCAGGGATCGGAAGAACGGCGCACGGTTGGCAACGGGCAACGAAAGTGAATGTGTTGTTCTTTGCCGTCTGTGCGCTGATCACTCTCTCAGGCGTCGTCGTCTCGTTTTCACGCGGGGCATGGCTCGCCAGCGCACTGGCGGCGATCGTGCTGGCGACTGGATGGCTGGTGCAGCGATCAGCGTCTGCCAGTAGCGCCGGCAACCACCTGGTGCGCAGGCTGCCATTACTCCCTGGGGGCGCGCTGATCGTGATGGTGATCGCGCTGGCGTTGACATTGCGTGGCGGGCCGGGAGGAGGCAGCACCGACGCGCGACTGCTCCTCTGGCAGGAGTCGTTTGCTTACCTGCAGCGCGCTCCACTTGGACTGGGCCTCGATCAGTTCTATTACTACCACAACCCGGAGTATGGGCGCAGCCTGATCGATCCATCGCTGGTTGGCACGAGCGAGCAATTCGCAGCGCATCCACACAACCTGCTGCTCGAGGCCTGGCTGAATCTTGGCCCGGTGGGAACACTGGCGCTGGGCTGGCTCCTGCTGCGGTTCTACCGGCGCGCGCTTGCCGCGCTGCCCGCAGGCGGCGATCCGGCGCTTCCGGGCGCGCTGGCGGCGATGAGCGCCGGCGTGTTGCACGGGCTTGTCGACCGGTTCTATTTTGTGCCGGATCTGGCCTTTGTGTTCTGGTTGCTGCTTGCTATCGCAGAACAACGGCAATGCGACACAATGAATAATCCTTGACGAGACCACTCGTTTAGGCTACCATCCGGATCGGCGCAACGACGGTATGTCGTTGCCCGGCGATGAGCCCGGGTATCCTGTGTGTCCCCTTGAGTGCAGCAGCGCCGACAGCCTGTGGCGCATGGTGCCTGTTACCGGAGGAGCCCCGATGACCGTTTCCGTCAACCCGACGATGTTTCGCGCCTACGATATTCGCGGCGTGGTTGACCGTGATCTTTCCGAGGATGTCTACCAGGTGCTTGGTCGTGCCAGCGGGACCTTCTTCCGGCGCTATGGGCGCCGCCGGATTGTTGTAGCGCGCGACGCCCGACTCACGTCGCCGGCCTATGCGGCGGCGCTGGCCGGGGGGTTGCGGCGCGCCGGCTGCGATGTCATTGATATCGGCATGGCGCCGACGCCATTGATGTATTTCGCAGTCTCATTTTTGCGCGCCGATGGTGGTACGGTTGTCACTGCCAGCCACAACCCGCCGCAGTTCAATGGCCTCAAACTGCGCCTTTCCGACCCGGTGTATGGTGGGACACCGCTTGATAGCGACCAGATTCAGGAGATCGGGCGGATTGCCACCAGTGGCGAGTTTGCCGATGGTGATGGTGCATATGAGCGCCACGACGTGGCGGACGACTATGTACACGATGTTGCATCGCATTTCTCGCTCGAACGCCCGGTCAGGCTCGTGCTCGATGGCGGCAATGGCGTTGCCGGCCCGCTCGGTGTGCGCACATTTGAGGCAATAGGGTGTACGGTCACACCGCTCTTTATCGAACCGGACGGCACGTTTCCAAATCATCATCCCGACCCGCTCAAAGAAGAGAATCTTCAGGATCTCATCCGCACAGTGCGCGCCACCGGCGCCGATATCGGTATCGGCCTGGACGGCGACGGTGATCGGCTGGGCGTCGTTGATGGCAATGGCGAAGTTGTGTTTGCCGATCGCTACATGATTGTGCTGGCACGGCAGGCGCTGGCGCGTGGTCCGGCGCCGATCGTGTTCGATGTCAAGTGCAGTGCGCTACTGGCGGACGCGGTGCGTTCCTTCGGTGGCACACCGATCATGTGGAAGACCGGGTATACGAACCAGTCGGCCAGAATGCGCGAGGTTGGTGCGCCGCTGGCTGGTGAGTTGAGCGGCCACGTTTTTGGCGCGGTGGCGCATCATTACCATGATGATGGGATCTTTGCCGGCTGCATGCTGCTCGACGCGCTGGCGCGCAGCGGGCAAACCCTTGCCGAGGCGCTGGCCCCTTACCCCGTGTGGCCGTCGCTATCGGAAGGGCGCCTGCCATTCGATGAGGACGCCAAGTTCAAAGCGATAGCATTTGTGCGTGACCATTTTGCGGCACGCTATCCGGTGATTGATGTTGATGGCGTGCGCGTCGATTTTGGCGACGGCTGGGGAGTACTGCGTGCCTCAAATACGGAACCGGCGATCACAACCCGGTTTGAGGCCCGCACCATGGAGCGGGTGTACGAAATCCGCGATGTCATGATTGGAAAACTGCGCGAATATGCGTCGCCAGTGCAGAGTGCTTTATAAGCGCTGCCATCGCCCGGGACGCGACCATTGCAGGCACGCCCGTGCCGCGCTCCGCGCCCGCTGCCCGAACCTGGTCGTAGCGCATTGTGATGCCGTTACGTAACCGCTCAGGGCCATACCATCTTCCCGAAAGGTTGAGCGAGGCACGTGATGCACGATGATCAACCTTCCCGAGAAGATATGTGGAGCTATCTGGTCAGGTCGTTATGCATGTCACCAGGTATACGTATTGCTGGGAGGGCGTCGTTGCCGCCGATTTTACGCTCGGCGCGGTCCGTCGCCGGTATGCGGCGCTGGCTGATATGCTCATCGCGCGCGGCTGGAGTTGCCTGGTTGCGTATGATACTCGCTTTCTATCGGCACAGATCGCCGCGGATTGCCACCGCGGGTTGCTGGCGCTTGGCGCGCGCGTGATGCTCGGTGCGGCGCCGCTGCCACGCCCCGCGGTTGAATTTGCGCTCGATCGCAGCGTGGCTGATTGCGCTGTGATCGTGTCCGCAGGGAATCGCAACTGCTGGTTCAACGGGTTGATCGTTATTGCGCCAGCGCCAGGGTTGACCCCACTTGTTGATGGAACAGCGCCACCCGAGGATGCTCCCTTCCCGCCGCTTGTGCCCGAATCGAGTGTCATTGACGCGCGCCAGATGTATATTGATAGCCTGCGTGCCGCAATTGATGTGGACGTGGCGCGCCGCGCATCGCTGACCGTGTTTGTGGATGTGATGCATGGCACGGCCAGTGGTGTGGTACCGGCAGTACTGGGTGAAGGAGCGCAGACGCGCACGATCGAGATTAATCGCGAGAGCGATGCATGGTTTGGCCGGCAAACGCCGCATCCGAAAGAAGCGTCGCTGGTGCGCCTGCGGAAACTGGTACGCGAGAGCGATTCGCATCTGGGTGTCGCGATCTCCGCGGATGGCCGTTCGTTAGGTGTGGTTGACAATCAGGGCGACCTGGTCCCTCACCTTGATGTTGCCCTGTTGCTGGCGCACTATTTGAATCGCCAGTATCGCCGTCGTGGCGTTGTGATTGTGCCGGCGTCCACCGACTCCACCGCGCCCTGGGTGCGCGCCCTGGAAGCGCAACCGGGTCTTAGCGTACAGTGTGTTAAGGATCCTGCGGTTCGGGTCGCCGAAGTGCGAGCAACGGATCAACTGCTGTTCGGGTTGACCGACGAGGGGGAGCCAGCAGTCGGGTATACCGGTGGTCGAGTGGACGCAACCCTGGTGGCGCTCTTGCTGATCGAACTGGTAGCGCGACGCGGCGAGAAGTTGCACGTGTTGCGCGAGAAGCTGCGTCAGTAGCCGCGTGGCGCATCGAGCCGCCAGCGCGTGGTGGAGTCATAGCATGCAACGTGTGGTTCAGCGCCTCGGTGCGCTGCGGCGTTTATTGCGCCCGTTGACCCTGACGTTCATCGGAATTGTGCTGCTGTCGCTGGGAGTGGCGTATTTTGTCATCTTCGTATACCGGACGATGCCGATGCCGCCGGTGTTCACGCTGCTGACGCTCCAGTTTCTACCACTGTGGATGCGCGGCGTCGTGTTTGCAGTGCTCGGCCTGCTGACGCTCGCCATCGGGATCTGGCACCTCAGCGCCGTGGCGGTTATTCCGCTCAATGCGCAGGTGGATACGAGCGGCGAACTTGTGCTGGCGTACCAGCGCGATACTGCACCGCCACGTATGGTCGTCATCTCTGGTGGTGCCGGCCTGTTGATTACCGCCAGCCTGGGGCACGCGGCGCGACGGCTGACATGCATTACGCCGGTTCAGGATCCGGTTGAATATTACTATCGCGCCTCCAGCCTGTTCAACTTTGAAAATGTGATCTTTGTTGTGCCAACCCCCGAACCACATGAGGTCATGGTCGAACTCGATGATGGGCAGCGCCTGAATGTCAAGCACAACATCGCGCATGATGAGCGGCTGGCGCAGCGCCATGCGGTGAATATCTACATCGGTGATGAAACCGGCCCCTGCAACCTGACATTGCCGGTCACACAGGTTGCGCTTGATGCGATCGCTTCCGCCGATGTGATCGTGTTTGGCCCCGGCAGCCTGTACGAAAGCATTCTTCCCAACCTTTTGCTTCCGGAACTGCGCGAAGCCATTCGCCGCAGCAAAGCGTGCAAAATGTATATCTGCAGCTTGATGACCGAACCGGGAATGACCACCGGGTTCAGCGTGGCCGACCACGTGCGCCAGATCGTGCGGGTTGGCGGCTTCCCGCCCGATTATGTGCTGGTGAATGCGCAACGCATTGATGCCGAGGTGCGCCAGGTCTATGCAGCAGCGGGCCAGACGCCGGTGTTCCTGACGCCGGAAGAGTATGAGGAGACTGTGGTAAGTACCACTGATCGTGTGACGACACACGACGTGATTGTCGAGGGCGCGAAAGTGATTGAGGGTGACCTGGCGACTGCGGTCGTCCAGTTGACGGCATCGCTCGATCACCCCGGTGAGAGCCGTACGGTTCGGGTTCTGCGTCACGATCCGGAGAAGCTGACCACCGCCATTCTGGAAGTATGGCGGCGAGGCCGATAGACGGATGATCTATGCACGATACGCTGGTTCTTTTTGAAGATGAAGGGTGCCGCACATTTTTGCCGCTTGCGCATACGCGCCTGACCTGCGATCTGCGTTGCGGTATTTTCACTCTGCGTGAGCGTGTCCATGCGGTGACCGGTATAAAACCGGCGGCGATTTGCCGTATGCACCTGGCGCGGGTGTATGGTGCCGGGCGCTGGCCATTGTCGTTGCTGAGTCACAGCGTGCCGGTCACGTTCATCAATGCGCGTGCCCTCGATGTCGGCTGGTTGCCGGGGTTGCTCGATGCGCCACCCGGCACGGTGTATGTGGCAGATCCCGGTTCGGCACTGATTGGCGGGCCGGTGCTGCTGGGCGCGCGGTTATCGCCGTCGCTCGCCAGCGCCGTGCTGCCGTATTTGCTGGATCAGCAGGGTGGCGCAGCATTGAGCGAGTTGCGCCGCTTTGGTCGTGTCGTTGCAGTTGATGCGCGCCTGCTCGTCTTCCCCTGGGATCTGATCGCGCTGAATGGTGAGCAGGTGGTGCGTGATACACCCGTTCTGGTTGCGCAGGAGGGTTGGGTGAGCGCTGCCGAGCGAACGCCGGAGCATCCCTCGATCGCGGTGACGAACCCGGCACAGGTGTTTCTCCATCGCGATGCGCGGCTGGAACCGCCGCTGGCCCTCGATGCCCGCGATGGCCCGATCGTGATTGACGCGGCGCGGATTGAGCCGTTCTCGTTTATTCAAGGGCCGACCTACATTGGTGCCGGTTCATTGATCGCCAGCGCTCGCGTGCGCGGTGAGACGAGTATCGGCCCGGTGTGTCGCGTCGGCGGCGAGATTGAGGCCAGTATTATCCAGGGCTATAGCAATAAGCACCATGATGGCTTTCTTGGTCACTCGTTCCTTGGCGAGTGGGTAAACATTGGCGCCATGACGACCAACAGCGATCTGAAAAATACCTACGGTACAATTCGCATGGTTATCGAAGGGCTGGGGCAGGTAGACAGCGGTATTCTCAAGCTGGGTTGCTTTCTGGCCGACCATGTGAAGCTGGGCATTGGCGTGCATCTGAATGGCGGCGCAGTGATCGGTACCGGTTCAAATATCTTTGGCGTTCATTTCGCTCCCAAGACCATCCCGCCGTTCACCTGGGGCGGTGAAGTGTTCCGCGAGTACCGCATTGAGTCGATGATTGATGTGGCGCGCAAAGTAATGGCGCGGCGCAAGGTGAGTCTGGGAGCCGATCAGGAAGATATGCTGCGCGCCGCATTCGCTATGACCCGTGGCGACCGCGCCGGCATGAGCGATGGCGGCGGGCGTGATGAGGCTGCGCTGCGACGCGCCGAGCTCGAAGCGGTGCGTGCCTTTGATCTGGTGGAGGCGTCGGGTGGCTGAGGCACGGCTGCACGTTGTCGCCATCGGCGGCGGCGGTGGCGCAACGCAGGTACTGCGCGCCGTTGAACCGTATGCCGCGTCGCGAACGGCGGTCATTGCGGTTACCGACACCGGCCGTTCTACGGGGTTGGCACGGCAGATTGGCGACATCCCCGCCCCTGGCGATCTGCGCGCGACGATCGCCGCATTCGCGGGAGACGAGTTGATGGCGTCACTGTTGAACCACCGATTCGATGGCGCGGGCGTGCCTGCGCTGGCCGGCATGGCCTTCGGTAATCTGCTGCTGGCAGCGCTCGCCCGTGTTACCGGCGACTTTGCCGCTGCCGTGGAGCATGCCGCGCGTCTGGCCGGCGCGTCGGTCCGTGTATTGCCGGTGAGTGTGGCCAACACAACACTGTGCGCTGAACTGGCTGATGGCACAATCGTTGAAGGCGAACTGGCGGTGCGCGGTCGCGAAAAAGCGCCGCTGGCGCGCCTGTTTCTGCGCCAGCCGGCTGATGCGTATCCACCGGCCCTGGCGGCTATCCGGGAGGCTGACCTCGTTGTTCTGGGGCCGGGCAGTCTGTGGACCACCGTGCTGGCATGTCTGCAGTTCGCAGGGCTGGTGGAGGCGCTGGCGGAAAGTCGTGGCGTTGTGGTATATGTGTGTAATACCACTACCCAGCCAGGACAGACGGATGGCTACCGTGCCCTGGATCACGTGCAGCGCGTTGTTGCGGCCCTCGGGCCGGGTGTGCTCGATGGCGTGGCGATCAACCGGAGCGCGCCCGACCCGGATGCGCTGCGCCAGTATGCAGCCGAGGGTTTGTACCTGTTACAACCGGGTGATGATGAGATCGCAGCGATTGCCGCGCTGGGCGTCCGGCTGCTGGTACGCCCCCTGACGGAGCCGGTGGGCGAAAAACGCGCGCTCTGGAACAAGCAGGATACCGTACGCCATGATACTGGCGCGCTCGGTGCGGCATTGCGCGACATGGTGTGAACACTGGAAAGGTGCTGTGATGGTTGACCCCTATGTGGCAAAGATGGCACGTGTGCTTGTGCAATACTCGCTGGGCCTCAAACCCGGCGATCTATTTCGCATCATTGCGCCTCCCGCAGCTGTGCCGCTGGTGAGCGAACTGTACCGTGCAGCGCTGGAAGCCGGCGCGCACCCATACCTGGCGCTGACGCTGGAAGAGACCGAGGAGCTGCTCTATCGTCACGGCTCCGATGAGCAGATCGGCTTGATCACACCCATGATGCGCCAGGAGATCGAGGAAATCCACGCATCAATTCGCATCATGGCCAGCGAGAACACGCGTGCCCTGTCAGGAATTGATCCGCAGAAGGTTGCCATCCGGCGCCAGGCGCTGCGACATGTGCAGGAGCGTGTGATGCAGCGTTCCGCTGAGGGAACGCTCAACTGGTGCGTGACGCTCTTCCCGACCAATGCTGCGGCCCAGGATGCCGACATGTCGCTCCGTGAGTTCGAGGAGTTCGTCTATCGCGCCTGCAAGTTGCACTACGATGACCCGGTCGCTGAATGGCGCAGGACATCCGCCGAGCAACAGCGGATTGCTGATGTTCTCAATGGGTGTGCAACCATTCGTATCCTCTCGCCCGATACCGATTTGACCTACCGTGTCGCAGGGCGAACATGGATCAATTGCGCCGGTGACCGCAACTTTCCTGATGGAGAAGTGTTCTCCAGTTGCGATGAGACGGCAACTGAAGGTCATATTCGCTACACGTTCCCGGCCATCTATGCCGGGCGCGAAGTCGAAGATGTGCGGCTGTGGTTCGAGCACGGCCAGGTTGTGAGGGCGACAGCCGCCAGGGGTGAGGATCTGCTGCATTCGCTGCTGAACATGGATGACGGTGCGCGGCGGCTGGGTGAAGTGGCGTTCGGCACGAACTATGAGATTACGCGGTTCACTCGCAATATCCTGTTTGATGAGAAGATCGGCGGTACGGTGCATCTTGCACTCGGGGCAGGATACCCGGAGACCGGGTCGCGCAATACCTCGGCGCTCCACTGGGACATGATCTGCGATATGCGCCAGGGCGAAGTGTATGCCGACGGGCGCATGATCTACAAAGATGGGAAGTTTGTCATCTGACCATGAGCGTGAGCGATATACTGGTTGTCGGCGCCGGCCCGGCCGGCCTGGCGATCGCGGCGGCTCTGAGCGAGGCGGGGTTGCGGGTTACCGGCCTGGTTCCTACGCCGCCGTCAACACCATGGCACAATACCTACGGTGTCTGGTGTGATGAGCTTGAGCATACCGCGCTCCTTACCACACTCGGGCATCGCTGGTCCGATGTCGTGGTCTATGCCGGCGAACGCGAGATTCGTCTCGAGCGCGAGTATGCCCTGTTCGATAATGCCCGGTTGCAGCATCATTTGCTCACACGCTGTGAACATGGCGGCGTCATCTGGCGAACCGGCGTTGCTGCTGCCGTCACGCATACTGCCACGCATTCGCGCGTGACGTCTCGTGACGGCGCGGTCTACGAGGCGCGTGTTGTCGTTGATGCCAGTGGCCATACTCCCGCGCTGCTGCGCCGGCCTGCCGTACCAGGCATTGCGCGCCAGGCGGCGTACGGCATTGTCGGCATGTTCTCTGCCCCACCGGTTCGCGGGAACCAGATGGTGCTGATGGATTATCGTTCCGATCATCTGCCGCTGGAGGAACGGCGCGGGCCGCCGACGTTTCTTTACGCCATGAATCTGGGTGATGGGCGCTATTTTGTCGAAGAAACCTCACTGGCGCATCATCCGGGCGTGCCGCTCCCCGCGCTTGAACGCCGTTTGCAGCGGCGCCTGGCGGCGATGGGTGTCGCCGTGCGCGAGGTGCTGCATGTTGAACGGTGCCTCTTTCCCATGAACAATCCATTACCGTTTCTCGATCAGCCGGTGATGGGATATGGCGGCGCGGCGAGTATGGTGCATCCGCCGTCAGGCTACCTGGTTGGCGGGGTGCTCCGGCGCGCTCCGGCAGTCGCACAGGCGATTGCCGGGTCACTGGGTGCCGCAATTGCGACGCCATTGCATGCGGCGCGCGCTGGCTGGCAGGCGCTCTGGCCACCGGCGCGGCTACGGCGGCGCCAGCTCTACCTCTTCGGGCTGGCGAGCCTGATGCGCTGCAATGATGCCCAGACCCGGGCGTTCTTCAGTGTTTTCTTTGGCCTGCCACGACGCGAGTGGACGGGGTATCTGTCAGATACACTGAACACGCGTGATCTGGTTCGCACGATGATGCGCCTGTTCGTGCGTGCGCCGGGAGACGTCCGCCGAACGCTGATGGCGGCTGCCGGGGCGGAACGTGACATGCTGCGTCGTGCAGCGCTGGGTCTTGCGTGAAGGAGGAGCGATGAAACTCTCGCCTGCCAAGGTTGAGCAATTATCCGCCGCGATTGTTGATTTTCTCGCCGAAGTTGATGGTGTCATGTTTCGTGGCGACGACAGCCAGTTGCGCCTGGCCGTGCAGCAGATTATGAGCGATGAACTGATGGTTGAGGAACAACTGGATGCCGAGATTCACAAGATGTTGCAGGCATACAAGTACGAGATCACGATGGGGCGGATGAGCTACGATGAGCTGTTCAAGAAAACGAAGCAACGCCTCGTGAAGGAACGGCGGCTGGTACTCTGATGGAACCGCTTCGTGCCTATCTGCAGAGACGGATGGCTGGATGTCATCAGGGTGCTGTCATCCGCTACGATCGAATGCTGCCTGGTATTACTTCCAGGCGTACAGGCGCCGGTAGATATCGTACTGGCCAATGACGGCTTTGACGTAATTGCGTGTTTCCTCAAAGTCGATCCGTTCCGCGAAAAGGTCTGGATCGGCAATCGGCGCGCCGCCCGACCAGCGTTGCGCATTGCCGGGTCCACCATTGTATGCCGCAAGCGCACCCTCGACATTTCCGTCCATTGCGACAAGCTGGCGGCTGAGATAGTACGCCCCGAACCGTATGCTCAGTTCAGGGCGATAGAGATCATGTTCCTGAAAGCCCGGCATGCCAAGCGCCCGGGCGATCCCCTGGCTCGTTGCCGGCATGACCTGCGCCAGGCCACGCGCCCCGGCCCACGAGGTTGCCGCCGGGTCGAACGCACTCTCCTGGCGCAAGAGCGCAAACAGGAGCGCCGGATCAATGTTGAACTCGCGCGCGCGTGCCAGTACCACGGCAGTGAACGGCGTCGGGTAGATCAGCCGTCGTAGTGCGGCAGGCGCAACAGCCTGATTATCACCAGGTGCCAGGCGCGCCAGCATCCCGGCTGCACGCAGCGCCGCCGCTGGTATGTCGTGCTCGTGTGCCAGGCGCGCCAGGGTAGCGAGGGCGTGCGGGTCGTCGGTGTGCCTGGAAAGCACGGCGGACCACTCCGCCATTGCCTCGCCGCGCAGGCCGAGCGCATTCAGTTCCATGGCGCGCTGGACGGCGGGATCGCCGGCCGGGTCGGAAGCATTCGCCGGCGGCGCACCGGCCCAACCCGTCAGCCATTCCGCAATGGCGCGCCAGTCGGCGTCGCTCAATGAGGATGCGGGCGGCAATGTGCCGGATTCCTGGAGGCCAAGCAGTACGCGGGCGCGCGCGGCGAAGTATGAATCCGGCGCTGTGGCGATGACTTCCTCAAGCCGCGCGCGCCCGGTGGCTGTCTCTCCTGCGGCGAGCGCAGCACGCCCGGCCCAGTAGCGTGCGCGTATGGCCGTTGCGCCGCTGCTTGCGGTAGCCAGTTCCTGCCAGGCCACGAGGGCTTCTGCCGCGCGGCCTGCGGTAAACAGGTACAGGGCGCCGCTGAAGAATGCCTCCTGGGCCAGCGGCGATGCAGGATAGCGCCGCCCCAGGTCAATGCGTTGCTCGGCGGCGCCATCGCTGTCACCAAGGCGGTCGAGTAACAGGGCAGCGCGCTGCAATGCCTCTGGCGCGCGCGGATCATCGGGCAGGCCGGCGGCGAAGGCGCGGTATTCCGCAATGGCTGCCTCGGTGGCGCCGCTCTGCCCAACAGTCTGGATCCGGTCGAGTTGCGCCTGGCGGCCGGCGTCACTGTCGCCGCCAGCGACAATGGCGGCGTCAAGGCCTGCCAGGGCCCCGGCGAAATCGCCTGTGGCGCGAAGGGCCAGCGCGTGCCGCCGCAGCAGATCGGCGCGCCGGTCCCCACTGGCGGTCCCGATGGCGATGTCGAGCGCAGCAATCGCTTCGGGCCAGCGCCCATGCGCCTCATAGGTGCGAGCTGCAAGCTCCGGCGGCACCTGCGCGCCGGGATCGGCGCGGAGTTGCTCCAGCGCCGCAAGCGCCGCCGGTGAAGCGGGTGCACGCTCGATCGCTTCGGTCAACCAGGCGCGCGCCGTCGCGATGTCGCCCTGGTCGCGTGGCAGTGCAGCCAGTTCGAACAACATCCGGGCACGGTAATCTGGTTGTTCCGCCAGCGCCAGCAGGTCGCGGGCAAGTTGCAGCGCCTGCGCCTGCTGCCCGAGTTCGCGTCGTAACGCGATTGCCCGTTCATAGGCTGCGGCGCGTTCACCACGTGCAATAGCGCTCGCAGCCACCGCCTCATACCCACTTGCAGCGGCATCAAGACGGCCAAGCGCGCGTTCCTGGGCAGCCTGGCGGAGACGCGCATACGGTTCGGCAGGCGTTGCCAGTGCACGATAGCGTTCGTAGGCCGTGATCGCTGCAGCATGCGACCCGGCTTCTTCATGGCCGCGTGCAATCAGAAAGAGCGCACGTGCCGACCATTCATCCTGGATATTGTCGGCGACGAAGGCATTCAGCGCCTCGACCGCCGATGTCCAGCGGCCACGAAGGGCGAAACTCTCGGCAAGGTAGTAGCGCGCCACACGCGCGACCGGACCCTCCGGTACAGTGTTTGAGGCGGCGAAGAAGTCTTCGGCGGCGGAATCGTAGTCGCCTGCCGCGCGTCGTTCCAGCCCGCGATTGAACGCTTCTTCCGGAGCAAGCGTCGCAGTCGGGGCAGGTTGTGGCGCAAGAGAGGGGACGGCAGATACTGGTATTGTCGGCGTCGCCTGCGACGGCGATGCCTGAGACGGGATACCCGGTGTGCAGGCGGTCAGCCACAATGCGACCACCATCACACAGCATAAGCAACGCATGGATACATTGTACCACAGAGCGCATGGTATACTCTGATCTACATGCAATACCTTGCACGTAAGGCTCGACTCACCGCACAGTCCCCCTCCCGACTCTCCCCACCGGGGGGATGAGCCGGACTCTCTCCCCCGGCGGGGGAGGGCCGGGGTGGGGGTGACAGGCTTATTTGAAAAGTATAGGCTTTTAGCCGCTATCACATTGGGGTCAGGATGCCATGATCGTGACCACGACCGTTGATCATGTTTCGCTGCACGCGTTGCTCGCCGCTGAGTCTGGCGATGCGGCGGAAGCGGCGCGGCTGATCGCACGCGGCGGGGTGTGGGTCAACAGCATGCGGGTGCGCGACCCGGCCATGCATTTGCCCGCAGGCGCAACCGTCGTTGTCAAGCGCCCACCTGGCGGCATCTACCGCGATCCGGTGGTGACAGCGGAGATGATCCTCTACGAAGATGCCGATCTGATCGCCCTCAACAAACCGCCGGGAGAGTATGTTGAGGCGACGCCCTGGGATGCCGATGGGCATTTGCGGGCGGCGCTGGCGCGGTTCCTTGCCTGGCGCGATCATGGCCCGCCGCCACCATTGCACCCGGCGCACCGGCTCGACCGCGATACGTCGGGCGTCTGGCTGTTATCGAAGACGCCCGATGCCAATGCTGCGCTGCACCGGGCATTTCACGATCACATGGCGCATAAGGTCTACCTGGCGCTGTGTGCAGGTGAGCCGTCCTTTACGGATCTGGACATTGAAACCGGCCATGGGCGCGGTCGTGGTGGGCGGTTTCGCGTTTTTCCTCCTGAGGTGATCGGCTGGACACCACCGATCGGTGGGACGGTGAGAGCGATGCGCACGCGACTGGTGGTTGTGCGGCGCCTGGGCGATGCGGCGCTGGTGCGCGCCTGGCCGTTGACCGGTCGGACACATCAGATCCGGCTTCATCTCGCCTCTCTGGGTCATCCGATCGTTGGCGACGGTACCTATGGCGGCCCGCTGGTGTGGCGCGATGGTACGGTGCCGCATCATCGTCTGCATGCAGAACGGCTGGCGTTGCCGCACCCGCGCAGCGGCGCGCCGCTGGTCATCGCCGCGCCGTTGCCGGCCTGGGCGGAGGAGGCAGGGATCGGAACCATGGGGTCATGGTGAGGTGAAGATGCGCGATGCGATGTAGTTTGCAATGCTTTCGGAGCTGGCGTACTGCATATTAGCCAGCACAATGATGACGGTGTGATCGTCTGGATAGCGCGCGAGGAAGTTGGCGACGCCGGTCATATTGCCGGCATGGCTCACGCGTCGGCGCCCGCCAATGGTTTCAATCTTCCAGCCGAACCCATACCCCAGCAACGCCGGTGTGAACATCTGGTCGAGTTGCGCGCGTGGCAGCGCTTCTTCCGTGGAGAGTGCCTGATCCCAGCGGTACAGGTCGCCGACCGTCGAAAACAGGCCGCCGGCAGCATAGAGGGTTGATGTGTCGAGGAATCCGGTTTTATTGCCGGGGGTAAAATACCCTTGTGCTCCGCCGATAATCGTACCACGGTTGGTGTCGTAGCCGGTCGCTGCCATGCCGAGCGGGATGAAGAAGCGCTGTTGCAGGTAATCGGCGTACCCCTGGCCCGATACGCGCTCAATGATCAGGCCGAGCAGCACATAGTTCGAGTTGCAGTAGTCGTAGAGCGTGCCGGGGGCGAAGCCAGGCGGGAAGTCGCGGAAGCGCGCAACCAGTTCCTGCGGTGTCGCCGGGTTCATCTCGGTCGGTTCGAAACTGGCAAAATCGGTATAGTCCACGATCCCTGACGTATGATTGAGCAGGTGACGGATCGTTATTGCCTTCCAGGCGTCAGGGCAGGGGTCGAGATAGGTACAGATGGTGTCATCAACCGAGAGTTTGCCATCGTTCTGTAGTGCGAGTACGGCCGCAGCCGTGAACTGCTTGGTCAGGGAAGCGAGGCGAAAGCGCGTCTGCACCGTATTCGGTACGCCATCGTCGGCATTGCCATAACCGCGTGCAATAATCACCCGATTGTCACGGGCAACCAGTACTGCGCCCTGGAACTGGTTACTAGTCGTCAGGCCACTGAGGTAGGCATCAATTTCGCGTCCCAGGGCATCGAGTGGGGGCGCATCCGGCGCCGAACCCGGCATGGCCGTCGGGGTCACCGTGGGCAATGGTGTTGCTGTCGGGCGGGGTGTTGTCGTTGGCAGCAGTGGCAACTGGAGTGGTAGCGCCGTTGCAACGGGCGAGGCTGCAATCCCGGCCGGTGCTGCCGCTGCGGTCGGCGCCGGAGCCGCTGCCTGGTGCAGGGCACGCGGAACGAGCGGCGCACTGCAGGTGGCGATCAACACCAGTAACGCGCCGACAATAATCAGCGCAGCACGCAGCAATCGCGGCGGAGCGCGCCGGGTACGGCGGCGCCGGCGAAAACGTTGATGGCGCGGGCGAAAATAGACAGGCTGCACAGGCGGTATTGTACCGCAATGACGCGATCGGTCAAGCGGCGCGGCGTGTTATGGTCGGGTCAGACCGCCTGCGCGCGGCTGTTTCGTAGCTGCAGCACATTGCGGTAAGTCGCCAGAATATCGCAGGCGACATGCTCCCAGCCAAAACGACGGGCGCGCTCACGTGCCGCCGCGCCCATGGTGATACGCGTCTCGTCGTCAAGCAACAGGCGCTCTAGATGCGCTGCAAGCACGGGCGGATCCGCGGGCGGTGTCAACAATCCGCTCACGTTATCCTCAACAATGAACGCCGGCCCGCCGGCGCTGGTTGCTACCACCGGCCGGCCGCATGCCAGCCCTTCGAGGGCAGCCATACCGAACGACTCGTAGTGCGATGGCATGGTGACAACGTCGGCGGCGGCATAGTAGAGCGGCAGGCGTTCCTGTGGCTGCGCGCCGGCAAAGCGCACGGTGTCGGCAATACCCAGCGCATGGCGCAGGTCGTCGAGCCGGCGCTGCTCAGCGTTCCAGCGCCCACGTTCACCTTCGCCGCCGCCGCCGACCACCAGCGCCGTCAATGCGCCGCGCCATTCCGGGTGACGTTCCAGTAACAGTGCACTTGCCTCGATGAGCGCATCAATCCCTTTGAGTGGCTCGATGCGCCCGACGAGCAGTACCATCCGGTGGGGTTGCGGCGGCAACCCCAGCGCGCTACGCGCTGCCGCAGCATCACGTGGTTGAAACCGGCGCAGGTCAACCCCCGCCGGCACGACGTGGATTGCATCGGGGCTGGCGCCATAATGCCAGACCATTTGCGCCCGATCGAGCGGCGTCGCGGCGACGATCGCGTCGGCCTCGCGCATGATGCGCCCTTCTATCGTCACGCGCCGTTCCGTCTCACGCTCATCCGCGCCCCGCGCCACGCGGTTCTTCATCGCGCCAAGCGTGTGAAACATGTGAACAACGGGCGCCCCCCAGCTCTGCCGTAATGCCAGCGCCACCTCACCCGAGATCCAGTAATGGCTGTGGAGCAAGTCATAGCTGAGGTCCTCGCCATCGGCAAAGCAGCGTATCCGCCCAATGAACTCGGGCAAATGATCGAGCAGGCGGTTCTTGTCGTATGGTACAGCCGGACCGGCGCGCAGTTGCACCAGCCGTACACCGCGATCGAGTGCGATGATGTGTGGTGCGTTTCGCTCCTGCGCGCGGGTGAATATGTCGACGGCGATACCACGCCGCCCAAGCTCGCGGCTCAATTCGCGGACATAGACGTTCATGCCGCCCGCTTCCTTACCCCCCAGCCGGGCGATCGGGCTGCTGTGAACGCTTAACATGGCTATGCGCATGAAAACCTCATGGTGTGATTTACCTGAGAGTGGCTTCTTTGCTGCAACTGGCAGACTTGACCATACGGTCCCGCTCTGCCGAAGGCGCGCAACATTATCTCACGAGTCGCCTCTCAGGGCGATCGCGCCACTCGTATTCATTATACGCCCTCCGTGCAGAAACGTCTCTGTCTGTGGGCCGAGTTTCATCGCTTCCGGCGTGCAGAGATGGCATAATTGCTGTACCATTCAACAGCGCCGCGACCGATCATTCTGTGGAGCTTCAGGTATGGTGGGCGATACTGCCACACTCGCGCAATTACATGCAACCATCAACGCGCTTGAGCAAGAGATCGCTCTGTTGCGTGCTCAGGCCAGTCGGGATGCCATTGCCGGTAAACGCATGGCGGATATGCTGCGGTCCATCCTCGACGACATGTCTGATGGCGTGGTTGTGATTGATGCTGCCGGGCATCCGATCCACGCTAACCATGCTGCCAGCCGGTTGTTTGGCGATCAGTTCGATGGGCTGCTGTCATCCCTGGCAAGCGCAGCTGATGGTGAATCGCCGGCCCCCGAGATTGTACCGCTCGCCGCGACGCTCCACGGCCAGACGACCGACTCCGCCGAGATGTTCGTTGCGCGTCTTGGCCGCTGGATCACGATCAGTGCCCGTCCGCTGATTGGCGAGGATGGCCGGCCCGGTGGCGGGGTGGCGGTCTTTCGCGATGTTAGCGACGCACGCGCCGCCGAAATCGCGCTCCACGAAAGCGAACAACGATATGCGCTCGCTGCTCGGGCCGCCAATGACGGCTTCTGGGAATGGGACCTGGACGCCGGGCGCGTATCGTTCTCGCCGCGCTGGAAGGCGATGCTGGGCTACCAGGAGCATGAGATTGGCCCGGATCCGCGCGAGTGGTTCAGCCGGGTACATCCCCAGGACGTTGATGCGCTCGAAGTACGTCTGGCCGCTCATCTGAAACGGCTGATCACCCATTTTGAATACGAGTACCGCATCCGGCATCGCGATGGCGCCTGGCGCTGGATGCTCTGCCGGGGCCTTGCCATGTGGGATGGATCTGGGAAAGCAACGCGCATCGTTGGCTCGCAGACGGACGTTACGGAACGCAAGACGGCGGAAGAACGCCTGCTGTATGGCGCCCTGCACGATCCGCTGACCGGCCTGGCCAACCGTGCTCTGTTCACCGAGCGGCTGGCCCATGCTCTGGCACGTTCCCAGCGTCCTGATATGCCACCGTTTGCCGTGCTCCTGCTCGATCTGGACCGCTTCAAGATCATTAATGACAGTCTGGGCCATCCGGCAGGTGACCAGTTGCTCACGGTGATTGCGCATCGCCTGCAGCATTGCCTGCGGCCCGGCGACACGGTGGCGCGCATGGGCGGCGATGAATTCGCCATCCTGCTCGAAGATCTGATAGAGCCTGATGCCGCATCCCAGATCGCCGAACGGGTGCTCCATGAACTTGGACGGCCGTTTCTGCTCAATGGCCAGGAAGTGTTTACCAGCGCCAGTATCGGCATTGTGCTTGGTGGAACGGCGGATTATCAGCGTCCGGGTGATGTGCTGCGCGATGTGGATACGGCGATGTATCATGCAAAGTTGCTTGGCAAAGCGCGATATATCCTGTTCGACCCCGCAATGCATGAGCAGGTGATGACGTTGCTCCAGATCGAAACCGACCTGCGCCATGGTATCAATCGCAGTGAATTGCGGGTTGTTTATCAACCGATCGTTGCGCTCCAGACCGGCGAAGTCACCGGCTTCGAGGCGCTAGTGCGCTGGCAGCATCCGCAACGTGGCCTCGTGTCGCCGGATGAGTTCATCCCCGTGGCTGAAGAGACTGGCATGATCATCCCGATTGATCGCTGGGTGTTGCGCCAGGCGTGCCACCAGTTGTACGACTGGCAGCAGCGCTGTGCGGATCTGCCGCCGCTGACGATCAGTGTGAACGTTTCCGCGCGCCAGTTTGTTGAGCCGGATATTGTGGAACAGGTGGATGCGGTGCTCCGTGAGACCCATATCGATCCGCAACGGCTAAAGCTCGAGATTACCGAAAGTACGCTGGTTGAGCACGGTGAGATCGCTGCCGCACTCTTGCGCCGCCTGCGCGACCGTGGCATCCAGATCAGTATTGATGACTTCGGCACTGGTTACTCGTCGCTCAGTTATCTCCATCGGCTCCCGATCAACACTATCAAGATCGATCGCTCATTTGTGGCAAGCCTGGAGCATCAGGGTGAAAGCTACGAGATTGTGCGCACGATTCTGAACCTGGCGCAATCGCTTGGTCTGGATACGGTTGCTGAGGGGGCGGAAACCGATGATCAGATCAAGATCCTGCGCGAACTGAAGTGTGACTATGTTCAGGGCTGGCGATTCGCGCTGCCACTCGCCAGCGACCAGGCGACCGCGCTGGTTGTGGCGCGTTTCGGCGCTCGCACGCCGGAGTTGTAATCGTTCATCTTCGCCCGCTCCACGGCAGCCACGGGATGCTCTCGCAGAACGCCGTCCCGGCCCCTGCTTGCGCCGTGAGCACTCTTGATTCCAGCACAGATGGGTGTAGACTCATCGTAGACAGGAAACACGCGATTGTTCGCATGGCGAGCACGCACACCCGTCGCCATGCGTTTTCCAGCGCGCAAGAAGGGGGCGATGAATGTGCGCACGCAACTTGCACCAGGCGTCGTGATTGGTGACTGGTGGCATCGCACCGATGATGGACGGATGCAGTGCGACCTTTGCCCGCGCGGGTGTACGCTTCGCCCTGGCCAGCATGGGTTCTGTTTCATTCGCGAGGCGCGCGAGGAGGGCGTTGTGCTGGCCGCCTACGGGCGTACTTCCGGTTTCTGTGCCGATCCGATCGAGAAAAAGCCGCTGAATCATTTTCTGCCCGGGAGTGGTGTTCTTTCCTTCGGTACTGCCGGTTGTAACCTGGGGTGCCGGTTCTGCCAGAACTGGACGATCTCCAGGGCGCGTGAGACGGTGTTGTTCGATGCGCCCGTCGCGCCGGAAGCCGTCGCTGAGGCAGCCCTGGCCGCCGGTTGCCGCAGTATTGCCTTTACCTACAATGATCCGGTCATCTTTGCCGAATATGTTATTGATTGCGCTCGTGCGGCCCACGATCGCGGCCTGGCGGCGGTTGTGGTCTCGGCAGGGTATATTGCGCCACAGGCCAGGCCGGCCTTCTTTGCCGACATTGACGCGGCGAACATTGATCTGAAGGGGTTCAGTGAAGCATTCTACCGGCGCATGTGCCTCGGTTCGCTGGCGCCGGTGCTCGATACACTGCGCTGGTTGCGCCATGAGACGAACGTCTGGCTGGAGGTGACCAACCTGGTCATTCCTGGCGTCAACCATGCGCCTGATGATATTGCCCGCCTGTGCGACTGGTTCGTCCGCGAACTCGGGCCAGACGTGCCGCTGCATTTCACCGCGTTCCACCCCGACTATCGCATGCTCGACACGCCGCCGACGACGGCTGCAACGCTGGCGCGCGCCCGCCGCCAGGCGCTGGCAGCGGGTATTCGCTATGTGTATACCGGCAATGTCGTTGATGTGACAGGTCAGTCGACCTGGTGCGCTGGATGTGGCGCCCTGTTGATTGAACGCGATGGGTATCGCCTGGGGCGCTGGGGGCTCGATGCCGCCGGGTGTTGCGCGGCATGTGGCCGTCCGTTACCCGGGCGTTTTGATCGCGCTCCCGGGTGCTGGGGCGCTCGCCGATTGCCTGTGCATATCGCGACGACAACGAAGTGAGGCGTGCCATGGATGTCCGGCCATCCCCAATTGCAGGGAGCTGGTACCCGTCCGGTCCAGTACGATTGAGCCGTGAGATTGATCGGTACCTGGCACAGGCCGCACCACCGCGACTCCCAGGGAAACTCTGGGGCGTCCTTGCGCCACACGCCGGGTTACCGTATTCCGGTCCGGTTGCTGCCTGGGCATTTGCCTGTGCGCGTGGGCTGGCGCCGGACATTGTGGCGGTTGTGGCGCCGTGGCATCGTGGCGGGCGTGCTCCGTTGATCACCAGTGGTCATGCGGCCTATGCCACGCCGCTGGGCGTTGTCGAGGTAGATGCTGATGCAAGAATGCGGCTTGACGCTGCGCTCTGCAGGCGCCTCGACTATGGCCTGGCGCCATGCCGTAACGATGATGAGCATGCCGTCGAGATCGAGTTGCCGTTTCTCCAGCGTGTGCTGGGCTCCTTTCGCCTCCTTCCGGTCATGATTGGCGATCAGAGTTTACCGATAACAGCGGCGCTCGGTGCCGCGCTTGCCGAGGCGCTGCATGGTCATAAAGCGCTACTGGTCGCCAGTTCCGATCTGTCGCACTATGAGACGGAAGAAGTCGCGCGCCGCCTGGACGCCGAGGTGTTGCGGCGTATCGCTGCATTTGATCCGCACGCCGTGCTGGCAGCCGAAGCGGAGGGCGCCGGGTATGCGTGCGGTAGTGGCGCTATTGCTGCCGTATTGTGGGCCTGCCGCGCGCTCGGGGCTGACCATGTCACCGTGCTGCGCCATGGTACATCGGGCGATGTCGATCGCGACGCTGCATGGGTGGTGGGGTATGGAGCAGCCGCGATCTGGCAGGCCGGCGTGCCAACCGTCTGATCGGGTATGCAAGAGGCATCCCACACTTCACAACTGGCGCAGGTAGCGTGTTCGCCCGACCATAACGGGTGCTCGTTGCAGCATGATACGATCATCTACGAAGGGCGGCAGGTTGCAGCGGAGCCACCACAACCTGCCGCCATATACCGTCGCTCCGCGCACGCGGCGAAGGGGGAGACGGCATCCGGGATAAGCCGGGACGCCATGATCACTCGGCGACTTCCGGCACAATCAGGCCGTAATTACCGTCCTCGCGACGGTAGAGCACATTCAGCTTGCTGGTTTCAGCATCGCGGAACACGAAGAAATTGTGACCGAGAAGCTCCATCTGCTCGACGGCCTCGTCGCTAAACATGGGCTTGACTTGAAACTCCTTGGTGCGCACGATCCGTGGCCGGTGCTCCTCATCTGCGGCGACGGTCGCCGCCGCCTCGGGCATCGCCTCGACGATCTGCCCACCCTGGCGCCGCAGCTTACCGCGACGCCAGTGCTTATCCTTGTAGCGCTCGATCTGACGTTGCAACGTGTCGTACACCTCGTCGATTGCCGCATACAGCTCGGCGGCGCGCCGCTCGGCGCGCAACAACACGCCATGATCGCCGACCACTGTCACCTGCACCCGGTGAACATTGCCCTCGTTGCGCCGTAGTTCCTCGTTGTGCTCGACCGTGACCTTGCCGATACTATCGAGGTAACGGTCAAGGCGGGCAAGCTTTTGTTCAATGTGGTTGCGCTGGCGCTCGGAGATTTTTCCATTGCGGCTCTTGACGATCAGGTCCATAGCGCCCTCCTGCACTGCCGCCCGCTCCTTTACGGGCGGGGATGTAGAGCATGGCTACCATGCCGTGAGGATGCAGAAGGCCCTCAGCCGCACACCATGCAGCCGAGGGCCTTGCTCCATGTCAACGAATAATGGCGTTGCACACCGATCCGTATCCATCCAGGCCACAAACGGTCTGTGTCACGTTTGTCGTCCTTTCCAGGCTACGAACCACCGGCAGGGAGCCGGTATGCACACCATTGCGGGTCATTGACTCATTCTACTACGCCGGCAGTCGCGGTGCAAGGGATCGCTGTTAAGGATTGTTAACTACGCGCGGCGGCATAATCATCGCTCAACTCGCGCAACATCTCGTCGCGCGCATCGTACAGCCGTTTGAGCGGGCGCGTTCCTGCCTGCTCCAGCGCGTATGCGGCAAAGATCGGCAACGCGATCGTGCTATCGACATAACAGACAACCGTGTCTGGCAGCATATCCGGGTCAACCTTGCCCCAGGTCATCGCTTCGCTCGGCGTTGCGCCACTCAGGCCGCCAGTATCGGGGCGCGCATCGGTAAACTGGATGAAATAGTCGTGCCCTTTCTCAGCAATCCCCATGATCTCCTGAAGTTGCGGTTCGGTCTGCAGGATAAAGTTCTTCGGCGATCCGCCACCGAAGATGATGACCGCGCTCTTGCCGCCGCTCTTCTTCGCGCGATAGACAATCGCCGTCGTTTCATTGACGTCGGCCTCGACATCAAAACGCAGTCTGTTGCCGCTTAATGCCATTGCCGCCACATTCATGCCAATCGTCGAGTCGCCGGGGCTGGATGTGTAGAGTGGTACCCCCGCCTCGTGCGCGGCTGTCAGCATGGATACGTAGTCGGTTCCGAGGGCGCGTTCGCGCGCCTGGGTGTAGCGCCCGAGCAAATGGTGTAGTTCTGCCGTCGACATGCTGCGTTGAAATTCCGGCCCGGCGATGCACTGCCGCAAGAAGGCGTCGGACTCCAGGAGAACTTCCTGATCAAACAGAATGTCGTAGATACGGATGATATGCTGCTCGCGCAAGTCGGCGTCATTGGTAAACGGCGTGCTGCCATACAGTTCGAAGCCCAGCGAGCGATGCATGTCGTGATACAGATTGGCCCCGGTACTGACCACCCAGTCGACCAGGCCGGCGCGAATAAGCGGCACGAGCGCCGCAGTTCCCAGGCCGGTTGGCGTCAGTGCGCCCGAAAGGGTTACACCGATCGTGACATCCGGCTGGCAGATTTTCTCGGTGAAGAGCTGGCATGCTTCGCGTAACCGTGCTGCATTGTAGGCGTACAGGTGCTTCTCAACCAGCTCGCGTACACTCAGGCCCGCCGTGATCGGCGCCGGGTCGAGCTTTTTTCCATAAGCCATGAGGCATTCTCCGTTGTTTTGCGCTCTCCGCAGGCGAGGAGCAACCGGTTGTGACCGCAGATGTTCGATGGTAGATGAGGCACGGCATATCCGGATTCGGTTGACGGCGCACTGGTTCCTGCACAGGCTGCCTGACACCGCACTATTCTACGTCCGGCTCTGCCACCGGTCAAACACACGTGTTGTGAGCCTGTGGAGAGGTTTTCGGACAGGCTCTTCAACCAGGTAGCAGTCGATCGTACTGGATGGCAGCACCCTGAGGAGCCGTGCAGCGATGGAGCGAAGGGTGCACGCCCCGGCAAGCAGCGGGATTCGCGCCACTGCATCACTCGTGTCATTGACAGCGCACGCGCCATGCCGTACAGTACGCGCAATTCAATAATCGCGAGGTGTGCGCTATGGCGCAATTGCTCATGGATCAGCGTCAGTTGCAGACGCTCGGCCAACTCATCTCCGCCGGTGGCCACCAGGATGTGCAAGGGTTGCTTCAGGCGTCGCTGGAACGTCTTGTTGCTTTCTGGCCAGCCCGGGGCGGCGCATTGCTCTATCATGCCCCGCACGGTGAAGTGATTCGCCTGCAGCATGGCGTGATTGATGCCGAGGCGGGCGCAATGATTGCTGAGGCGCGTGAGGCATTTGCGCGCCGTGAGGAAGGTCGTGAACCCGCGATCGGATACTATGCGCTCGATGATGAACGCAAGTTGCTGGAGCTGCCATTGCAGAGCGGCCACCACGCTGTCGGGCTATTACACCTGGTGGTGCTCGAATCTGAAGCCGAACGCCCGTCGCCCACGCCGGACGAAGACGTGGTCATGCTGCTGGTGCGCGCCATTGGTGGTGAGGCCGATAAACTGGCGCGCCTACGGCGGGCCGAACAGGATCTTCGCGAGTTGCACCTGCTCTATGAGGTGGGGCAGGCGCTGGCGAGTAACCTCGATCTCGTCAGCCTGCTGGGCGATATTCGTCGGCGGGTGCCGGAGGCTATGGGCGCCGAGCGATGCTCAATCATGCTGCTCGATGAGCAGAGCCGCGAACTGGTGCTCGACCTGGTGGATTCGCACAGCGGCGACATGCGCGAGTTTCGCATTCCGCTTGATCGCGGTATTGCCGGGTGGGTTGCAACTAACGGCATCGGCCAGATCGTCAATGATGTTGAGCAAGATCCGCGCTGGTTCGACGGGATCGCGCGCGATGTTGATTTTGTGACGCGTCAGATCCTCTGTGCGCCAATGCGGATTGGTGAGCGCATTGTGGGCGTGATGCAGGTACTCAACAAACGCGATGGGACGCCGTTTGATGACCAGGATCTGCGCCTGCTGACGACCCTTGCTACCCAGGCTGCGATTGCGGTCGAAAATGCGCGCCTGGTGCGTAGCTTGAAAGAAGAACGCGATCGGTTGCTGGCCAAAGAGGCGGAGGTGCGCGCCGCGATTGCCCGCGATTTGCACGATGGCCCGACCCAGAGCGTTGCGGCGATTGCGATGAATATTGAGTTCATCAAGAAGCTCCTGCGCGCTATGCCGGATCGTGTCGAGAGCGAGCTTGAGGTGCTTTCCGATCTGGTGATGAAGACAACCTATGATATCCGGACGTTACTGTTTGAGTTGCGCCCGCTGGGCCTTGAGACCCAGGGGTTGCTGGCCACATTGCAGCAGTATGTCCACCGTTTCCGCGATCCATCAGGCGTGATGAAACTGCGCCTTGAAGCGCCGGCAAGCATCCCGCGTCTGCCGGTTGAGATCGAGGCAGCGATTTTCATCATCGTTCAGGAGGCGGTGAATAATGCACGTAAACACGCGCGCGCCGATGAGGTGGTCGTCTATCTCTACCCGGAGGAAGGGCAACTGGTTGCCAGTGTACGCGATCGTGGGCGTGGGTTTAACCTTGCAGCGGTCGAGTCAAGTTACAATACGCGTGGTTCGCTTGGTTTGCTGAATATGCGCGAACGCGCGCGCCTGATCGGAGGGGAATGTCGTATTCGCTCTGCTGAAGGCGAGGGGACGACGGTTGAACTGCGCGTGCCGCTGTGCTAATGTCAACAACCGATGGCCGATAGCGTACAACCCCTGTGCTGGTGTCATCACGGTGGTGAGCGGTGCCGCCGTATGGGGGGCCGGCATCAATAACGAGCTGCTAGTATCACAACTCTGTTGAGGTCGTAGCCGAAGCATGGAATCGAAAGATGACCCGCTCCATATTCGCCTTGGCCTGAGCCCTGAGCAACTTGTTGCCGGCCTGCGCACGATGATCACGGCTCGCGAGACGGACGATCGGCTCTGGTTGTTGAGTCGCCAGGGGCGGGCACATTTTGTTGTCACCTCGGCTGGCCACGAGGCATCCCAGCTCGGGTGTGCCTGGGCCATCCACATCGGCCACGATTACGTCATTCCTTACTACCGCGATATGGCCCTGGTGATGGCGCTCGGCCAGTCGCCACTCGACATTATGCTGCACGCCATGGGCCGCCGCGATGATCCATCAAGCGGTGGACGGCAGATGTTTGGCCACTTCAGCAGCCGCCGGTTGCGGATTGTCAGCGGTTCGAGCTCGGTCGGAAGCCACCTGGTGCATGCCGCCGGCATTGCACTCGCGTTTCGTGCCACCGGAGAACGCGATATTGCCGTTATGGGCCTGTTCGGCGAAGGGGCGACCGCTGAGGGCGCCTGGCATGAAGGGCTGACGATTGCCGGCATTCACCAGTTGCCGGTGGTATTCGTGTGTGAAAACAATCAGTACGCTATTTCAGTGCCGCAACGGCATGAGGTGCCGGTGGAGGATGTGGCGACCAAAGCCACAGGCTATGGGATGCCGGGTGTCGTGGTTGATGGTAACGATGTATTTGCGGTGTATGCAGCGGCGCGCCAGGCCATGGACCGCGCGCGCGCCGGGGAAGGTCCGACTCTGATCGAGTGTAAGACGTATCGTTTGCGACCGCACTCCAATGCTGATGATGATCGCAAGTATCGGTCGGCGGAGGAGATCGAAGCGTGGCGGGCGCGCGATCCCATACTGCGTTTTGAGCGTTACTTGATCGATCACGGGCTGCTTGGGCCAGAACAACTCGAAGCGATGCGTCGTGAGGTGCGCGCCGAGGTTGATGCGGCCACTGATGCTGCCGAAGCGGCTCCATGGCCGCTACCCGATAGTCTGACCGATCATCTCTATGGGAGTGTCAGCCGGTAACTGCTCGAACCCGTTCATCGTCGGGGGTTCGGGGGCGGCTCTGGTACAGACGCCTTGCCGATGAAACATGCCAGGTCGCGGAGACGTGTGAAGCATTGATCTGACTCTCACCATGTGCCTATGCCTGTCCTGACATTTCTCGAAGCGATTCGTAGTGCGTTGCACGACGCAATGGCCGCAGACCAGCGGATCATTGTACTTGGCGAGGATGTTGCGGTCAAAGGGGGCGTGTTCCTGGCAACCGACGGCTTGCTGGCGCGCTTCGGCGAGCACCGCGTGATCGATATGCCGATCGCCGAGGCGGCCATTGTTGGCGTCGCTATCGGTGCGGCAATCCATGGATTACTGCCGGTGGCTGAGATCCAGTTCGCCGACTATATCTACCCGGCCATTGACCAGATCCTGAATGAGGCGGCGCGTCTACGTTACCGTTCGAATGGCGACTGGAGCTGCCCGATTGTGGTGCGCGCCCCCTTCGGTGCCGGTATCCACGGCGCGCTGTATCATTCGCAGAGTGTCGAAGCACTGTTCACCAGCACGCCTGGTATCAAGGTCGTTGTTCCATCCACTCCTGCCGATGCAAAAGGGCTATTGATCACTGCAATCCATGACCCGGATCCAGTGGTTTTCTTTGAGCACAAACAACTCTACCGATCGGTGCGGGGCGACGTTCCCGACGGCATGTACCGTGAACCGATCGGGAAAGCGGCCGTGCGGCGCAGTGGCGACGATCTGAGCGTGTTCAGCTATGGGTTGATGGTTCATTATGCGCTGACCGCAGCGGAGCAACTGGCGGCGGACGGGATCGATGCCGAGGTGATCGATCTGCGAACGCTGGCGCCGCTTGATCGCCACACAATCCTTGCGTCGGTCGCAAAAACCGGGCGGGCGCTGATTGTGCATGAGGATACACTGACCGGGGGTGTCGGCGGTGAAATTGCTGCACTGATCGCCGAGCATGCGTTCGAGTATCTCGATGCTCCGGTACGCCGCCTGGGCGCGCCTGATGTTTTTGCCGCGCCGTTTGCCGATCCGCTTGAAGCGCATTTTATGCTCAATCCGCAGAAGATTGCGGCGGCAATGCGCGATCTTGCAGCTTACTGACCATCGCGCTTCGCGGAGGTGGACTATTAACCCCACAGAAACAACACAGTTCCGGCGCATGCCCTGGGGAACGATCATCGGTCTGCTTCTGCTGGCGGCTATTATCGGGATCGCCTATCTTAATCGGGTTGAGGTCGAGAAGGCGCTTACGCTGTTGCGTGGCGTTCGCCCGATGTATCTGGTGCTGGCGTTGGCTGCGGTAGTGGCAGGGTTCGTGTGTGCCGGGCAGATCTATGGCCGGGTGCTGGCGATTCTTGGCCATCGCGCGCAGGTGTGGTGGTTGACTGCCGCCGCGATGGTTACGATCTTGATTAACCAGGCGATTCCCGCCGGAAGCGTCGGCGCGTATGCGTTCCTCGTCGCCAGCCTGCGGCGGCGCGGTTTCCCGGTCGGCAGCGTTGCCATGGTTGCCGGGATGGAACTGCTGAGCTGGAATGGCGCGGTGCTGGTCGCGTTCAGCTATGGCCTGATCTATCTCCTGGTGACGACTGGCCTGAGTGGGGCGTCCATCAGTTATGGTGCGCTGGCGGTTGCGCTGGGAGTGATGGGCGGCGCGATGTATGTCGCTTCTCGTCCGGATGTGACGTTGCAGAGCTGGGGCCTGTCGCTGAAGTCGGTGGTGAACCGCCTGTTCGGACCGGTGTTGACCACTGCCCAGGTCAGTCAGGCGGTTGATGAGATCGTCGCCAGCCGGCGGTTGATTCTGGAACAGCCACGCCGCATGGTGATGCTGGTCGGTATGCAACTTCTGATCTTTTTCTGCCATAGCCTGGCGTTGCTGGCGATCCTTCACAGCCTGGGCGCCGAGCCGCCGGTTGCCGCCATGGTTGCCGCCTATGGCCTGGCATTGATTGTCAGCGTGTTTACCTTGCTTCCTGGTGGCGGCGGCACCGTCGAAGCGGCGCTGACCGTCGCGCTGCATGCTCAGGGGACGCCGCTCGAAGCGGCGCTCGGTGCTGCCATCCTGTTCCGCCTGATCAGCTTCTGGATCATGTTGCCGGCTGGTATGCTGTGCTATCGCCTGCTGACCCGTCCGGGTGGGAACGGGCCTGCGCCTCCGGAGTAAACGTCAGGCGACCCGGCGATCAACTGGCAAGGTATGCCAGCATGGTTGCGTATACCGCAACACCGCGCGTCAACTGATCAACGCTGATATATTCATCAACGACGTGGAACTGTGCCGCGTCGCCTGGCCCGATGATGATCGAGGGAATGCCGAGGTCGCCGGCGCTGCCGCTGCCGTTGGTGCAGTAGGCGATCGTACAGGTGCGCGGCTCGACCCCCGCCGCTTCTGCTGCACGCAGCGCCGCACGCACCAGTTCGTGCTCGGGATGAATCTCCCATGCCGGGTGGAAATCGTCGCTTCGCAGCGTTGCGCCGGTGTAGCACGGTACGGTGACATCAAGGTACGCCACGCCAACCTGGTCGAGCCCACCGAGCGCAGCCCGGATGCCTTCCAGCACACTGGTGCGTGTTTCGCCGCGCACGAGCCGGCGATCCCAGCGCACATCGCAGCGATCCGGCACGATGCTGGTGCCGGGGTAGGGCGAACTGACAATTTCGACCAGTTCCATCACACCGGCGCCGAGCAACGTGTCGTGGGGCGCCTCGATAGCGCGCAGTCGCGCGATGACGTCCATCATGCGGTATACGGCATTGTCGCCTTTGTGCGGGACGGAGCTGTGTGCTGGCTGGCCATGGGTCGTGACGCGAATGCCCGCGCGACCCTTCTGGCCAATGCCGGCCTGTAACATGGTCGATTCGCCGATGATCACCAGGTCGGGGCGCCGTTCTGCGATGATGGCATTGAGTGCCGGCCCCTCAAGTTCCTCTTCGGCAACGCTTGCCGAGACGCCGATCGTCCCGCGGATGCGGGCTCGATCGAGCGATGCGGCGGCGCAGATCATGGCCGCCAGTGGTCCTTTCATATCGGTTGCGCCACGTCCCCAGATCTTGCCGTCAGAGAGTTCGGCGCCGTATGGCTCGTGGGTCCAGAGCTCGAGCGCCGTGGCCGGTACAGTATCGAGGTGGCCGTCAAGGTGGATGTACGGCCCTGGCGCCCTGCCGTGGATGATGCCCACCACACTGCCGTACCGATCGACCGCTACCACATCGTAGCCGAGGCGGCGCATCCAGCGTTCGGCAGCCTCGGCAGCCTCGCGCTCGCGACCGGCAAGGCTGCGGGCGCGTACCAGGTCACGGCAACAGGCGATCACATCCTGCTGCATTTCTGCGCCAATCATGGATGCTTCTTCGCAGAGATCACCGAATGTGGCGGTAAGCAATGCTGCCGTCTGCCGGCACAGAGCGAACGTTGCGGCGCGCTCACCCATGTACGCGGGCAGAGGTTCCTTTTCAGCGTCCCGGTCAGTTGCAGCAGGTCTTCTGCGTGATCGCATCGAGCCTTCTGCGGTAGCCGGAACTCGGGGCGAGATCATACCAGAGTCGCACGGTTTGTCAAGTTGATCAACACGGTGTTGACAAGCGCATCCATGCCAGGTGCGTTCGTCGTTGCGCATTGCGTCGTGTAACCGCTCGTGATACACTGTGTCCACCGGAAGTTGTCGCAAGCCCTGCCGGCTCGTCTGGCATCGCGCTGTGATGCGTCGAAAGAGGATCCGCATGCGCTCCAGGCGTGTGTCGCACCAGAAGGTAACGATCAGCCAGATCGCGAAAGAGGCGGGCGTCTCAAAGACTGCCGTCTCGTTTGCCTTCAATGATCCCTCGCAACTCTCTCCAGCAACGGCCAGTCATATCCGCGCGATTGCCGAGCGCCTGGGATATTCGCCCGACCCGATCGCGCGTAGCATGACCACCCGGCAGACGAACGCACTTGGCGTGCTGCTGCCGCAGGATATTGCCACCACGATGGATAATCCGTTCTTCCCGCAGTTTTTACGTGGCATCGGCGTCGTCTGTGGTGCGGCGGGCAAGACGCTCATGCTGGTGCCACCGCTCTGGGGTTCGGTCTTGAAAGCCATTCCTCATGCGACTGTAGATGGGTTTGTGGTGGTTGGCCTTGAGGTGGATCGGGGCGAAGTACAGCAACTGCGGCGGCGTCACGTGCCATTCGTGATGGTTGACAGCGACGCTCCCGATGATGTGCCGGCCATTAACGTTGATGATCATTGTGGCGCGCGTGCCGCTATGCTGCACATTCTGGGCCAGGGGCACCGGCGTATTGCCATTGTCTGCCTGGAGTCGTGGCGGCAACGCTACGAAGAGTATACTGGCACCCTGGCGGCGCGCCTGGCCGGGTATCGTGCCGGCCTTGAGGCGTATGGCCGTAGCCTGGACGATGGGGATGTGCAGGTGATCGCGGCGTCCGCCAGTCGCGCAGGCGGTGTCGAAGCATTCACACGGCTCTGGAACGACCAGTCGCCCCCCACGGCGATCATTACCATGAGCGATATTACGGCGCTGGGGATCCTGGATGCGGCCGCTGCGCGGAGTGTACGCGTTCCGGAACAGCTAGCGGTGGTCGGGTTCGATGATTTGCCGGAGGCGGCGCATGCGACTCCGCCGTTGACGACGGTTCGCCAGCCAATCGAGGCTAAAGGCAAGCTGGCGGCGGAACTGCTGGTGCAGGCCCTGGAGCAGGAGAGTGAGCCGGTGCATCATGTGTTGCGTACCGAATTGATCATACGCGGCTCGACATGCGCCCCGCTACGGTCAGGCCGCGCAAACAACGAATCAGCATAGAAAGAGGAGCGTATGTTCGTTCTTGGGGTCCTGGTGGCGCTGGGCTCGGCGGTGGCGTTTGCTGCGCTTGGCCTGGTAACGCTGTTTGGCGGTGCGCGTTCGACCCGGGAGCAGGTGATCCCTGGTTTTCTCCCTGACCAGCCGGGTGGGGCCGAACGGCTGTTCACCCTTGGTGCGGTGTGGCTGCCGGTGATTGTTGTGGCGATCTTCGGCGTCTATGCGGCGGTCCGGATCGTTGAGATGGTCATTCAGGCGACGGCGTAGGCAGCTCACGCCGGGCGACACGATGGTGCGCTTTCCGCTCTACCCTACGGCCGTACCCGGGAGTACAGTTCGTTTGCCTGGCGCAGTGCCGCTTCGTAGATCGGATCGCGCCGCGCCAGGCGCAATTCGTCAATGATGAGCGCGGCATCATCCTGCTCCGGCAGACGCACGGCACGCTCCACCGGTGCAAGGCCATCCACGATCGCGCATGCCGTCAGATGGCCTGGCATCGTTCCCCGAAAGACGATAAACTGTGCGTCTGGTACAAACAGCGCCACCGATACGATGCCGTCAACGGCTGCGCTCTCAACAGGAAGTATCTCCAGCCACGTAGTGCCGCCATCCTTCCGCCGCAGCGGAACGGCGTCATCAACGGGGGCATCCGGGCGCCAGTCGAGCCGTGTTCCCAGCCAGCCCGCCAGCAGCAGCGCAGCCGCGGTTCCGGCAGGTGTCTGCTCAATGATGACTCGCTCAATCTGCGGCAGTCGTTGCAGCGCCGGCGGCGCATCGAACAACTGGGCGATCTGCTCGCGCCACGGTGTCAACCGTCCCCAGGCCAGGTCGCTGACGGCGACGCCTTCGGTCGCGAAGGCGTGTGCGGCTGCCAGCGCCGCCCCCGCTCCGCCCATGTGCGTTGTGTCAAGCACAAGTCGATCGGCAACGCTGCGGAGTTGCGCCAGAAGTTCACCTTCCGGCAGGTGATCAAACGCCCACCACAGAACGACCGGTACGTCCGGTTCGAGCAGCGCCAGCACAACTCCCGGGATCTGCGCTTCGCCGCCCTGGCGCGCAACGATGGTGATCTGCTCGCCGCAGACCTGTGGCCGCCCCGGTGCAGGAAGGTGGCAATGCGCCTGCACCCACGCGTCCAGTCGCCCGGATGCCGGCGTGGCGAGTGACGCATCCGTCGCGTGCATTGCCGCGACAATCGCTCGATTCGGGCAGGCGGCGGTCAACCGTGCGATGAGCGCTGTTGCCCGGTCAACTGTGGTGCCGGTGGTCAACACCACAAGATTCAGGACGCAGGCCCGCATCATGGCGGCGCCGCCAGCGTTCTCAGACTCAGCGGCCACGTGCCAGAGCTGCGCCAGTTCATGCTCAATCGTGCGCGCATCAACCGTTGCAAGGTCCATGGTTGGCGTCGTGGCCGTGTGCGTCACAGGCGTCTCCACTTTGCTCCAATGGATGCAATCAGTGCATCAGCGCTTGCCGGCCCCCAGCTTCCCGCACCATAGTTCGGAAATGGCGGTGGCGCGCTTGCGGCCCAGCCTGCAATAACCGGGTCGAGGAGTGTCCACATCGCTTCGACTTCATCACTGCGCGTGAAGAGGGTCGAGTCGCCCAGCATGGCGTCCAGCAACAGGCGCTCATAGGCTTCCGGCGACTCAACGCCAAACGAATCGTTATACCGAAAATCCATCATGACCGGCCGGATGGTATTGGACTGGCCGGGAACCTTTGAGTCGAATCGTAGCGAGATGCCCTCATCAGGCTGGATCTTGATCGCCAGCACATTCGGCTCAATGCCGCTCAGGGGGCCATGCTCAAACAGCATGAGCGGCGCCATCTTGAACTGGATCGCGATCTCGCTGGCGCGTTTTGGCATCCGTTTCCCGGTACGCAAGAAGAACGGAACACCGGCCCAGCGCCAGCTCTCAATATAAAGGCGCAACGCCACAAACGTCTCGATGGCCGAGCCGGGGGCAACACCCGGCTCCTCACGGTATCCGGGCGCCACAGCGCCGCCTACGGCCCCCGGGCCATACTGGCCGCGCACGGTTGCATGCGCAACATCCGCAGTCGTCAATGGGCGTATTGCGCGCAGCACCTTGACCTTCTCATCGCGCACGGCATCGGCGCGATAGCCGACGGGTGGCTCCATCGCGGTCAGCGCGAGGAGTTGCAGCAGGTGGTTCTGCACCATGTCGCGCAGCGCGCCGGCGCGCTCATAATAGCCACCGCGCCCCTCGACGCCAACACTTTCAGCAACCGTGATCTGCACATGATCGACGTAGCGCCGGTTCCAGAGTGGCTCGAAAATACCGTTGGCAAAGCGAAACACGAGGATGTTCTGCACCGTTTCCTTGCCGAGATAATGATCGATGCGATAGACCTGTGGTTCGTCAAACACCCGGTGAATGGTAGTGTCGAGCGCGCGCGCGCTTGCCAGGTCAGCGCCAAACGGCTTCTCGACAATGATGCGCGTCCAGCCCCCATTCGGCGATCGGTTGAGCCCGGCAGCGCCGAGCTGGCGCACGATCTCGCCGTACGACTCGGGGGGAGTGGCCAGGTAGAACAGCCGGTTGCCGCCGGTGCCGCGCTCGACATCAAGCTGGTCAAGGCGCGCCGCCAGCGCAGCATAGCCGGCAGGATCGTCGAATGGCGCGCGCACATAGAAGCAACCGGCGGCAAAGCCGCTCCACAATTCAGTATCAAGGCCGGATCGCGAGTAGCGGTGCGCACTCTCCAGCAACGACTGGCGAAAATGGTCGTCGCTCCAGTCACGGCGCGCGAAACCCACGACACTGAAACCAGGGGGGAGCAGGCGTTCGCGCTGAAGATGATAGAGCGCAGGGATCAGTTTACGATGGGTCAGGTCGCCTGTGGCACCAAAAATGACCACGGTGCATGGCGCGGGGGTTCGCTGCATCCGCATGCCGGCGCGCAGCGGATTGGTCGTCAGGGTGGCTGGTTCGGTCATATATCGCTGGCCTGTGCGCGCCTCACGGCGCAACAGCTGGTGTGGGCGACGTCGGCTCACGGAACGATAATGGTCGATCGGGCAGCGAGCCGCGCACGACCTGGTTGCCGTTCACGAGGTAGAGCACCGGGCGGCTGCCACTATCATCCACAAAAATACTGACCAGTTGCTCAAGTGTGATAGCGCCGTCAACCGGTGCGCTTATCTGCTGGATGAACTCACCACTCAGCTTATCAATCTGCACAATCCGGCCATTGAAGCTGTCGACCAGGAAGATGAACCCACGCTCTGGCGTCCCGGTCACGAAAAAGCGGCTTGCGGTGACCAGTGGCGGGCGGATCTGTGGCGCGGCGATTTCACGCTCGAAGGCGCGCTCACCGCTGCTGGTATTGGCAAACACCAGCACACGACCATCCGGCAGCAGCAGGTAGATCTTTCCATCAACGGCCAGGTCAATCGCATTTGTGATATCACGCCCGCCATCGTTTTGAATCCAGGGGAGAGGAAAATTGCCATACTCGCCGCTCAGGTAGCGCAGCACATTGCCACGTGCCGCGCCGAGCACATACAGATTGCCTTCATAATTGATGGCGCGAAAGTGCTCATCAACCCGCCCCCATTCCTCACTGCCGGCCAGGATGCTATAGTTCCAGCGGTCACCATTGCGAAAATAGAACGTGAACGGCCCGCCATCGCTGCTTTGCGCCACGGCAACAATATTGTCAACGCGCCAGGCAGTAGCGCGTATCCGCCCGACGCTCAGCGGCCCGATGGTATCCTCGGGCTGCAACAACGGCTGGATGGGACCGCCGTCACGGGGGGTACGGTAGAGGATGCCGGCATTAGCGTCGAAGAGGTACATTGCGCCGAAATTGAGCGTATCAGTGACAGTGCGCGGCGGTGGCGGAACGATGACCGAATCAAACAGACCGCCAGGCAAGGGATGGCGCGCAACCTCACTCAGATCTTCGAAATAGGTCTGTTTCTGAATAGCTGCCAGCGCCCGGGTATATTCGCGGGTCAGCTCATCATAGCGCCGGCGGTTCTCAGCAGTCGCAGTAACGATGCCAGAACCACGCAAGGTGGCGATGGCTGTCTCGGCCTCGGTCAGGCGTTCCCGGGCCGCTGCTTCATCCGGAGCCTCGCGTATCGCAGCGACTGCCTGTTCAGCCAGCGCCAGTGTATTGTCGGCATCACGCAACGCATTTTCGCGGCTGAGCGTCGTGCCATACAGAACGAGCAGGCTCACCAGCGAGAGGAGCAGGATGAGCAACAGCCAGGGAAACGGCGGTCCCTGGCGGCGATAGGTGAGGCCCTCAGGTCGTCGCTGGCGTGGCAATGCGCGAGGTGGCGCGCCAGGCCGGGGTCGCCCCAGTCCAGCGAGCGCTTCGCCAAGCCGGGCAAAAGGGCGTACCGCGCGCCCAGCCAGGGTTGGTGGAACGGCGTTTCTCTTTTCTGCGCGAATGCTGCGACCAATTGCCGCCTGTGCCGGTGTGTCGCTCAGATCGATCACCTGTGCCGGTGCCGGCACATCATGATACGACAACTCACCAAGCAACGCGCTTGGCGCCTGCGGCGTTCTGGACGACGGGCGACGCGCCGGATCGCTGATCAATGGCTGCTCACGTGGTTGTGCAGCGGGCGGTTCGCCAAGATCGAGTGGGCGCGGCATGGGTTGTGGTGCAATGGAGTAGGGCGGTTCAGCATGCGGGCGTGCAAGTCGCGCGTCTTCTTCGGCAACGCGAGCACGTGCCGCAGCGGCGCGCCTGTGGGCGCTACGTGCGTCAGAGCCGCGCAGTAGCCACATGACCTCGGCGCCGGTGCGCGCAAGCCGTTCGATGAATGCGTGCGCAACCAGTCGGGTACGTTCGTTGACGCCCGCAGCACTGAATGGCGCTGCTCGCGCTGCGGGGCTCAGGCGCGCAAAGGTTGTGGCGACAATGCCATGCGCCTCGGTAACGTCGTGCTGGCGACAGAGCGCCATCACCTCGGCGACAACATCATCGGGCTCGGCAGCGCGCAGCAGGCGCGTGACTTCCTCGCGCGACAACCATGCCGCGAGATTACTGGTGCATATCAGCACCCCATCACCCGGTCGTAACACGGCGCGGTACAGGTCGGGCTCGATCGTCAGGCTGGTGCCAAGCGCTCGTGAGCGAAACTGTGCGGTGGGTGCACCCCATCCAGGGCCGGCTGGCAACGCGCGGAGCCGCCCCTCCGCCATGATGTACGCCTGGGCCGGCGCCACCTGGGCGATGAACAGGTCCTGCTCCTTCACCACGGCGCATGTCAGGCCGACAACCGCGCGTTTTTGTGGCGGCGCGTTAAAGTTCTGCTGATAGACTGCCCGGTTGGCGGCAATGATCGCCTTGCGCAGCGAAGCCGTGACAGAAAATGACGGATCATCGTAGAAGAGCCTGCGAACGGTACGAATCGCCAGCAGGCACGCATCGCTCCCACGTGCTGCATCGTGGTTCGTTTCCGCAACGATATAGAGCTGGCCTTTGCGCGCCTCCGGCGCAAACATGCTCGCCGGCTCCGCGACCAGTGTCAGGTCGCTTCTGGGCTGCGGAATGCCGCTCACAAGACCGAACTGACTGGAGCGTGTGACGTTCCTGGGCATTGGATCTCTTCTGTGATCGTATGCGTACAGATTATAGCATGCCCGGAACGAAGGATAGCCGGCAGAATGAGGGATAGGAAAATGGTGCGAGCAATCTGGAATGGCACGGTCATCGCCGAGAGCGATGCAACCCTGGTCGTCGAGGGGAATCACTACTTCCCGCCGGAAGCGGTGAAGCGTGAGTATATGCGCGACAGCGCCACGCATACGGTCTGTAGCTGGAAGGGTGTTGCAAGTTACTACGATATCGTGGTGGATGGCGCAGTCAACCGTGATGCGGCGTGGTATTACCCGCAGCCAAAAGAAGCTGCGCAACAGATCGCGGGGTATGTTGCCTTCTGGCGTGGCGTACGGGTTGAAGCGTCGTAGATAGCGCTCATCGCAGGGCGCTGCGTCCCGGCTGTATCGTCGAGTAGAGCGACGACCGTGCCACCTGAGATAAGCGCCGAACTCCTGGCACACACGCATCTCACCCGATGATAATGGCGTGCACCTCGCGCGGGCCGTGAACCCCCAGTGTCAGCGTCAGTTCAATATCAGCGGTACGGCTCGGCCCGGTAATGAGTGTCAGCGCGCTTGCATCAGCGAAGACGTCGCGGTAGCTTCGCTGCAGCAGTGCGATGGCTTCGCCCAGACCGCGCACCAGTTGCGCCCTCCGCACCACTGCGATAAATACCGGCGCAAGTAGCGATGCCAGGCGTGGCCGGCCAGCGCCGCTGTGGATGACCAGCGTTGCGCTTTCTGCAATGGCCGCGTCGACACCTGCGATACAGACGGGCGCGCCCTCGTGAGCCTGCAGTCGTGCAGCGCGCTGCAGTGGCTCACCCGCCACCCGCCCGTCGAGTCGGGCGATTCCGCGCTGCTGCAGCAACTCCGCGATTCCGGCCAGGCCAAGTTGCTCCAGTTCCCAGGCAATCACTTCGCGCGCTTGCTGCTGATCGAGTATCGTCGCAATCACGTCGAGGGCTGCCTCGTCGTCAGCGCAGAGGTACGGAACGGCCTGGAGCTTCGTCAATTCGGCAGCAAATTGCCGGGCCAGGTCGTCGTCGGTGGCGGGATGGACGAAGGGTGGCGGATTGTGCGGCGCACGTGTCGCCTCGCCCTGGAGAAAGGGCTGCGTTGCGCGCAACCCGGCGCGGATCCGTTCGAGCATGCGTTCACGGCTGCCTGTCATGGTTGTTCTCGCTTCAGGGCGCGGTAGTTCCGGCATCATTATACTCGAGTGCGCGAGCCGCCTGCTGCTTGCCGTTGCTCCCGATCATTCCTCGCGGAGCGCGAGTGCGGGCGATGTGCGCCCCATGCGCCACGCCGGGTAGAGCCCTGCCAGCAGCGCAGCGATGACCGCAACCATCACCGCCTGCGCAAACAGTGTGCCGTCAAGCTCGAACAGTAACGTCCAGCCGAATGAACGCCGGTTGATTACATACACCAGGACCGCCGCCATCATCACGCCGACCGGGATCGCCAGCACACCGGCAATGAGCCCTATCAGCCCGGTCTGCCCGATCACCAGGCCCCACACCTGGCGCGGCGTCAGGCCACTGGCGCGCAGGACACCCATTTCGCGCGCGCGTTCGAGCTGCAGCGCCATCAGCGCCGCCAGAATGCCAATGAATGCCACAATCGTTGCCAGCAATTGCAGCACCGCAGTGATAGCGAACGTCCGGTCGAAGATGGCCATGGATGCCTCGCGCAATCCACGGTTTGAAACAATGTTCACCGCGACGCCGGGCGGCACTCGGGAGCGCAATTCGCGCACCAGTTCGTCAACATCGGTGTCCGGCGCGGTGTAGAGCCCGAGCGACGAGAGCGCAGCATCATCCCAGAGCATACGGTAGTGTTCGAGATCGATCATTGCGACCCCCTGGTCGCTACCGTAGTCGTAGAAGACCGCCGCGATCGGGAACTGTCGCTCGCCACGATCGGTCAATAACGTCAGGGTGTCGCCAGGGCGCAGGTTATGGCGGTAAGCCAGCGGTTCAGAAATGAGTGCCGCACCATTGCCAAACGCCTGCCACACCGCTGTGTCGTTCACGGTTCCGACCCACTGGAAAATCTGACGATCCGCCGGAGTGACGTCGAGCGCTATCGTCAACAGCGAGCCAACGCTACTCTCGATGGTGGCGCTGCGGTAGCGACGGTAACGTTCAATACCCGGCGCCTGTGTCAAAGGCGCAACGACCGCATCCGGCAATGGCGAGTCGAGACGATTACCGCGCGTACTCGGCGCCGAAACGAAGATATCGGCGCGAATGGTGCTTTCCAGCCAGCGCTCAACGGTGGTGCGAAAGCTACCGACCATCAGGCCGACGCCAATCGTGACCGATACGGCAATCATCAATGCCGCCACGGCCACCGAGGTGCGACTGAGCGAGGCGACAATGTCGCGCGCCATCATCCGCCCCAGCATACCGAAGATCGCGCCGGTCACCGGCCGGATCGCACCGGCAAGCCAGAGTGTCGCCAGCGGTGTCAGCGCGGCAGCGCCGATTGTCAGCGCCAGCAAGCCGCCAAAGCTCAATGCCAGGCTTCGGCCCGGTATGGCGAGAATCCCGGCGCCGCCGAGTAGCAGCCCCAGGCCGGCAGCCGCGGCCAGCCACACAGCGCGCCGCACCCGTTCCTCGTATGACGAACGGCGCAATACCGTACGCGGTGGCGTGAGCGTCGCCTCGGCAGCCGGAATCGCGGCGGCGACCAGCGTCGCCGCCACACCCAGAAGGAAACCCTTGAGCAGGACGGTGGGCGCGATCTCGATGGAACGCACATTCACCGCAAAGTACAGGTCGTTGATCGTCTGCGTGACCAGGCCCACCAGCCCACGCCCCAGCACGACGCCGAGCGCCAGGCCAGCCAGTGCGCCGCAGAGGCCAATGAGTAACGCTTCGCTCAGCACCAGCCCGACGATCTGCCGGCGCGCGACCCCTACACAGCGCAATGTTCCCAGCATGCTGCGACGCTGCACGACCGAGAAGGTCATGGTGTTATAGATCAAGAACATGCCCACGACCAGCGCCAGCAGGCTCAAGGCCGACAGATTCAATTCAAATGCCGCCGTCATCTGCTGGATGGCATTGCTCCGCTGTTCCGGGCGTTCGATGCGCACGCCCGGCGGCAGTATTGCGCCAATCTGTTGCAGCAGTGCATCACCTGCCGCGCCGCCTGGAACAACCAGGTCAATGGCGCTCAACCGGCCGACACTGTCGAACCATTCCTGGGCCGTCGCGATATCAACGATGAGCAAGCCGTCGATCGCTCGCCGGCTGGCATCGTCGGCAGGCGTCAGCACACCAACGATCTCTGCCTCGATGGTGCGTGCGCCAATGGCCAGACGTAGACGATCTCCACTGGCGATGCCGGAGTCGCGCGCCATGTCCGCGGACAGCAGCGCTGTTCCCGGGCGCACCATCAACGCGCTGTAGCACGCGATGCCGCGGCAGCCATCCTGTGACGCCGCTGTGCGATCGAAGGCGGCCCCGCGCTCGTCGGAGGCGACCAGCCAGGGCCGGAAGGGTGCCTCAACGACCGGGTCAATTCCCAGTACGCGCAGCGTCAGGCCGCTCCGATCGGGCGCAACCGCTTCGCCTTCAACCAGGGGGGCCGTCTCGCGCACATCCAGATCGATCCGCAGGCGCCGGTACACATCTTCGGGAACGCCCGATGGGCCGCCGACGATCCGATGCGTCGCGCGGCCGGTCAGTGTCTCGGTAGAGAGCGCAAAGGCGCGGCGCGCGCTATCATTGGCCAGGTCAATCGAAACCACCACTGCCACGCCCAGGGCAACGCCAAGCACTGCCAGCCCGAATTGCCAGGGATGGCGGAGCAGGTGACGGAGGGAGGTTCTGACAAGGATCGGGATCATCGTGATACTCTGTGGAACGTACACCGTCTAGCGCGCCAGTGTCACGTCTTCCTCCATCAAGCGCCCTTCTGCCATGCGGAACACCCGATCCGCCAGGCCGACAACGTCTGGACTATGTGTGACCATCAGCAGGTTCTTGCCGGCACGGCGCGTCAACGTGTCGAGTAGATCGAGCACCTGGCGGCTGGTATCACTATCGAGGTTGCCGGTAGGCTCATCGGCCAGTACCAGCAGCGGATCGTGAACCAGTGCGCGAGCCACGGCGACACGTTGCTGCTCGCCACCGGAGAGCCGGTCCGGGTAGGCATGGCAACGATCGGCAAGGCCGACCTGTGTCAGCAGATCGAGCGCGGCGGCGCGATCGCGTGTGGTGAGGCGACCGTTGAGTTCAAGCGGAAGAAGCAGGTTCTCCAGCACCGTCAGCGTTGGCACAAGGTTGTAGAACTGGAAGATAAAACCGATTGCACGGCGGCGGAAGAGGGTACGTTCACGTTCACTGAGGCGGGTCAACGACTGCCCGGCGACCATGATCTCACCCGACGTTGGCGTATCAATGCCGCTGACAAGGTTCAGCAGCGTACTTTTGCCGGAGCCGCTTTTGCCGACCAGGACGATGAACTCGCCGCGCGCGAAGGCTGCGTTCACACAATGCAGCACAACATGTTCTCGCCCTGCCTCTTCGTAGCTCTTGGATACCTGGTTGAGAATAATCAATGGGTCCATACCGTTGCTGGCCGGCGATGCAGGCTGTGGAACGTAGAGCCTATCCGAAAACCAGATGGTCCATGTCATTGCGAGCGCGAGCGAAGCAAGCTCCTCGCGCGCCGGTCGATGGCTTCAGCCACGCTGCGCTCGCTGCACGCGGTCGCTGGCGATCCTCGCCATGACAGCAGGACCATGGGTTTTCGGACAGATACTTAGTATAGTCATAGGTACGCAACCACGGAGGCCATGGATGGGAAGCACACCGGTAACTGTTCACAGCCAGAGGCTCGGGTGAGGCCCCTGAGATAAATGGTCGTCGGCGGGGGGGCTGCAAGAGCCAGTTCATGTCGCTCCAACGATAGGAACAACCATCCCTGGGAGAAATATGAACAGGTGCCAGACAGGGGGCCGCGTGGCCCCCTGTGACACATGCGGGTGGATGTATTGCAGCTACGGATTGATGATTGATTCAGCGCCGCCGGCGGCGATACCGAAAGCAACACCAATCGCAGCGAAGACTGCGCCAATAATGGCAGCGATAATGAGCTGTGCAATGAAAGCCAGTACCAGCGTGATGATCGCCTTGTTCTGGTCGAGGTTCATGCTCGACCGAGTGCCCAGGTAGCCAAGGTAGATCTGATAGATACCCAGGGCGAATGTGGCCGGCAGCGCCAGGCAACCGAGGATCGGGATCGCGCTGACCGCGCCGGTAACGGCCTGGATCGGCGCGACGAACAGCGCCATCGTATAGAACACCTCATCCTGGCTTCCGGTGCCGCCCTGCTGCTTACCAATGTAGTAGACCAGAAACGTGAAAATATAGAAGCCAACCACTGGAAGGATAAATCCAAGCACCCCCGACAGGAGCGCTGCGCCGATGCCACCCAGCAGACCGAAGACGAGCGAGACCGCTGCCGAGATTGCTGCGGCGACCATGACATAGATCGTCGCTTCCCGCTGACCGCCATGCCGCTCGAACTCTTCGAACGTTGCCACGCTTGGCTTCGTCAACACCTTCATGCTCTGGCTGATCATTTCGTTGATCGAAACGCCCTGAACCATCATAGTCGGTTCCTCCTTACAGATGCTGCGTGATGCGATGATAGACCGACACGGCTGTTCAATCACTCGGGGTATACATTGCTGGCGAACGGGTTATGGCTGGCGTGTCTCCTCCTGTCATCGGTTGCGCCAGTTGGCTGTGAACGGTCACGAACATGTACGTGTACACGATCGCCGAAGTTGCAGAATCCACTGTTCATCTGAGCAGTGTTCATTCGTTGAGGATGCGCTGCTTTGCGCCTTGGGGAGCGGAGCTGCAAACAGGTGACACCAGGTACAGCGATCACGTTGACGAGTATATCACAGGATTGCCGGCACGCAACCGGTTAGTGCAGGAGAATGCGACGATGTCTACTATTGCAACTCGCGTGGCAGCGCCATCTATCCGCCAATCTCGCTCAGGACGTCGTCAGCGCTGGCCTCCGGGCCGCGCAACGCTGCCACCCGCTCCGCCGCCACACGCGCTTCTGCGGGGCGCTGCGCCCGAAGGCAGACGCCAGCCAGCATCAGGAGCGCCCGTTCGTCGCGCGGGTCAATCGCCAGCGCGCGATGGCAATGGCTTGCTGCTTCCTCTACTGCACCACGCCCCAGTGTCAGTGCTGCGAGCGCGCGCCATGCCGCGCCGAGTGACGGGTCAAGCTGTATTGCAGTGAGGCATGCCGCTTCCGCTGAGGCTCCATCAGCGTCGTCGCGGGCCAGCAATCCGCGGCACAGAGCCGCGAGCGCCGGACCGTCAGGCAACGGCGCGCCGAGGTGTTCGGCGGCCTCGATGGCAGCAAGCGCCTGGCGGAGGGCATGTGCGCCAAGATCGAGCGGGTCGGCCGATGCCAGTGTGGCGCGAACGAATGCCGCGTGCGCCTCTGCCGATTGTGGCAGCGCCGCGCGCGCATGTTGCAGCGACTGGAGCGCTTCACGCGGCAAGCCAGCGGCGAGTAAGCCGAGCCCTTGCTGCAGGAACGCCGCACCTTCTGCAACCGGCGGTACGGTACTGGCCGTATCACTCTCGCGCACTTCATCAATCAGCGCCCGCAGCCCTTCAAAATGGCCACGCTCGAATCGGCCGTGGCGCAATGCACGCCAGAAACTGTCGTAGCGATCGCGCAGCCGGTCGTCGCGCAACACACGTCGGGCGATCTCGAGGTCGGTAATGCGGGCATCTCGCTGCTCAGGCGCCAGGCCGGGTGTGAGCAGTAGCTCGCGCTGGCGTGCATACGAAGCTGCATCCACCTCCTCCGGAGTTGGTGGCTGGGATGCGCGTAGCATCGCTGCCGCCCCGGCCATCTGGTGCGAGCCCCGGAACCGTGGCGAAACATGGGTGATTGGCCGGTTTTCGGGTCCCATCAGATGCGCCGGCGCCACACCAAGGAGCGCATAGTAATCCGCCGGCTCGGCAGCAAGCGGCCCGCTTGCGGGAGGCGTAGCAGGAGGCAGCGGCTCGACGGGACGCGGCGTGCCGCAATAGGCGCATCGCGGCGCGTCTGTTCGCAGGGGCGCGCCACACGCCGTGCAACGCAGAACGCCAGCCTGCACGTCCGGTGCGCCAGTCGCGCGCAATGTATCGTAGTGCGCGCGTAACGCCGGGTCGGTCAGCACGCGCCCGGCCATCTCCAGCAAGGCGCGCTTCCGCGCCGGTTCGGGTGCCAGCGATGACGGATTATCGGGGAACAGTACCCGCAGCCGGCGATAACGCCGGGCGATCGTGTGGATTGTCGCGTGGCGATCAACGTCCAGCAACCGGTAAAAATCGAGCCCGCGTGTTACCGCAGCGGCGATCTGCGGCGTGCCCAGATCGAGGTTACGGAAGAAGCCACGTGACAGCGCGCCACACGCGGTGCAGACACCATCATCGTCGAGCGGCGCGCTGCAGGAAGGGCACGAATGGGTGAATGTCATGAGGCACCCTCTGAAGCAGCACAGCTAGCGGTTATCGGCCATTCCTGCTCAAGCCTGGAAGCGCAGCAACATGCGTCCAAGCGTAATCTGGTCGCCATCGGCCAGCGCACGCGCCTGGCGCGGTGCTACCTTCTGACCATTGACCAGTGTGCCGTTGGTGCTGTCGAGATCTTCGAGCAGGATCTGGCCACCCTGGACGAAGATACGGGCATGGCGGCGCCCCACCCCCTGGTCGAGCGCCCCGTGCGCGCTGAGGTCAATGTCGGGGAAATACTTACTCACCGGATCGCCACGCCCGATCACGGCCTGAGCAGTAGCCGGCAATGGCACGATCGCGCCGGTTCCCATCACAACAAATGCAGCAGGAGCGAGCGAGGCACGACCACTCACCGGCGTGGGGCCGGCCGGCGTGGCCGGTACACTGACCGGTGGTGTGACCGGCGCCTGGTACGAGGGTGGTGCAACGGTTGTGGGAGTTGGAAGCGGCGGCTGATGTGGCGGCGTCGCCGGAGGTGCCGCCGGCGCCGGAGCGGGTATGGGCGGCGGATAGGATGCCTGCGGCGCGACCGGCGCGCTGTACGGAGGCGTTGTCACCGGTGCGGCAGGGCGCGACGGCGCGCTCAATGGAGCGCCGCAGTTGTCACAAAAGGCTTCGCCAGGGATGGCAGCCTGGCCGCATTGCGGGCAGACCGTTGGGCCGATTGCTGGAGCAGGGGCCGCTGGCGGCGCAACCGGCGCCGCAGGTTGGGGCGGAACCGGGATCAGCATTGCGCCACACTGGTCGCAATAGCGCGCACCGGCAGGATTGTCAATTCCACACTGGGGGCAAAATGGCATGACACCACACTCCTCTTCTGTCTGCTGGAGCTGGTTGCTATGCAAAGTATACCATCATCGCCGCAGAGCGATGCACGCTGTTCCAGCCTTGATGCGACGTTGAGGATGGGGTGGATGTTTCAGATTGCTGTTCAAGAGCCACCTCTGGCGAAGCCCCGCCTGGCGCAGCAATACCTGAACCTCGAAGACATACAATGCTCCCGCGTCGCCGATCATCGGCTGCAAAAGAGTCGCGCGCGTAACTGTGACCCATCCTCGCGCGTGTATACTGAGGTGGACTTCAGCAGGCTGTGTCTACCATACCGTAAGAGGTACGGTCCGATACACACAAAGGAGACGTTCCATGGCTAGCAATGACTGGGTATCTCAGACCGAGGAACTGTTGCAGACCTGGACCAGGGCGCAGCAGTCGCTATGGGAGAACTGGCGTTCGTTGATGCCGTCAATGAGCGCGCAGCCGGCAAGCGAGGAGTGGAAGCAGGCTGTCGGGGCGTGGAAGGATGTTATGCAGCGATCGCTCACCGCCCAGGCCGACTTTGTGAAGTTCTGGTCGGAGAGCCTGACATCCGTGCCTATGGTCGGCAAACAGATGGAGGATATGTCGTCACTGATCGTGGAAACCACGCAGCGCTGGACCAATGTGCAGAATGAGATCTGGAGCAACTGGCTGGACGCGGTTGCCAGGGCCGATGCTGCCGCAATGGTGCAGAACTGGGACGAGAACACGCGCAAAGCGTTTGATGCCTGGCGCGAGACGGTGAACAGCGCCATCGAGGCGCAGCGTAAGATGATGGATAGCTGGACGCCAGGCGAAAAGAAAGAGTAGCACGCACTCGCGTCTGGCCGTCTGTTCCACCCACCTCTCCGCTGCGGTAGCCACTCGTTCCATCTGGGTGTTCAGCGTAGAGTGCCTCCCTGGTGAGTGTTCTGCGCTGTTCCGGTGCGCTGCGCGCCCCTTCCTTCATCCGAGGGGAGGGGCGCGCAGGTCTGGCGTCTGCTGTTCCCAGGGGCGGTGTTGCTCGCCTGTCGCTCGCTATGACAGAAAGCGTAATGCGTATCTTTTCGAGCGATCAGCTTGAGCCTGGACTGGTACGGTGGGGCGTTTTCTGGCGAGAAGCGGATCCGCAGCCCCATCTTCTGGCCCACCTGCCTGACATTATTGGCAAAGGACGGGTAATTTCGATTGATATTGATCGCAGCACCTATCGCGTCCAACATCCGAGGGTCATCACGATCACCGGGGACTCGGCGTCGCCGCAGGTTGTCGATCAGGTTGCAGAGCTATGCAAACACAAGACCGCGATGGTAATCCACGATGGCGACCACCACAAGGAGCAGGTGCTCAAAGACCTCGCGCTCTACAGCCCGTTTGTCAGCGTGGGAAGTTACTGTCCCGGTAGACATTACAGTTTCCGACCACGATACTTAGAGCCTGTCCGAATAACGGATGGTTGGATGTCATTGCGCGCGAAGCGACGCAATCGAGCGGCGCGAGCTCGGGCTGGGGTGGGGGTAACGGGATTATTTGAAACGTATTGGTACTAGACCCAATACCTTGCAAATAAGGCGTTATGCACCGCACAGCCCCCCACCCGACCTCCCCCCAGCGGGGGAGGAGTCGGACTCCCGCCCCCGGCGGGGGCGGGCTGGGGTGGGGGCGAAGAGCTTATTTGAAAGGTATTGGTACTAGACCCCCAGTCGTCGTGCCGCGTGTAGCACGGCCGTCACTGTCATACTGTCGCGAATCTCGCTGTGCAGCACCATGTCCAGAACCTGTTCGAACGGAAGAGCCTCAATCTCGATAAACTCCGTATCATCTGGCGGCAGGCTGGACGGGATCAAGTCAAAGCCAAGAAACAGGTGGGCCGTTTCTTCAACCACGCTTTTCGACGTATAGTAGCTGCTGATCCACTCCACGCGCCCGGCACGGTAACCGATTTCCTCCTGTAGTTCGCGTTGCGCCGCCTGTTCGGGTGTTTCACCCGCGTGCATCCCGCCAGTGGGCATCTCCCAGCGGTGCCCTTCGCGGTAGATGTAGCGATACTGCCTGACCATTACAACGCGCCCATCGTCAAGAAACGGGAGGACACCCACGCAATGGGCGCTGCCCAGCGTGGCAACCCCGTAGACGGTCGTGCGCCCGTCGGGCAGTTCGGCGATGTCTTCGCGCAGCCGCATCCATTTATTGCGATAGATTTCGCGGCTGGCGCGCGTGTGCCATGGTTCTGGCGCCATAGGTTCTCACTTTCCTTGCCATCAATGGTATAATTCCGCCCACATGTTCAGCGCCTGGCGTCGCAGTGAGGATGATCTATGAGCAGACCGTGTATCGGCATTACATGTGGGACATTTTATGACCGCGACTGGTGCCCGCCGTCGCTTGGCCACCGCAAGACATACATTGACGCGGTGGTCGCCGCCGGCGGCGCGCCGTATCTCATCCCTTCGATTGACGACGAGCACGCGTTGCGTGCATTGTACGATCGTCTGGATGGCCTGCTGCTGGCGGGTGGCGGCGATATCGAGCCGCGGCACTACGGTGAAGATCCCTCGCCTGCGCTTGGGGTTGTTGATGCTCTGCGGGATCGGACGGAACTGCCACTGGTGCGCTGGGCCGTCGCTGAGGGCAAACCGGTGCTCGGCATCTGCCGCGGTGCCCAGATGATGAATGTTGCTCTGGGCGGCACGCTGTACCAGGATATTCCCAGCCAGCTCGATACATCGCTCAACCATACCGACTCGTACACCCGGCAGGACTGGACCTACCTGGCTCATGGGTTGCGGCTGACGCCGGATTCGCACCTGGGGCGCCTGCTTGGCAGCGAGGAGTTCCCGATCAACTCGCTGCACCACCAGTCAATCAAGGCAGTCGCTCCCGGCCTGGTTGCTGTCGGATGGGCGCCCGACGGTGTGGTGGAAGCCATTGAGGGAACGAACGGCCACTTCCTGATCGGCGTCCAGTGCCACCCCGAGGCATTGCAGAGCGAAGCCGATCCGCGCTGGCGAGTATTGTTCCGGCGTTTTGTCGAGGTATGTGCCCGGTCACAGGTCATAGCGTAACACACTCTGTTTCTCGCCGGTGCGGCGAAACCCGAACCACTCATACAGCCGGCGTGCATTGCGATTGTACGCCTGCGTATTGAGGGTGAGAATGTCGGCACCGGTGGCCGCGGCGTAGCTGGTGACCTCGTACAGGAGCCGCGCGCCAATGCCGTTCCCCTGGCGCTCAGGTTGCACCGCAATCCGCACCAGATGCACCAGCCGCCCACCATAGTGACCGGTGACGAATGCATAACCGATCACGGTGTCATGCTCCACTGCCACGAAGAAGCGCGGTGCTTCATGGAGCGCAATACCGATCTGGACGTCGTCCTTGCGCCATTCCGGGCTGAAACAGCGCGCGTCTACCGTCAGGATCGCCGGGATATCCGCCGTCGTCGCCGTGCGGATCCGCACGGTGATATTGCCGTGCGTCGGAACGTTCATCCGCGTCTTTTCGTACACGATCACATCGGTGTCGTGGGCATATCCAAGGTTGTAGAGCGTGGGCCAGGCCCACGTATCGCTCGTGCCGTCGCTGCTGATGTACACGCGCGCGATGCCGCGGGCGCGCAGCAGTTCGTGAAACGACGGCAGCAAGATATTCAGCGCGCGTGCCGCCGGCAGACCACTCGATAACGCCAGGACCCGTTGCCAGACGATCGTCTCGTGCGGCCAGCCGGCGACAACCACGCCACAGGGCCCAACACCGTCAAGCAGCAACAGTGCCGGTGCGCCCGCCAGTAACCCTGCGATCTCGCCATCAGCGACACTCACCAGGCGATGTGCGGCATGGTCAATCAGTTGCAGCACCATCGCCAGGTCGTCGGATGACGCCGGGCGCGTCGTGAGCGGTGCGGGGCGAGTGTGTGGTCGCAGTACCGGCATTGTGCGATCCGGCATCAGCGATGGTCGCGCCGGTATGCCACGCGCCCGTCAATCACCGTCATGTCAACCGCAATATCCTTGATTTCTTCAACCGGACATGTGAAATAGTCGCGGTCGAGCACCACCATATCGGCGAGAAAGCCCGGCGAGAGGGGGCCTTTGATCTGCTCTTCGCGCGTGAGCCATGCACCGGCGACCGTGTAGGCATAGAGCGCTTCTTCGCGCGTCACCGCCTCCTGCGGCGCAATCAGCGTTCCCTTCCACGTCTTGCGTGTCACCAAGCTGTAGAGGCCGATCATCGGGTTATAGTGCACCGTGCTGGGGATGTCGCTGGTGGCAATGACCGGGATGCCGCGGTCGAGGTAGGTACGCATCGGCTTGTACTGGTGAGCCAGGCGCTCGCCAACGTCGCGGAACAGGTCATCGCCCTCAAAATAGATGAACGTCGGCTGAATGACTGCCGCGATCTGGTGCTTTGCCATGTGCTGCAGGCTCTCTTCGCTGGCGAAGTAGGCGTGGATCAGGTTGTGGCGGTGGTCCTTGCGTGGCGAGGCTTCGATGATTTCGGCGAACGCGACGGCCGACTCGTGGTGCGCCCGGTCGCCGATGGCGTGAATACCGATATCCCAGCCCAGGGCGTGCCCACGGGCGAAGAATTCGCGCAGGTCCTCCGGATCGAGCCGGTTGTAGTCGTGCACCTTATCCTCGCCGATGAATGGCTGCCACATCCATGCTGTGTGGCTGGTTGTGCCGCCATCAACTGCCATTTTCAGGCCACCGAGGCTGAGCCACGTGTCGCCAAGCCCACTATAGACTCCCAGTTCAGCAGCGCGCGCATCGAGCTGTTCCCGCGTCTCATCCTCGCGGAAACCATGCCAGGAAGGCATCAGGTTGGCACGCACCAGCAACTTGCCGGCGCGGCGCGCGTGCTGATAGGCCTGCATCTCCCAGGGGCGTAACCCTGGATCGAGGATGCTGGTGATACCGACAGCGAGATACGCTTTGCCGGCCGACTCCAGTGCATCAACCGCCTGCTCAGGCGCTGGATCGGCAATCAGGCGACGGCAGAACAGTTTGGCCGCAGCACGCAGGATGCCGCCTGGCGTGCCGTCGGCGAAACGCTCAATCTTACCGCCCTGCGGGTCGCGAGTGGCGGCGTTGACCCCGCCGAGTTCGAGCGCGCGGCTGTTCACCACATCCATATTGAAAAAACGCTTCAGCAACACCGGATGCTGCGTGGTCGCCGCGTCGAGATCGAGCCGGTTGGGCAGCCGCCCTTCGGCGAAGAGCGACTCATTCCAACCTTCGCCAATGATCCACTCGCCGGGTGGGGTCATTGCCGCTTTCTCGCGCACCATGCCGACCATCTCGGCAATGGAGGTGCAGTGTTCGACCTGCAAGCGGGTGAACTTGATGCCGACTTCGAGCATATGGTTGTGGGCATCGTTGAAGCCAGGCACGACGGTGCGCCCCGCGAGATCGATCTGCTCGGTGCGTGACCCGGCGAGTGCGCGTACATCAGGATCATCACCAATCGCAACGATGCGGCCATCCTTGCACGCAATGGCGGAGCAGCGCGGCATGCCGTGGTCGAATGTCGTGATGGCACCATTGAACAGAACCAGGTCAGGCGCGAGGTCGCGCGCGCGCAGTGCAGGCATGGATTGCCTCCCGATCAGTGATCGCCGAAATGGATCCACGGCATTATAGCATGCGTCTCCTCTCGCAAGAGCAGTATGCTATAATGCCCGCACACACGTGCGGAGGCGCTCATGAGCGAGGAACGAGTCGTTACGCCGAAGTCGGGCGAAGAGGATCAGCAGGTCGAAAAGAGTCTCCGGCCGCGTCGCCTCGCCGAATTCATCGGCCAGGAAAAGGTCGTCGAACAGCTCACGATTGCCATTACGGCGGCGAAGGGGCGCGGCGAACCGCTGGATCATACACTGCTCTACGGCCCGCCCGGTCTGGGGAAGACCAGCCTGGCGGGTGTGCTGGCGGTCGAAATGGGCGTGAACATCAGGCTTACCTCCGGCCCGGCGATCGAACGCGCCGGCGATCTGGCTGCGTTGCTGACCAACCTGCAGAAAGATGATGTTCTCTTTATTGACGAGATTCACCGCCTGAACCGGGCCATCGAAGAGGTGCTATACCCGGCGATGGAAGATTTCGCGCTCGACATTATGGTCGGGAAGGGGCCGGGAGCACGCAGCCTGCGCCTGAAGCTGCCGAAGTTCACCGTCGTCGGCGCGACGACCCGTGTGGCGCTGCTTACGTCCCCACTGCGTGATCGTTTTGGGTCGGTTCATCGGCTCGAGTTCTACTCGGTGGATGCCCTGTACGAGATTGTGATGCGGTCGGCACGTATTCTCGGTGTGGCATGCACGCCGGAAGGTGGGCGCGAGATTGCATCGCGGGCGCGCGGCACGCCACGAATCGTGAATCGCCTGCTGCGCCGCGTGCGCGACTACGCGCAGGTTATCGGCGGCGGAACCATCACGCTGGATGTGGCGCGTGCCGCGCTGGCGCAGCTTGAGGTCGATCACCTCGGCCTTGACGAGAATGACCGGCGCCTGTTACGCGCGATCATCGAGTTGTTCCATGGCGGCCCGGTTGGCCTGTCAACGCTGGCGGCGTCGCTGGCCGAGGAAGTTGATGCCATTGAAGATGTCTACGAGCCGTTTCTGCTTCAGCTTGGCTTCCTGCAGCGCACGCCACGCGGCCGGATCGCGACGCGCCGCGCCTATGAGCACCTCGGCGTACAGTTCGTCGAGCGCATTGCCGACAATGGCGCCGAACAGGGGCGACTCTGGGCCTGATCGCGCGAGTCAGTTCGTGACTCCGGCGTGATCAGGCGCCAGTGGTGAGACGCCCCACCGTGGCCTCTCTATCGCTCGCCTCGAGTGATCTCCGCAAACAGCGGCAGATAGTCGCCATATCCTTCCTCAACCAGTTTCTCGACCGGAATGAAGCGGAGCGCTGCCGAGTTGATGCAGTAGCGTAGCCCTGTAGGTGCCGGGCCGTCGTCGAAGACATGCCCCAGGTGCGAGTCGGCGTGCCTGGAACGCACTTCGGTGCGTTCCATCCAGAGTTTCCGATCGGTCCGGGTAGTCAGATTGTCCGGTTCCAGCGGCCTGGTGAAACTGGGCCAGCCGCAGCCGGAGTCATACTTGTCGAGCGAACTGAACAGCGGCTCGCCCGACACAATATCAACATACAGCCCGTGCGCCTTGTTGTTCCAGTATGCATTATGAAATGGCGGTTCGGTCGCTTCGTGCTGGGTAACCTCGTACTGCTCGCGTGTCAGGCGGCGACGCAGTTCGTCGTCGGATGGCTTTGTATACTGCTTCATCGTTTCCTCGCATGATCGGTGTCTCATCCTACTCATGTCTACGCGCTGCGAGCGTTCGCCGATGTATGCCCGCGCAAGATGCCGGTATTGTGAATGTGTAGAAACATGTACCTCCTTCGGTATACGTCGGGTACGCACGTTCCGAGACGGTGTGGGGTGTGATCGGGAGGAATGGCCGGCTTGCGCGCCGTTACCCCTTCTGGTACACTGCATCGGCCTTGAGCGCAGCGCAGGAGCGGGCATGGAGCGGGCCGAATACGAGGTCATGGCGGCCGTCGAGAACCGGCACTGGTGGTATGGCGGTATGCGCGCCATCACGGCAGCGCTACTCGACGAGGTCTACGCCGGCCGGTGTGACCTGCGCATCCTCGACGCCGGCTGTGGCACCGGCGGTAATGTGGCATTTCTGCGCCGGTACGGCTCGGTCGCGGCGATTGACCTGGCGCCTGAGGCGGCAGCGTTCGGTGGTGAACGATTGCGCGGCGCGCTGGTGCGCGGCATGGTGCAGACGCTGCCGTTCATCAGCGAATGGTTCGATCTGGTGACGTCGTTCGAGGTGCTGTACCATCGTGGTGTCCCTGACGAGGCGCCTGCGCTGAATGAAGCCTGGAGGGTGCTGCGTCCCGGCGGGAGGCTGCTGGTACGGTTGCCGGCTTTTGAGTGGCTGCGCGGCGAACACGATCGCGCGGTTCACGGGCGTCGCCGCTATACTGCCGGCGATGTGTGCGCGTTGTTGAAGGATTTTGAGATTGAACGTATCTCGTACGTCAATACGCTCCTCCTGCCACTGCCGTTGATGCAGCGCTTCATCGAACGGATGGCACCGCCCGCCGATCATGGTAGTTCGGATCTTGCATTGCCGCCCGCGCTGGTCAATGAGGCGCTGCGCTGGCCGCTGGCCGCCGAAGCGGCCTGGCTGGCGCGCGGCCATTCGTTTCCGGTCGGGTTGTCGGTGATCTGCCGCGCTCGCAAACCAGGCTAGGCTCGCATGGTGCAACAGTTCCTCGATCGACTATCCGCTGATCCGGCGTTGTGGGGTTTTCTTCGTCGCATCGCCGAGGCCGGTTTTCTGGCGGAACAGAACGTGATCGCCCGTGAACTCGCCCCCTGGCGCGATCCAGGGCGGCGGCGCTTTCTCGATTTTGGCTGCGGCACGGGCGAATCAGCCGCATACTTCCCACCCGGGTCATATGTCGGCATTGATATCGCCAGGCACTATGTGCAGTATGCCGGGCGACACCGCACGGGGCGCTATGCCGTGATGAGTGGTGCGGGCATTGGCTTTGCGCCGGCGAGTTTTGACGGCGGGCTCGTCCTCGGCGTCTTTCATCATATGTCCGACGATCTGGTGCGCACGGCCATCGCCGATCTGCACCGGGTACTGCGCCCCGGCGCGACATTGCTCGTCATGGAAGACATTCCCTCGCCACGACCCTGGAACGTGGCCGGCCATCTGATGCACTGGCTGGATCGTGGCGATCATATTCGCCGGGACGATGACTACCGGGTGCTGATGGAGCCATACTTCAGCATCCGCAAGAGCTACACGATTGTCAGCGGCATCTGCGATCTGGTCGTGTACGTGCTCGACCGGGCGGAAGCGGTGGATGCGGCATCTTCGTCGCCAGCACGACGGCATCAGGCTTCTGCCGGAGAAACTCTGTGATACCCGGTTGTATGCAGACAGACACCTATCAGTAGCGACGGCACGCACCCTGCGCGACGCTGCTGCACGGCTCCTCAGGGTGCGGTCATCCGGTACGATCGAATGCTACCTGGTATACGTCGTCTTACGACGCGCCTGCAACCATTCCTGACATTGCGCCGGCTGGTAATCGGCCTGGTGCTGATCGTCTGTGCCGGCGCGGTGGTCTGGATGTTCCGCGTGTCTGGCACCCTGCTGGGTCCTGAGGTCGTGCGTGAGGCGGCGGTCGCGCTGGGGCCATTCGGCCCGCTGGCATTGATCGTGGCGCTGGCGTGTTTGCTGGTGGCGCCGGTGATGCCGGCTGCCCTGCTGCAGATCGGCGCCGGGCTGGCCTTCGGCCCCGTCGTTGGATTACTCTGCACGGTGCTGGCTGATGTCCTCGGCGCGAGTCTTGGTTTCTGGATCGCTCGTCGCTGGGGTCGCGCCTTGATCGCCCCGCGTCTTTCCCCCGCGACGCAGGCACAGGTCGAGTGCCTGGCACAGCGTGTCTCCTGGCGCAGTGTGATGGTGTTGCGATTGCTGCCGGGTCCGGCGTACCCGCTGGTGTCGTTTGCTGCGGGATATTCAGAGCTGGGGTTCGGTGCGTATACGCTGGCGTCGCTGGCAGGAGCACTGCCGGCACTGGCGCTGCTGGCATTCGCTGGTGACCTGGTGACGCGCTCCCCATTGCTGGCCTTCAGCCTGGTTGCGCTGCTGGTCGGTGGCCTGGCGCTGGTGGGGCGCTGGTGGGGCAGGCGGACGGGGGAAGCGTTGAACGTTGAACGTTGAAGGTGGGTAGGTTGCACATTGTTCCTTCATCGTTTCTGTCGCTCTGCTGCTCCTTTCCTGCGCAGCCAGATGATCAGCGCCAGCGCCCATCCCGACCATGCGAGCACCACCCGGCCATAGCGCGCGATGAGTAAGCCCGCCAGCACAAGGAAACGTGCGCCGCCAGCCAGCCAGTATTGCGCCAGCGGAACCCGCGGTGAGGTATGCCAGTCCAGCGCGGCGATGCGTTCGATCTGACCGGCTGCAACACACCCTTCCAGCGTTGCCACGTAGATCGTATCGGTGAAATCGGCGGCGAGCAGCAGATCACGGCGCAGATCGGGCCAGTCGAGAAAGGCGCTGTCGCCGCTGGACGTGCCAACCGCGATGGCATCGGCATTGGGGCCGTAACTGGCGATCAGTGCACTGCCGAGCCAGGATGGCGCGCTCTCGCTCAGACACATGAGCACCTCGACATCTGCCGGAAGATCGACAATATCAAGCGCGCGTTGCAGCAGTGTCGTTCCGACGCGCCGGTCATCGGCAATCAGTGGAATCTGGTAGGCATGAACTTCGTAGCCATCGCGGCGCGCCGCCGCCATGAGTTCGAGGTAGGCGACGCGTGCCGCCGGGAAGAGTGCATTGTCGCGGGCCAGCCACACGCGCCGCGCGATCTCCCGGATGCCATGCCATCCGCCCGGTAACGGGCTGCCGATCGGCGGTTCCATGTCGAACCCGACGGCAACAAAGTGGAGACGGCTGGTCTGCGCCCATGTGTGAAATGCCTGGTAACAGGCGGCGGCGCGCGGGTAGTTCTGCAGGTTGAACGCCAGCCCTTCGTCGGCGGGCAGCGTCAGCCAGGCCACAACCGGAACGTTGCGGCTGTGCAACATGCGCACCGCATCGGCGTGCGCCGCGTCGAGCGCCGTCAGCGCGAGAGCGACGCCAAACCGGTGTGTGGCGAGGATATCGAGCAAGCCCGGCCGATCGAGCAGACGCAGGAGAGCAGGCCCGTCAAGTTCGCAGAAGAAGTAGAGTTGTGGCTGGTCGTCCAGCTCCGCTAAGCGTGAAGCAGTCATGGCGGTGCGCATTGTAGCATGGCGACGACCACACAGCAGTGGTCGCTGGATTCGTACCGAAAAAGCAGGTATCATATACCATGCACAATGTGCCAGTTCACGCTCGCGCAGGAGCCATGATGACCGCGATTGTCGAAACGCTGGACTTGACGCGTCGCTATGGAACGAACCTGGCGCTCGATCATCTCAACCTGACCATCCCGGAGGGTGCAATCTTCGGATTCATCGGTCCGAATGGCGCCGGGAAGACCACAACCATGCGTATTCTCACAACGTTGCTGCCGCCAAGTGCAGGCGAAGCGCGCGTTGCGGGCGTCTCAGTCACTGGCGACCCGCGCGCGGTGCGGCGCCTCGTCGGGTTCATGCCCGATTTCTTCGGCGTCTACGACAACATGAAGTCGTGGGAATATCTTGACTTCTTCGGGCGCGCCTACGGCGTTGCTGCGCCACGGCGCCAGCAGATGATCGGCGAATTGCTGGACCTGGTGGATCTGGGCCATAAGCGCGATGAACCGGTCATGTCGCTCTCGCGCGGCATGAAGCAACGTCTGAGCCTGGCGCGTACGATGATGCACGACCCGCGCTTACTGATCCTCGATGAGCCGGCCAGCGGTCTCGATCCACGGGCGCGTATTGAGTTACGTGAGTTGCTCAAGGAGTTGCGCGCGCTCGGCAAGACGATCATGATCAGCTCGCATATCCTGACCGAGCTCGCTGAAATGTGCACGCACATTGCGATCATTGAACGAGGCAGGTTGCTGGCGGCAGGCGAGGTGCAACAGATTCTTCGCTCAATACGCGCGCACCGGATCGTTGAAATCCGCGTGGTGGCGGGTGCGGCGCGCGCTGAGGAGTTGCTGCGCAGCCATCCCGAGGTACTCGAGTTGCGCCGTGAAGGGGAACGCGATGGTGAGGACGCGTCGCCGCTCGATGACGCCTCCGGGCCGCACCTCCTGCTGGTTGATTTCGCGGGCGACGAACGGGCGATGGGTGAATTGCTGGCTGCGCTGATCGCGTCCGATGTGCGCGTGTCGCATTTTGCCGAGCAGGCGGGTGATCTTGAGGATATCTTCCTGCATGTGACCAGAGGCATTGTATAGTGCGGATTGTTGATGGCAGATGGGGCCTGGCGCATCTGGACTGCGAGCGACGCGTGGCTGACGTACTCTCCGCTCACGCTGCTCGATCACGTCGCTTCGCGCGCAATGACATCCAATCCGTTGTTCGGATAGACCCCCGGGAAAAGGCATGCTCGAACTGAACCCCATACTGGTGAAGGACCTGCGTAGCCGGATGCGCGGCGCGCGCGCCTATGTGTTGCTCACGATCTACCTGCTGATTCTCAGCGGCGTGACCCTGTTACTGTATGCAGCACTGGCCGGCAGTATCGGCAATGATCTCAATGCCGGTCGCCAGATCGGGCGCACACTCTTCCTGACCATTGCATCAGTCGCTCTGGTTGAGGTCTGTCTGATCACGCCGGTGCTTACATCGGGGAGTATTGCTGGCGAGAAAGAACGCCAGACGTACGATCTGCTGATCGCCTCGCTGTTGACACCGTGGCAGCTCGTATGGGGGAAGCTGGCGTCAGCGCTGGCCTTTGCGCTGCTGCTGATCGCAGCGGTGGCGCCGGTGATGAGCCTGGCATTTCTCTTCGGCGGCGTCAGCCTGGCGGAAGTCGTGATTGCAATGGTTGGCCTGGTGGTGACCGCGGTGCTCTATGCCACGATCGGGTTGTTCTGGTCGGCGCTGACACGTAGCTCGCTGGGCGCCACCAGTTTTGCCCTTGGATCGGTGATATTGATCCTGCTGGGTATCCCGTTTCTGATCGTCATCGCAACGCTGATCCTGGGTCGAGATGTCTCATCCGACTTTCTGGAGGCGCCGCTCTTTATCTACCTGAGCCGGCTGTTTATTGCTGCACATCCATTCATTGCGCTGGGGGTGACGGCGACACAGATCTCCAGTGGCGAAAACATCTTTGTCGAAGTTGTCGAGGCAGGCGCGTCAAGCGTCGTCGTCCCAAGCCCATGGCTCCTCTACTCGTTCCTGTCGCTGATCTTCACGATGGTGCTGTTATTCTTCTGTGTACGTCTGCTGAACCCTACCCGTCCGGTGACGACTGAAGCGCCGGCCCGGGCAAAACAAACCGGCGCGCCGGATGGAGCATGAGCACATGCTGGACCAGCGCTGATCCGTATCATGCGAGCGGGTTGTGGGTCGCGGCCCGGCATACCTCCACCAGCCGCCGTACGCGCGCCTCGTCCACCCGGTCGAGCGGGCCGTTGCCGCTGCGCAGCGCCGTGCCAACGATCGCGCCGTCGGCGAACGGCAGCAGTACAGGCGCGTTCTCCGGCGTCAAACCACTGCCGATCACGACCGGCACGCCACCGATACGCGCGGCGCGCAGGTCGGCGGCGGCGACCGGGACGCCAGTTGCGTCGCCAGTGACGACGACGGCGGTGGCGCCTGCCGCCGCAGCCTGGCGCGCCGACTCCGCCAGCGTCTTCCCCGATTCGAGCAATTCGCTATACTTCACCTGCAGGTCGGTTAGCAGCGCCACGTGTGTTGCGCCAATCGTCTCGCAATACGCCGTGATGGCTTCGGGTTCGGGGAAGATCTCACCCGCCTTGATGCGCACCCGGTCGACAAAGAAATCGAGCCGCACAAAACGCGCGCCGGTCATCCGGGCGATTGCCAGCGAGGCGCGCCAGTCGTTCAACAGAACCTGGATGCCGACCGGCACGCTGGCGCGCGCCACGACCTCGCGGGTAATCAGCGTCAGGGCTGCCACCACTTCCGGGCCAACGGTCAGTGTCTGCGGCTGGTCGAAATCATTCTCGATCAGTACCGCGGCGGCACCGCCTCGTTCGAGTGCCGCAAGGTCGGCGAGCGCTGCGGCAAGCAGGGTATCCATACCGGGCGTGTTCGGGCTACCGGGAAGCGGTGGCAGCGAGATCATACCGATGATCGGCCAGGGATGTGCGAACAGTTCACGGAAACGCGCGAACTCAGGCATCGTCGGTTGCTCCGTAGTGTTGCAACACCTCGGCTGCGCGCGCGGCCCCGGCGGCGAGGGCCGCTGCAATGGATGCGCCATGCAGGTAGGCGACCGTGAATGCCGCCTGGAATGCGTCGCCACAGCCAGTTGAGTCAACGGGCTGCGCGACGGGCAGCGCCGGCTGGAACATACGCGTGCCCTGGTGCCATGCGACACTGCCTGCCGCTCCCAGCGTGGCGACGATCAGTGTACCAGAGTTGCGCGCCAGCGTTTCGAGCAGTGCCACCGTGTGCTCATCACTGCTGATAAAGGCAATGTCAAGGAACGGCAGGAGCGCGGCCAGACCTTCCAGGCGTTCGCCCAGGTCTGTGCCATCGAGCAGATCGGCGACACGGCGGCCCTGGAAGCCGGGTGTAGTGAGGGCTGCACGCGCCAGGTGCTCGATCTGGCGAAACACCGGCACGACGAGTACATCGAAACCTGCGATGAACTCCAGGTCGTTGTGACCCAGTCGCAGGTCGGCCAGCACGCCGGCAGCATAGCCACCAGGTGGAAAGAATCGTTCACCCTCGACGATCCGCACATCCTGGCGGGCGGTCGGGCCGGGCAACGTGATGACGTGCGAGTGGTCAACCCGCTCGCGCGCCAGTTTCTGTCGGGCCAGTGCACCCCCTGCATCGTCGCCGACCGCACTGAGCAGCGCCACACGCTCCGCGCCGCAGCGGCGCGCATTGACGGCGAAGTTGAGCGAGATCCCGCCGATATAGACACGACCAGAGTCGAGATAGCGGTCGACGGTGATCTCGCCAACGCAGACAATACTCACCACCTGGCACTCACCGTCACTCCCCCTTCACCGCCGTCCACACATCGGTGAACGCGACCGTCTGCTCATTGCGCACTGCCCATTCGAGCCGCTTGAGCACCTCTTCATTGGGGGCAAAGCCTTCTTTGTAGAGAGCAATGACGTCCTGCGGCAGCAATTGCTCACCATCCTTATTGGGTGTCAGGTACCCGACATACTCGGCATTACGCGCCGCAATATCAGGCCGCAACATAAAGTTCATAAAGACATGAGCGGTATAGGCGTTGGGCGAATCGGCCAGGATGACCATGTTGTCCATCCAGATCATCCCACCTTCCTTAGGAATGACGAAGGCAATATCCGGGTTGCCGGAGAACTCGTCGCCCAGGCCGCTGCGCGCCTGCATCGCCGAACCGCTCCACGCGTGTGCGATGACATACTCACCGCTGGCAAGTTTGCGATTGACGTCACTGCTGTTGTAGGCCGCCAGGAACGGTTTCTGCGCGATCAGGAGATCCTGGGCCTTTTTCAAGGCCGCGGGATCCGTCTCATTCAGCGAGTAGCCGAGGTACTTCAGCGCGGCGCCCGGTGATTCGCGCTCGTCGTCGAGCATGCTGAACTGGCCGCTGTATTTCTCGATCTGTGCCGTGTCGAAGAGCGCCGCCCAGCTATCAACGCCGTCAGGGAAGTTCTGCTTGTTGTAGGCGATGCCGGTGATCCCGTAGAGGTAGGGAACGGAGTAGACGTTGCCCGGGTCGAAATACTTATCGAGCAGGCCGGGGTCAATATGCTTCAGGTTTGGCAGCATGGCCTTATCGAGTTTCGCCAGCAACCCTTCGCGCCACATCGTCTCCACCGCGTAATCCGAGGGGGTGACGATATCGTACCCCGAACGGCCGGCGCGCACCTTGGCGATCATGTCTTCGTTGGCGTCGAACAGGTCAACGATTACCTTGACACCATACTCCTTTTCGAAATCCTCAAGGATAGACGGGTCAACATAGTCGGTCCAGTTGAAGAATCTGAGTTCGGTCGAGAGTTTCGTGCGATCGACCTCCAGGCCATCGCTCTGGGCAGGCTGCGTGGCAGCCGGAGCTGCCGTGGGTTCTGGTGTGGCGCCACCGCTACCGTATTCATTGCCGGGGCTGGCGGCAGGCGCGCCGCCACATGCCGCGAGTACCAGCGCCACCACCATGATCAAGGGTAGGAATCGGAACCGTTGCATACGTGATGACCTCCTTCATCGTGTGACGTCTCTCATGCCATCTCGGCGTTCGATCAGGAGATTGCTTCGCTTCGCTCGCACTGCCATCCAAACCATCCGTTCTTCGGATAGGCACGAAGTGCACTCCCTGGCACAGAAGGCTCGACGCACCGCGTGACTCGTAGCATTAACGTCTCCGCTGGATAAACTGCGATAGGAAGACAAGCGTAATTGACACAAGCAGCATCAAGGTTGAGATAGCGTTTATTTTGGGCGTGATGGCGCGTTTCACCTGGCCGTAGACCTCAACCGGCAGCAATGACGTGCCCGGGCCAGTGGTAAAAAACGTAATGATGAAATCATCGAGCGACAGGGTAAACGCCAGGAGCGCGCCGCCGATGATGCCGGGCAGGATCAACGGCAGCGTAATATGGCGAAAGGTCTGCCATTCATTTGCGCCAAGATCCTGCGCCGCTTCTTCGAGGCGCATGTCAAACCCCTTGAGGCTGGCGCGTACCACGACCACCACGAACGAGATAGTAAACGCAATATGGGCGATGGTTACCGTTCCCAGGCCCATTTGCAGGCGCAGTCCAGAGAGAAGTTCGAGAATGCCGAACGAGAAGGCGAAGAATGCCAGCAACGCCAGCGCCATGACAATTTCCGGAATGACGATTGGCAGGTAGAGCAATGCGTCGAAGCCGGTGCGCCCGCGGAAATGGTAGCGTTCCATCGCCAGGGCCGTCATGGTGCCGATGATGGTCGAGACAATGGTCGAGGTCAGGGCGACGTAGAGCGTATTGAGTGCCGCGCCGAGCAGACGTTGATCGGCCAGCAGGCGCCTGTACCAGTCCAGGGTGAAACCCGTCCAGCGCACGCCGAAACTGTCGCGGGTGAACGAAAACGCGACCAGCACCACGATCGGGGCATAGAGAAATACCATGGTCAGTATTGTGTGTGCGCCGAGCGCGAGCATGCCTGCCGAGCGCCGGCTATCCATTCCGGTGACGTATGGTTTGCGCGTAGTCGGCGTATCGAGCATCCGTCGGCCCTTTCCTCTACGTTCAACGATCCTGCTCCGTCGTGATGCGGAAATACAGCAGGATTGCCACGGTCAGCACGGCCATGAACACAATCGCCATCGCCGAGCCAAGCGGCCAGTTTGGCGGGTTCGAGCGCGTAAACAGGCGTTGCAACAGGTTACCCAGGTAATCGACTTTCGCGCCGCCAAGCAAATCGGAGACCACAAATTGACCAACGGTGGGAATGAATACCAGCACCGAACCGGCCGCGATTCCCGGCATCGTGAGCGGTAGCATCACCCGCAAGAACGCGCGCGTCTGGTCGGCGCCGAGATCGGCGGCGGCTTCCAGTAACGTGAAGTCGAAGCGGTCGAGCGAGGCGAAAATCGGCAGCACCATGAAGGGCAGGTTACCGTAGATCAGGCCGATGAGCACCGCACCTTCGGAAGGGTAGAGCGCGACGCGCGGCAATCCGAGCGCCTGAATGATACTGTTGATGATCCCGTTGTTCGACAGAATGATCATCCAGGCATATGTTCGAACGAGAAAGTTGGTCCAGAACGGGATGAGGATGAGAAAGAGCAGGACGGTGCGCCAGCGTGGCGGGCGGCGAACAATATAGAGCGCCAGCGGGTAGCCGGCCAGCAAGCAGATGAGCGTCGTCAGCACACCGGCCCAGATGGACCGCAGGTACGCGTTGACATACAGGCTCTCGGTAAACAGCGTCCCGTAATTGGCCAGCGTGAAGTGCCACTCAACGCGCCCGGTCGGGCCGGGGGTGGCAAAGCTGTAGAGCACGACGACAACGAGTGGCAGCGCGAAGAACAGCAACAACCAGAACAGACCGGGGAACAGGAGCAGGCCAAGGCGGAATCGTTCGCTGCGCCGTAACAGGGCCGCAACCCGGCTCTCGCGTGGTTCTGACGTAAGGGTCTCCAGGGCCATGGTCACTCCAATCCCGTTGAATCATGGTGTACCGCTATTCGGTCAGCACGAGCGCATTTTCCGCCGGCCACCAGAGAAAACCGGTTTCTCCCGGTTGCCAGTAAGCGTCGCGGTCGAGCGTTGAGCGACTATTCTGTTCCCACAGGTCGAACAGCCGGCCCTGGCCAAGGCGCACATCGATCCGTGTATCACTGCCGATATACGCCACGCGTGCCACGGTCACCGGGAAGCAGTTGGGTGTGCCCGGCGGCGGCGACTGGACGGCCAGAAACGCCTTCTCCGGTCGGATCGACAGTGTCACCTTCGCCCCGGGCGTCACCGGCCGGGTGGTCTGGGCGCGAAATGTCAGCCCGTCATCCGTGGTGATGGTCGCGACGCCGTCCGGTTCGACGCCGCCTGCCAGGCCCTCGATAAAGTTGGTTTCGCCAATGAAGTCGGCGACGAAGCGGCAGACCGGGCGTTCATAGATCTCGGTCGGTGTACCGACCTGCAGCACCTTGCCGGCATTCATGACGGCAATCCGGTCGCTCATGGTCAGCGCCTCTTCCTGGTCGTGGGTGACATAGATGAACGTGATACCGACGCGTTCCTGCAGGCTTTTGAGTTCAAGTTGCATCTCTTTGCGCAGCTTCAGGTCGAGCGCGCCGAGCGGTTCGTCGAGCAGCAACACCTCGGGATGGTTGACGAGTGCGCGCGCCAGGGCCACACGTTGTTGCTGGCCGCCAGAGAGCTGGCGCGGCCGGCGCCCGGAGAAACCACCAAGGCGCACCAGGTCGAGCGCTTCTTCGACGCGTCGCGCGATCTCGGCCTGCGGCGTCTTTTTCATCTGCAAGCCAAATGCGACATTCTCGGCGACGGTCATGTGCGGAAACAGGGCATAGGACTGGAAGACGGTATTGACGTTGCGCCGGAAGGGAGGGGTTGTGCCGACCAGTTTACCGTGCAGTGCAATCTCGCCGGCAGTAGGGAACTCGAAGCCGGCAATCATACGTAGCGTCGTCGTTTTGCCGCAACCGGACGGGCCGAGCATCGAAAAGAACTCACCGTCGCGGATTTGCATCGAAACATGGTCCACAGCATACACTTCAGCGAAGCGTTTCACCACATTTCGCAGGTCAACCGCAATGCCGTTCTTCATGGCGTGTCTGTTCGATCCTGTTCCAATCAATACACAATGAAACGGCAGAACCGCGCGCACCATTGAGGTGACCCACCACTGCTGGCGGCATCTGATGCAGCGCTGCACAAACCTGGGAGACTGATTATGACGGGCCGATATCTGTGTCAAGCCGTGGTTGGAATAGGGTTAACAATTATACCATATCATACACATCCAGATCGTCAACCATGTGCAGGTATGACGACATGTTCTGCGGGACAGCACTTCCGGGAAGCTCCGCCTGGTACGTGCCTGCCGTGCGATTCGTCACACCCGCCATTCGCAGCGGTTGCCGCGCACTGGAGCGTCTGCTATACTAGCCCTGCCGTGTTCGAAGCGTTCGCAGCGCGCCGTTCCGGCGACGTTTGCCGCGATGGAGTCCGCCATGGCCCGGCTCGCACTCGAGATCAATGGCGAACAGAAAACGTATCCGATCGATGCACACGGATTGAAGATCGGTCGTGCGCTGGAGAATGATATTGTCCTCAATCACGCGATTGTTTCGCGCCACCATGCCGAGGTGAGCCTCAGCGGGCGCGATGTCTGGGTGCGTGATACGAACAGCCGGAATGGTGTGTTCGTCAACCGGCTGCGTGTCAAGGAAGAGCAGTTGCGCGATGGCGATATCATCCAGATTGGCCCGTTCGAAATCCGGTTCGAGGATCGCGCGGCACAGAGCGTGGTGCTCGATGACAGCAAATATTTCCCGCTGGCTGCCGAAGCGCGCGAGGTATCAGCGAGCGAACTTCCAGAACTGGCGCTCGATCTGCGCGATTTCTACCAGATCGCCAGGCGGTTGAGCCTGATCCTCGACATGGGTGAATTGCTCGATGCCGTCATCGAAGAGGTGTTGCGCCTGGTACCGGCCCAGCGCGCCATGTTGCTGCTCCGGCGCGACAATGAGCTTGTGCCGATGGTGATCCATCCGCCGTCACAGAGCGACGTGGTGATCAGTTCGACCATCGCGCGCAAGGCGCTCGAAGGGAGCGAGGTGGTGCTGACGCGCGACGCGCGGATTGAAATCGGCGGGACCGAGAGTATCATCAGCGCCAATATCCGCTCTGCGGTATGCGCGCCGCTCATTGCCGAGCATGACCCGATCGGCCTGATCTATGTCGACTCGCCGGGGCGCGATCAGTTCGGCGCGCGTGACCGCGACCTGCTGGCGGCGATCGCCAACCAGGCGGCAATTACCATTGAACGGGCGCGCCTGGTGGAGGAATTGCGCAAACAGGCGGAGAGCCGTCAGTTGTTCGAACGTTTTGTATCGCCCAGTGTGGCGCGCGATGTCGCCAGCTATTTCTCCGAGCATGGGCGCCTGCGTGAACCGCAAGAATTGACCGTCAGCGTTCTGTTCGCCGATGTCAAAGGGTTTTCGGCGCTCTCCGAGCGCCTCTCGCCGCGCGAGGTCCAGGACCTGCTGAACGAGTACCTGCACGAGATGACCGAGGTCGTGTTCCGCCACAACGGGACGCTCGATAAATATATCGGCGACGGCATCATGGCAGTCTTTGGCGCGCCACAGGTGGTGGGCCAGCAGGATTACCGCGCCACGGCGGTCGAAGCGGTTAATGCGGCGCTCGATATGATTGAGGCGCATCGTCGCTTGATCGAGAAGCTCGATCCATCCAAGGCGTTTGATTTCCGCATCGGCATCAATACCGGTCCGGTCTATGCCGGGTTCTTCGGGACGCGCCAGCGCCTGGAGTATACGGTGATTGGTGATACCGTCAACACGGCTTCGCGCCTGGAAAGCCGTGCGGAACTCAATTCGGTGCTCATCTCCGAGGCGACGCGCCATGCAATTGGCGACGCCTTTGTATTGCAGGAGATGGGTGATTATCAACTTAAAGGGAAGGCCCAGCTGGTCCATACGTACAAAGTGATTGGTCGCACGCCGCAGCGGCGCGGGCGTGAGACGGGGCCGATTGGAACAGCCTAGAGTCGAGGCGATGATGCCGGTTGTAGTTGGGATTCGGTTCAAGGACTCGGGAAAGACCTATTATTTCGATCCGAACGGCGTTGCGCCGCTTGGGCAGGGTGATCACGTCATTGTGGAGACGGTGCGTGGGCCGGAACTGGCGAAAGTTGCCTACCCGCCACGTGACGTTGAGCCGGAAGAGATCGTCAGCGAATTGAAGCCGGTGTTGCGCCGCGCGGAAGATGCCGACTTCGATCGTCTGCGCCAGTTGAATGCGCGCCATACCGAGGTGCTGGCGCGCTGCGCCGAGAAGGTCCAGGAGCACGGCTTGCCGATGCGCCTGGTGAAGGCTGAGTATTCGTTTGACGGCTCGCGCCTGACATTTTACTTTACGGCGGAGAAACGGGTTGATTTCCGCGCCCTGGTGCGCGACCTGGCGCGCACGTTTCGCACACGGATCGAATTGCGCCAGATTGGCCCGCGTGATGAGGCCAAACTACTTGGCGGCATTGGCCCCTGTGGTCGCTTGCTCTGCTGTGCCACCTTCCTGCCGGATTATGCGCGCGTCTCGATCAAAATGGCGAAGGATCAGGATCTGCCGCTGAACCCTACGAAAATCAGTGGTGTGTGCGGTCGCCTGCTCTGTTGCCTGTCGTATGAGCATGAGCAGTATGTGAGTGTCAAGGGGCGCCTGCCACGCAAGGGATCATGGGTGCAGACGCCGGATGGCCCTGGCGAGGTGGTGTCGGTGAACGTGTTGCGTGAGACCGTGATCGTGGCGCTGGCCAGTACCGGCGTTCAGGAGGAGTTCTCGCCGGCGCAACTTGGTGAGGCGATCCAGCGCGTCGGTGAGATTGCGCGCAGCCGCAACGCTGAAGGTATTACGCCAGTGGCGAAACTGGAACGGCGCAGCACGCCTGAGCGCCGTAGCGAGCAGGGCCAGCCGCGCCGTGGCGGTGAAAAACGCCTGCTGCGTGATGAAATCGAGAATCCGGACGTTCTGGATGCGCTGACGCTCCTCGAAGAAGGTTTCGTTGACGATGACTTTTCGCTTGAGTCGCTGGACGACGAGACACTCGATCAATCGGCGCAGGAACGCGGAGCAATGAGCACACTACGCTCCTCCCCTCAGGAACCGCAATCCCGGCAATGGGTTGATCCCGAATCTGACGATCTGCCGGCCACGTTTCCTGATAATCCTGATCAACCCGAGGCTCCGCCCACGCCGCCCGGCTCTCCTGCGCAAACCGGGCGCACGACGCCGCCCCATCCACGGCGCCGCCGCCGGCGCGATCGTGGCGCCTGAGCCGGATGGTGCACACGATCATTGCCGCTGATGGTAGGTAGTGTTCACATGTACCGAACACGTAGTGCGGCACTCACGGATGCGAGTTATACCAGGTAGCATGCGAACGCACCGGATGGCAAGTACCCTGAGGAGCCGTGCAGCGGCGTAGCGAAGGGTGCAGCCCACCGCTCCCGATCGTTGTCTGTCTGAACGCAACCGGGTATCGGTCCTGTCATGGAGGCTGAGGGATGACAACACTGCAGTACGCCCGGCGTGTCGTGCCGGGGGCGAAGATCCGCTTGCGCGAGATTGACGCGGGTGCCGATGGTGGTCTGACCAGAGATGAGGGCCGTGCTCGCTTCGCAGAACTGAACGCGACCCTCGATGCCATGCAGGAGGAATTGTATGCGGCAGGAACCCACGCTCTGCTGTTGATCCTTCAGGGCATGGACACTGCTGGTAAAGATGGCGCCATTCGCAATGTGATGCTCAACCTGAATCCGCAGGGGTGCCACGTCGAGTCGTTCAAAGTGCCGACCGAGGAGGAACTGGCGCACGACTTCCTCTGGCGCGTGCACAAGGTTGTGCCACGCAAAGGCATGGTTGGCGTATTCAATCGTTCGCACTATGAAGATGTCCTCGTGGTGCGCGTCCATGAGCTCGTACCGGAAAAGGTGTGGCGGGCGCGCTATGATCAGATCAATCATTTCGAACGCCTGCTTGCCGATACGCGAACGGTGATAGTCAAGTGTTTCCTGCATATCAGCAAGGATGAGCAAAAAGAACGGTTACTCGCGCGCGAGCAGGACGTCGCTAAAGCCTGGAAACTGTCGGCGGGCGACTGGCGCGAACGCGAGCGCTGGGACGACTACATGGCGGCCTATGAGGACGCGCTCAATCACTGTAGCACCGACTATGCGCCGTGGTACATCATTCCTGCGAACCGCAAGTGGTATCGTGACCTGGCGATCAGCGAGGTGCTGGTCGAGACGCTGCGACCATACCGCGACGACTGGCGCGAGGCGCTGGAGAAGATGAGCCGCGCGCGCCTGGCTGAACTGGCTAAATTTCGCGCTGAACAGGGTGGCGGGTCGCCCACGCGAGCCGGCGCGGGCTGATGTCAACAATCGGTGGCCGATAGCTGTACTGCTTTGCGAGTCTCGTGCACCCTGTATCCTCCGGGTCATTGCGCGCGTGGCGAAGCAATCCCCCATCAGAGAGAGGAGATGGCTTCCGCCACGCGTTGCTCGCTGCATGCGGTCGCTCGCGCTCCGCGCAAGGATCGTTCCGTGGGCGACGGTGCCTCAACACGATGAGGCAGTACAGATAAGGCTTTCCACACCACTTTTCACGTGTTTCGGGCCGCCGGCCCACAGCGATTCTGGTTGAATACTCTACTGCTGTACTGGTTCCAATACGTTTCAACTACGCCCGTCACCCCCCCACCCCGGCCCTCCCCCGCCGGGAGAGGGAGTCCGATTCCTCCCGCCAGCGGGGGGAGGTTGGGCGGGGGGCTGGGCGGTGCGTAACGCCTTAGTACCTATCCGAAAACCCATGGGCATGCTGTCATTGCGAGGAGCGCAGCGTGGCTGAAGCAATCGACCGGCGCGAGAGGAGATTGCTTCGCTCGCGCTCGCCATGACATGGACCATCTGGTGTTCGGATAGGCTCTTATGTGAAAAGCATTGATACTAGTTCTGCCTGTCGGTGGGGAGTGGCGTTGTAGGTTGTGCTGCACGCGTGCTGGCAGCCGCCGGTAGTGCGATGAAGAAACTCGTTCCTTTGCTGGTGACGCTCGTGGCCCAGACGCGCCCACCCTGCATCTCAGCCAGGCGTTGCACGATTGCCAGCCCCAGACCGCTACCGCCCGTCTCGCGCGCTCGCGCCCGGTCGGCTCGATAGAACCGGTCGAACACACGCGTCAGTTCCTCAGGTGGGATGCCCGGACCAGTATCGGCGACTTCGATGACCACGTGGCCGTTCTGGCGCATATCACTGCGCGCCGCAATCCTGAGCGTCACATCGCCGCCGCGTGGCGTGTAGCGCAATGCATTCTCCACCAGGTTCCCCAGCATCTGCGTCAGCCGTTGCGGGTCGGCAGCAACCAGGAGCGGGCCATCACCGGTCGGTGGTTCACACCTGAGATTGATCCCCTGCTGGCGTGCGCGTGCCGAGGCGGCAGTGACGGCATGCTCAAGTGCCTCGCCGGCATCAACGGCGGCGATTGCCAGTGATAGCTGCCCGGCGTCAGCCAGTGAGAGCAGGCGCAGATCATCAACCAGGCGAGTCAGGACCCGGACCTCTTCAGCCAGTGACGCGAGCACAGTGGGAGTGGGCTGTTCGATGCCATCCTCAATACTCTCGATTTGCAGCTGCAGCACGCTGAGCGGCGTGCGCAACTCGTGAGCGATGTCGGCGACGAGCTGGCGGCGCAGCTGCTGCTGATGTTCGAGATCGGCAGCCATCGTGTTGAACGCCGTTGCAAGCTCCGCCAGTTCGGCATCAGGCGGCGGTGGCAGTGGATCGTGGCGTTCGCCCGCCGCCAGGCGGCGTGCTGCGCTGGTGAGGTGCCGCAACGGTCGCGTGAGGCGCGTTGCAATCAGCACCCCGACGACAAGGGCAACCGTGCCGGCCAGCAGGCTGCCAGCGATCATGCTGAGATACACGCGCGCCAGAAAGTCGCGTTCGTACTGGCTCAGATCCTGGGTATCGCTGACCGGTGCAAGAACATAGGCGATGATCCGCCCGTCGGCGGTGCGCACCGGCGTGGCCTGTTCGCGCAGGAACGGCAGCAGAATGCGCCCACGCAACGACAGGACGCCCTCGCGCGTATCGAAGATGACGCGCCAGTTGGGATTGGCAAGCACGATACGCCGGGGGGGCGCCCCCCCCTGGTCGAGGATATGCTGCTGGATTACCGCCGGAGCATCGGCAAGGTTGCCGTTGGCATCGTAGTAGTCACCCAGTGCCTGGGCGATATCGCGCGCCTGGTTGCGCCCACGTTCGGAGGCCAGCCGGTCGAAGCCGCGCTGGATCAAGATCGTTGCCAGCGCCGTGACCGTCATCACGGCGATCAATGCGATCAGGGTGTGCGTCAGGGTCAGACGTGAGCGAAGGGTGTGCATGCGTGTGGATCAATCGTCGGTAAACTTATAGCCAACGCCGAAGACGGTGACGATATAGCGTGGATGCGAGGGGTCAGGCTCAATCTTCCGCCGCAGGTTCTTGATGTGGGCGTCAATGGTTCGCTCGTAGGCCGCTTCCTCGTCCCCTGCGACGGCATCGAGCAGTTGAGCGCGTGAGAGTGGCCGGCCACGGTTGCGCAGGAGCGTTGCAAGCAGGTCGAACTCGGTGGGCGTCAATTCGATCGCCTGCCCATCGGCCGTGGCGCTGCGCCGGTCAATGTCGAGCAGAATGCTGCCACCACGCAGCACACTGGCGGGTGCCAGCGCGCCGCTGGTGCGTCGCAGTACCGCGCGCGCGCGTGCAACAACCTCACGCGGGCTGAAGGGCTTGGTGATGTAGTCGTCGGCGCCGAGTTCCAGGCCGATCAATGTGTCGGCTTCGTCCACGCGGGCCGTCAGCATAATAATCGGCGTCGCCGAACGCTGGCGGATGGCGCGGCAGACATCCAGGCCGTCTATTTCGGGCAACATCAGGTCGAGGATGACCAGGTCGGGGTGATCGCGCCCAAACGATTCGAGCGCCGCACGCCCATCATAGGCGGTCAGCACGTCGAAACCGGCCTGGCGAAAATAGGCGGCAAGCCCCTGCACAAGTTTGCGTTCATCATCAACAATCAAGACTCGCTGTGGCATCACGCCTCCTTTCTGTCTGATTGTATGCAGCAGATGTGAAGAATCTGTGGATGCGCGGCCACTCACCGCTCTCTACGGCGGTGAGCGGCAACCGTGACCCGTGGCCGCGCCTCCGTTCCCGCTCGCCGTGCGCCGCCCCACCAGGGTGCACGGTTCTGGCGCGTTGCCATCATTATACGATGCGAACGTTCGCCAGACGTGCGATCAAACTGCAATACCTTGCACATGACGCACCGCACAGCCCCCCTCCTGACTTCGCAATGCAAGACGCATTCGCGCGAGACGAGCATTGTTCTGCCGCCGAAACGATGGACAGCTGCCATGGCGGATCGTCTCTGGAGAGCCTGCGCGAGCCGCACTGCCCTGTTCGCGCCAGCATGCAAGGCAGCACGCGATACGCGCTTGCCAGCCGCTTGCGCCTGTGCTACCATCGCTCCGTTATGACGACATTCGATCACGCTGCAACCGGTATCCCGCTGGCGCTTGCTTCCGCTTCACCGCGCCGGCGTGAGTTGCTAGGCTATCTCGGCGTCTCCTTTCGCATTGTTGTAACCGATGCGGAAGAGCACGACAGCGCCCCGCCGCCGTCAATCATCGCTCTGTTGCCGCCGCTGGCGCTGCCGTTGTTCGACCACCCGACGCTGCGCGCCTGGCGCAAGGCAAGCGCGGCTTGCACGGCGGCGCCGGGGAGTGTTATCATCGGTGCGGATACGATCGTCGTTCTCGACGGCAGGGTGCTCAATAAGCCGGTCGATCCTGAGGATGCACGCCGGATGTTGTGCAACCTGTCGGGCAGGACGCATACCGTGTATACTGGCCTGGCGGTCATCGATCCGCGGCGTACCTCCACACGACCGCTGTTCGATCTGGTGGCCAGTGAGGTCACGGTGGCGGAGTTGAGTTGTTCCGAGATTGATGCCTATGTGGCGACCGGTGAACCGCTCGACAAGGCCGGTGCCTATGGTATCCAGGGATTGGGTGGCAGGCTGGTGCGCCTGGTGAGCGGCAGTTACACCTGCGTTGTTGGTTTGCCGCTGGTTGAAACGCATCGTTTGCTCTGCTCCGCCGGTGTTACTGGTTTGCGCGACCCGGTCGACAGCTACCGGCGCTGGCTGATCGACCAGGGAAAGGAGCCGCTACCGTGCCCCCCCACGCTTCCGTAAAGTTGCTGATTGTTGATGATCATCCGCTGTTTCGCCAGGGAGTGCGCGCAGCGCTCTCAACCTACGATGAGATTACCATTGTGGGTGAGGCGTCGTCTGGCGAGGAAGCGCTGGCCTGGATGAATGCCGCGCCGCCGAACCAGGAACCGAACGCTGCGCTGATCGATCTGAATCTTCCCGGCATGAATGGCCTGGAACTGACGCGTCAGTTGCGCCACCAGTATCCCGGTACCGGGATCGTGGTGTTGAGTGTCTACGAGAGTGATGATCAGGCATTCAACGCGTTGCGTGCCGGCGCGTCGGCCTACCGTTCAAAGGAAGTGAATCCCAGGGAGCTGGCCGATGTCCTGCGGCGCGTGGCGCGCGGCGAATACGTCATCAATGATGTCGTCCTCGATGAACCGAAAGTCGCCAGCCGGGTGCTCTCGCAGTTCCGCAGTCTGCCGCAAGATGTGGCCACGTTGCCTGATAGCGATTTTCCGCTGTTCACGCCGCTCAGCGATCGCGAAATCGAGGTGCTGGAACGGATTGCTGCTGGCGGCAGCAATCGCGAGATCGCCGAGGCGCTGCGTATCAGTACGCAGACCGTGAAGAACCATATCTCGTCAATCCTGCGCAAGCTCTCGCTGAACGATCGAACCCAGGCAGTGCTCTATGCGCTGCGTCGCGGCTGGATCGAGACGCCGGAGACCATTCGCGGGGGGCCGCCATTGCCGGAGGATGATGCGTAGTCGCACCAGCAATGTGCAGCTGTACGCGCCAGCGTGCGCCATTCCCACTCTGGTGGTATACTCGCCATCATGGAAGATGAACTCCCCACCGAAGCTCGCGCCCTGATCGTGCTGAATCCGCTGGCCGGGCAGGCTGCCGCCTTGCAGCAGAATGTGCAGGCGGCGCGCGCCGTCTGGCTGGCGCATGGCTGGTCGGTTGACGTCAAGATGACAGGCAGCCCCGGCGATGGTGCGCGCCTCGCGCGCGAAGCGGCGGCGCTCGGGTATGATGTTGTGGCCGCAGCGGGCGGCGACGGCACAATCAACGAAGTGGTCAACGGCCTTGCCGGTACGCATACGGCGCTGGCTGCACTGCCGATCGGCACGGTCAATGTCTGGGCGCGAGAACTGGGGTTTCCACTTGAACCACGCGCCGCTGCCGAAGCGTTGTTACGCGCCCGGGTCCGGCGCATTGATCTGGGCCGCGCCAACGATCGCTACTTCCTGCTGATGGCCGGCATCGGCTTCGATGCAGCCGTCGTCAACGAGGTGCGCAGCGATGAGAAGCGACGCCTTGGCGCGCTGGCCTATGCGTTGCGCGCATTTGACCTGGCATGGCGCTATCGCGGGCGGCGCGCACGTATCTCGCTCGATGGGCGCGTTGTGCGTGGCCGCGTGTTGCTGGTCGTCATCGGCAATAGCCAGCTCTATGGTGGGATCTTCAAGATTACTGCGCGCGCCTGCATTGACGACGGTATGCTCGATGTCTGTGTCATCAAGGGTGAGAGTCTGGCCAGTGCACCGTTGCGCATGCTATCGATCCTGCGCCAGCGCTATAACCTTGATCCACGGATCGAGTACCACCGCGCGCGCGTGGTACGTGTTGAGGCGCGCGGCGCTCTGCCAGTGCAGGTTGATGGCGATCAGGCCGGCGTGACCCCGATGACGTTCGCCGTGGTTCCCGGAGCGTTACGCGCGCTGTTGCCGTCCACGCTGCCCGCCGACGATCTGCTGCGCAATGGCCTGCCCCAGCGTCGCCGGATGTGGCAGCGCGCGATCGCCTGGGCCATTCGGCGTATGACGAGCCGTACCAGCCCGTTGCATGCTGAGCGATCCTCGGATCAAACCCTTCGCCCGGTAGAGGACTCGACTGTTCATACGTAGTGATGCATAGACGCCTTCTCTGGCTATTGCTGTTCTTCCTGACCGCGTGTGCCGGACCGCTCCCCCAGGCTGCCGCGCCAACCGCGCCACCGGCGTTGCTCCCGGTGACCCCGGCACCAACGCAACCATCGGGCCTCGCGCCCACGGTGGTCGCGGCGGGTGCGCGTCTCCCCGGGCGATTACTCTTTGTGCGTGACAGGAATGTGTGGATGTGGCAGGACCAGACCGGCACGCAGTTGACGGATGACGGCGATACGCGCCACCCCGCCTGGTCGCCGGATGGGACGCAGATTGTAGTTGTGCAGCGTGGCCAGAGCTATAGTGACCTGGTGTTGTTGCCGGCAGCGGGAGGCGAACCACAGCGCCTTACTGATAATGGCTCGCGCCAGCCGCCCAACAGCTTCGAGCGAATTTACGACACTGTGTGGGCGTTTTACCCCGCTTTCGCGCCCGATGGCCGGACGATTGCATTTGCCTCGCAGTACGGCCCACCCTATGGTTCGCCCGCCGTTGACTACCACCTGGCGCTGTTCCTGATGCCAGCACAGGCAGGAGGGGACCGCCGGTTGATCTATGCCGACGAGACCGGGCATGTCGGGCGGCCGGTCTATGCCCCGGATGGCTCGGCGATCGTCTTTGCGTTTGGCCCGGCAGGGGCTGGCACACCGCGGCTGCTCCGTTACGATCTGGCGAGCGACACGGTGGCGCCACAACCCGGCGCACCCGAGCAAAGCTATGATCCGGCATTCTCGCCGGACGGGCGCTGGCTGGCGTTTGCAGTTCGTGATGGCGGGCGCACCGACATTTTCGCCGTTCCGTCAGGCGGTGGTTCGATGACGCGCCTGAGCAGCCTGGGTACAGCGCGCGCGCCGGCATTCTCGCCCGATGGCCGTCTGCTTGCCTTTCTGGCCATTGCACCCGGTGAGATCGGGTTTGACCTGTGGGTTGCCGATGTACGGAGTGATCGTGACGGCATTCAGGTCACAGCGCCGCGCCAGGTGAGCATGGGGTTGCGCGCCGATGCCGACTCAGGGCTTGCGTGGGGCAGGTAGTGCACGTTCTCCATGTCGTTCAACTCTACCACCCGGTCGCGTCGGGTGCGGGGCGTTACTTTCGCGAGATTGGCGAGCGACTGGCTGCCGAGGGGCATCGCGTCACCGTGTTGACGACCGATGCGTACGATCTGGAACATTTCTGGATGGCCGGGCGACGACGCGTCGAATGTCCGGCGGAGGTGCTGAATCGTGTGGCGATCGTGCGGTTGCCGGTACGCCGGCTACCGGGGCCGGCACTTCTCTACCCTGTGCTGCGCCGCCTGATGGTCGAGGCTGGTCGTATTCCTCGTTCAACGTTGTTATTGCGCCGCCTTGCAACAGTAACGCCGCGCCTGCCCGGCATGGAGGCGTTTCTGGCGCACCACGGGCCATTCGATCTGCTGCACGCCACGAATATTACCCTCGATTTCGCGATCCTGCCCGCCCATGCTTACGCGAAACGGCATCGTATCCCCTTCTTCTGCACGCCGTTCGTTCACCTTGGCGAGCCAGGGAATGACGCAATCGTGCGCTATTACAGCATGCCGCACCAGATCGATGTGCTGCGGCACAGCGACCGCATCATTACAATGACAGGCCTCGAGCGTGATTTTCTGGCGGCGCGTGGCGTGGCGCGTGAACGGCTGCGGGTGGTTGGCGCTGGTGTCACCCCGGCAGAGATCCTGGGTGGAGATGGCGCACGTTTTCGTGCCGAGGAGCATGTTCCCGGGCCACTGGTGTTGTACATTGGCGCGCTGGCGCGCGATAAAGGCGTGATCCACCTGGTCGAAGCCATGCAGCGGTTGTGGGCAGCGGGAGAACGGGCAACGCTCGTGCTCATTGGCGCGCCGCTGGCCCATTTCAATGCATTCTACGCGCGCCTGCCGCAGCGTGACCGGGAGCGCATCCGCTTGCTGCCCTACGCGTCCGACCGGGTGAAACACGACGCGCTGGCAGCAGCCGACGTGCTGGCGCTGCCGTCGCGCACCGACTCGTTTGGGATTGTCTTTCTGGAAGCGTGGTGCTATGGCGTGCCGGTGATCGGCGCGCGTGCGGGCGGCATCCCCGACGTTGTTTCCGACGGTCGTGATGGGCTGCTGGTTGATTTCGGCGATGTGGCCGGGCTTGCGCGGGCGCTTGGCGAGTTGCTCGCCGACCGCGACAGAGCGCGGCGCCTGGGAGCGGTGGGGCGCGAGAAAGTGTTGCGTGATCTCAACTGGGACCAGGTCTATGCGCGGGCGCGCGCCGTGTACGCTGAGGTGGGCGCCATCTTGTAGCTCCAGCAATCCGGCGGCACACCCGCAACGCGATAACGCGGACCCCACATGTTCCAGCCCGTGGCAGCGTGATATGAATCAAGGTGATACGGTGCGATGGCTTCGCCCACCGCACCGCACCACTCTGCCGAAGGCAGGAAGGCCCGGTATCAGTAGCCGACCTGTGTGCCGCTCTTGCTCCAGGTGCCGCTCTCGTTCGCTGTCTCGTACGTGCCCGCACCGTAGAGCGTGGCGGTGCCGCTGCCTTCTGCGCGCAGGATGATGGCGCCGCCAACCACGGAGATCTGCATGTCCTCGCCGATCAGCGTGATTGCGCCGGTGTAACCGGTCAGGCGAACCGTGCCATCGCGCAGAAGTGTACGGCGGCCCTTCCCTTCCGCCAGGATCTGCTCGGCGCCTTTCACCCACACCGTACCGGCGCCACGCGCAATGTACACCATTCCATCACCGGCCAGTTTCGCCGTGCCGGCGCCCTGCGCCTTCAGTGTTCCCGTGCCGCTCACCTCCGCCGCCAGCGCCGCGCCCGCAGGCGCGATCAGCGCCGCCACCAGCCCCAGCGCCAGCAAGGCGCGCAACCAGTTCTTCCAGTGCATTGTCGGTCTCCTTTGTTGTGCGCCGGTCACCCGGCATCATTCATACGTCCCGACCGTAGAGTAACGGCAGGATGTGGAGGACCGATGAAGAACCGGAGAAGATTCGACGATTACCTCTCGGGCGGCACGACGCCGATGGTCAGGAGGATATTGGCATAGACGCGCCGTTCGCCGGTCGCGATGACGAGGGCTGTATCGGGTGAGCGCGCCGCGTCATAGAACGGAAACCGTGCCAGGGTGTGCAGTGAGAGGCCAGGGAGAAGTGCGCGAAATTCGCCAAAGATTGCCGGTTCCGGACCCGTGTCAGGGATCATCACATGCGCGGCTTCGATCGGGATGGCATCCGCCAGGGCGGCGAGCACATCGGTGGCATTCACCAGCCCTGGTGCAAGATTGAGGTAGACGCGCTGCGCGGCTGGCGGCGCGCCGGTAGCGAACGGATAGTTGCCGTCGGCAATCAACACGCGCGACCCATGGCCGGCACCGCCGAGAGCAGCGAGGATCTGGGGGTGGATCAGTTTGTAGCGTAACATAAGCTCCTCAAACAGACAGAATCGGTACAGCCTGTTGCATGTGCGCAAGAAGTTCTGGTTTGCGGATCTCGACAGCGAGCTTCCCGGGCGTGTGCCAGCAACGCATGAATTTCGGAGAAGCTGTCCTATTCGGCCGGTTGCTCGGCGGCGAGGCGCTGGCGCAGCGCGTCGAGTTCACGTTGCGCTTCAACGAGCTGGTGGCGCATATGCAGGATCACCTCCACGCCCGCGAGGTTCACACCAAGATCATCAACCAGGCGCTTGATGAAGCGAATCTGCTCGATATCGAGATCGCTATAGCGACGGATATTGCCGGGGCTGCGTTGCGGGCGGATCAGGCCACGACGTTCGTAGAGTCGCAGGCTCTGTTCATGCATGCCGCACAGCGCAGCCGCCGATTTGATGGTGTAATAGCGCTGCTTCATAGCAGACAAGCGACAGCTAACGATGTAGTGAACGTAACTGCTCGACCAGTTCGCGCTCGCGTTGCGACAGGTGAGTCGGCAGTGAGACGTCAAGCGTCACATACATGTCGCCGCGCGTCTGCGTAGCGCGGAGGCGCGGCATCCCCTGGCCACCGACACGGATCACCTTACCGTTTTGTGAGCCAGCAGGAATCTTGAGGGTCACCGTCTTGCCGCCCATCGCCGGCACTTTCACTTCGCCGCCGAGCAGCATCGTGTACAGATCGACCGGTACCCGGACGTGCAGGTCGTCGCCACGGCGTTCGAAGTGTGGATGCGGTGCGACATTGATCAGCAGGTAGAGGTCGCCGCGCGGGCCACCACCGATACCGGGGGCGCCTTCGCCAGCAACGCGCACCCGTGAACCGGTATCAACGCCTGGCGGGATTTTGACCGTAATGGTGCGTGGCTGGCCGCCGGGATTGTGGAACTGCAAGGTGCGTTGCGTCCCACTGAATGCTTCCTCAAGCGAAATGTCCACCGCCTGCTCAACGTCCTGCCCGGCCGTGCGGTAGACACCGCCGCGCACCCCGCCGGCCCGGCCACCGCCGAACAACGTCTCGAAGATGTCGGCGAAATCTCCCGCGCCGAACCCACCGACGCCGCTAAAGTCGGGCGCCTGCTGGTACCGCTGCCAGTCGCGCCCAAAGCGATCGTACTTGGCACGCTTTTCACTGTCGGAAAGCGTCTCATACGCCTCGTTGATCTCCTTGAAGCGGGCCTCGGCGGCTGCGTTGCCGGGGTTGATATCAGGATGGTACTGGCGCGCGAGCTTACGATAGGCTTTCTTAATCTCGGCATCGCTGGCATTGCGGTCGACACCCAGAATCTCATAATAGTCTTTAGACGCCATTGCCCGGCTCCTCGGATGCCATCGCGATCGTGTACGCGGCATTATACAAACTTGAGTACGGTATTGTCAAGGTTGGTTGCTGCAAGTCGTCGAGGCACGGGCAACGCACATTGACAAATCCACTCCAGTGGTGTAATATGCAGTGCGCTACGACATGCCGAAGTGGCGGAACTGGCAGACGCGCTACGTTCAGGGCGTAGTGAGGGTGACCTCGTGGGAGTTCAAATCTCCCCTTCGGCACCAGCAGCAGGGGCGAGTATCTCGCCCCTGCTCCCACGCTGGGGGATAGTTTAACGGTAGAACGCCTGACTCTGGATCAGGTAGTTGGGGTTCGAGTCCCTGTCCCCCAGCCAGCACAATAACGCATCACGAAGCGATTGGCCGAAATGGCCGGTCGCTTTTTTTCGTGCTGATGGAGCCAGTCACGCTGGAGGATGTTGAGCCGCCTGACCTGGACAAACTGGCGAAACTGGCCCACCATGCTACCATGCCATTGTGGCGCGACATCCCCGGCTTTTCCACCCGGGCGCACCAGATGAGCAGCAAAGGATCACCAGCCCATGCAACTCAACGATCGAGTCGTGGTCATCACTGGCGCCGCCGGCGGCATCGGCCGCGCTGCGGCTCTGGCGTTTGCGCGTGAAGGAGCGCGTATCCTTGCCACCGACATTGACGACGCCGGCGGCGCGGCAACCGTCGAACAGGTGTGTGCTGCCGGCGGCCAGGCATACTTTCAGCGAGCCGATGTGACCGCCTTCGATGAGGTTGAAGCGGCGGTTGCGCGGGCGATCGCGCTCTGGGGGCAGGTTGACGTGATGTGCAATAATGCAGCGATCGCACCCTATAAGCCGCTCCTCGACCAGACGCCGGACGATTTCGACCGGGTGATACGGGTCAATCAGCATGGGGTCTTCCATGGCATCCTGGCGGCGGCGCGCGCCATGCGCGCGCAGCAGCGGCATGGCGTCATCATCAATACCGCCTCGGTCTACGCCGAACTGGCGGCCCTCGGCGTGATCGGTTATCACGCCGCCAAGGCTGCTGTCGCTATGATGACGCGCGCTGCGGCGCTGGAACTCGCGCGCTATGGTATTCGCGTGGTTGCGGTGGCGCCAGGCGTGGTTGATACCCCCATCATTCAGGGATATAAGGATGCCGGCCAGGAAGAGATCATGGCGCGCAAACAGATGCGGCGCAAGCTGATGCGCCCTGAGCAGATCGCCAGTGTGATGGTCTTCCTGGCCACCGACGCGGCAGATGGCATCAATGGCAGCGTTGTGATGGTTGACGATGGGTATGCGTCATTCAAATAACCACCGGTATGATGTGTGACCGTAGGTGTCACACATCTGTGCGACAATACCGCTGAAACAGAACAGCCTGTCGGGCCAATCCTACCAGATACGAGCACGCTCCATGCCGACAACGCTGACTGCTGCGCAAATCGTTGCACTGGCACCCGACGCCGCCTCGGCAACGGCCGGGCGTGCACTTGCCAGCCTGCACAAATGGCAGAATCTCGGCCAGAACGACGTGGCGGCCTGGGGTGAGTGCCAGGGAAGTGGCAAGGCTCCGTACCGCGTCCAGATCGATCTGTGCGAGCCGGCGTTTCGCTGCACCTGCCCGAGTCGCAAGTTTCCCTGCAAACATGGGATCGGCCTGCTGCTGCTGCTGGCTGCGCACCCTGCCGCATTCACCGCCGGCGCCCCGCCAGCATGGGTTGCCGAATGGCTGGCAACGCGCGACCAGAATGCGCAGAGGCGCGCGGCGCCGGCTGCCGGTGCAGGCGCGGAGGCGCCGCCTGTCGTGCCGAAACGATCCGGTCTCCCGGGGAGCGCCGCTGCGCGTGAGGCCAGGGTTGCTGACGGCCTGGAAGAGCTTGACCGCTGGTTGTGCGATCTGGTGCGCCAGGGGCTGGCCTCGCTCCAGGGGCGAGGTCACCGCTTCTGGGATGATATGGCCAGACGGATGATTGATGCGCAGGCGCCCGGTGTGGCGCGCATGATCCGTGACCTGCCGCAGATCGTCGCGTCGGGTGAAGGATGGCAATCGCGCTTGCTGGAACGCCTGGCGCGGATTCACCTGCTGATTGCAGGGTATCGCCGGCGCAGCATAGTATCGCCGGACGTGCTCGCTGAGGTGCGGTCCCGGCTTGGCTGGGCGCAAGATCAGGAGCGTGTGCGTGCTGGCCCGGCCGTGCGCGATACCTGGCTGGCACTGGGCCAGTCTGTCACTGAAGAGGAGAAGTTGCGGGTGCAACGGACCTGGCTGTGGGGTGAACGAACCGGCCGGCCGGCGCTGCTGCTGTCATTCGCGCCGCCCGGTAAGTCGCTCGATCGCAGTGTGGTGGTCGGCACCGCGCTCGACGCCGATCTGGCGTTCTACGATGGCATCGTTCCGTTACGCGCGCTACTGGTGCAACGCCACAGTTCACCTGTACCGATCCAGGCGATGCCGGGCCATGCCACAATTGCGTCTGGCCTGGGCGCCTGGGCCGATGCCGTGGCGCGGAACCCGTGGCTGGATCGCTACTTCCTCTCGCTGACGGGTGTTGTTCCTCTGCTTGATGGCGAACGCTGGGTAGTGCTCGATGGCGAAGGGCGTTCCGTTGTGCTGGCGGTGCGCCCGCAGCAGGGATGGCGGTTGCGTGCAATCAGTGGTGGGCGCGCGATTGCCCTTGCCGGCGAGTGGGACGGTACGGCGCTCATGCCGCTATCAGCGTGGGACGGCGACGCAATTGTATGCCTGGATTGATCATCTCCTTTTCAGGTGGACGTTATGGCAACCGGGCCCTTGCATCACAACGAACTCTGGGAGACCCTGGTCGCAACCGCCATTCTTGGTACGGAGCGCCGGCCATTCATACAGCTGAGTGCGGGTGGCGCCCTCGGCGCAGCACTCGAAGCACTCGATGCGTCGCAGGGTGAGCGCGCGTTACTGGAGGCTGCGGCGCTGGTGAGCGCCTACCGGCGTGCCGGAACGGTGCCAGAGGTGTGTGCGGCTCAACCTGGCGCGCCGGAATCGCCCGATGATGATCTGCCGGTCTGTTCGCCGCGAGCCGTCGCACATCTGCTCGCCATGCTGAATGGAACGCACAGCGTGGTGCTGCCCGAGTGGCTTTCGGCGCTTGCTGCTGCCGGGAAGCGCGCACCACCGTCTGTCCTGCCGGAGATCCTCGAAGCCGGGCGCACACGATCTGCGTTGCGCCCACTGATCCGGGCCGTGTCTGGCGCACGCGGTCGCTGGCTGGCAGCACAGAATCCCGACTGGGAGTATGCCGCCGGGGCCGCGGCGCCGGCGATCCTGGCCGATCCCGCAGCGGTCAATGCTGTGTGGCAGACGGGTTCGTCTGCCGCGCGCCGGGCGCTGCTCGATACGATGCGTTCCGTTGCGCCCGATTCGGGGCGAGCGCTGCTTGAGTCAACCTGGGCCGACGAGCGCGCTGAAGACCGGGTGGCGTTTCTCCAATGCATGGAAACAGGTCTCAGTATGGCAGATGAGCCGTTCCTCGAAGGCGCGCTTGACAACCGCAGCAAAGAGGTGCGCACCGCTGCTGCCGGCCTGCTCGCGCGCCTGCCCGAGGCGCGTCTGGTGCATCGCATGATTGCTCGCCTGGCGCCCCTGTTGCGCCGGGTGCCGCCGGAACGGTCGTGGTTGCCTGGCCTGATGCAGGAACGCGCCGGCAGCATTGACATGACGCTGCCGGAGATGTGCGATCGAGCCATGGTACGCGATGGTGTTGACACAAGAGAGTCAGATGGGGCATCGCCGAAAGAGCGGGCACAATGGCTGCACCAGATGTTGCGTGGCGTACCGCCCGCCCACTGGTGCGCCTGCTGGAACGCCGCGCCTGCGGATCTGATCGCCGCAGCCGCACGGAGCAAGTGGCGCGACACCATCCTGCCGGCGTGGATCTATGCCGCCTGGAACACGCGTGACGCGGACTGGGCCGAGGTGCTGCTGCGCCTTGATCCATCGCACACCGAATTGCTGCCGCTGCTGTCTGTTGAACGCCAGGAAGCTTTGCTGCTCGATCTGCTGGCCGAAGGTGAGGGGTTGCCCGGGTTGCGGCGCGTGACCGGCCTGTTGCGCCAGACGCGCCACACCTGGCGCCCGCACTTTGCGCGCGCCGTGCTCGCTGCTGTGCGTAAACAGATATCCAACCCACTCCTGCCCATAGATTATGGTGTGCATGGCGCATTGACCGATGTTGCGCTCCGCCTGCCGCCCGATCTGCTCCCTGAGATTGTTCGCGACTGGCGCGGCCTTGCAATGCATGAACAGTGGCAGGGCGCCATTGATCGTCTGCTGGCGACACTCCAGTTTCGCAGCGATATGCTTCAGGCGTTGCGTGATTGAATGTATTGCTCGTGCACGTGAGGAGAATGATTGTGACCCGGCTTCTACGCGAACATGCCGAACAACAGTATGCCGCTGAACTTGCGACACTGGCGCAAGTGGATGACCGGCCTCGCCCACCCAACTGGAAGCTCTCGCCGTGGGCAGTGGCGACATATCTGCTGGGCGGAACGCTTGCTGATGGAACCGTGGTGACCCCCAAGTATGTTGGTCATCGGCGCTTGATCGAGATCGCGGTTGCCACCCTTGCCACCGACCGTGGCCTGTTGCTGCTCGGGGTTCCCGGAACGGCCAAGAGCCGGGTCTCCGAGCATCTGACGGCTGCGATTTCGGGTGACTCCACCCTGCTCGTTCAGGGTACCGCCGGCACCAGCGAAGAAGCCATTCGCTATGGCTGGAACTATGCGCGTCTGCTGGCTGATGGCCCATCGCCTGCCGCGCTGGTCGCCAGCCCGGTGATGCGAGCCATGAGTGAAGGTAAGATTGCGCGCGTCGAGGAACTGACGCGCATTCCGGCGGATGTGCAGGATACCCTGATCACCATCATGTCGGAGAAGACGCTGCCTGTTCCAGAGTTGAACACCGAAGTGCAGGCCGTGAAGGGCTTCAATATTATCGCCACTGCCAATGATCGCGACCGGGGCGTGAATGAGTTGTCGAGCGCGCTCAAACGCCGCTTCAATACGATGGTGCTGCCGTTGCCGGAGACAATTGACGATGAAGTTGCCATCGTCCAGCGCCGTGTCGCCGATCTTGGTCGCGCGCTGGAGTTGCCCGCCGAGCCGCCAGCACTTGAAGAGATTCGCCGTATTGTGACGGTGTTCCGTGAGTTGCGTGCCGGCGTGACGATTGACGGCGCGACGAGGATCAAATCTCCCAGCGGAACGCTCAGTACCGCCGAGGCAATCTCGGTGGTCAACAATGGTCTGGCGCTGGCGGCGCACTTTGGCGATGGGCGATTACGCGCTGCCGACGTCGCCTCTGGCCTCGTCGGCGCAATTGTGAAGGACCCGGTGCAGGATCGTGTCGTCTGGCTGGAATACCTTGAAACAGTGGTCAAGGAGCGTAACGGCTGGAAGGATCTGTACCGTGCGTGCCGGGAAATGGGAGGGTAGAGCCGGTTGCTTGATTGCAGACCGTTGATGAGCTCGACTTCCTGATGCCGTCCAGGCTCGTGCTGACGGGTGACGCGTTTTACTTCGCGCAATGGACGCATTCCGTTTACGCCATGAAACCCGATCTCGACGCCGCAATCCCCGAACTCCATATCCTCGGTGTGCGCCACCACGGCCCTGGTTCTGCGCGCAGTGTACGCCGCGCGCTGGAACGTCTGAAGCCGGATGCCATCCTGGTCGAAGGGCCTCCCGATGCCGCCGACGTGCTACCCCTTGCGGCGCACGAGCAGATGCGCCCGCCGGTGGCGCTGCTGATCTACGCGCACGATGCGCCACGTAACGCGGTCTTTTATCCGTTCGCCATCTTCTCGCCTGAATGGCAGGCACTTGCTTATGCGCTGACGCATGACGTGCCGGTGCGCTTTATGGATCTGCCGCTACGCCATCAACTGGGGGATCTGGTGCGGGCCGCGGGCGACTCCGGCGAACATGAGGCAGGTGATGACGGGATCGCGGCTGTTGCGGCGCGCGACGCCCCTCCTGAGTCACCGGGCTCGCATATGTTGTTCCCCTCGCTCCGCTCCGACCCGATTGGCGCCCTGGCCGCTGCCGCAGGATACAGCGATGGTGAGCGCTGGTGGGAGCATATGGTCGAGCAGCGCCGCGACGATGCCGGGTTGTTTGCCGGTATCCTGGAGGCGATGACCGTGTTGCGCGCGGCGGCTGCCCGCGAACCACTCGCACCGTCCATGCAGCGGCGCGAGGCATTGCGTGAAGCCTGGATGCGCCGCACGATCCGCCAGGCCGTGCATGGTGGTGCGCGGCGGATCGCTGTAGTATGTGGCGCCTGGCACGGCCCGGCGCTGGCCGATCTCTCCGGCGAGGCCGATGATGAACGATTGCTGGCCGATCTGCCAATATTCGATGTACGCACGACCTGGGCGCCGTGGACATACGGCCGCCTTGCGTCGCGTAGCGGTTATGGCGCCGGTGTCGAGTCGCCCGGCTGGTACGAACATCTATGGCATACGAGCGCCGCATCCCTCTCGCCGTCCGAAACGGCGGTGCGCTGGATGACTCGCATTGCGCGGCTGTTGCGCGAAGCGGATCTGGAGGCGTCCTCGGCCCATGTGATCGAGGCGGTGCGGCTCGCCGAAGCGCTGGCGGCTCTGCGTGATCGGCCGCTGCCCGGGTTGCCGGAGTTGACCGAGGCCGCCGAGGCGATCTTCTGTTTCGGCAGCGACCTGCCGCTGCGCCTGATCAACGAACGTCTGGTGATTGGCGTGGCGATGGGCACGGTCCCTGGCGACACGCCGCTTGCGCCGCTGCAGCGCGACCTGGCACAGGAGCAAAAACGACTGCGCCTGCCTGCCGAAGCCGGCTCGCGCGAGTATGACCTCGATCTACGCAAGCCGACCGACCTGGATCGTAGCCGGCTGCTCCACCGGCTCACCCTGCTTGGTGTCGCGTGGGGGCAACTCCAGCGTAGCGGTGGAGGGAAAGGCACCTTTCACGAGGTGTGGCGCCTTGAATGGCAGCCGGAACTGGCCGTTGCCCTGATTGAAGCCGGCATCTGGGGGAACACGATTGCCGATGCGGCGACGGCCTGCGCCTGCGATATGGCCGATCGCGCCGAGGAATTATCGGTGCTGACCGGGCTGCTCAACCAGGCATTCCTTGCCGATCTGCCCGACGCTGTGACGCACCTGATGGCGCGTATCGAGTGCGAGGCAGCGGTGGCGAGTGACATCGCGCACCTGATGGGAGCGCTGCCGCCGCTGGCTGGCGTGTTGCGTTATGGCAACGTTCGCAAGACGGATGCAGGGGTCGTGGCGCATGTGGTTGACGGGCTTGTCGCGCGGATTGCGATCGGGTTACCGGTAGCCTGCGCCGGGCTCAATGATGATGCCGCGGCAACGATGTATCGCCTGATCATTGATGCTGGCGGAGCGATCGGCGTGCTACAGCGCGCCGAGTACCAGGCGGCCTGGCACGATTCGTTGAAGCGCGTCGCCGATATGCGCGGCGGTCATGGGCTTGTGATGGGGCGCGCAACACGTATGCTGCTCGATGCGGGCATGTTTGATGCTGCTGAGGTGGCGCGCCGGCTCGGCCTGGTGCTCTCGCGCGCCGGCGACCCGGTGCAGGCGGCCGCATGGGTCGAAGGATTGCTGCGTGATAGTGGCGCGCTCCTGGTGCATGACGATGGTTTGTGGCACATCATCAACAACTGGGCCATGGCGCTTCCGGCGGAGACGTTCATTGCTGTGCTGCCGCTGTTGCGGCGCACCTTCGCGACCTTTGCCGTGCCCGAGCGCCGCTCGCTTGGTGAGCGGGCACGGCGTAGCAATGAAGGATCGCGCCCCGGCGACGCTCATCGCACAGGTGGCGACTTCGATGAGCCACGCGCGGCGATGGCGTTGCAGGTTGTGACGCAGTTGCTCGGGATTGCACAGCTGTAAATGGGCCCTTCGCCCCCACTCCGGCCCTCCCCCGTCGGGGAGTCCGGCTTTCCCCCCCCGCGGGGGAGATTGGGAGCTACCTGGTATAACCTGTACCGTGACGGGAGAGGATGATGCGTGACAACGACACGGAACGGCTGAGGCGCTGGCGCCTGATGCTCGGCCCCGCGGTGGATGGTGCAGGGGACGTGCTGAGCGACGATGATCTGCGGCTTGACGGCGCGCTCGGGTTCCTGTACGACCAGGGCGCGACGCCTGAAGACAAGGAGCGCAACCGCGCGAACGTCGGCATGGGCGCGTCACGGCCCGCTGCCGCGCGCTGGCTGGGTGACATTCGCTCGTTTTTCCCGTCAAGCGTTGTCAGGATCATGCAGCAGGACGCTTTCGAACGGCTCGGCATGAAACGTATGCTGCTGGAACCGGAGTTTCTCGCTGCGCTGGAGCCGGATGTCCACCTGGTGACGACACTCCTGTCGCTCAAATCGGTTCTGCCGCAAAAGACGCGCGAGACGGCCCGCCAGGTTGTGCGGCAGGTTGTTGAGCAACTGAAACGAAAACTGGCGAACCCGACCCGCCAGGCAGTGCTGGGCAGTCTGAATCGTGCGGCGCGCAATCGCCGCCCCCGTCACAATGAGATTGACTGGCAGCGCACGATTCGCGCCAATCTGCGCCATTACCAGCCGGCGTATCGTACGATTGTGCCGGAAACGCGTATCGGCTACGGCCGGCGCCGCTCCTCACTGCGCGATATCATCCTCTGTGTTGACCAGAGTGGATCGATGGCGACCTCGGTGGTCTACGCTGGAGTGTTTGGCGCCGTCCTGGCATCGCTTCCGGCCATCAGCACGCGCGTTGTTGTGTACGATACGTCGGTTGTGGATCTGACCGACCAGTTGCAGGACCCGGTTGATGTGCTCTTTGGGGTGCAACTCGGCGGAGGCAACGACACACCACGCGCGCTCGCGTATTGCCAGGGGCTGGTCCGTCGCCCACAGGACACGATTGTTGTGCTGATCTCCGACCTGTATGAGGGTGCCGGCAGCGCCGCCATGCTGAAGCACATAGGTGCATTTATTGCTGCCGGTGTTCAGGTGATCACGCTGCTGGCGCTGGCCGATGATGGCCGCCCGTCCTACGATCACCAGAATGCCGCGGCATTGGCCGCAATGGGCGTGCCAGTATTCGCCTGCACGCCTGACCTGTTTCCTGACATGATGGCGGCAGCGATCAATCGCCAGGATCTGAACCAGTGGGCCGCTGCGCATGAGATTGTGACCGTGCGTGGCACAGCAACAGATCCACTGGCCGTGCGCTGAATGTTGTGCCGGCTTCTCCGGCGCTCAACCGTGACGAGCCCGGCGGGCCTCGCGGATCGTCGCATACTGCGCCGTGCTGGCGCATCCTCGGCATGACAGCCGCTATGCGCCTGCAGTGTGATCATGCACATAGTTCTGCCAACGTGCACGTAGTATAATCACTGTCGGACGGGCCCGGCCACTGACTCATACCGACCAGCCCATGTGGCTCGCCGGAGCGCATGGGCGTGAGGAGATGCCGTGCAACCCCGAGACGTGTTCCAGATGGATAACTATACCGACGCCGTTGCCCGGCTTGATGCCTTTATCGAGCAGTGCCTGAGCGAAGGGCGCGTTCACGAACTTGTGCGGCTGAATACCTACCTTCGACGGTATCTTTCGCCGCTCGTCATCGCTCGTCTCTTTCGGAGCGGTGAACTGCCGCACGTGCTTGTACAGCAAGAATGTGAAACCATCGCGGCACTTGTGCTTGATATGCGTGGCTTCGTACGCACGACACAATCGGGTGAACGCAGCACGCTTGGTCTCGATGGTGTTGCCCACCTGCTCCATACCTTTTTTACACGGACCATACGTATTGCGTTTGAATACTATGGCCTGGTCGGTGAACTGGCGGGCGATCGCGTCATGATCCTGTTCGGTTTCCCACCGGAGCCCGATCATTCGCAGCACAGCATGCTGAACATTGCCGTTCAACGAGCGGTCGGCGCCGCGCTGGCCATCCGCCGGCTGAGTGATGATCTGCGTGCTGATACGCGATTCCCGGTAACGATGCGTCAATTCGAAGTTGGTATCGGTATCTCGGCGGGCAAGCGCGCCTGGATTGGCGACATCGGCAGCGCTGCGGAAGCTGACCTTGAGAACTCCTGGCGCCAGGAATTGACGATCATCAGCGAGTCGGCGAATACTGCGGCGCGCGCAGAAGAACTTACCAAGCATGATGAGATGCTCGCGGCGGCCCCCGAACGCAAGATCATCGTTGATGGACCGGTGTACGAGTCGATCTGTGAGACGATGGGCGCGCAGGCATGTCAGGTCGCGTACCTTGGTCTGGTACAGTTGCGAGGTCTCGACGAACCAGGCCATCTGTACCAGTTACTTGACATCGATGCGCGCGTACTTCCACAGCAGGAGTCGATCCTTGCCAGCCACCGCGCGCTCGTTGCATGGATCTGTGAGCGTATTGACGGGGCTATCGAGCGCAATCTCGCGAATCGTATTCAGCGCTCATTATCGGATATCGGCCAGATCATTGCGACACGAACCCTCCCCGATCAACGTGCAGTCTTTGATCAGATCATGGATCAGATCGTTGCATCGTTTGGCGCCGCCAAGGCAACACTCTATCGTCTCGATCGCAACAGTAACGAACTGGTATCCGTCGTGTCGATCGGGCCGAATCCACTTCCGGCCGGCTTCCGCCTCTCCATCGCTCAGGGCATCGCCGGCTATGTCGCCCGGACCGGCGAGTCGCTGGTGATTGCTGATGTTCACACTGATCCGCGATGGAGTGGTGGCGCTCATGATCCGGCGACTCATGCGATGATGTGTGCTCCGATGAAAACTGGCGCAACCGTCGTGGGGGTCATCCAGGTGCTTGACAATCGCGCCGGTGTCTACAGCGCCAGTGATCTGATCTCACTCAACGCCTTTTCTGGCCTGGCAACGATTGCGCTTGAGAATGCGCGCATCTACGAACAGACGTTACGTGCCACCCGCGCTCGCGCCATCATTACGGACGCGTTCTCGACTGCGCTCAGTCAGGAAGAAGTTCTTGATGCAGTCATGCGGGCCATTGACGCGACCCTGGCGCCGCGGAATGCCACACTTTATCTCGTCGACCAGGAAACCGGCGAGCTCATTTTCGAGAAGGTTGTTTCTGAGAGCGCCAATCCTCCACGACGCCATACGCGCTTGCCGGCCGACACCGGGATCGTCGGCGCGGTCGTGCGCCAGAAGCAGCCACGTCTGATTCGTGATACCCGCAACGACACCGACTGGTATGGTCGCATCGGTTCAGACATACGTTCAATCGTCTGCGTGCCGCTGATCGCCAAGGGCCGGGTGGTTGGAGCGATCCAGATGCTGGATCGCACCCCTGATGCCTATAGCGAGGAAGACCTTGAGATTTTGAAGTGGCTCTCAGCGTCAGCCGCTGTTGCCGTTGACAATGCCGCGCAGCTTGAGCAAGCGCGGCGGAAGCTGATCGCTGCCGACTCGATCGCCGGCGTTGGCGCGATTGCCGGGAAACTGGCGCATAATCTGAAGAACCAGGTGACGGCCATTCGTGCACTTGCTCGATTGCTTCATGATGCGATTGACAATGCCGATCTGCGCGAGGATATTGACGGTATTCTCGAAGCTGCCGGCAAAGCGCAGCAGGAGATTGTCGAGTTCATGCAGCCGCTCACCGGCTGGGAGGCTGAACACGTTGATATTCATACCGTGCTTCATCAATACCTCACCGGTGTTCTGGAGCAACTGCTTGCCCGTGAGCGTCTGCCGGCGCCGGGGGCCCGGATCAGTGTCGTCACTGAGTTTGCCGCGATGCCACTGATGGTGTTTGCCGGTCGTGATCATCTGCAATATATCTTTCGCAACCTGGTAGATAATGCCATTCGTGCGATCGATGAGGCCGGGCGAGCCGAGGGACACATTCTCGTCCGTTCCTGGTGCGAATCGATCAATGAAACGAGTTATGCTGTGATCGCGGTCCAGGATGATGGCATCGGCATAGCGCCGGAACATATCGATCGGGTCTTCGATCAACGGTTCACTACGCGCCCGGAAGGAACGGTTGGTGGCTACGGGCTTTTCTGGGTTCGTTTGAACGTTGAACGGCTGGGCGGCCGCATCACAATCAGTAGCGAACCTGGCAAAGGCACGACATGCTCGGTCAGATTGCCATTGAGCTCAGGCGAACGCCTGGTAGCGTGAGAGGCGCGTATGGCGCATCGAGTGCTTATCGTCGAGGATGATCGCCAGTGGCGACGCATTCTCGCGCGCTATCTGCGTAGCAAGTATGATGTGGATGTTGCTGCGTCGCTGCAGGAAGCCTTGCAGTTGATCGCCAGTTCTGAGCCCTACCATGTCGTGATTACCGATATCGCGCTTGCCGAAGACAACGAACACAACACTGACGGTCTGGTGCTGTTACGCAAGGTGCATGAATGGTCGCCAGCAACCAGTACGATCGCGATCTCGGGCCGCGCGGCTCAACCAACGGAGCGTTTTACCGCTGAGTATCACACGCTGGCGTATCTCGACCGAAGCGTGCTGGATCGGGCAGGCGCCGAAGATGAGCCGGGCACGTTGCTCTTCTGGGTGGCACGCGGGATCGCGGAAAGCGATCTGAAGGGGGACCATCGTGATGGCGCCTGAGCTACGCGCTCTCGTTGTTGAGGATAATGACGTATGGCGTCGAATCATTAAGAGGGCGCTGGAACGCAATGGGTGCGTTGTCGATACCGCGGCGAATGAGCAGGAGGCCCGCCTGCGATTGTCCCATGCTGCCTACGATCTTGTGACCCTTGATATGGCGCTTGACCCTGATGAAGAGGTGGTGACACCGGCGGCAAGCGGTGGCTGGGGATTGCTCGTGGCGGGCCTGGCGCGTGATCATCCGGAGATCTTTGTCTATGTCATCAGTGCGAGTTTTGGCAATAAACCGCGGCTCGCCTTCGAACTTCACAGCCAGTATGGCGTGCGTGACTTTCTCGACAAGGGTGAATTCAACAATGGGGTGATTCAGACGTGGACGGATGAGGTCCGCCGTCATCGGCATATGCTCGAGCAATCCGCCATGCCGGAACCGCTCGATGTGACATTGCGTTTTCGGCCTGCGCCCGGGAGCGCGACGATACTCTGGGATAGTGTTGCAACAGGTCAGGTGGAGAGCACGTTTGTCGCGCCATATGATGATGTAACGCTTCCGCTCGTTATCAGAGCGCTCGAGTCGGCGCAGGATCCCAATCGTGCGGCCCGTGATTCGATCTTCCTTCCCCATGAGCAGACACGACTGACCTCGCTGGGGCTCTGGAACGGGTCATATGTTCCTGATGAAGCGCATCGTATCGTTGGCAGCCATCTCTACACAGCGCTGACGAACGACCGTCACGGCGGGGAGGCGCTCGCAGCCATCAGGGCCATGGCAACCAGCCGGTCCCGCCCGATTGCGTTTGTGCTCCGCTTTCCACTGGAGGCGGTGGAGCTGGCCGCGCTGCCCTGGGAGGCGTTGCATGATGGTCGTCTGCCGTTGTTGCTGGGATCGGGCGGGCACGATCTCAACTCGTGTGTGCGCTATCTCGACCTGCCCTACCCGCCGGTGCAACCGCAGCCTGGAAACGAACGGCTCCACATCCTGGCGTTATCGCCGGTGGCCGAGATCTCCGCGGCGACACGCGCGGCCGAGCGTGCGGCACGGCTGAAGAGCTGGGAGTCATTGCGCGGCCGTGGGCTGGTTACCTGGGAGGAACTTGAACCAGTGACGGTGGCATCGCTCAATGCGCGTCTGCGCCAGGGACCACGCCCCGATATCGTCCATTTCTATGGCCACGGGATGTATCGTGACGGCCAGGGTTATCTGCTCTTTGACGATCCGGTTCGCCCCGGGTCGGGCGAGTTGATCAACACGGCGCGACTGGCGGCCCAGCTTGGCGGGATCCGCCTGATTGTGCTGCATGCCTGCCAGTCTGCCGGGTTCGCAGCGCCAGACGGCATTCTTACCGGTATTGCGCCGGCATTGAGCATCGTTTCGGAAGCGGTTGTTGCCATGCAGCTTTCAGTGCGGATTGATGCGGCAACCAGGTTCAGCGGCGTGCTGTATGACGAACTGGCACGTGGCCGGTCGCTCCAGGCGGCGGTCGCTGATGCGCGCCGTACGTTGTTCGTTACTGAGAGCGATGGCGCAAGCTGGTACGTGCCGACCCTCTATATTCGTAGCCCGGAACAGCGCCCTCTGTATTTTGTCAAACAGTGACGTGAACTGGCGTTTTCGGCTGAGCCACGTGCCATCCGATAATGCCGGCGGATGTTCGCGTACGCGCTCAACATCCTTCAGGATCTGGCGCATACGTGCGGGTGTGTCATCGCTCATTGGAACCTCCTGCCGTGATGGTGAGGCCTACTCCTCTTCAAACCCGGCCCGGGTGAATTTGAGCGTCCGGCTGTTCTCCGTCACGGTGCGCACGACGTGATCCGGGACGCCGCTGGGGATGTCGGCTTCGATCTCCAGGGTGATGCGCACGTTGGCCCCGACCAGCCCGGTCAGATGGGCGATCACCTCCTCGGCGATCTTGCTGGCATCGCGGCCGGCACGCTCGGCGCTTAACGCGACGCTGCCGTGGAAGCGGCGTAGTTTGCGATGCGGCACGGCTGGTGCCAACGATGGCGGTGCCTTGCCCGGATTGGGTGATGCGGGCGAGCCGCCCGTGCTCCCGGCGGTGGGCATCTCGCCCGCGCTCCCGACATTCGCATAGTCGTTGCCGCGACGGGCTGCCTCCTCTTCCTCGCGCTGGCGACGCGCGGCTGCCTCAGCATCAAGCTTTCGCCTGGCAACAGCGGGCCGGACGATCAGCCCTGCGTCGCTCTCGCTCACGGTGATGAGCGTGGCGACGCGCAGCCCGCGGTAGCGCCCGGTCGCCTCGTCATAGCCCTCGGCATAGGCAAAGGTGTCGAGCTCCCAGGTCAGCGAACTAACCCCGGCCTGGATGGCCTCGAGCAGCACACCCGGGGTGCGCAGGCGCGGCAGGTAGTGGTAGCGCCCGAAGTCCTCGATGAGCTGTCGCACCGCAACGTGGTCGCCGCGCCAGAGCGGCACTTTGTCCAGCTCCAGCTTCAGGCTCGACGGCGCGAGACCGAGGATGAGCAACTCGTCGCCGCGCAGCTTCTTGCTCGCTCGCACGGCCAGCGCGTCCTGGCCGCTCAGCCGCAACGCCTGCCAGGTCACCGGCGCCTGCGGCGTGAGCTGCACCGGCACCAGCAGCCACTGGTAGGTTTCCGGGATGCGCGCCGTCACCACGCTGTCGGCGCTGGCCCTCTGCGTCTCGGCCTGCCTGACCTGGTGCGGTGAGAGGTCGAGGGTCTCCTTTTCGGCGAGGATCGACTCCCAGGCCAGATACTTGCGCACCGCCTCGTCGAGATCCTGGACGCGGGTCTTGTCGGCCACCAGGAAGACCAGGCTGTTGCGGTAGAGCCGCGGGGTGTTGCCACGGTTCTCCAGGATGGTACGCGCCGCCACTTCGGCGGCGTTGCCCGACTCTTTGCTGTAGGGCTGGCTGATGCCCAGCACCACCAGCCGGGCGTCGAGGTCGTCGGGCACATCGGCGCTGGAGCCGGGCAGCGGTTGGATGCGACTGAAGTCGCCCATTTTGCGCAGGTCGGCGCGCAGGCGCCTGTCGAGCTCGATCATCACTTTGTCGGGGTCGCGCTTGAGCTGCTCGGCGCGATCCTCGGCCAGCCTGGTGACGGTCGGCTGGGTGGAATACCAGTAGCGCGGGCCGTCCTGGTAG
>JACAEQ010000061.1 GCA_013388755.1 Chloroflexota bacterium
ACACGGGACGCCCGCGCTCCCAGGTGAAGCGTGAACACGGGACGCCCGCGCTCCCAGGTGAAGCGTGAACACGGGACGCCCGCGCTCCCAGGTGGGCCAGATCATGCGGGCGGGACGCCCGCGCTCCCAGGTGAAGCGTGAACAGTTACCATGTTCACTGGTAACCAGGCTCACAGCTACATACGATACAGCAGATCCGCATGGGTAATGATACCGAGGGGCGGCTCGTCCAGCGTGCCGCCGGGTGTGACCAGGCATGCAATGATACCGCCGCCGGCAAGGGCGTCGGCCACCTGCTCGCGAGTCGCTTCCGGCGCGACAAACGCCGCCCGTTCAAGCGCGGCAGGCGGCAGCGCCTCGGCAACTGTCAGGTCGGCGAAGCGGCGATGATTACGTTCGGCGGCGGCCTGCGCCACCACCAGGTCGCGTTCGATCAGCAAGCCAACAATGCCGTGCCCGTCGCGTAGTACCGGAATGCGACCATACCCGCCGCGGATCATCAGGTCACGCGCATGAGCCAGCAAATCTGCCTCGTTAATGGTGCGAACAGTGCGGGTCATCAACTCGGCGGCAGTTGGCGCGCCGCGTTTCAACAACAACTCGACAAACTCGACCAGTTCAGCGGCAAGATCCGGCGTCGTTTGCAGCCCATAGGAATGAGCCAGACAATTGCGCACCTGGGTATAGGTATCGATGCGATCGATCATCTCATCGTCGAGTGCGTCACGGCCACGGAGGAAACTGGCATAGCGGCCAAGGCTGCCATCGCCATAATAGCCATAACCCTGTGCCAGGCTTTCGAGATACTCCTCGAGCACCTTGATCGCCTGGTCCCCGGCGGCGGCGCTATCCTCGTTCAGCATCGCCCGCAATGCAAGCGTGCGGCGTGCAAAACCTTCGGTTGGCGGCAGGCGTTGCGGCTTATGCGTTCGTCGTCGTGGCATACTCATCTATCGGCTATCATCGTGGCGTAACCAGATTGTAGCATGGTTGCCGAATGCATATTCTCCACATCTACAAAGACTACCCACCGGTGCCTGGCGGCATCGAGGGCCATCTACGCGACCTGGCGGAAGGTCTGGCGGCGCGTGGCCACCGGATCACCGTGCTGGTCACCAGCACCGACCGGCGCACATGGATCGAGCATCCGGCGCCGCGCCTGACCATTATGAGAGCCGCGCGCCTGGCGCACGTCGCCTCGACGCCATTGAGTCCGGCGCTGGTGAACATCGCATGCTGCCTCAGAGCCGACATCGTGCATCTGCAATTCCCCTACCCGCCAGGCGACCTGGCCGCACTGGCGGTTCGCGGGCGCCCGCCGCTGATCATCTCATACCAGAGTGACATTGTGCGCCAGAAAACGCTGCTGCGCATCTATCGTCCCCTGCTCGAGTTCACATTGCGCCACGCCACGCGGATCATCGCGAGCAGTCCGGCGTACGTCGCCTCATCGCCATTTCTGCGCCGGTACGCCGCCAGATGTGAAGTAATCCCGATCGGCATCGACATCAACCGCTTCACTCCAGGTGCACCCCATCAAGCCAGCGGCACGCCGCCACGACTGCTCTTCGTCGGGCGGTTACGTTACTACAAAGGGTTACATATTCTACTCGACGCCATGCGCCAGGTACCGGGCGTCGAACTCTGGATCGCGGGGAGCGGGCCAGAACGCGCGCGACTGGAAGCACAGGTCGCGACAACAGGGTTACGCGAGCGGGTCCAGTTCCGCGGTGACATCGCCGAAGCAGACCTCCCGGCGCTGTACCGCCAGGCCGACATCTTCGTACTGCCGTCGCATCTGCGTGCCGAGGCATATGGCATCGTACTGGCAGAGGCCCTGGCGAGCGGATTACCGTGTATCAGCACCGCGTTAGGAACCGGCACCGATTTCGTCAATCTCCATGAACAGACCGGCCTGGTCGTTGCGCCAGGCGATGCTGTGGCGTTGGCGGCAGCGATCAAGCGCCTGTCAAGTGACGCGGCATTACGGGCGCGTTACGGTGCGGCGGGACGGAAGCGAGCAGAGCGGCTCTTCGCGCGCGACCACATGCTGAATGCGATCGAGCGCGTCTATCGCGCCGCGACAACCCACGTATTATGACCGATTCAGTAACGGCAAATATACATGTGACACCTCGCCAAAGAACACACGTATCGGGATAGTAAGCGAGCGCGGTGGCGACGCATCAGTCGTTAACGTAATCACCCCCTGCTGCCAGCCATTCGACAGCGACGTCAGCTGAATGGTTATGATCAGGCTATCACCATTCACGCCGCTTGATGGCGATACCGCAAGCCAGCCCGACTGTTCATCGGCAGCCCAGGTCTCGCCGGGGGGGGCGAATATCTTCAATTGCACCGGTGGATCACCTGTTGCGCTGGTGTCAACAAATGCCGTTACCTCGGTTGGTTCGCTTGCGAGACGGGCAAGTGGAAGTGTGGCGGCCTGAAGCTGTTCGTAAGCACCGCTTGTTCCACCGGGGCGATAATCGATCAGGGCGACAAAGCGTAGCGCGTCCCACTGCACTCCGGTAAGCGGTTCGGTTTCAAGAACAACCGTTGTACTTGCGCCAGGGGCAAGCGGCTGCTGAAGCGTTCGCACCGGCGCGGCCCGCACATAACGCCCGGTTAATGCAATCTGTCGTTCCTCATATACCAGCACATGAACCGTTGCGGCATTGTCCCATGAGAGAGTTACGTTGCTCAGATTAGTTACCGACACCGTAAAACGTAACTGATCGCCAATACGTTCTGCCGCGCCAGACAGCGCGGCCTGAGGCGGGCGGGACAATTCATCATTGATCATCTGGCGATAGGCGCCGGCAAAATCCCGCCAGACCGCCCCATCGGCAAAGAGACGCCCGCTACCAACCATGGCCATCGGCAGAGAGACGACACCGGAATAGCCATGGGCGATCCACCAGCGATTATAGCGATCAGAAGGGGCATTATCCACATCGTATTCCAGAATGACAACCGGCTGAGCAGCATATTCCGTCGCGAGTTGATCGAGAACCGGACCGGCTCTCTGACTATTGCCGCACGTCGGGCGCATGAAATTCTCGAACACCACCAGGCGGGCTGTAGCTGTAGTGGCGATACCGGCCGCTTTCACATTTCCTTCCTGGTTCACCGGCACCACAAGCATCAACAGTGTCAAGCAGAATAATGCGAAGCCGGATAGTACACGCATGAGCATCTCCCGTAGCCGACAGGCTCATCTTGATGACTACGCTGGAGTTATAATGCAACCGTCCTTGAACGAGGGTTACATCTCTTCCATCTACAATGGCGGATTGGTAACGCGATGCCTGTGCCGCGACTCACTCGTCGAGCGGGCTACGCACGCCGAGGCCGCCACGGTTCAAGACGTGCGTGTAGATCATTGTGGTCTTCACATCCTTATGACCGAGGAGTTCCTGCACCGTCCGGATATCATAGCCATTCTCAAGCAAATGGGTTGCAAAGCTATGGCGGAGCGTATGGCACGACGCATGTTTTGTGATACCCACTGCGCGCACCGCGGAGCGCACCGCCTTCTGCAGCGCCGACTCATCGCGGTGATGGCGGCGGTGTATGCCGCTACGCGGGTCGAGCGAAATACGATCGGCCGGAAAGACATACTGCCAGGCCCATTCGCGCGCCGCGTCAGGATACTTGCGTTCGAGCGCATAAGGCAGATACACCGCACCGAAGCCGGCAGCCAGATCCTGCCGATGAAGCTCGCGCACCATGCGAAGATGCTCCTGGAGCGCAGGGATCACGCCCATGGGCAACATCGTCACCCGATCCTCCGCACCTTTGCCATCACGTACCAGCACCTGACGTTGCGCAAAATCAACATCCTTCACCCGCAGGCGAATACACTCCATGAGACGCAAGCCACTGCCGTAGAGGAGTTCCGCCATCAAGCGATCGACGCCCGAGAGGTGCGCGAGGAGCGCCCGCACCTCCACCTTCGTCAGCACCGTTGGCAGGCGGCCCGGCGCCTTTGCCACGACGACATCCCATGGCTCATCCATTGGAACCGCCAGTACCTCACGATAGAGAAACAGCAGCGCCGCGCGCGCCTGATTCTGGGTTGACGCGGCCACATTCAGATCGACCGCCAGGTGCGTCAGAAACGCCTCAACCTCGACGCGACCGAGATCGCGCGGGTGGCGCAGAACGTGGAAATGCACAAAGCGACGAATCCAATCGACATACGTTTCCTCAGTGCGGCGCGAATAATGGCGCGCGCGCAATACCGCGCGCACCTGGTCGAGCAGTTTCGGGGGCGACATAGCGCGTTTCCTGATGTACACATAAGCGACAGAGGGTAGCTGATAGGCGATAAGGGACAGACGGCTGGCCTCATTGAACACACCACAGAGCCAGGCCAGATGCAACGCCACAAAATCGGTGTAGCGACCGTACATATGTCCTGGAGTGCGGGAATACCTATGACCGCGAAACGAACGCATACGGTTGAACTGGAAAGGAGCGCGATCTACAATGGAGGGCATATGCGCACACGGCTTGTCCGGCGACCGGGGCAACCCGGCACGCAAGCGTTCGTCGAGCAGTATGGCGATCGACTGGTCTGTATACGATACCGCTACGACGCCGACAAAAAGAAGCGGTACAAAACCATCGAACTGATTGTCGAAACCATCGACTGGGCGCCGAAACCAACCGCCGAGACGATTGTCGGGGTGCGGGTGGCCGCGAACGAATATGGGATACAGGACGCACTGCGTCGCGCCGGTGGCAGGTGGAATCGCGTCAGGCGGCTCTGGGAAGTGCCCTACAAGCAAGTTCGAGTACTGGGGTTGGAGCAGCGCATGGTAGCCCTGGATTGACTATTGACACCCGCGCTCATTCGCGCTACTATCATTGGCAAAAGGCTCTATGGGTAGATCCGTCACTGATCTACCCATAGATGTATCGCGGATCTACCAGGCGATCGGAGAACTACCCATAGATCGGCGGTGAGGGTCGGCTGTAGAATCAGTAGTTGGGCGGCGTGGCGAGACGAATGGCTGGGGCGGAACCGATGATGGCTGACGAATCGGAACCTCGTGGCCTCCCGCTGGCACGTGGTGGAGGATGGCGGCGCGGCGGCAGCTGATGGA
>JACAEQ010000023.1 GCA_013388755.1 Chloroflexota bacterium
CCCCCCCCGGGGGGGGGGGTCGGGTGGAGGGCGGTGCGGTGCAGAACGCCTTATTTCAAAGGTATTGGCTCTAAGGCACCTCACCGGCCGGTACGCACATCGGCGGCGCCTGAGATATAATGAACATGGTCAAAGGTTCAGGGGAGGGCGGCTGTGCAACTCGAGGGGTCCTTCCTCCAGTTTCCGCTGCGCGAGTTGATCGAGATGGCGGTCTATAGCTCGGTCAGCGGTATGCTGGAAGTGCAGGTCGGCGACACGGTCGGTCACATTTATTTCCACGACGGCCTGCCGCAACATGCCGATATGGGCGATCTTGTGGGCATAGACGCTATCGGCCGGATATTTGCCGAACGTGACGCTACATTCCGCTTCATCGCAGGCAATGAGCCGGTTCCAGCAACGCTCTGGATGGATCCCTGGGAGATTATTGATCTGGCGGAGCACCAGGCACTCACCTGGGCCGTGCTCCGCGAATATGTGCCGAACCTGAGTGTGATTCCTGTTCTACGCGGTCCGATCGACGCACGCCAGGTGGCAATCAGCGAAGATATCTGGCCGATCCTGGCGGCGGTGGATGGTCAGCGATCGGTGATCGAGATTGCGCACAGTCTTACGATGCCGCCGATCGATGTCTGTAGCGGGATTGCGGCGCTCTTGCGGGATCAGCTTGTGGCGCTGAAGGCGCCACGCCCACCGGACAACGGCCCATCACCTGCCACGGACCCGGGCGCCGGTGTGACGCGCGATGGTTTCTTTGAACGCCTGATCGCGCGAGCGATCGAACAGGAGCGGCGCGCATCGGATCCGGACGTGCGCCGCTCGGAGCCACGCTATCCGGCTGACACCGGCGATCACGGGCGCTGATGGCAAAAACCGATAGCCAGTAGCGCACGACCCCTTCGACTTTTTCCATTTGTCCTGGGGCCGATAACCCGAATGTATGAATCGCAAGCATCTGCACATCACTCTTTTGAACGTCACCCGCGATTGGCGATGTGTGAGAAATCCGAACCCACATGCCAGGTCGAGCGGATGTCTGGATGTCATTGCGAGCGCAGCGAAGCAATCGAGTGGTGCGAGTGGAGATTGCTTCAGCCACGCGTTGCTTGCTGCAAGCTGTCGCCAGCGCTCCTCGCAATGACAGGGGGTGGAGAGTCATTCGGATAGGGTGTCTACATACCTTGCACTGAAGGCTCGACGCATCGCACAGCCCCTTCCCGACCTGGAGCCGGGTCCCTCCTCCAGCGGGGGAGGGCCGGGTTGGGCAAAGGGCGTATTTGAACAGTAGTGGGTCCCATATCTCCACAGAGATCTTCCGCGAAGCTTTACGAGCCATGGCTGTTGCAGGCTGGCCTGGCGCATTTGCCGGGCAGGTGTTCATCACGTGCGCATTATTGTGTCTTCCGGGTCTTGCCCTGTTGCTCAGGATGGCGCCGGCAGCCGGTGCGACCGCTCTGGAGCGTTTTACGTTGTCGGTCGGCCTCAGCTTGAGCCTGGTGCCGCTCCTCTACCTCTGGGCAACGATGGTAAACATACGCCTGTCAGCCTGGCTGCTCTGGCTGGTGCTGTTGATCAGCCTGCTGATCACGCTCGTCTCACGCGGCCGCGTCAGCGTGATCTCTGCGCCATTCGTCGCCGCAAATGCCATGTGGTATGCCGTGATCGCCGGATGCACGGCGATCACGTTGTGGCTGCGCTTCGAACAGATTCGCTCCCTGGCCATGCCGGTATGGGTCGACTCGCTGCACCATGCATTACTCGTGCGGGTGGTTGTTGAGCAGGGCACTGCGCCGTTCACATTGCGCCCCTACCTTCCGGTGGACGCATTGACCTATCACTGGGGGTATCACGTGGTTGTCGCGGCAGCGGCGCAACTGGCAGGTCTGCACGTGCCGCGCGATCTGCCCGATGGTCTCCTCTGGATGGGCCAGATCATGAGCACGGCGATGGCGCCGGCGTATGCAGCACTGGCAGTACGGCTATGGCAGCGGCCCGTTGCTGGCGCCACCGCCGCTCTGGTGGTGGGTCTGGCATCAGTCATGCCGGCATTCTACCTGAGCTGGGGGCGATACACGTTGCTGGCGGGGATGCTGATGCTGCCGGCGGTGCTGATCGCCATGGACGAGGTGTGCCGCCGTCCTGGCTTGCCGTCGGCCGGATTGCTGGCGCTGCTGGTGGCCGGGCTCAGCCTGGTGCATGTTGCCGTTTTCGCGCTCGTGCTGGCGGCCTGCGTCGCCCGGGTGCTGATTGGCCCTGAGACGGGACAGTGGCGCCGCGCCGCCGGCTGGATGGTGATTGCGATCGGGTCGGCGCTGGCGCTTACGGCGCCGTGGGTGCTGATGCTGGCGCGCCAGGCGCTGCCGGGAACCGGCAGCTCGGCCATGCACATCGCCGGCAATATCCACTACAATGCGCTGCCCGTTGAGTTGCTGCGGGCTGGTACGAATCATCTGCTCCTGGCGCTTGCCGGCGCCGGGGCGCTGCTGGCGCTGCGCCAGCGGCGGCGGGCCGCCGCATGGCTGCTCGGCTGGTGCGCCCTTGCGATGGTGCTGGCCAACCCGGTTGTCATTGGATTGCCTTACCTGTCATTCATCACCAATGAATTGCTGACGATCACGATGTTCGCGCCGCTGGCGCTGCTGATTGCCGGTGGCGTGGCAGCTCACGACGCGCGCGCACCGCAGCATGGCTGGCGCGCGCTGGCGTACCACGCAGTGCTGGTGGCTCTGGTGCTGGGCGTGGCGCTCTGGGGCGTTGATCGCTGGCGAACGATCGTTCGCGCCGATACTGTGCTGGCCGGCGCCGCCGATCGCGCGGCGATCGAATGGATCGCGCGCGCCACTCCGCCTGATGCGCGCTTTGTGGTAGGAACGGCGGGATGGCTCTTTGACGTCGATCGCGGTGTTGATGGTGGCTGGTGGATCCTGCCACTGGCAGGCAGACAGGTCAGCACGCCGCCGGTCATCTACAACTACGGCGCCCCTGCTGCCGTAGCCGCAATAAAGCGCGATACGGCCTGGTTGCGTGATTATGGCGCGGTTGCCACCGCAGCACAGCTTGCCGCGTTTATGCGCGACCGCGGCTATGGCTATGTGTATACGAGCGAACGTCCAGGCGCGATTCACGCCAGCACACTGCGCGGATCGCCATTGTTCGAGGAAGTGTACGCCGCTGAAGGGATCGGCATTTTCCGGCTGCATGCCCTGGCGATCGAAACGAAACGGTTCACCGTCGGCGTCTGGGGGAAGCCCTCAGGAGAATGAATCGGCGGCGGGTCGGGATGCAGCGTGCCGCCTCCACGACGTAAGCGCTCGAAATACATCGAACCGCCGACGAAAAAAGACATGGTTCCCCCAGGTGTGAACAAATACTCGAAAACTCGAAACTCGAAAAACAATCCTTGACACAGCGCATCTCTGGTGGTATCATTTTGTTTCGCAGTGCGCGTTAGCCGGAGGGGATGAAGGAGGTACTCACCGGCAATCGAATGCGTTACCCGACGCATGTCCCGACTGAACCCATCACTGTTCACGAACGTCGATCCACGGTCTCTGTCGACAGCTCGACCAGCACCGAGGGTGTGTTCGTGTTTTTGATTTTCTGAGGCGAGAGGATCCAGCAACCAGTCGTCAATCAGCAGTAGTCAGTCGTCAGGGCCGGTGTGGGCCGCGCGGCGCAGTATTGTCGTCGGAACAAAAGCGGTACGCGCGGGCTGGCTGACGGCTGACTACTGGTATCTGGCGAGTGGCGAGCAAGAGCGAGGTGCCAATGCCCCCCTTGACTGAAAGTGTTGTACTTCAGCCGCTGATCATGCCGAATGATGTTGGTGCTGATAGCCTGCATCGCAGCAAAATGGCGCGACATTCATTCGCGCGGATTGCCGATGCGATCGAGTTGCCGACGCTGATCGAGACGCAGATCAATAGTTTCGAATGGTTCCGCAAGGAGGGTTTGCACGAACTATTTGAAGAGATCTCGCCGATCACCGACTTCACCGGCAAAAACATGGAGTTGCGCTTCCTCGACTATCAGTTCGGTGAGCCGCGCTACGACGAACATGAGTGCCGTGAGCGGGGAATTACCTATGCCGCGCCGGTGCGCGTGAATGTGCAGTTGCGCATTCTGAGTACCGGCGAATTGAAGGAAAGCGAGATCTTTCTCGGCGATTTTCCGTTGATGACCGAGAATGGGACATTTGTGATCAATGGCGCCGAACGCGTGGTGGTGTCACAATTGATCCGCTCGCCCGGCGTCTATTTCAAGGAAGAAAAGGATCCAACATCCGGGCGCAGCCTCCATTCAGCCAAGCTCATCCCGAATCGCGGCGCATGGCTGGAGTTCGAAACCAACAAGCGCGATGTCATCTCCGTGAAGGTTGACCGCAAACGCAAGATCCCGGTGACGATCCTGCTGCGTGCGGTGCTGGGCTGGCAGGCGAATGCTGACGGCGGTGGCCAGTGGGTGCCGGATAGCGAGCTTGAACAGCGGGGCCGTGATGATGACGTGCTGGCGCTGTTCGCGCATATGGAGCCGGGTGAGCACCAGTATGTCAAGGTGACGCTCGATAAGGACCCGGCGCGGCACTCGAAAGAGGCCCTGATGGAGCTGTATAAGCGCCTGCGCCCCGGTGATCCGCCGACGCTCGAGAATGCGCGCGGTCTGATCGAGTCGTTGCTCTTCAACCCGCGCCGCTATGATCTGGCCCGGGTTGGCCGCTACAAGCTCAACAAGAACCTCTGGGAAAAGGACGCACGCGCCGAAGTGCGCACCCAGGCGCCGGATCTCAAGGTGCGCGTGCTGCTGCCGGCCGATATCTATAAAATTGTTGAGCGTATCATCCAGCTCAATAATGGGACGCCTGGCCTGCGCGCCGATGATATTGACCATCTGGGGAACCGGCGCGTGCGCACGGTCGGCGAACTGATCCAGCAGCAGTTCCGCGTTGGCCTGCTGCGTATGGAGCGCGTGATCAAAGAACGCATGTCGCTGCAGGAGCCGGATACGGCCACGCCCAATGCGCTGATCAATATCCGCCCGGTTGTTGCCGCCATGCGCGAATTCTTTGGCGGCTCACAACTCTCGCAGTTCATGGATCAGACGAATCCGCTGGCGGAGTTGACCAACAAACGCCGCCTGTCGGCGCTTGGCCCCGGTGGCCTCAGTCGTGACCGGGCCGGCTTCGAGGTGCGCGACGTGCATCACTCGCACTATGGCCGTATCTGCCCGGTGGAGACGCCGGAAGGGCCAAACATCGGGTTGATCGGCACGATGTCCACCTTCGCGCGCGTCAATGAGATGGGGTTCCTGGAGACACCGTATCGCAAGGTGTACCGCGAGGTGCCGAATGCCAGCGAGTGGGAGCGCCAGGGGTTGTTGCTGCGCGACGTGCGCGATCTGCGCACCGGCGAGTTGATCGCAGTGCGCGGCACGCGGGTGGATGCCGCCGTCGCGCGTCGAATTGCCGTTGCGTTGCTGCGTGGTCAGATCCTGCGCGAGGACGCGATCGATCCGCAGAGTGGTGAGGTGATCGCCGAGGCGGGCCAGGAGATTAACCGTGCCCTGGCGGAGCGGATCGTTGAGATGCCACTCAAATCGATCAAGATTCGACCGATCGTGTCACAGGAGGTCGATTATCTCTCGGCCGATGAAGAAGATAAGTTCGTCATCGTTCAGGCGAATGCGCCACTTGATGAGCATAACCGTTTCCTGGAAGGCAATGTGTCGGTGCGCTTCGCCGGCGACTTCGACGATGTGTCGATCGAGCGTGTTGATTATATGGACGTGTCGCCCAAGCAGGTTGTCAGCGTTTCAACCGCGCTGATCCCCTTCCTGGAGCACGATGACGCCAACCGGGCGTTGATGGGCTCGAACATGCAACGCCAGGCGGTGCCGCTGCTGCGCCCCGATGCCCCGATCGTCGGGACGGGCATGGAGTACCTGGCTGCCCGCGATAGCGGCCAGGTGGTGGTGGCCAAGGCCGACGGCGTGGTCATTTCGGCGACGGGTGACCGCATTGTGGTGCTTGAGGACGATGGGTACGAGCGTGAGTATCGCCTGCGTAAGTTCATGCGCTCCAACCAGGATACCTGCATTAACCAGCGCCCGAGTGTGACGCGTGGCCAGCGCGTGCGGAAGGGTGAGATCGTGGCGGATAGCTCCAGTACCGACAATGGCGAACTGGCGCTCGGCCAGAATGTGCTGGTGGCGTTCATGCCATGGGAAGGCGGTAACTTCGAAGATGCCATCCTGGTATCGGAACGCCTGGTGCGCGAGGATATCTTTACCTCGATCCATATCGAAAAGTATGAGGTCGAGGCACGCGATACCAAGCTTGGCCCGGAGGAGATTACCCGCGATATTCCGAATGTTGGCCAGGATAGCCTGCGAAACCTTGATGACCGGGGCATCATCTATGTCGGCGCCGAGGTGCAACCGAACGATATCCTGGTCGGGAAGATTACGCCAAAGGGCGAAACCGATCTGACGGCCGAGGAGCGCCTGTTGCGCGCAATCTTTGGCGAAAAGGCGCGTGAGGTGAAGGACTCGTCGCTGCGGGTGCCAAATGGCGTGCGTGGAAAAGTGATTGATGTCAAGGTCTTCACCCGTGATGATGATGTCGAACTGCCGGTCGGCGTTAATCAGCGGGTTGATGTGCTGCTGTGCCAGAAGCGCAAGATCTCGGCGGGCGATAAAATGGCGGGCCGCCACGGGAATAAGGGGGTGGTCAGTCGCATCCTGCCGATCGAGGATATGCCGTTCCTGCCGGATGGGACGCCGGTGGATATTATTCTCAACCCGATCGGTGTGCCAAGCCGTATGAATATCGGCCAGATCCTTGAGACGCATCTTGGCTGGGCCGCCGCGCGCCTGGGCTATCGCATCGCGACGCCGGTGTTCGACGGCGCGAGTGAGACGGAGATCAAGGAGTGGCTCGCGCGCGCCGAGTTGCCGCGTGATGGCAAGATAACCCTCTATGACGGGCGTACCGGCAATGCGTTCCATCATCCGGTGACGGTCGGCTATATCTATATGCTGAAACTGGCGCACCTGGTGGAGGATAAGATCCACGCGCGCTCGACTGGCCCCTACAGCCTGGTGACACAGCAACCACTCGGCGGGAAGGCGCAGTTCGGCGGGCAGCGCTTCGGTGAGATGGAGGTCTGGGCGCTTGAGGCGTATGGGGCAGCCTACATCCTCCAGGAGATGCTCACGGTCAAGTCGGATGACGTGGTCGGCCGTGTGAAGACGTATGAGGCGATCGTCAAGGGTGAACCGATCCAGGAGGCCGGCGTGCCGGAGAGTTTCAAGGTGCTGATCAAGGAACTGCAGTCGCTGGGCCTCTCGGTCGAGGTGCTCAGCGCCGATGAGACGCCGGTGGAACTCACCGATGATGTTGATAGCGACCTGGCCGCGCTTGACGGGATCAATCTGTCGGGGATGGAGCGCGGGGAGTTCTAGTGAACAGCGTTGCGTGTTGAATTCCTGGTTGTCGCACCTCCACGCTTTCGATCTGACACCGGAAGCCGCAAGTCTATCGACGCAACTTCCGATACCGTGCAGCATGGCGACAGGTGTTCTGCACGGTATCGGAGTATGCTGCGGCAAGGCCGGCGCGCCACGCGGATTTCTTTCGAACCTGGTCGCCAGACATGGCGTATGTGCCAGGGTTGTGGTGGGCCGACGGGCCCATGCGGGTCATGATGCATGGCGCGCATGCGTGCGATAGAGATTGCGAGAAATGATCGTGCACCTCTGACGATACGTGCAACGAATACGTGCGATTGCAGCTATCGCTGGAATCAGCGCATAGGAGAATACAATGCTCGAGATCAACGACTTCAACGCTATTCGCATCAGCCTCGCATCTCCTGAGGATATTTTAGGTTGGTCGCATGGAGAAGTAACAAAACCAGAAACGATCAATTATCGCACGTTAAAGCCAGAACGTGATGGTCTATTTTGTGAACGCATATTTGGCCCACAAAAGGACTGGGAGTGCTATTGTGGAAAGTACAAGCGAGTTCGCTATAAAGGCGTTGTTTGCGATAAATGTGGCGTTGAAGTAACCCGATCGAAAGTTCGGCGCGATCGCATGGCGCATATCGCACTGGCGTCGCCGGTTTCGCATATCTGGTTCGTGAAGGGCACGCCGAGCCGGCTCGGTTTGTTGCTCGACATCTCGCCGCGTAACCTTGAGCGGGTGCTCTATTTTGCCTCGTACCTGATCACGCAGGTGGATGAAGAACTGAAGGCACAGGCGCGCGAGGCGTTGCAGGCTGATTTCAAGGAGAAGCGCGAGCGGATTCAGGCCGAGGCCGAAGGGAAGCAGATCGAGCTATCGTCGCAACTGACGCAGGATCTGGGCGGCATGGAGAGCGCACAGATCTCGACGCAGCGCCGTATCGAGGAAGACTATCGTCGCCTGCGCGACGAGATCAGTGCCGAAGCGGAACGGCTGCGCAGCGATCTCGAAGAAAAGCAGGGCGAACCGGTCGAGGAAGACATTGTCTTCCGTGGCACGACCTTGATCGAAGAAGGCGAGATCGTGACTGAGAAGTCGATCGATGTGCTTGATGAGTTGCTCGATCAGGAACTGGAGACGCTCGAGCAGAAGAAGCAGCGCGATCTCGAGGATGCCGAGCAGTTGACCGGTGCCGAACGCGAACGCAAGGAATATGAGGCGAGCCAGGAGCGCGAGCGGTTGCAGGAGCGCCTGCAGGGCGAACTCGATCGCCTGGTGCGCGAAGAAAAGGAACGGCTTGAGCAGATCGACTCAATCAAGCTCAAGCGCATCTTGAGCGAGCAGGAGTACCGCGCGCTGCGTGAACTTGCGCCGGGCGTCTTCCGCGCCGATATGGGCGCCGGCGCCGTGCGTGACCTGATCGTGCGCACGGTGGACCTCGATCGCATGGCTGAGGAATTGCAGGGTGAAGTGCAGAATACCCAGGGGCAGCGGCGCAAGAAGGCGACCAAGCGCCTGCGCGTTGTTGAGGCGTTCCGCAAGAGCGGCAACCGTCCCGAGTGGATGATCCTCACGGTGCTGCCGGTGATCCCGCCCGACCTGCGCCCGATGGTGCAACTCGATGGTGGTCGCTTCGCTACCAGTGACCTGAATGACCTGTACCGCCGCGTGATCAACCGCAATAATCGTCTCAAGCGCCTGATGGAACTGAATGCGCCCGAGATTATTGTGCGCAATGAGAAACGCATGTTGCAGGAGGCGGTTGACGCGCTGATCGACAATGGCCGTCGCGGGCGAGCTGTGTCGGGTAAGGGGAAGCATCGCCTGAAGAGCCTGAGCGATATGCTCAAAGGGAAGCAGGGGCGCTTCCGCCAGAACTTGCTCGGCAAACGCGTTGATTATTCGGGCCGTTCGGTGATCGTGGTTGGCCCGAATCTGCAACTGCACCAGTGTGGCCTGCCGAAGAAAATGGCGCTTGAGCTGTTCAAGCCATTTGTGATGCGCCGCCTGGTAGAGAAGGGTTTTGCACACAATATCAAGAGCGCCAAGCGGATCGTTGAACGCATTCGCCCTGAAGTATGGGACGTGCTTGAGGAAGTCATCAAGGATTATCTGGTGCTGCTCAACCGTGCGCCATCATTGCATCGCCTCTCGATCCAGGCCTTTGAAGCCAAATTGATCGAAGGGTCGGCGATCCAGTTGCACCCGCTGGTCTGTTCCGCGTTCAACGCCGACTTCGACGGTGACCAGATGGCGGTGCACGTCCCGCTCTCGCGCAAGGCGCAGGAAGAGGCACGCCTGCGCATGCTGTCGAAGTACAATCTGCTCTCGCCAGCTACCGGCGACCCGATTGTGACGCCATCACAGGATATCGTGCTCGGTTGCTACTACCTGACCATGGTCAAGGATGGGGCGAAGGGCAGCGGTAAGATGTTTACCTCGATTGATGAGGCGCTGCTGGCATACGATAAGGGGCTGGTTGATGTCCAGGCGCCGATCTTCGTGCGTATGGCCGGTGTCGTCCAGGGGGATAACGATCGCCAGGTCAAGGTGCTGGCGCCGGATGAGGATGGAACGCCGCGTATGTTGCTGGAAACGACGATCGGGCGAATCATCTTCAACAATGAGCTACTTGAGCCATTGCGCTTCCGTAATCGGCTGATCGCCAAGAAGGGGTTGCGCGAGATTATCGCCGATTGCTACAAGTATTATACCAACCTCAATAATCTCAGCGACGCGGATCTCGATGGCATTCGGGCAATGTATGGCGATCGGCCGCGCGATGAACTGGCGCGTTACTACGGCTCGGAGATGACGGCCGAACAGGCTGACCGCATCAAGACGCTGGGGTTCAAGAACGCGACGCGCGGCGGTATGACCATCGGTGTTGATGACATTGAGGTGCCGGCGGACAAGCAACGTATTCTCAGCGAGTCCGAGGCGCGGGTTACCGATGTTGAACGGCAGTTCCGGCGCGGCCTCATTACCGAAGAGGAACGCTACCGCGAAATCGTTGAGATCTGGCAGAGTGCAACCAAACAGACGACCGAAGCGGTCAAACAGAACCTCAACCCGTATGGCCCGGTGGCGATGATGGTCAACTCGGCAGCGCGCGGCAATATCAACCAGTTGAGCCAGATGGCCGGCATGCGCGGCTTGATGTCCGACCCGACCGGGCGCATTATTGAGTTGCCGATCAAGAGTAACTTCCGCGAAGGGCTCTCGGTGCTCGAGTATTTCGTCTCGACCCACGGCGGGCGCAAGGGTCTGGCCGATACCGCGTTGCGTACCGCTGACGCAGGTTACCTGACACGGCGCCTGATCGATGTGGCGCAGGATAACATTGTCACGATCGACGATTGCGGTACCGAGGACGGGTTGTGGCTGTATCGCGCCGACGATCGCGAGGTGCTGCAAGATCTTGAGCAGCGTATGATCGGTCGCATCCTGGCGGCGCCCGTCGTCGATCCACGCACGGGCGAGGTGCTTGCCGATCGGAATGCCGAGATCGATGAAGCGCTGGCACGGCAGTGCAAGCAGGCCGGTATTGATGCGATCTATGTCCGCTCGCCGCTTGCCTGCCAGGCTGACCACGGGATCTGCCGTATGTGCTATGGGCGCAACCTGGCGACCGGTAAACTGGTTGATATCGGCGAGGCGGTCGGTATCATTGCGGCGCAGTCGATCGGTGAGCCTGGTACGCAGTTGACGCTGCGCACCTTCCATACCGGCGGTGTGGCTTCGGCTGATGATATTACCCAGGGTTTGCCGCGCGTCCAGGAGATTTTTGAGGCGCGTACTCCGAAAGGGAAAGCGATCCTGGCCGAGATCGACGGTATTGTTGAACTCGTACGCGAAGAGGAGATGCGGAAGATCCGTGTGGTCTCCACCGAGCTCTACGCCGATGAGCACGAGCTTCCGCCACACTACGAGCCGCTGGTGGTAGATGGGGTGCATGTCAACGAAGGGGATCACCTGGCGCATAGCAACCGGGCTGACCTTGGCGGCGAACCAATTGTCGCGCGCATGGCCGGCGTGGTCCGGATCGGCGCCGGGCAGATCAGTGTGATCAATGAGGACCGCGAGGTGCGCGAAGTGATCGTGCCGCACACGGCGCGGCTTGGTCAGGGTGTCGAGAATGGCGCGCGCGTTGTGGCCGGGCAACACCTGACTGAAGGTTCGGCTGATCCGCAGGAGTTGCTCGAATTGCAGGGGCGTGAGTCGGTCCAGCGGTATCTGGTCAACGAAGCGCAGAAAGTGTATCGTTCACAGGGTGTCGATATCAATGACAAACATATCGAAGTCATTGTGCGCCAGATGCTGCGCCGGGTGCGCATTGAGGAGCCAGGTGACACCGGGCTTCTGCCGGGCGAACTGATCGACTCGGCAGAGTTTGCCCGTATGAATGCCGAGATCGTCAGTCAGGGCGGTGAGCCGGCAACGGCGGCGACCGTGCTGCTTGGCATTACCAAGGCGTCGCTCACGACCGACAGTTTCCTGTCAGCCGCATCGTTCCAGGAGACGACGCGGGTATTGACCGAGGCAGCAATCACTGGTAAAGTCGACTATCTGCGTGGCTTGAAGGAGAATGTCGTCATCGGGAAGCTTATCCCGGCCGGTACGGGCATTGAGAAGCGGCGCCAGCTGGCTGAAGAGATGATTGGCGAACTGGCAAGCGCAGGGCGTCGCGGTGATGGTGCGCCTGAGCTTCGCGAGGGGGGGGGCGGTGATCAGGAACGGGCCGACCGCGGTGTTGACGAGGCGTTGCGCCGCAGGTTGCGCGCGCTGATCGGTGGAGAAGATGAGGCAGGGAACGAAAGCGAACCTCTGATTGAGCAGATGCCGGATGACTTCGTGATGCCGGAAGACATTGCGGACGACGGCGATCTGTAGCGCGATCCAGGTGTGAAATCCGAGGGGCCAGGCACGAGCGACAGACGTCTCGCACCTGGCCCCTTTGTCTATCCGTGATCTGCCTATTCTATCGCGATGCCGATCTGTGCCAGTGCAGTTGATGCAACGCCATTGACGCGCATCGCTGCCATGCGCTGCCGGATATAGTCATGATCGAGTGTCTGACGGCGCGCGATACTGCTCGCGTCGGCAATGTCATGCTTGCCCTCTTCGATGCCGCGCCCCAGTAATGCCTTGTGCAGCACGATATCTTCTGGTGGCAGCACTGGCACCAGCGATCCAAGCAAGGGGAGCCGCCGCAACCTGCTGCGCATCGCATCATCGAATACAAATGGATAGACCTCGCGGCCGCGTCTGATGGTCAGATCATCGAAGATTTTGATGCCCCGCCAGAGAATGCGCTGCCCATCGAACTGCACGACCTTTTGTTGCTCCTGTAACAGACGAACAACGTCCGGAAGCTTCCCCGACTCAACCAGAATGTCAACGTCCTGGATCGGGCGCCGGTTCCCGTACAGATGCGCGGCTGCGCCGGCACAGACTGCCCAGGTAAACTGTTGCGCGTCGAGTGTGCGCTGTACGACGCCAAGATTGCCTGCAATCAGAGACATAGCTGCTGCTCGTTGTGAGGTGAATGGCAATAGCACAGTGCCGAGCTGGCATCCGTTGCTATCATAGCCAGGGTGCTTGTCGGGCGCAAGATGCCTAATGGTCCTGCTATCGTATCACCCACACCGGCTGATCATCGCGCGGCGTCTGGCCCATTCCTCGCGGCCAAGTTGCATTTCGTAGAACTCAACCTTCAGGCCGCGTGGGTCTTCGCGGAAATAGCGGCGGAGCTGCGCATACTTCGGCAGTTCAAGGATGTGGCGGTCGAAGAGTGAACCGGCGTCGCGCCAGTCGCTATCCACATACCTGAAACCAAGCCGCGTATAGCAGCGAACGGCGCGCTGATTTGGCGCCGCGACGTCGAGGACCATCATGCGGTACTGGAGCGATTCGAAGTAGTACTCGAGAAACAGGGTGAGCGCCTCGGTACCAAGGCCGCGACCGACATATGGTGCGCCAAAGGTGACACCAAGACGCGCCTGACTGCGCCGTTCGTCAATCTCGCGCAAGGAAATGCGCCCGATCAGCGTGCCATCGTGTTGTTCAACCGCCCAGCTCCGTCGTTGTATCCCATTCTCGAATATGCTGCTCCACATCTCCGGGCCGAATGACAGCCTTCGCGGCAGGTTCCACAGTGGATCCAGCGGGTCATTGTAGGGCGGCCATGCGTCGGCCAGTTCATCGTCGTGGCGCTCCCACGCTCGAATGATGACACGCGTGCCATACAACTCCATCGAGGGTCTCCTGATCCAGGGCTAGAACCAATCCCTGTCAGATACGCCCGTCACCCACCCCGGCCCTCCCCTGCTGGAGAGGAGTCCGACCTCCAGCGGCGGGAGGTTGGGCGGGGGGCCGTGCGGTGCGTCAAGCCGTATGTGCAAGGTATTGGAGTTAGAACGCGTCTGCCTGCAGTTCTTCCAGGCCACCAACATCACCAGCAATGAGCTTCACCAGTTCAGGCATAATGACGCCTGGCGTTGTAGGAACGACGTAGTCGGCCATCAGCGTGTAGATCGACTCATCGGGAGCGATGGTCAGGACGAATGCGCCACTGCGCCGGGCAACAAACGGAAACGATGCAATCGGCTCGATCGCGCCCACGGATCCGGCACACATGAACACGTCGCACTGCTCTACGGCCAGACGGGCCCGGCGTAACTCGCTATGCGGCAGCCCTTCGCCAAACATGACGACGTCTGGACGGAGCAGGCTGCCGCACTGGGTGCAGTGCGGCGGGATCTCACCGTCATCCTCCCAGGTAAGCGCGATGTGGCCTGCCTCGAAGCAACGACTGCGCCGCAGGCTACCGTTTAACTCGATCAGGTCGCGTGAGCCGGCGCGCCAGTGTAGCCCGTCGATCGTCTGGGTAATCAGGGTAAAGGCAGGATAATACTGCTCGAGATGCACCAGCGCGTAGTGCGTGGCGCCTGGCTGCGCCTTCTCCGCCAGGCCGCGACGGTAATCGTACCATTCCCAGACCAGCCGTGGATTGCGCACGAATGCCTGTGGCGTCGCCAGTTCACTGACATCATACTGCGCCCATTTGCCGGTATGTGCTGCGCCAAATGATGGTACGCCACTCTCTGCTGCGACGCCGCCGCCGGTAAGGACGACGATGCGCCGGGCGTCGATCAGGCGGTGAAGAACATGATCGGGCAGCGTGAATGTCATCGCGACTCTCCTCAGTGCGCAAGGCGTTGCACTGGTGTATGGCGGCGCTCGTCAGCCGATTGACGATCGCTCGCCAAATGCGGCAACGACGAGCGCCGGCAGCAATGTTCCAGACGGGCCGTAGAGATGAAGATTCAACTGGCCGGCCAGCGCGCCTGGCGCGAGGTTGATCTCTACGGTGTATGCGCCGTCAGCCTGCGCTATCAGGGGCAAATCGGCAGCCGGGCGTACCACTCCCGACGTGCCAATACACAGGAAGAGCGAGCATCGCCGGGTTGCTGCCAGCGCCATGTTCCATGCGTGTTGTGGCAAAAGCTCGCCGAACCAGACGACATCGGGGCGAATCAAGCCGCCACAGCGTGGGCAGCGCGGCGGGGCATCCTTTGCGACAATCGTCACTTCGACGGGGGCACCATCATCGGAGCACCGATAACGGGTCAGGTTCCCATGCAATTCTACCACGTTCCGGCTTCCAGCGCGGTGATGCAACCCGTCAACATTCTGGGTGATCAGCGTGGTGTCCGGTATGTGCTGTTCCAGTTCGGCCAGTGCGTAATGCCCGGGGTTGGGCGCTGCAGCCTCGGCCAGGGCCCGGCGATAGGCATACCATTGCCACACCAGCACCGGGTTGGCGCGGAATGCAGCAGGTGACGCCAGTTCTGCAGGATCGTAGCGCGCCCAGAGGCCTGTTTGAGCATCGCGAAATGTCGGCATGCCGCTCTCTGCCGACACGCCGGCGCCGGTAAGGATGGCAACGCTCTGCGCGGCACGCAGGCGCTCGATCAACTCCGAAGGGAACGTGACGGTCATGTTACTCGGCGCGGACATAATACTGCGATACCCATCCTTCAACCTGCTGGCCGTTGATCTCACTCCGTACCAGCACCCATGGAACATCGTCAACGATACGCGGTCCATCAAGCTTGCGCACGCGGGCACCGTTGGGCAGCAGCCCGATCACCTGCGAGCCCAGGCCCGGCCCATTGCGCAGGTTCAGCCCTTCCACGTCGCCGATCGTCACGACCAGCACCTCGCCCGGTCCTTCGGCAACACCCGTCAGCCAGCCAGGGAGGGACAGGCCGGTGGGTGCCGGAATGTCGGGCCGTGGCAGGCGGATGCTGGTCAGACCCTCAAACGCCAGGCTGGCGAGCAGATAAGCGCCACCACCTACGGCAATGAACAGCGCCAGCATGGAGATCAACGTGATCAGCGAGCGCTGTTGAGTGCCACGAACAGGGTGGCGATCCACCTCCGGTTCGGTTGTGGTTGGCGGGCGAGGCGGCGCGATCTGTTGTACCGGCGCCAGTTGCTCACCGGGAGGAGCGCCGGTGGATTGCGCGGTCGGTGGCGACCGTGGCGGTGATGACGCGAGGCGATCGGTGTCGCCGCTGATGGCCCGCCGCAGGTCGTCGAGCGCCTGGCCCAGCGCTGCGGCATCGGCAAAACGCCGCGACGGGTCGTAGGCGACCGAGCGCGCGATCAGGCGCGCCAGCGATGGCATGAACAACTGGGGCTGAATCTCGGCAAGCGTCGGAGGGATGGAACTCAGATGCGCACGAGCGATGGCCGCCGCGTCCGTTCCGGTGAACACCTGGCGGCCACTGATCATCTCAATCAGCAGCAGGCCCAGCGAATAGACCACGCTGGCCGCGGTTGCAGGATGGCCGGCAGTACGCTCGGGGGCACGGTAACAGGCAGAGTCGACACCAAGCTCTGTGGATGTCATCATCCAGTTTTCCACCAGTTCGACGTGGCCATCGCCAACCAGAATGACATTCGCGCTGCTGATCGGCGGGTGCGGCGCGCCGGCAGCCTGACAGACGGCGATCGCGGCGACAATCTGGCGAAAATAGAGCAGAGCCTCTTCGATGGCAATCGGCCCGATCTCGCGTAGTGTTCGCCCGGCGACATACTCCGTAATCATGAATGGCCGCCCGGCGATCTCGCCGCTATCATAGATCCGCAGCAACGATGGATGGGCCCGACGGGCGCCCAGTTGCGCCTCAGTGATGAATCGCTGGCGTAATGACGCCTGGTTCAGCAGTTCTTTCCGCAACAGGTGCACGAGCACACGACGCTCCAGGCGTTCGTCATATGCCCGGTAGACGGCGGTCAGGCGCGTGGTGCCAAGCCGCTCTTCGATGCGATAGCGGCCATGCAGGATCGGCTCCGAGAGCGAGGGAGACTCGGCCATAGTGGCATGCGTAGCAGTTGATCGTGCCAGCGATTATAGCACCCGGCGCGTGCTGCCGCAACACAATGCTGTCGCGAAACAGGGTTCCTGCAAAGATACCGCCCGTCTGGAAAAAACACCCCACCGCCGGAGACCGACATCGTGAGATACTTATATAGACTTAATATCGTTAATGATATCCTTGCTATACCCGTTATTATCTGCTAAAGTAATCTGTGATACAATGCTCGTGATTACGTATTGATATATATACTCAGGAGTCTCGACATGGCGACACGTATCCTTGCTCTGGCAGTTGTTGGCGTGCTTATGCTGGCCGGCTGTGGTGGCAGCCAGCCGGCACCGGCAATGCCCGCCGGTGGTACCACGCCGCTTAAGGTCATTGCCGCCGAGTCGTTTCTGGCCGACATTGCGCAGAATGTTGCCGGCGACCGGCTGGTGATTGATTCGCTTATCCCCACCGGCGTTGATCCACATGGCTTTGAACCGACGCCTGCCGATGTGCGCAAAGTGGCCGAGAGTGACGTGCTGATTGTGAATGGCGCCGGATTTGAAGCGTTTCTCAGCAAATTGCTGGCCAATGCAGGTGGCGAGCGCCTGGTGATCGAGGCGGCGGCTGGCCTGGCAAGTCGTGCCGCGCGTGAGGGCGAAACGGCGGTTATGAGTGATACGGAGCTGGCGGAAGCCTTATGCGCCGAGGCCAGTGAACTCTCCGCAGCGCAGATTACCGCCGGCGATGCGGCAGCGGCGCCTGAACTCAACGCGCATGGCGCCGAAGACGCCGGCCACGCAACTGAAGAACATGGCGACGAGCATGGCGCCACCCTCTGGAGCGTCACCCTGGCGCAACAGGCCGGCGGTCGCTATGCAGGCTTCCTGAAACTGGATGCCGAGGGGGGCGAGGTTGCGATCGCCACGAGTGGCGGTGCCCTGACCGTAACACGCGGCGCTGATCAGACGCCGGTGGGTATTGAAAAGACCCTCCCTCTCGATTGCGCCGGGTTAACTCAGGCCGCGATTCTCGATCTGGAGAGCGACGAATATCTGATCGCACTCAAGGACTTTGCGGCGTCGCAGGCGACCCTGATGATGGGTTCGCCCGGCGGGCACCACCACGACGAAGGCGATCCGCATTTCTGGCTCGATCCGGCCAGGGTGATCACCTATGTTGAGAATATTCGCGACGGTCTGATTGCCGCTGATCCGCCGGGTGCTGAGACATACCGCGCCAATGCTGAGCGCTATATCGCACAACTGAACGATCTCGATCGGGCGATCGCCGCCGACGTGGCGCAGATTCCTGCTGCCGATCGGCAACTGGTGACGAACCACGAGAGCTTTGGCTACTATGCCGATCGCTATGGTTTTCGCATTATCGGAACAATTGTCCCGAGCGTCAGCAGCGGTGCATCACCATCGGCGCAACAACTCGCCCGCCTGACCGAGCGTGTACGCGCGACAGGTGCGAAGGCGATCTTTCTTGAGACTGGTGCCAACCCGCAACTTGCCGAGCAACTGGCGCGTGAGACCGGCATCCAGGTTATCTCCGATCTGTATACGCATTCACTTTCTGCACCAGATGGTCCGGCGCCGACATATCTGGCCATGATGCGTTACAATACACAACGTATCGTAGAGGGGCTCACAGCCGCCCAGCGGTGAAGTCGCTGTGTGCGGTACACGCTGGCTGGCGCGATCGCAGTCGTTTCGCACGGTGCCTGATATCGGGTAGCAGTCGATCGTCCAGGATGACCGCACCCTGCGGAGCCGTGCGGCAGCGTCGCGCAGGGTGCATGCCGTCGCTCCTGATCGGTGTCTGTCTGCGTGCAACCGGGTATGAGAGGGCGGCGGTGCAACTCGTATCGAGGGTTATCATGTATTCGCACGAGTAACGCGGTAGTCGACATGGAGCGTTCCGGGAAGTCTGAAGGAGACCTCCCGGAACGGCTGCTGCCGCCGAAATGGCAGGAGCGGGCTGCAGACCCTCCGCGCCCCTGCCGGACGGGAACCGCGTAACTCGTGCCACTCAGACTATGCACACGGACACACAACACCAGTTGCCAGCCCATCTTGAGGTCGATCACCTGGTCGTCGCCTATGAGCGGCGACGGGCACTGGATGACATTTCGTTTCGTGTGGCGTACGGTGACCGGGTGGTGCTGGTGGGACCGAACGGCGCGGGCAAGTCAACGTTGTTCAAGGCGCTCGTTGGCCTGGTAAAACCGCAGAGTGGCACGATCCGCATTCATGGCATGCCGCTAGGCGTCCACACCGACTGTGTCGCCTATGTGCCGCAACGCGAGGATGTTGACTGGCGCTTTCCTGTTACGGTGGCTGATGTCGTGATGATGGGGCGTTTCGGGCGTCTCGGCTGGTTCGGGCGCCCTGGTCGCGCTGACCGCGCCGCCGTTGAACATGGTATGGAGTTGATGGGTGTTGCGCATCTGGCGCGCCAATCAATAGGCGATCTTTCCGGAGGACAACAGCAGCGGGTGTTTCTGGCACGCGCGCTGGCGCAGGAACCGCATATTCTCCTGCTTGACGAGCCATTCACTGGCGTCGATCTTGCCACTCAGGAGACCACGCTGAGTCTGCTCGATGCGTTGCATGATCAGAAAGTCACGATCATTCTTTCGACCCACGATCTGGGCCTGGCGGCGGCACGGTTCGAGCGCGTCCTGCTGATCAACCGGCGCCTGATCGGCGATGGGACGCCGGCAGAGGTACTGACCCATGAACATCTGAGCGATGCATTCGGCGGGCAGGTGCTGACCCTGCCGGATGGGGCCGTCCTGGTTGACCAGTGCGCCTGTCACGAGCAAGACGAGATCCTTCCGAAGGTGGAGCGGTAGGCCGATGTTCTCCTGGATTGCTACACCCCTGACGTATGGCTTTATGCAGCGCGGCATGCTGGCGGCTGTTCTGGTCGGCGTGCTCTGCGCGATTGTCGGGTGCTATGTCGTGCTGCGATCCATGGCCTTTCTTGGCGATGCGCTGGCGCACGCCGTCCTGCCAGGGGTCGCCATCGCATATCTGATAGGTGGCAACCTGACGGTCGGCGCACTGGTAGCCGCGGTGGTCGTGGCGGTGGTGATCAGTGTTTTCTCGCGCCAGGGCACGGTAAAGGAAGACACAGCGATCGGGATCGTGTTCGCCGCCGCGCTGGCGCTTGGCGTGGCGTTGATTAGCAGTGTGCGCGCCTACGCCGTGGATCTGACCCATATACTCTTCGGCAATGTCCTGGGTGTTGGCCCGGCGGATCTCTGGCTCATTGTCGGTATTGGTGCGATCGTCCTGGCAACGATGCTGGTGCTGTATCGCCAGTTGCTCGTGATCGCCTTTGACCCGGTGCTTGCGGCGACCCAGCGCCTGCCGGTTGAACGCCTGCGCATGCTGTTGCTGATCCTCATTGCATTGACGATCGTTGTCTCATTGCAGACGGTGGGGGTGGGCCTGGTGGCGGCGATGCTGGTGACGCCAGGTGCGGCGGCGTACTTGCTCACGCGGCGATTACCGGCGATGATGGCCGTTGCCGCATTGATCGGTGCGGTCTCCGGTATCGCCGGGTTGTATCTCAGCTATTATGCGAATATTGCCTCGGGTTCGGCTGTGGTGCTGGTCGCAACCGTGCTGTTCACCATCGTGTTCCTTGTCGCACCGCGGCGGGGCCTGATCTGGCGCCACCTGAACCGTCCGACACGCACGGTGTAATATCCGACATTTAGACATACACGGTCGTGGAACATGCCGTTTCGGCGGCGGCATGCTTCTTGCCTCGCGCGAATGCGCTGTGTGCCTCTATGTGCCGCGATGCTTCGCCGCGAGCTCCAGGGGTTCCTCCGCCAGACTGCCGCTGGTGCTCCGCGTCACTCACTGCGGCAACGTGCCTGTGGATGTGACGGCACGTTCTGCGGAACAGCGTTTCCAGGTAGCGTACGACGTGGCGCCACCCGGCCCGCGAGCACGTGGCGCGCGCAATCAGGCCCGGACGTCCCTCAGGTAGAACTTCCCGCAAGCGCGCTCCCGGCACATGCATGCAGGACATTTCGTCCCCCCGCGCTTCTGCATCTGCCGGGGTATGGTACAATACCCCTCCTGGCAACATAACCCGTATCATACGACTACCAGAACGATGCGGGTGTGGGAGCATACGTTCTCCTTCCGCACCGCGTCAGGAGGCCATTTCGTGAGTGAAACCCAGCAGGTTCCACGCCGTGATGAAATCCCGGTTGCATACACCTGGGATCTGACAACCGTGTACGCCGACGATGCGTCCTGGGAGCAGGATATTGCTGCGATTGAGCGGATGCTTGCCGATGTCGCCACGATGCAGGGCCGCGTGGCACAGAGCGCGGCTAGCCTGCTCGAAGCGCTCCGCCTGCGTGATCAGGTTTCGATGCGTCTCTGGCAGGCATATGTCTATGCGAACCGCCGTTTTGACAGCGACACCGGCGATCCGGCCGGGCAGGCGCTCGCCGAGCGCGCGGGATCACTGGTGGCGAAGGTTGGCGCAGCGCTGGCATTCATTGACCCGGAGATCCTGGCGGCGCCCGAGACGCAGGTGCGCGCCTGGTTGCGCGAGAATGCCGACCTGGCGGTATATGAATATGCACTCGACCAGCTCATGCGCCAGCGTGAGCATGTGCGTTCTGCCGAGGTCGAGGGTATTCTGGCGCAGTTCAGTGACGTGACGCGTGCGCCGGGCGAGATCTTCGAAGTGCTCACCAATGCAGATCTGAGCTTTCCGGCGATTGAGGATGAGCAAGGCCGAACAGTCCAGCTTTCGCACGGGCGCTACCTGCGCTTCCTGCGCAGCCCGGATCGGCGCGTGCGTCGCGATACGTTCCACGGCTACTATAGCGCCTTCCAGGGTATCCGGAACACCCTGGGTGCCTCGCTGGCCGCCCAGGTGCGCACCCATGTGGTCCAGGCCGGCATTCGCGGATATGCTTCGGCACTGGAGGCGGCGCTGGCGCCAAATGACATCCCGGTTGCGGTGTATCACACGCTTGTGGCGACCGTCAACGCCAACCTGGCGCGCCTGCAACGTTATTTTCGACTGCGCCGGCAGACACTGGGGCTTGATGAGTTGCGTGTGTATGATCTGTACGCGCCGCTGGTCCCTGAGGCCGACGTGGCGGTACCCTACGCCGAGGCGCAACGTCTGACGCGTGGAGCGTTCGAACCGCTCGGGGCGGAGTATGTTGCCGCAATCGAGCAATCGTTCACGAGCCGCTGGATTGATGTGTACGAAAATGCTGGTAAGCGCAGCGGCGCCTACAGTGATGGGGCCTACACCACGGCACCGTTCATGTTGCTCAATTACCAGGATCGCCTGAACGATGCGTTCACCCTGGCGCATGAACTGGGCCACGCGATGCATTCGTATTTCACCCGCAAGACGCAGCCGTATGTGTACGGTGATTATACGATCTTCGTGGCTGAAGTTGCGTCAACGCTGAATGAGGCATTGCTCACCGACTATTTGCTGCGGACCCGCGATGATCCGGTGCTGCGGCGCTATCTGATTGTCGAACAGCTCGAGGAGATCCGCACGACGCTGTTCCGCCAGACAATGTTCGCCGAGTTCGAGCTCGATATTCACCGGCGCGCAGAGGCGGGAGAACCGTTGACGACCGAATTGTTCAGTACTATCTATCGCGACCTGGTGGCACGTTACCATGTGGGTGAGGTGACGCTGGATGACGCCATCGCGCTGGAATGGGCGCGCATCCCGCATTTTTACTATAACTTCTATGTCTACCAGTATGCGACGGGGCTTTCGGCGGCGCTGGCGCTGCACCGGCGCATTGTCAACGAGGGAACACCGGCGATCGAACGGTACCTGCGTTTCCTCCGCAGCGGTTCATCACGCCCTTCGATAGAACTTCTGCGTGACGCTGGGGTTGATATGCTCACGCCGGCGCCGATCCAGGCGGCGATGGATCATTTTGACGCGCTGCTCGATGAACTTGAAGCGCTGGGGTCGGGATGAGGGTGGTATTCGTGGGATCAAGGCATGATCGCCTGCAGGCCCATCAGCAGTCGATCGATATCTTCGGGTTTGTTGTACACCTGTATGGAGATACGAACAAGGGGGACGCCATTCCACACAAAACAGGGCACTTCGACCTTGAACTCGTCCCATAGCCGGGCCTGGAGGCGCTGCGGGTCGCACGGCGGCAAAGGAAGCGCCCGCATCTGTACCCACCAGTCGGTCGTCTCTGGCGTCAGGGCGGGAATCCCGGTCAACTCAGCCATGCGCTGCGAGGAGGTGACCAGCAATGTATGGCATGCCTGGCGTATCGATGGCCAGTCGTGGGTGGTCTGAAAGTCAATCGCTGCCGGCACGCTGAGAAACGCCGAAGGGTCGTCGGTTCCCATCCACTCGTAATAATCCAGAAACGTCGAACCGCCTGGTTCGCGGGCACGCCATCCCCAGCTGACGATCAATGGTTCCAGCATGGCCTGGCGATCAGGTCGCGCGTAGAGGAACCCTGCACCCTTCGGGGCGCACAACCATTTGTGACAATTACCGCCATAGAAATCGGCGCCGATCGCCTGCATATCGAGGTCGATCTGCCCCGGCGCATGTGCGCCATCAATAACACTGATGATACCCGCGGCGCGCGCACGCCGGCAGATTGCTGCAACCGGCAACACCAGGGCGGTCGGCGAGGTGATATGGCTCAATGTGATGACCTTTGTCCGGTGGCTGACGCCGCTCCAGATCTGTTCTTCGACATCCTCCAACCGTTCCACCGGCAGGTGGATCGGATGCGGCACGTAGATGGCGCCGCGTTGCTCACACACATACCGCCATGCGCGCTCAATGGCGCCATATTCATGGCCGGTGCCGAGGACTTCATCGCCTGGTCGCAGATCGACCGAGCGCGCAACGATGTTCATCGCGTACGTGACATTGGGCACGAACACGACCTCGCCGCTGGCAGCGCCGATGAAACGTGCCAGTCGCGCGCGCGCCTCGGCCAGTAATCCGCTGATACGCCGGCCGAAAAACTCCACCGGCTGATCCTCAATCAGGCGCTGCCAGTGCTGATATGCCTCGAAGACGGGGCGAGGACAGGCGCCGAAGCTGCCGTGATTGAGGAAGGTGATGTCGCGCCGCAGCAGGAAGTGCCCGGCGATTTCGGGCATCGGGAGGGTACACGACGAAATTCCTGCCATACATGCTGCCTTTCGCAATACAGGTCGCCCTGGAGGATGCTCACGTCTTCTTGCCTGCCAGTTGCCCACATGCCGCTGCAATACTCACGCCACGCTCGACGCGCACGGTGCACGCAATGCCGCGCTCCTGCAGCACGCGCTGGAATGCGATCACGCGCCGGCGCTCCGAACGGCCGAGTGGCATGCCCGGCACCGGGTTCCATGGGATCAGGTTCACGTGCACCAGGTGCAGCGGCAACCCCTCGATGTCGGTTTCACCGCGCAGCAACGCGGCCAGTTCAGCGGCGTGTGCCGGTTCGTCATTGCGACCCTGCAACAGGACATACTCGAACGATACCCGCCTGCCGGTGGCGGTGAGGTAGTCGCGCGTGGCATCGAAGAGCGCAGCAAGCGGGTAGCGCCGGTTCATCGGTATCAGTGCGCTGCGCAGCTCATCATTCGGCGCATGCAGCGAAATCGCCAGATTGATCGGCAGCGTCTCGGTCGCCAGCCGGCGAATGCCGGGGACCAGTCCGACGGTCGAAACCGTGAGGCTCCGCGCGCCCATGTTCATGCCGCGCGGATCGTGCAGCAGTTCCACGGCGCGCCACCAGCGATCATAGTTTGCAAACGGCTCTCCCATCCCCATGAAGACGATATTCGTCAGCCGCGCCATGGAACTTGCAGGCGTCGTTTGCGCCTGCTCATCACTTTCTACCGGTGCCCACCAGCGATCGTCGGCGGGGAGTGGCGCGTGCATCGTAGCGTGGGAAGCACCGCGATCGGCAGCAGCGTCCCGCATCGCCCGCGCGGCCCAGATGACCTGTTCGGCGATTTCGCCTGGTGACAGATTGCGTACCAGGCCGAGTGTCCCCGTGGCGCAGAAGACGCATCCCATCGCGCAGCCGGCCTGGGTCGAGACGCAGACGGTCGCTCGGTCAGGGTAGATCATCAGCACACTCTCTGCCATGGCACCGCCGGCGAGGCGAAAAAGCGCCTTGCGCGTCAGACCGTTATCGGCCGTCTGGATGCGGTCAGGAGTCAGTGTACCGGCGCGGGTTTCGGCAACCAGGCGCTCACGCAACGCCAGTGGCAGATCGGTCATACCAGCAGGCGAGCCGGCCAGGTTGACATACAACTGGCGGAAGATCTGGCGCGCCCGGTACGCCGGCTGGCCCCATCCGGTCAATAACCGTTCCAGTTCGGCGAGCGACAGATCGTACAGGTTCGGGCGAGTATCAGGATCGATGATCGTCATACAGTGTAGAACGATTGGGTGGCCGGGCTTTGCTGCACTGCACGCCAGGCTGCAACCAGGGTCCGCAATCTGGGATCACGTCGGCGCCTGCCACCGGCTACTGCGCCAGCACGGCGATCGCCCCGGCCACCTGCGCTGCAACCCGGGCATTCTGGCGCAGCAAAGCGATGTTGGCGCGCACACTTTCGCCGCCCGTCTCCTGCGCCAGCGCGCTGAGCAGGAATGGTGTGACCGCCTGGCCACGCACGCCGGCTGCGGTGGCGCGGTGCAGCGCCCGCGTAATGGCTTCCTCGACGGCTGCGCCATTCAGCGCGTACTCCGCGGGCGGGGGGACAGCCAGCAGCATTCCGGCGCCGCCAAACGCACGATGGGCACACCAGGCGCGCGCCACGAAGGCGGCATCCGGAGCCAGCGCCACAGGCAGGCCACTCGATGCGCTGTAAAACGCCGGAAGCTCACCAACACCCCAGCCGAGCACCGGCACTCCGCTGGTTTCAAGGTACTCCAGTGTTGCCGGCAGGTCGAGGATCGCCTTGGCACCGGCGCAGACGACCAGCACCGGCGTGCGGGCGAGTTCCGTCAGATCTGCGGAGATGTCCCATGTCTCACGGGCACCGCGATGCACACCGCCGATCCCGCCCGTGGCAAACACATGAATGCCGGCCAGAGCGGCCAGTGCCATCGTCGCCGCCACGGTCGTCGCGCCATCGCCCCCTGCTGCCGCCACATACCCGAGATCGCGGCGTGAAACCTTCACTGGACGGCGTCGTTCGTCGTCTGGGCGCGCGAAATGCTGAAGCGCCGCATCCTCCATCCCCACTGTCGGCACACCGGCGACGATCCCGACCGTTGCCGGCGTGGCACCCTGCGCACGCACATCTTGCTCCATGGCGCGTGCAAGTTCAAGATTGTGCGGATAGGGAAGGCCGTGGGAGATGACGGTGCTCTCCAGGGCAACGACGGGACGCCGCTGAGCGAGCGCAGTACGCACCTCGGGCGCGACGGCTATGGCAGGGACGCCAGCACAGCCTTGTGGATGGTCGTAGATTGTTGCTCTTCCTGTCATTATGTTGCTGGCATGCTATTGCAGGCCGGCTCATATCGTTTTCAGCATGGCGGCAGGCTCGCTCCCTGATCCGCGCCTGGTCCTGCACACGAAACGGGTCATCAGGCGAGCAGCGGATGCCTGCCGTCACGGGCCCATGGTTCTATCAGGTGTGATTGTCAGCGTTGCCACCTGCGTTATCCGGCTCACATGACCGCACACCACCAGTGTATAAGCGCCCGGTGCGAGATCGGGCAGGCGTAGTTCAAACTCCGCCGTGCCGGCACCGTCGGATTGCGCGGTCTCACGAACCGGCCGCACGGATCCATCCGGCAAGTTCAACCACAACACGATGGTTTCATTCGGGAAGTAATGGGCCACGGACACGCGGACAGGGGAGTTTGCGGCTGCGACCGTGGGAGTGATGCTGGCGCGCGGTTCTGCCGGCTGTGAACCCGTCACAGTGATGATCAGCGGATTTGTTCCAGCATTCCGCTTGCCATTACTATCCTGCCACTGAACCCTGGCGCGAGCAATGATGCGGAAGCCAGATGGCAGGTTCTCGTTGACCCGAAAGAAGATCAGCGCACGTCGTTCCTCATCGGGGTTCAACTGATCGAACTCGATCACCAGCCGCCGGGAACCGAGTTCGCTGACCCACATCCCGGGCGCGTTCAGGCTGGTGCGAAACGGGTTGATTTCTTCCCGCACATATTCCAGTTCTACGCGCGTGTAGGACGCTCGACCCTCACCAAGGTTGTGCGCCATCAGTTCTACTGAGACGACGCCGCCTGGCAAGACATCGCGCACGCTGGGCCAGGCACGCAGGCTGACATCAGCCGGCGCCGGCTGTGCAGCCGATACGGGAGTTGCCACCAGTGCCACGCACAGCAGCAGCATGATGCGCCATAATGTGCGCAACCATCGCATCGTTCCACCTCGTGAACCAGAGTCTACCCCTGAACCATGGTGCCGCCATCATACCATACGTTATTCCTCCGGGTGCAGGGTCATTCCGCGGTCAATCGGTCCAGCGACCGTGCACCGATTGCGCACCGCCCGCGACACTGCTATAATAGCGCCCAACGACGATGACGGAGACGACGTAGACCTGTACCAGCATCCAGAGAGCCGCCGGCTGGTGGAAGGCGGTTGCATGGTGCAAGTCCAATCCCCTCTCGAGTCGCCTGGGAAAGAGAAGGTGGCCTTTGCCGTCTGATCGAACCAGTGCCGGGAGCGCCCGTTACCGCGCTGTGAGGTTGCGCTCTTCCGGCGCAACGAACGAAGGTGGCACCACGGGGCATCACTCCTCGTCCTTCCAGGGCGAGGGGTTTTTTTGTCCGTCGGCAGGCCATAGATGCGGGGATGTAGCGCCGGCACGGACCGGTTCACATGGTCCACGAGGGTCTGTATGCGAAGAGAACGCCTGGTGAACACAGCATTGACCCTGGCATACCGCGCGGCATATGCAGCCCGTGGCATCGTCTGGAGCATTGCGCGTCCATCCCTGTTTGGCGTGCGAGCGCTGGTGCTACGCGGTGATCATGTCCTCCTGATACGCCATCGCAGCGGGGAGACACCATGGTCGCTGCCCGGTGGAGCGGTTGACCCGCACGAGCGACTCGAAGAAGCGGCGCGCCGCGAAGTCTACGAAGAGACCGGCCTGCCGGCAGAGTATCAGCGGTTGCTCGGCGTCTACGATGCCTTCCGCGGTGACTACGTCAACTATATCGTTGTCTTCGTTTTCACGGTGAAGGATGGGCCACGGCCACCGCGTTCGATAGAGATTGCAGAGGCGCGATTCTTCCGGCTCGACTCGCTGCCTGAAACGCTTGATCCCGGGTCGCAACGCCGGATCGCCGAGTACTGCGCCGGCGCCACCGGTGTTTCGGCGCTGTGGTGACATACTCCATCCCTTGTTGACAACACACGGAGAGCACATGGCTGCATACACACCTGTTCTTGCCACGCTTGGTTATGTGATGTCGCCGGATGGCGCGTCCGTTCTGATGGTGCATCGTAATGCGCGCGCCGACGATCTGCATTACGGTAAGTACAACGGCCTGGGCGGCAAGCTCGATTCGCACGAAGATGTCGTAAGCGGGATGAAACGCGAGATACGCGAAGAGGCAGGCATCGAGGTTGAGGAACTGGTGCTGCGCGGCACGCTCAACTGGCCCGGTTTTGGCAAGAACGAAGAGGACTGGTTCGCTTTTGTCTTCCGCATTGACCGCTGGAGCGGCACACCGTATACGCGGAATCCGGAGGGTGATCTTGAGTGGGTGCCGGTGGCGCGCCTCCATGAACTCAACCTGTGGGATAGTGACCGCCTGTGGATCGACATGGTGTTCGAACAGACTGCGCGGACATTCTATGGGGTCGCACCGTATCAGGACGGCAAAATGGTCTCATGGAGCTACGAGCTTATCTGAAAGGATGTGTCTATGCTCGATATTCGCCTGATTCGTGAACAGACGGAGATGGTCAAGGCGGCGCTGGGCCGGGCGGGTGTGGATCCGGCGCAGATTGATGCGGTGCTGGCCTGTGACGAGCAGCGCCGGGCACTGTTACGTGAAGTGGAGCAACTCAAGGCGACTCGCAACGCCGTCTCGAAAGAGATTGGCCGGATGAAAGATGCTGCCGAGCGGGACGCAAAGATCGCCGAGATGCGCGCTGTTGGTGACCGGATCGCCGCACTCGATCGCGATGTCGCCGCGGTGGAAGAACGGCAGCAGGCCCTGTTGCTGGAGCTGCGCAACCTGCCGCACCCTGATGTTCCCGACGGCCCTGATGAGGAACACAATGTTGTCATTGCGCAGGAAGGCGAGCCGCGCACCTTTGACTTTCCCCCCAGACCACACTGGGAGCTGGGAACGGCGCTGGATATCATCGATTTCGAGCGAGGCGTCAAACTCTCGGGCTCGCGCTTCTACGTGCTTAAAGGCATGGGTGCCCGGCTACAACGTGCGTTGATCCAGTGGATGCTCGATCTTCATGGGCGCCAGGGCTACCATGAAGTCTATACTCCCTTTGTAGTGAAAGAGCAGTGCATGTGGGGCGCGCGCCAGTTGCCGAAGTTCCGCGACAATCTGTACCGTGATGTCGAGGATGACCTGTGGCTGGTGCCGACAGCCGAAGTGCCGGTAACAAACCTGCATCGCGATGAGATTCTTGAGGCGGAGCAGTTGCCGTTGCGCTATTGCGCATATACACCCTGCTTCCGGCGTGAGAAGATGAGTGCCGGCCGTGATGTACGCGGCATCAAACGTGGCCACCAGTTCGACAAAGTCGAGATGTACATGTTCGTCCGGCCGGAAACAAGCTATACTGAACTGGAGAAGATGCGCGCCGACGCAGAGGAGACCTGCCGGTTGCTCGGGCTGGCCTACCGAACGAAAGCACTCTGCACCGGCGACCTGGGATTTGCGGCCGCGCGCACCTATGATATCGAAGTCTGGGCGCCGGGCCAGGGTGAGTGGCTCGAAGTCAGTTCATGTTCAAATGTCGAAGCGTTCCAGGCGCGAGCGGCGAATATTCGTTACCGGCCCGAAGCTGGAGCGCGACCGGACTATGTCCACACGCTCAATGGTTCGGGGCTGGGCATGCCGCGCACCGTCATCGCCATTCTGGAAAATGGCCAGCAGGCGGACGGCAGCATTGTTGTGCCTGAGCCACTCCGGCCCTACATGGGCGGCGTCGAGGTCATTCGCTGAGCGCTACCGCATGACGTGTGCCATTGCGAGCGACGCGTGGCTGAAGCAATTCGCTCGCAACGACCTGGAGGACGCGGGGTGCGCGAACCTCGCGAATCAATCAATACAGATAGGCACGGATGGAGGCCTGGAGGAGGCCCCACTCTTTGCAAGGTAATGCTCCATGATCGGCCTGTACATGATCGAACATGTGTGCTATTATTATCTGAACGGAGAGAACGCGTCAGCAGGGGGCGACAGTGGCGAATGTTGACGAAAAGCTGCGGCGCGGGTTCGATCTCGTCCAACGCGCCGGCAGCGACAACGATCTGCTGGGGGCGGCGTTGCTGGCATTTCACAGCGCGCTGGCCGATCATCTGGATGCCGAGCTGCGTCGCAGTTCGCTAGTAACTGTCGAGGAGCGGCAGGCGATTGATGAAGGAACGATGGGGTGGGCGACACGCGCGACGCTCGCACAGCGCGCAGGTATTATCACGGACAGGCAACGCGATCGGGTGCTTGACGTGAATCGGGTGCGGGCGGGGTTTGCGCATGGCGAGACCTTCACCGGCAGCGCACGCAGCGTTGCGGCCTATGGAGAACTGGTTGCCGAGCTATGTGGTCGTTCTGCGCCAGTGGATGCGCGGGTCGCAGGCGCCACGGTGCAGGGCGCCGCCAGCGGATCGCGGATCGCCGGGGCGCGGCAGGCAGCAACGGTAGAGACCGCGCCGGGCCTGGGTGCGCGCGCAGCGGTGCGTCGCGCCCGCAAGGCGGACCTGATTCCGGAGAGTACGTCACTCCGCGTGGTAATGGCGGCAGTTGCGGTGCTCCTGCTCGCAGTAGTCGCGATCCTGGGGCTGCAGCAGCTGACGCCGTCAGCGGCATCGCTCGCCGGGGCCGCCACCACTGCGCTGGTTGCGCCGGCGACTCGGGCGCCAACCAGTACTCCCATGTCGCGTTCGGCGCGCATCGTCAATCTGCCGCCGGGTGCACCCGGCTGGTTGCGCACCACGCCGAGCTTCCGCGCTCCCACGCAACCGGTTCCGTTAAGCGAAGGGCTTGAAGTGACGCTGCTCGATCGCGATCCGGTCGATGCAGAGGGAACACGCTGGCGTTTCGTTACCTTTGGCGGGTATGACGGCTGGTGCCCGGAGCACAATCTTGAGATTGGCAGGTAGGGGTCGGGGCCAGGGTTAGAGCAACGTACAACGACCTCGTGCCCCGGTGGGATGCGCGGCGTGCCGGAACGGTGGCGCGTGGGCGGATCACGGTTGCGGCGCGCTGCTGGAGAGGTACGTGGCCAGGTTCAATGCGCATGACACCGTTTATGAACCTGACCCTTAACCCTGATACCTCCGCAGCAGCAGCGCCGAGTTATGCCCGCCGAGCCCGATGGAGTTCGATAGGGCGACATTCACCGGCGCAGCGCGCGCCACATTCGGCACATAGTCGAGGTCGCACGCCGGGTCCGGCTCTTCAAGATTGATCGTCGGCGGCAGTTGCCCATCACGAATGGCGAGCGCACAGATCAGCGCCTCAACGGCGCCGGCCGCACCCATCATATGGCCGAGCATCGACTTGGTAGAACTGACGGCCAGCTGGTACGCATGATCGCCGAACACCGCCTTGATGGCGCGAGTTTCCGCGAGATCATTAAGCGGTGTGCCCGTGCCGTGGGCATTGATGTAATCAACGGCGGTGGGTGCGAGGCCCGACTTGCGCAGAGCCATCGCCATGGCGCGCGCCGCGCCGCGCCCCTGGTCATCCGCAGCGATCATATCGCCGGCATCGCAGCTATTGCCATAACCGACAATCTCCGCCACAATCGGCGCGGCGCGCGCCAGCGCATGGTCCAGGCTTTCCAGCACCAGCGCGCCGGCCCCCTCAGAAAGAATGAAGCCATCGCGCCGGGCGTCGAATGGCTTGCAGGCTCGTTCCGGGTTCAGGTTATCTTCCGCCAGGCCGCGCATATTGGCGAATGACGCGACGATCGTCGGATGAATCGGTGCTTCGCTGCCGCCGGCAATCACGACGTCGGCATCGCCGCGCCGGATCGTCTCATATGCCTCGCCGACGTTGTGCCCGCCGGTAGAGCACGCCGCCACGACTGCCATATTCGGGCCCTGGGCGCCCAGCTGGATCGCAATATAGCCACTGGCCGAGTCAGGGATCATGTTGGCGATCAGCGTGGGCGAAACGCGCCGCGGCCCGCGTTCGCGCAGCACGTCATGGTTGTCGAAGATCAGGTCCAGCCCGCCAGCGCCGCTGCCAAACACTACCCCGACCTGCGCCGGATCTTCGCGCGCCATATCAAGGTCGGCAGTGCGCACCGCCTCGAGCACCGCATTGAGCGCATAACGCACATAGAGCGGCATGCGGCGCGCCTCGCGCGCATCCACTGCCGGATCGAGCACGAAACCGCGCACCTCGCCGGCGATACGAATTGTGAAATTCGCAGCGTCGAACCGGCTGATCGGCCCGATCCCGCTGCGACCCGCGAGCAATGCGTGCCACAATGCGGCGACATTGTTACCGCATGGTGTCACTGCACCGAGACCAGTAATCACGACGCGTCGCAGCATACTCATAGTCAGCGCAGTTCCAGGCGATCCGTCCGAGCATCAGCGCGCCATCCACCCCATCCAGATGCGCCGTGCCCGATCCGCAATCTCCAATTTAGATGCCTGATCCGTCGCTATCACTCTCTGCCTGCGCCACCAGTCGCGCAACTTCGGCATCAGTGAGCGTGACGGGCTTTGCATGCGGCGTGATGCGCTTGATCAGCCCGGAGAGCACCTGGCGCGGGCCGACTTCCACAATCGTTTCGACCCCGTGCGCGACCATCTCCTGAACCGATCGCGTCCACTGCACCGGGCGGGTCAGTTGTTGCGACAGTTCCTGGCGCAATTCCTCAACGGTCGTCAGTGCGCGACCATTGATGTTCGCAATCAGCGGCACCTCGGGTGGGCGCAGGTGCAACCGTGCGACCAGCTCGTCGAAACGCGCTGAGGCGCTCTGCATCAGCGGCGAGTGGGCCGCAATCGACACTTGCAGGCGTTGGACGAGGCGTGCCCCCCGCGCCTTCGCCAGGTCCATTGCGCGTTGCAGCGCCCGATGCTCGCCGGAAATGACCGTCTGGCCGGGTGAATTGGCGTTGGCCAGCGATACGACCCCCTCCGTCTGCGCCTCCTGCACAACCTCTTCGAGTGTCTGCTCATCGAGGCCGACGACCGCAGCCATCCCACCCGGCGCCTGCTCGCCACTCTCTTTCATCAGGCGGCCACGCTCACGCACCAGCTTGAGCGCATCTTCGAAATCGAGCACGCCAGCAGCAACCAGGGCAGTGAACTCGCCCAGGCTGTGACCGGCGACGAGCGATGGGGCACCAAGGTAGCCGAACGGGCCGAAACGCTCCTTGAGCGCCTCAAGGCAGGCAATACTGACCGTCAGAATCGCCGGCTGGGCGTTGATGGTGTCGTCAAGTTGCTCCTGAGGTCCTTCAAAACAGAGCTTCGAAAGCTCGAAGCCAAGCACGCTATCAGCCTGATCGAAAATGCGCCGTGCAGCAGGTGAGGCCTCGTAGAGATCCTTGCCCATGCCGACATATTGCGATCCTTGCCCGGGGAAGACAAGAGCGATTCGCTCCTTCATCGAACTGAATGTATTCAAGCGATCCTCCTTGACGAAGGGCGTTGTGCGAGTATGCAGCGCCGGCAGGCGCGTGGGATATGTGGTGGATTGCCAGGCGGAGCCGGTCGTGCAACTCGTGTTGTATTTGCGAATTGTAACGCCTGAGTATAACAATGAGCGATACTACTGTCAAACAGTGGTGAATTGGTTCACAAGAATACGAACAAACGCCTATCTGGTATAATGCGCGTTGCGAAGGCGTCTGGAACAAGGAGTGCACATGAAGTTACTTATCTTCGTGACCGATGATAGTGTCGCCGACGTAACGGTCGACTCGCTTGTCGAGCAGGGGTTTCGCGTCACGCGGCTGGCTTCGACGGGCGGCTTCCTCCGTAAAGGAAACACAACCTTGCTGGTCGGTGTTGAAGACACGGCTGTCGATCGCGCGATGGCGCTGGTCCGTGACGCGGCGCCCGGAACGTTGTCAATTACGCTTGATCTCGAACGTTACGAACGCATGTGAAGATTCTCTATGTCGCCAGTGGCATTCCTGTCCCCGGAACGCTTGGCGGCTCGGTTCATACGCTTGAGGTCGCGCGCGGGCTCGCGGCGCGCGGTCACATGGTGGATGTTGTGGCATGCAGCCGCCCCGGTGCAGGAAGCCCGGCGGCGCTGGTACGCCCGATCTCATCGCGCTACGATTCCTTCCGCCTGCATCATATTGATGTCCCCAAAGCGCTCTCACTGCTTTCCGCTCCACTGATCCTGCGCCTGGCGCGCGCGCTGGCGCCGGATATCATCATGGAACGCTATTACAATTTTGCCGGCGGCGGTATTCTGGCGGCGCGGCGGCTCGATGTACCGTCAATCCTTGAAGTCAATGCCCTGATCATTGATCCGCCAGTGGTGCTGAAACGGCAGATTGACGATGCGCTTGGCGGGCCAATGCGCCGCTGGGCATTGCGGCAGTGCCGCATGGCCGATGCGATTGTCACGCCGCTCCATACCACCGTTCCACACGGTATCCCGCGTGCGAGCATTGTCGAACTGCCCTGGGGTGCGAACATCGATCGGTTCGCTCCGGTATGGCCACGCGCTCCAGTGCCGGGCGATCAGCCGTGTGTCGTGTTCCTTGGTTCATTTCGCGCCTGGCACGGCGCGCTCGATGCGGTGCGCGCGGGCGGCATCCTTGCGGACCAGGGGCGAGCATGCCGTTTTTTGTTCATCGGCGATGGGCCACAGCGTGCAGCGGCGGAACGACTGGCGGCACGCTGGCCCGGTCGTTTCATCTTTACCGGTGCCGTGCCGTACGATGATGTGCCCTTACGGCTGGCCGGCGCGACGATCGGGGTGGCGCCGTTTGATACCGCGGCGCATCCGGCGCTGCGCGCCGCCGGCTTTTTCTGGTCGCCGCTCAAGGTCTTCGAGTACATGGCCGCGGCGCTGCCGGTCGTGACGGTTGATATTCCGCCGCTCAATCATATTGTGCGCCACGGTAGCGAAGGATTGCTCTACCCGGAGGGAGATGTTGCCGCGCTGGCGGCAGCCATCGCTCACCTGCTCGACCATCCGGCGGACGCACGCGCGATGGGTGAACGTGGACGCGAGAGGGTCACCGCTCATTTCTCCTGGGCGCGCCATTGTGAGGAACTGGAGCGGATTATGACGACGTTGCATGTTGCACGTGGGAACGTTGAGCGTTGAACGGTGGGGACGTTGGGACGTCGAATGCACATTGTACTACCGACGGATGTGTTCCCACCCCGGTGCGGCGGTGCTGGCTGGAGCGCGCACGCCCTTGCGCTGGCACTGCTTGCGCGCGGGCACGCTGTCACGGCAATCGTTCCACACGAGGGCAGGCCCGGCCAGTTGCGCGGTGATACGCTTGGCGTTCCGACGGTGCGGATCAGCTACCGCGCCACACGTGTGCCCTTCGTTCGCAACTACTTCCGCCACGAACGGTTCTGGCCTCACCTTGCCGCTGCCATCGCGCAGTACGTCGCAGCATCTGCTCTCCAACCCGCAGATCGCGTGATCCTGCACGCACAGCATGTACAGGTCGCGCCTGCAGCCGTCATTGCCGGGCAGCGCATCGGTGCACCCGTGGTCGTGAGCGTTCGTGACCACTGGCCGTGGGATTATTTCGCAACCGGGCTCCATGGCGATCGCGTGCCCTATCCATACCAGACATGGGCTTCGCTGGCGACGGATCTCCCGGCCCGGCTCGGCCCGTTGCGCGGTGCAGCGGCGTTGCCGGCGATCCCCTACATGCTGGCACATATGGCGCGGCGACGCGCCGCACTCCGCCTGGCCAGCGCGGTGATCGCCGGCAGCCGGTATATCGCCAGTCGCCTGGAAGGGATCGTGGCGGCGGAGCGCCTGCATGTCATCCCGAACATTGTCGATCTGGCGATGGTTGGCGCAGTCATCGCCACACCACCGGCCAGTGTGCCGGCTGGCGAGCCATATGTGCTGTATGCCGGCAAACTGGAGCGAAACAAGGGCGCGCACCTGTTGCTGGACGTGTTTCGGGCGGATAATCTCGCCGGTTTCAGGCGCCGATACACGCTGGTGATTGCGGGGAATGGGCCGCTACGCGCTGAGATGGAACGCGAACTGGCGGCGCTGGATATGCGCGTACGCTTCCTCGACTGGGTGGATCATGATGAAGCGCTGCGCCTGACGGCACATTGTGATCTGCTCCTCTTCCCTTCGGCATGGGGTGAACCACTGAGCCGCGTGCTCCTGGAGGCGTGTGCCTGCGGCGCGCCGGTGCTGGCAATGCCAACCGGTGGCACGCCTGACATCATTGTGGACGGCGTGACCGGTGCAGTGGCAGCGACGCCTGAGCGCTTTGCAGCCCGGTTGGGCGAACTGCTCGACCGGCCCGCCGAACGATGCGCGCTTGGCGCTGGAGCGCGCCGGCTGGCTGAACAGCGTTTCGCGCCGCAGGCCGTCGCCACGCGCATGGAAGAGCTGTACCGGTCGTTGCTCGAAGCGACCCGCTGATGCCGGGCGCGTGGCCGTCAACGATGCACGTGCCTGCCAGGGTGCTCTCGCCGATCGCATACACGGGTGAGGTTGCGGCTTACCCACGGCGGCGGCGCGCCGCCAGCCAGCCGACCCCGCCCGCCGCGAGCGCCGCGCCGGCCCACAGCATACGGCTGCGGCGCATGTCGCCGAGGACGACGCGAGCGGTATTGTAGCCGCTTGCCGCAAAGACGCCGCCACCGGGATGGGTGCTGGCGCCGGTAAGATAGAGCCCGCTGACTGGCGTACGATAGTGCGCCAGTTCAGGTAGCGGGCGGAAGAAAAACATCTGGTCGAACGACATCTCGACATGCATCACATTGCCACGCAGCAGGCCCAGGCGGCGCTCAATATCAAGCGGGCTCTGAATGAAGCGATCAATGATCTTACCCCGCATATTTGGCGCGTGGCGATAGAGCACCTCAAGGATGCTGTCGGCAACGTCCTCACGTATATCATCCCACCGGCGCCCGTCGGCAAGCTCGTACGGAAAGTACTGCGACCAGAGGAACACGGTATGCTTTCCCTCCGGCGCAACCGTCGGGTCAATCGCTGAGAAGGTCATACTGATCACCGCCGGCTCGCGCGACGGCAGGCCGCGTTGATAGTCGGCAAAGGCGTTGCGGAGATAGTGCAGCGAGGGGCAGAGCATCTGCAAACCGTGATGGCTCCAGTGCGGCTTCCCGCCCGAGGGGGCGCCGGGATAATCGGGCAGTTCCTCGGCGGCGCAGCGCACCGTCATGCCGAAACCGTTGCCAACCCTGATGTTGCGCACCCGTTCGGCAAGCCCCGCTGGCAAATGCTCAGCCCCCACCAGGTCGAGCATCGTCGTCATTACATGCGCATTTGAGATCACCAGCGGTGCACTGATGCGATCGCCACTCTGCAACTCGACCCCTTGAACCCTGTTCCTCTGCACCAGAATACGTTTCACCGGCGCATCGAGCCGCACCTCGCCCCCGGCAGCCGCCAGCGAGCGTGCCATCGCCTGGGTCAGCATACCGCTGCCACCCTTCGGATGTGCAGCACCGCTGAGATGCATCATGGCGTACCAGCCGAAGTGGTCGCCACCGCCGATCTCATCGGGCGCAGGGCCGGACTGCGCGCCGAGCCAGGCCATGAATGCGCGCATCGGCTCGCTCTCGAACTGCTCGATAATCAACTGGCCGTACGATGTGAACAGGCGCCGGACCGTTTCGAGCGTGGTGTCCATCCTGCCGCTACGAACCTGCGCCCTGACCATGCTGCCGAGCAGGCCTGTGACCGTTGGCGGGTTGAGGAACGTTTCGAATACGGCCTCATTGATCGGGCGCCAGTACGCGACAAATTGCCGGTACGCCTCAGCGTCGCGTGGCGAGACCGTCGCGATCGACTCGCACGTCTTCTCGACATCGCGATAAAGCGCAATGGCGCCGGAACCATCGGGCACGGGATAGAACGCATACGGATCCATATCGCAATACTCGAGCCCGTGGCGCTCCAGTTCAAGATCGCGGATCACCGGCGTGAGGCGGATCATGATGTGTGCCGACGAACCAACGTCAATCCTGTACCCGGGAATCACCTCTTCGGTGCATACCGCGCCGCCGACGATCGGGCGGCGTTCGAGCACCAGAGTGCGCAAGCCGGCGCGCGCCAGGTATCCGGCGCATGCCAGGCCGTTGTGCCCGCCGCCGACGATGATCGCGTCATAGTCGTGTTTTTGAGGCATCGTCCGTTCCTTCGTGCCTATCCGAAAACCCATGGGCATGCGGTCATTGCGCGGAGCGCCAGCGACCGCGTGCAGCGAGCGCAGCGTGGCTGAAGCCATCGAGCGGCACGAGCGGAGATTGCTTCGCTTCGCTCGCAATGACAGTCCGTTATTCGGATAGGCTCTAAGTACCGTATCCAGCGTCTGGCTGACCGGGCGCTGGTGTCGCCATTATATCCCATGAAACCCGTCAGGACCGTGCCAGAGGATGGGCCCGCGTAGCGTCCTGCGCTGGCCACGGGTTGCTCCACACCTTGCTGTAGGATTGAAACCTCATATCAAAATATGCATGATTCTGCGCATATTTCGATCATGATGCGGCGATGCACGCATGGTATGCTGCCATCTGGCGGGCTGTGCACGCTGTCGTTCTGTTGGCGCGATCCATGCACGTAAGGAGATAAACATGATTGCATCCTTGCGCCACTGGCTGAAACAATTGCCATATGAGGATGAGTTACAACGCCGGCAAGCGGGCCTGCTGCAGGGAGTGGCGTTGACGATTGGCGGGGCGGCCGTGATCGGCATGGGCATCGGCATAGCAACAACTGCGACATACGCCACTTTTGTGGTAGCGGCTGCTTCGTATGCGACCTTGATCGCGACGTCTGGAAGCGCCCTCTGGCTACTCCGCCGGGGCAGCTTTCGCGCAGCTGGCCATGTTGCCATTGCCGGCTTGATGCTGGCAATCGCGATCACAATGGTGGCGGTGGGAATGCAGGCGGCAGAGGCAACGATCCTGTCCCTGACGTTGCCAATCACGCTGGCAGGCATGGTGATGAGCAGGCGCAGCATGTGGGCCGCATGTATCACCGCCATTGCCATGGTGGCGCTGAATGTCCTCGGCACGATCTACTGGCCACAGTGGATTGCCTTCGTCAGCATGCCGGAACAGACCCCGATTGCGCGAGTGGCCAGCTTCGCACTGATTGTCGTCGTGTTGAGCGTGTTCCTCGACCGCTTCGGTAGTGCGCTGCACGAATCGCTGACGCGGGCACGGGTGCGGGAACAGGAGCTGGAGTCGCTGCGTGCTTCCCTCGAACAGATGGTAACGGAACGCACAGCCTCGCTGCAACGGACCATTGATGAACTGAGCGCGACCCGGGATACTGTCCGGGCCTTGAGCGTGCCGGCCCTTCCTATTCTCCCCGGCGTCCTGGTGTTGCCCCTGATTGGCGCGCTTGATACCCGTCGTGCAACCGAGATGAGCGCAACGGTGCTGGCGGCTGTGGTTCAGCTCCGGGCGAAGGTGGTTATCTTCGATATTACCGGTGTGCCGCTGATTGACACACAGGTTGTGCAGGCGCTTCTCCAGACTGCGGCAGCGGTACGTTTGCTTGGCGCCGAACCGTGGATGGTTGGCATCCGTGCCGACGTTGCGCATACAATCGTCGCGCTCGGCGTCGATCTGCAGACCTTCCGCACGTCCGCCAATCTTGAAGAAGCTGTCTCTGCGCTGATTGGACGTCAGGCGCAGGCGGTCGGGGAGGGCTGAGCGTGGTGGCCGGAAACGCCGGTGGCACGTCGCGACGCACTACACAGAGCCCGTCGCCTGGCGCATCCCGCTCTTTAACGCTGCACCAGTAACCGCGCGACCATGGCGCGCTGCGCGGCCAGTTCCATGCTGTCGTCGAGCGGCGCGAGCAATGCGCCATTGCCGTAGCGCCGGTGTAATGCGGTTGCGATCAGGTGATCGGCGAGTTGCGGATTCTTCGGTAACAATGAGCCGTGCAGGTAACAGCCGATCGTATTGCGGTAGACCGCTCCCTCGGTACCATCCTCGCCATTGTTGCCATGGCCGGCAAGCACGTGCCCCAGCGGGCGCACCCCCGCGCCCGGGTAGGTCCGGCCGGAGTGGTTCTCGAAGCCAACGAGCTGGATGGGGCCGGCATGTGGATCAGGAGCGACGCTGGTTTGCAGCGTCGCCGCGGCGACTTCCACCACCACGTTACCGATGAGTCGCACATTGCCGCCGACGGTATACACGTCAAGGGCGCCGATCCCGGGGAGGCGCTGGCCGGTATGGGTCAGAAAGTAATGGCCGAGTAGTTGATAGCCGCCGCAAATCGCCAGCATGGCCAGGCCGTCGTCAATGGCGGCACGCAACGCCGGCCCCTGGCGCTCCAGGAAATCTTCGGCAATCAGCGCCTGACCACTATCCTGGCCGCCGCCAAAGAATGCGATGTCAATCGTCTCCCAGTCGACCCCGTCGCCTGGCCCGACCGGCACGACCTCGCAGATGATGCCGCGCCAGGTGCACCGTTGCCGTAATGCGATGACATTGCCGCGATCGCCGTAGATATTCATATGGTCGGGGTACAGGTGCGCGATGCGCAACCGGTAGCCAGAAGCGGCGCTTTTGTCCATGACCTTACACTCGCTATCCCAAACTTATCCCACATTATCCCACATTATCCCACATGGTTTTCCCACAACGCTGCAGTGAATCATGAACGGCTGGCCAGGCGGGTGTCAGTGGTTTTGCCTGTGAGGCGGCAAGAGTTATTAGCATGTTTGTTCGGATGTGCGAGCACCGGGCATCCGATCGTCAATGGTATAATCCCACTCATGGCGAACGTTCCTGCTGAGCAGAGCATTGCTGCGGCGCGCCGCCGCGTCTGGCCCTGGATGCTGCGGATCTTACCCGGCGCGCTGGCGGCGCTGGTGTTTCTGGCGCTGGCGCTGGGGCGCGGCGTTCTCGCCGGCCGGGCCGGGCCGCTGCAGGGCGCGCTGGCGCTGGCGTTGCTGGCATCGATCGTGGCGCAGCCGCGTGTCGCCGGCCTCGTGCGTAGCGCGCTTGCTTCGCGACGCCTGCCGCGGGCCGTAGCGATTGTGGCAGTGATCATGCTGGCGCTGGCCCTCCGAACGCCGGGTCTCGCCTTCGGCCTGCCCTACTTTGAGCACCCCGATGAATGGGCCGTGGCCGAGGATGCGCTGCGCATGCTGCGCACCGGTGATTTCAGCCCCTTCTCATATACCTATCCAACGCTGTACGTCTACATGCAGGTCGGGGTGGCCGCGGCGCATTTCCTCTGGGGCGCCGGCACCGGGCTGTACCGCGCGCCAGTCGACGTTGATCCGGCCCTGTTTTACGTCTGGGCGCGCGCCATGACGGCGCTGCTCGGCACGGGAGCGGTAGGGCTGACCTATGTCGCCGGGCGGATGCTCTATGGCCATGCCGCTGGCCTGATTGCAGCGACGTTGCTGGCAGTCATGCCAGCGGCTGCTGGCGATGCCCACTATGTGACGACCGACACGCCGGCGATGTTCTTCACGCTGCTGGCGTTTCTTGCCATTGCACGGCTTGGCGCTGATACAGCGGAGGCCGGGAGAAGGAGCGAACGAGAGACATTCGCGCTCGTGCTGCTCGCCGGGATGGGCGTCGGGCTGGCTACAGCGACAAAGTGGAACGCCGGTTCGCTCGTAATCGCCCTGGCGCTTGCTTGCTTTTTCGCCGCACATCGTTCAACGTGCAACGTTCAACGTGCAACGTTCAACGCCCTGTGCGCCTTCCTCGGCATTCTGCTCGGCTTCACGCTCGGCGTGCCATACTGGCTGCGCGACCTGCCGCGCATCCTCGCCGACCTGGCCGGCATCGTCATCCATTACCGTTTCGAAGGTCATCCTGGCGCTGAGTCATCGCAGCCGGCGCTCTTCTACTGGTGGGCGCTGACGCGCGAAGGGGCCCTGCTGGCCTGGGCATGCCTGGGTGGTGTGCTGCTGGCGTTTGTTCGCCGTCGCCGCGCCGACCTGCTCGTGCTTGCCGTGGTTGTTCCGGCAGTGCTGCAACTCTCTGGCGTCACGGTCGTGTTTTTTCGTAATGCGATGCCGTTGCTGCCCTTTCTCTGCATACTGGCCGCGGCACTGGTTGTGCTGGTCGCCGATCGGCTGGTAGCCATAGCGCAGGAGTGGGAGACCAGGAGCGCGGGAGAGGGGGAGAGGGGG